>NZ_WBSM01000003.1 GCF_009299505.1 Bifidobacterium ramosum | reverse complement strand
ATTATAGATTTGCGGCGGTCATGGCCCAGGTGAGACGCCCGGTCCCATTCCGAACCCGGAAGCTAAGGCCTGGCACGGCGATGGTACTGCACTCGATAGGGTGTGGGAGAGTAGCACGCCGCCGCATTCAACTTGCATGATCGAGGTCTTTCGGTTGAGCGTCTGCTCCCGGAAGGCCTCGATTTGTATCCACACACAGCATCGTCATTCCAAATGGCAAAGGAACACCCTACACTCGGTGGTATTATGCACTATTTCACGCCCAAACGCTGTACCGAGTCGAACAAGATCATGTATCACGATAAGGCGACGGCCCAGCGCGCCGCCGATCAAAGCTTCATCGAACGCGGTACTGAACTGTGGGTGTATCGGTGCGAGTATTGCGGAACCTGGCATCTGACGCATCGCGATCCGCGAACCAGTTACCGCGCGGTACCGCTGAATCAGGAACTCAAGCCGCACAGTCGCAAGAAAGGCTACAAGCCGCGTCGTCGTTAGCCGTGAAATCTGTCCGCTTATATGCGCCACTCTCAACGGACATCCAGCCGATTATAGGGTCATGATCGGCTGGATGTCCGTTATAAAGGGAGAAAGTCGCCTACGACAAGACCGTTATACGGCTGACTGGTGTTTATCGTTGATTCATTGACTGTTGCACGGCTATGCCTGTGTACGTGATGCGATACCTCTATCTAACGGACAACCAGCCGATTACAGCGCCGTAATTGGCTGGTTGTCCGTTGAGAAGGAGAGAGAGGGAAAGGATCCCTGCGTCAGCGGGTGTTGTGCTTGCGGTGACGACGATTGACAATCGCTTGCGATCCACGATCGGACAGTTGCGACACCACGGCGCCAATCGACGCGGACAGCGCGGAGAACATCAGGCTGGCCAGCAGACTTTCCTTATCATCCACTACGCCGTCGCCCAACGTACCATCGCTGGTCGGTCGCAATCCGCGACGACGCGCCACACCGTGATTCCATGCCAGCGTGAACAGTTTACCGGCGATGAAGCCCGCCACGGACGGCAGCGCCGCTTTAAGCAGCTTGTCACCAAGAGAATCCGGGTCATTGATACGTTCCGCACGCATGGCGTCCACCTTCTCATTGATGCGGTCGAATCCGGCGACGATGCGGTCGGCGGTCGATTCGGACTGAAAATCGGTCATGCGCCCATTGTATCCACAGCCCTGATGCGGAGTCGCATGCGTCTGGAAGTATGCCGTTGCACGGCCCGCCCACGATGCCGCCCTCTCCCTACAACGGACAACCAGCCGATTAGACGTCGAAATCGGCTGGTTGTCCGTTGTAGGGGAAGGAGGCCGAGGGAGAGCGTGGAGCATGTTTAGGGGCTGAGAGAGGATCGGAGAGGACCCGCAGCAGGAATGCTTTCACCGCCTCCGCTCTCCTTATGTCGCTTCTCCTTGACGGACAACCAGCCGATTTCCCGCCCGAATCGGCTGCATGTCCGTTGAAGTAGCGGATGCGGCGACGACACGCCGATCGTGGGGTATCAGGATCAGCGGTGGATCAGTCATATGGTCTCATATCAATGAATGATTACGTTTGCAGAAAACGTAACGTGAGAGCGTAAACATCACTGCGAATGTTTGCATAAATCTGCCTGAGAAAAGACGTAAGAGAGGCAATAATACTGCAAAAATACTTGCAAAATACGTCAGCGTAAGCCTATCGCGCGAATGCTATCGTTTGCAAAAACCATGAACATGGCGCACAATAGTGCATGTCGGAACACGTAACGGTACCACGGCGGTACCGAATCCGTACGCGGTGCCGGAACAACGGAACCGCAACAGAAGAAAGGTTCGAGGATGAATCGTACGTTCAAATCCACGGTGGGCATGGTCGCGATCGCCGCGATGTCGATCGGCGCACTTGCCGCATGCGGCAACAGCTCCAACTCGTCGGACGATGCCAAAGGCAAGGTCTACTACCTGAACTTCAAGCCGGAAGCTGCCGACCAGTGGACCGCGCTGGCCAAGGAATACACCAAGGAAACCGGCACCGAGGTCAAGGTGCAGACCGCCGCGTCCGGCACCTACGAGCAGACCCTGAAGTCCGAGATCGCCAAGACCGACGCGCCCACGCTGTTCCAGGTCAACGGCCCGGTCGGCTACCAGAACTGGAAGTCGTACACCGCCGACATGACCGACACCGACGTCTACAAGGAGCTCACCAACCAGGACGTCGCGCTCAAGGACGGCGACAAGGTCGTCGGCGTGCCGTACGTGATGGAGACCTACGGCATCATCTACAACAAGGACATCCTCAACAAGTACTTCGCGCTCGACGGTGCGAAGGCGACGTCCATGGACGAGATCGACAACTTCGACACGCTCAAGGCCGTGGCCGACGACATGCAGGCCCGCAAGGACGAGCTCGGCATCAAGGGCGCGTTCACGTCCGCCGGCTTCGACTCCAGCTCCGACTGGCGCTTCAAGACGCACCTCGCCAACCTGCCGCTGTACTACGAGTTCAAGGACGACAACGTCACCGAGCAGCCGGCGACCATCAAGGGCACCTACCTGCCGAACTACAAGAAGATCTTCGACCTGTACATCACTGACTCCACCACCGAGCCGACCCAGCTGAGCTCCAAGACCGGCGACGACGCGAACTCCGAATTCGCGCTCGGCGAGGCCGCGTTCTACCAGAACGGCACCTGGGCGTGGACCGACCTGCAGAAGGCCGGCATGAGCGCCGACTCGCTCGGCATGATGCCGATCTACATCGGCGCCAAGGGCGAAGAGAACCAGGGCCTCGCGACCGGTTCCGAGAACTACTGGTGCATCAACGAGAAGGCCTCCGACGCCGACAAGAAGGCCACCGAGGACTTCCTGAAGTGGGTCATCACCTCCGACACCGGCAAGAAGTCGCTGTCCACCGACATGGGCTTCACCACGCCGTTCAAGACCTTCGACGACGTGACCTCCGACAATCCGCTCACGCAGGCCGCCGTCGAGGACCAGAAGTCCGGCAAGACCGCCGTCTCGTGGAACTTCACCATGATGCCGTCCGAAGAGTGGAAGAACGGCGTCGGCCAGGCGCTGCTGCAGTACGCCCAGGGCACCGGCGACTGGGATGCGGTCAAGACCGCGTTCGTCGACGGCTGGGCCTCCGAATACGAGAACTCGCACTGAGTTCACCTGAACCCGAGTCGGGGCGGCGCTGCGAGTTCACTCCTTCTCTCGGAGCGCCGCGACTGGGGGAACGCAACAGATAGGTCGGGTACCGCATGGTGGTTTGTGCGGTGCCCGACTTTTTGTTGTGCGTGCGTGCGGATGCGTTTTTCCCTAACGGACATACAGCCGATTCATGGGGTGAAATCGGCTGTATGTCCGTTGGAGAGACGGGCGTGATGTGAAGTGTGAAGTGAGAAGGGTGGAGGGTGGAGGGTGAGGGGTGAAGTGAGATGGTTGGGTTTGCGTTGGTGACGGAATGTCGCAATTAATAACGGACATACAGCCGATTCCGGGTGGGTTATCGGCTGTATGTCCGTTAGAGGGAGGGGCATGCGGAACGAGACGTTGAACTGGGAATGACGCGTTGAGCTGAGGAAGAGACGCGCGTGATGTGCGGAAGGCCGTATGCCGTACGTGGCAGCGCTGCGTGCGGCATACGCGTTACGCGTGACGGGCGGTGGAGGCACGCACGACCAGCTGCGCCGGAAACAGCTGGAACGGCTCGTCCGGCGTGCGTCCGTCGATCAGATCGAGCGTCATGCGTGCGGCGCGTTCGGCCATGTCGACCGGATCCTGCCGGATCGTCGTCAGTCCGACGTCGTGCGAGTAGAAGCTGTCGTCGTAGCCGGTGATCGACACGTCGCCGGGCACGGACAGACCGTTGCGTTCGAGCTGGAACAGCAGCGGTATCGCGATGCCGTCCTCCTGGCAGGCGATGGCCGTGGGCATCTCGTCGAGGCTGAGCAGTTGCGTGACGATGTGGCTGATGCGGTCGCGGTCCTCGTTCGCGACGAGCACGCGCGGCTCGACGCCTTCGGCCCGGCAGCTGTCCATGAACGAGTCGAATCGCTGTTGCACGCTGAAGTGCAGCGACACTTCGCGACTGGTTTTCACGTACGCGATGTTGCGATGGCCGAGCGAGATGAGGTGCCGTGCGGCGAGGCGCGACCCCTGCACGTCGTCGATGTTGACGGCCGCCGTGAAGCCGCGCTCCTTGGCGAGCACCGAGTTGATGCCGACGATCGGCACGCCGATGGTGGCCAGCTGCGCGATCTCGTCGTTATCGATGTCGAACGAGGCGACGATTACCGCGTCGGCGTTGCGCCGCACGGGCAGCATGTCGAAGAACTCCTTGCGCTCCTCGATGCTGGAGATCTGGAAGATCGAAATGTCGTAGCCTTCGGCATGCAGCACCTGGTTCAGGCCTTCGATCACGGACGCGGAGAACCATAGTTTGATATGGTCGCTCATGAGCAGTGCAATGCGCAGCGAACGGCCTGATTTCAGGGCCGCGGCCGAGCGGGACAACGAGAAGTTCAGTTCGTCGGCGATGCGCAGCACCTTCTCGCGCGTCTTTGCGGAGACGAGGTCGGGACGTGTGAACGAACGGGAGACCGTGGAGATGGAGACGTGCGCGGCCTGCGCGACGTCCTGGATGGATGCGCTCATATCAACCCCTTTATGCCAATGGTTCCATGGTACAGCAAACGGCAAGCGTTTGCATGCGGTTGTATTTGCAAACGCTCGCAATAGTGCGAAGTTGCGTACTATGTGTGTCAATTACGTTGAAAAATCAACGATTTATGATCGACTTGCTCTGTTTGCGTACGTTGTAGATACGACTGAAACACACGTCAAAATGACAACGTTTGACATTCGTTGTGTGCGGCGTTATCCTGTGGACAACGACGACGTTCCGTCGGCCACGGCGGCCGCGAACCCGTCCCTGTCCTATCCATCCCCCACCCGCGCACGGTGTCGTGCATACGGATTTCAAGGAGTAACAGTGACAACAGCACAACCCTCGTCTCCGGACGCAACGGCGCCGTCGGACGTCACGAAAGCGGGCGCACTATGATCAGCATGTCCGGCAAAGCGATACGCAAATGGTGGGCGCTGTTCGCGTTGCCAACGTTCGCAGCATTCATCATCGGGTTCGTGGTCCCGTTCATCATGGGCGTGTACCTGAGCTTCTGCAAGTTCACCACCGTCACCGACGCCGAATTCGTCGGCCTCAAGAACTACGCGCGCGCGTTCAAAGACAAGGAGTTCCTGCACGCGCTTGGCTTCTCGACCGCGCTCACCGTCGTCACGACCGTCATCATCAACGTGGCCGCGTTCGCGATCGCGTACATGCTCACCAAGGCCATCAAAGGCTCGAACATCTTCCGGTCCGTCTTCTTCATGCCGAACCTGATCGGCGGCATCATCCTCGGCTACATCTGGATGCTGCTGCTCAACGGCGTGCTCGCGCACTGGGCGCGCTCGCTGACCTACAAGGCCAGCTACGGCTTCTGGGGACTCGTGATCCTCGTGAGCTGGCAGCAGATCGGCTACATGATGATCATCTACATCGCCGGCATGCAGTCGCTGCCGACCGACGTGCTCGAGGCCGCCGCGGTCGACGGCGCGAGCGGATCGCAGACCATGTTCAAGATCATCATCCCGCTCATGATGCCGTCGATCACCGTGTGCTCGTTCCTGTGCGTCACCAACGGGTTCAAACTGTACGACCAGAACCTCGCGCTCACCAACGGCGCCCCGAGCAACCTCTCCGAAGGTCTCGCGATGAACATCACCCGCACGTTCTACGGACGCGTCGGTTGGGAGGGCGTCGGCCAGGCGAAGGCCGTGCTGTTCTTCGTGCTCGTCGCCGTCGTCGCGCTCATCCAGAACAAGCTCACCACGAGCAAGGAGGTGGAGGCCTGATGAACTCCGAGAAACCCAAGCACGCCGCCGCATGGACGGTCCTGTTCTCGCTCATCTCGATCGCGTGGGTGTTCCCGATCGTCCTCGTGTTCATCAACTCGTTCAAGCAGAAGGCGTACATCTCGCGCAACGCGTTCTCGCTGCCGATGGGTAAGGCGTTCGTCGGTCTGGAGAACTATACGCGCGGCATTGAGACGACCGACTTCTTCGCCAGCTTCGGCTGGACGCTGCTCATCACGGTCGGCTCGGTGGTGCTGATTCTGCTGTGCACCTCGATGTGCGCGTGGTGGATCGTGCGCGTGAACAACTGGGCGGCGAAACTGCTGTATACGCTGTTCCTGTTCAATATGATCGTGCCGTTCCAGATGGTCATGTTCACGCTGTCGAAGATCGCGGACACGTTGAAGCTCAACACCCCGTGGGGGCTGTGCTTCGTGTATCTCGGCTTCGGCGCGGGCCTTGCGGTGTTCATCTTCACCGGCGTGGTCAAGGGCATTCCGGCCTCGCTCGAGGAGTCCGCGATGATCGACGGCGCGTCGGTGCCGCGCATCTTCTTCCAGATCGTCGTGCCGATCATGAAGCCGTCGATCGTGTCCGTCGCGATCCTGCAGGCTATGTGGATCTGGAACGACTACCTGCTGCCGTATCTGACGCTCGATCTGGGCAAGTACAAGACGATCTCCGTCGCCGTGCAGTATCTCAAGGGCGGCTACGGTTCGGTTGACATGGGCGCGATGATGGCGTGCTTGGTGCTTGCGATTGTGCCGATCATCGCGTTCTATCTGATCTGCCAGAAGTACATTGTGAAGGGTGTGATGACAGGTGCCGTAAAGGGCTGACTATGTCAGCCCTTTACGGCACCTGTAGCGAGGCGGCTTCGCCGCCGAGCAGCCAACGTTCGCCGTAGGCGAGTCCGCTTCCCTGGGCGGTAAGGGCTTCTTCCTTAACGGACATACAGCCGATTTCAGTATCGAAATCGGCTGTATGTCCGTTAAGAGGGGTGAGGTCCGGGTCTGGCCTGGGTTGCGGAATGGGCGCTCAGGGCCGCGCGAGAAGTCGTCATATGGCCCTATACATCACGGAATAGCCCTATACATTAACGGACATACAGCCGATTTCGATACTGAAATCGGCTGTATGTCCGTTATAACGAGGAGGGTGGCTACTTTACCGCAGCAGCCAGGCCGTCGCGTCGGTCGGCAGCATGCCGTCCTCGAGCGGGGCGGACGTCAGGATCACCTCGCCGCCGTCAACCAACTCGTCCAACACCACCGGATCGGTACCGAAGTTCGTCACCGACACGAACGTACGCTCGCCGGCCGCATCGTGTGCAGTATCGTTCGCATTCGTGCCATCGTTCGCACCGCCGTCGACCGCCGCCGGGCGGCTGTACGCGATCACCGCATCGCCTGCGTCGATCCAGTCGAACGACTCCGTGTCGCCGGTCGCCGTCAGCAGTTCCGCACGCAACGCCAACGCGCGACGATACAGATTCAGCATCGACCCGTCGTCCGCGGACTCGACGTCCACCGCATAGTCCTTGAACCACATCGGCTGCGGCAGGTGCGGATCGTCCGCAGGCTCGCCGGCACCGTCCGCCCGCGTCGCCGGCGAGAAGCCGAACGAAGCGCCCGTGCCGAACTCGTGCGGCAGCTGCTTGGACCAGTTCGCCACGGCCGGCGTATCGGTCGAATCCCACGGCAACGGCACGCGGCAGCCGTCGCGGCCCTTGTCGGTGAAGTTGCGCAGCGTATTGAACGGCGTCGGATCCTCCAGCCGGTCCCACGGAATGTCCGCGACCTCCGGCAGGCCGAGTTCCTCGCCCTGATACACATAGATCGAACCGGGCAGGCCGGCCTCCATCATCACGGCGGCGCGGGCGCGGCGCGCACCCAGCGTGCGGTCCTCGACGTAGCTTTCGCCGTTGCGCAGCAGCCAGTCGTGCACGAGCTGGTGGTACGACGTGTCCTTGACCTGCGGCAGGCCGTAGCGCGACGGGCTGCGCGGCACGTCATGGTTGTTCATCACCCACGTGGTGGTCGAATCGCCGGTCTCTGCGGCCGCGTCGAGACCGCGCTGAATGGCGGTGCGGAAGTCGTCGGCCATCCAGTTGGCCTCCGCGAACTCGAAGTTGAACACCTGACCGAGCTCGTCGGTGCTCGCGTACAGGTGCTGGTGTTCGGGCACGACCCACGCCTCGCCGACCGCGAACCGCGGCGGATCGTACTCGTTGAACACCTCGCGCCACTCGCGGTAGATGTCGTGCACCTCCGCACGATCCCACAGCGGGCTCGTGCCGTCGTGGCAGAGCACCTGCTGCACGCTGTCGGCCGGCTGGTCGGCGAGCGGAATGGACTCGAGGTCCTTGGCGAGGCCGTGCGCCACGTCGATGCGGAAGCCGTCGGTGCCGTGGTCGGACCAGAAGCGCAGCGTCTTCTTGAACTCCTCGTGGATGTCGGCGTTCTGCCAGTTGACGTCCGGCTGCTCCTTGGCGAAGATGTGCAGGTACCACTGGCCGTCCGGCACCTGCTCCCACGCGGGGCCGCCGAACAGCGACTGCCAGTCGTTCGGCGGCAGTTCGCCGTTCTGCCCACGGCCGTTGCGGAAGATGTAGCGGTCGCGTTCGGGGCTGCCTGGCGCGGCGGCGAGGGCCTCCTTGAAGAAGACGTGCTTGTTGGCGGTGTGGTTCGGCACGATGTCGACGATGACCTTGATGCCGGCCTCGTGCGCGGCCTTGGCCATCTGGTCGAAGTCGGCCATGGTGCCGAGGCGCGGGTCGACGTTGCGGTAGTCGATCACGTCGTAGCCGCCGTCGGCGAGGTCGGACGGGTAGAACGGGCTGAGCCAGATCGCGTCCACGCCGAGGTCCTTGAGATAGTCCATCTTCTCGGTGACGCCGGCGATGTCGCCGAGGCCGTCGCCGTTCACGTCCTTGAAGCTGCGCGGGTAGATCTGGTAGACGACCGCCTGCTTCCACCAGTCGTCGCGGAGGTTGTTCGCCGTCATGCTTGGGTCCTTTCTCCATGGGTGACGCTGCGGTTGGCCGGGGGGGTTGCAACCGGTTGCATCAACGGTGATGTTGGTGACGTCATTTATTTACTGCGGTTTTATGAAAACGATATCATTATGGGTCGATGACGACGGGTGGTGGCGTGGTGAATGCGCGGTGGTTCGGTGCGGTGGTTCGGTGCGGGATGGCGTGCGGATTGCCGATACAATGGGCGCAGTGACGCCGCGCGTCGGATGGGCGGCGGGAAAGCTGGGATGCGATGAATATGCTCTCTCCGGATTCGTGGCTGATGCGCGGCATGGCGGATGTCGTCGATGCGATTTGGATCAATGTGCTGATGGTCGTGACCAGCATTCCGCTGGTGACGATCGGCGCGTCCGTGACGGCTGGGTACGACGCCGCACGTCGTTCGCTGGATGGCGAGGGGCATGTGACGGCGAACTATTTCCGTGCGTTTCGTGACAACGTTGTCGCCGCGACGCTGCTGTGGCTGCCGTTTCTGGCGGTCGGTGCGGGGCTGGCGTATGCGTGGGTCGTGTTGCAGATCACGCCGCTGCTGGTGCCGAAGTTCGGGCTGACGATTCTGTGGGTGATCGGGTTCGAGTGGGTGTTCGTGTTGCAGGCGCGGTTCGAGAACGACGTGTTGCATACGTTGGCGAATGCGTACGTATTCGGTGTGACGAACGTGGTCAGTACGTTGGCGGTCGTCGTGATCGACGTGGTGTTCGTGGTGCTGGTGGTCGCGTCGGTGATCTATCTGCCGGGCGGTGCGCCGCTGCTGCTGATTCTGGGGTATGGGGCCGTGCTGATGCTGCACGTGCCGATCATGGAACGCGCGTTGCGACGGTACCGGTGACAGCCTCTTAACGGACATACAGCCGAAAAGGGTGCCGAAAACGGCTGTATGTCCGTAGGTGTGAGCGGGGCATTCCCTGTGGACGGCTCTGGCGTGTTACAGCTCCATCCTTCAACGGACATACAGCCGTTTTCAACGCCCTTTTCGGCTGTATGTCCGTTAAGAGGAAGGGCTTCAGGGCGCCGGACAATCCTGCTGCACGGGGACAATGCCCACACTCCCAACGGACATCCAGTCGATTCCGGGTATGTTTTCGGCTGTATGTCCGTTGAGAGGAAGGGAACGAATGCGCCCGGAGGCAGTGGTTTAGGCGTTCATGACGGCGGCCAGGGAGAGGACACGGGGATTGACGAAGATCTCGTCGGTGTGGACGACATGACCGGCGGCGTCCGTCAATGGAATGCGCCAGTTCGGATACTCCGTCGACGTGCCGGGCTGATTCACCGCGCGATGCTGGCCGACGCCATCCATCAGCGTCGCCTGACGCAGCACCGACGGCGTCTTCGTCAGCATCCGATGCATCGCCTCGACGACCTCCTGCTCATGCGCCGGCACATCGGCCGCTGCCGCGGCATCCAGCCATCCACCAGACACCAGCAGATCCAGCATCGCCTGCCGTTCCGCGCTCGCCGACTCCTGAAACTCCTCGACGCTCGTCGACAGCAGTCCCAGCTCCTCGCGCAACTTCACATGCTCAAACTCGAGATATCCCGCGGTCGGCGGCAGATCATGCGTGGTCACCGACGCCATCGACTGCCGGCGATAGTCGCTCGGCGGCGCGTACGGATCGCCAGCGTTCGGCGAATTATCCACGCGCGAAAACCATTCCACGTCGGTACCGAGCACACCGTGATCGGCGAGTACCGTCCGCACGTAATCGGGCACCGTGCCAAGGTCCTCGCCGATCACCATACCGTTCGCGCGCGTCGCCTCGATCGACAGCACGGCGAGCATCGCCTCGTGGTTGTACATCACGTATGCGCCGCCCTTCGCGCCCTTGCCGCGCGGAATCCACCACAACCGGAACAGGCCGAGGATATGGTCGATGCGCACCGCGCCGGCGTGCGCGAACGCCGAATGCACCATCTCGCGGTACACGCGGTAGCCGGTGCGCTCCAGATAGCGCGGATTGAACGGCGGTTGGCCCCAGTCCTGCCCCTGCTGGTTGTAGAAGTCCGGCGGGCAGCCGACGGTGACGCTGCCGATCGCGAACCGCTCAGGATTCCACCACGCGTCCGCGCCCAGTGCGTGCACGCCCACGGCCATGTCCTGCATGAGACCGAGCGCCATGCCAGACTCCTTCGCGGCGGTCTGTGCGGCCGCGACCTGCTCGTCGGCGATCCACTGCAGCCAACGGTTGAACTCGAACAGGTCGGCATGATTCCGCACCAGATCGGCCACCTCGGGCGACGCGCGATCATACCGTTCGAACCACGAATTCGGCTCCCACGGCGCGCCCCACACCTCGAACGCCAGACACCATGCGGCGAACGCGTCGAGATCCGGGCCGGCCTCGCGCTTGAACCGGTCGAACGCGGCCTCACGCAGGTTGCTGCGCGGCTGGTCGAAGATGATGCGCAGCGCGATGCGTTTCGCCTCCCAGGATGCGTTGAGATCCAACGGCTCCGGGCTGTCGTTGCGTGCGGCGACCGACGCGTGCAACGCGTCCACGCGCTCGCGTGCGTCGGCCGGCAGCTCCGCGTATTCGGGGATGTCCTGCGGTCGGATGTACGTGACGTTCAGGAAACGCCGCGATTCCGGCAGATACGGCGACGGCTCGAGCGGTGGGATCGGCGCGGTGGCGTGGATCGGGTTGATGAGGAGGAAGTCGGCGCCGGACTTCGCGCCGGCGTCGGCGGCGAGTTGTTTCAGATCGCCGTAGTCGCCCACGCCCCACGATGCGGCGGACCGTTCGGCGTACAGCTGTGCCATCCAGCCCCAGCGCGGCCGTGCGGCGACGGCGTCCGGCAGGGCGATGCGTTCGGGGGCGACCATGAGCGTGGCGTCGGCCTGGCGCTCGCCGGCTTCGACGTGCAGCGTGTGGTAGCCCATCGGTAGGTTGTCGGGCAGCAGCAGGAACCAGTCGGACGAGTTGACGTCGGGCAGGATGTCGGCGAGTTCGCTGCGTAGCGTGCGGCCGTTTTCGAGCGCGATGGATGCGGTCGGCTCCTCGCCGTGCGCGCAGTGCAGGGTGATGGTGGTCGGTTTGCCGAGCGGTGCGACGATCGTTGATTCGGAAAGCAAACGTTTGCTGGATTCGGCCTCGAGACGGGCGAGTGACTCGGTGATGGCGTGGTTGCTGGTGGCGTCGATGCCGAGTGCGCCGAGCACGTCGACCAGCACGTCGTCGTCGATTTCGACGTAGGTGCCGAGCTGGTCGATGTACGACGTGGCCACGCCGCCGGCCTTGGCGAGTTGGATGAGCGGACGGGAGAGGCGGGCTGCGCTTTCGGTTTGGATCGTTGATTTTACAGCGTTTGTTGCGGGTTGTTCCGCGGTTGGCTGGTGTGGTTCCGGTGTGGTGCTCATGAGGGTTCTCCCTTGCTCTGGCTCATGTGGGGGATGGTGTCGCCGTGATGCCGCGACGGTGCGACGCGATGGTGCGCATGGCGTGCACGAGGTGTGCGCGATGCTGGCATATCGACCTTACCGCGTATTGACATCGTTTGCAATATCGTGGTGTTGTGAGGTGGTCTGGCGGACATACAGCCGATTTGGGTGGGCAAAACGGCTGTATGTCCGTTAAAGGGACGGGAATCAACGTTCAGCCGCGTTCTGAACGCCGTCAACCTCACCCCTCACGGACATACAGCCGTTTCGCCCACCCAAATCGGCTGTATGTCCGTTGAGGGGGGGTGGCTAGGCGAGGATGGCGAAGGACTGGGGCGGGAGGATGAGGGTGCGCGGGGCGGTGGCGGTCGGACCGTTCGGGATGATGTCCGACGGGCCGGCCAGAACGGGATCGCCGAGGGAGCGGATGATGGTGGGGGAATCGCCGAGTTGAGCGGGAACGGTGATCGTCTCGGTGGCTCGGCCCGGGTTCATGGCGATGAGCATGGACTTGCCAGATTGCGCAGACGCTGCTGCTGCCTCGGCACTGCGGTGCGCCGCTGCGCCGAGGTTGCCGCCGCATGGCGCAGCGGATGTTGCGGCTCCGTCGGCGCGCGTCGCTGTGGCGGCGGCCGTGCGCAGGTAGGCGAAGGCGCGGCCGTCCTCGGGGGCGGCGACCGGTTCGAAGCCGGCGTCGGATCGTAGTGCCGGCGCATCGGCGCGCAGTGCCAGCAGCGACTTCACCCAGTGGTACAGCGAATCCCCGCGCGCGGATTCCGACGCGACCGTAGGAACGCCGTCGCACTCGGCTCCATCCGCCGACTCGACCGGCAGATACAGGTCTCCGGCCGGTGCCGTGGAAAACCCAAGGTTGGCCACGCCGCCGTCCCACTGCATCGGCGTGCGGCTGCCGGTGCGCGTGTACCCGCCCTCCTTCGTCGGCAGTTCCCGGTACCGCATCCCGATCTCGTCGCCGTAGTAGATGAACGGGCATCCCGGCATCGTCAGCAGCATGCCGAACGCGATCTTGCATTCCCGTTCGGTCAGTCGCGGCGCGAGCCGGCGCGTGTCGTGGTTGCAGGTGATCAGGTCGAACAAGCCGCCCGCGCGCTCGCAGTCGCGCAGCTGCGGCAGGTACTGGTCGAGGAACGGCTTGATCGAAGCGCCCGAGTCGGCGTTGAAATAGCTGAGATCGCCGTCGTGCTCGAGCGGCGTATCGGTGTTGCGCAGCAGCATGTTGTAGCCGTTCGGATTGCCGTCCCAGCGCCAGTCGAGGTAGAAGTCCATGTCGAAGCCGGCCTGCATGGACTCGACCGGCCGCCCCCATTCGGAGACAAACGCGGCGCCCGGGAATTCGGGGCGGATCTTCGAGAACATGTACTGCCAGGTGCGGATGGTGTACGGCTTGCCGTCGTCGTCCTGTTTGACAAGGCTGTCGGCCATGTCGACACGGAAGCCGTCCGCGCCGCGCGACAGCCAGAACCGCATGACGTCGACCATCGCGTCGCAGGTGGCGAGGGCGTCGGGGCCGAGCGCCGGCCGCTGCCATGCCCGTTGCGGGTGCGCGAAGCCGTAGTTGAGCGCGGGCTGGCATTTGAAGAAGTTGATGATGTAGGTGCCGTCGCGTGGGGTTTCGCCGCCGATGAACGGCAGGCCGTCGCCGCCGGCGATCCACGAGTCGGTCCAGATGTAGCGTTCGGACAGGTCGCCGCGGTCGGCGGGATCGGGCTGGGCGGAGGCGCGGAACCATTCGTGTTCTTCGCTGGTGTGGCCGGGGACGAGGTCGAGCAGGACGTGCATGCCGCGCGCGTGGGCGGCGGCGAACAGGTCGATCAGGTCGTCGTTGGTGCCGTAGCGGTCGGCGACGCGCGTGTAGTCGCGTACGTCGTAGCCGGCGTCCTTGAAGGGGGAGTCGAACAGCGGGTTGAGCCACAGCGTGTTGCAGCCGAGACTGCGAACGTAATCAAGACGGCTGATGATGCCCGGGATGTCGCCGATACCGTCGCCGTTCGAGTCTGCGAACGATTGCGGATAGATTTCATAGCATACGGCCGTATCAAGCCAGCTGCGGTCGCGCTCGCCGGCTGTCGATGGGTTCGTAGGGGTGGATGACGGGGGAGTAGGGGCCACGTTTGGGGTGTGTCGCGATGTGGACATGGGCTGGATCCTTGATTTTGCTGGGGTTTGGTCGCCGATTGACTATCGTTTGCAATAATACCTCGCCGCAAGAATTGCAAACGTATGCAAACGTGTGCTATAGTGTGAACCACTGATGCACAGCAAAGAAGTTGAATAAGCAAGCGTCAACAGTGATTATCACGCTGATGTGAACGTATGCAACTTCGGGGTTTGCAAACGAACTCCAACGTGTGCATCCAGAGGGAAACGTCAACTTGAGCATGTCAAGTAACCAAAAGAAAGGACGATCGATGAAGATCAACTGGAAGAAGGCTCTCGGCCTCACCGCTGCCGCCTCCATGCTGCTGCCGCTCGCCGCGTGCGGCGGCACCACCAACAACGCCGGCGGCGAAAACAAGACCTCCGGCACCACCGAGGTCACCCTGAGCGTCTGGGCCCCGCAGGAAGACCAGGCCAAGGGCAAGGACGGCTCCGAGTCCTGGCTGGCCCAGGTCGAGAAGAAGTTCGAGGAAGCCCACCCGGACTACAAGATCACGTGGAAGAACGACGTCGTCTCCGAAGCCGACGCGTCCAAGACCGTGACCGCCGATCCGGCCGCCGCCGCCGACGTCTACATGTTCGCGAACGATCAGCTGGGCACGCTGGTCAAGGCCGGCGCCATCGGCGAGCTAGGCGAAAACGAGGCCAAGCAGGTCAAGGAGCAGAACTCCCAGGTCCTCGTCGACTCCGTGACCGGAACCGACGGCAAGCTCTACGGCGTGCCGTACACCGCCAACACCTGGTTCATGTACTACGACTCCTCCGTCTTCTCCGCGGACGATGTCAAGAACTGGGGCACTATGCTTTCCAAGGCCGCCGTCTCCTTCCCGATGACCAACGGCTGGAACATGGCCTCGTGGTTCACCAAGTCCGCCGACCTGACCTTCTTCGGCGACAACTCCAACCCGACCGACCCCTCCAAGGGAGTCACCGTCGACGTCGACAAGCTCACCGCCACGACCAAGTACCTCGTCAACATGGCCAACAACGCCAACTTCATCAACGACGACGACACCTCCGGCCTCGACAACCTGAAGGCCGGCAAGGTCCACGCCTACTTCTCCGGCACGTGGAACGCCTCCGCCGTCAAGGACATCCTCGCCCCCGACAAGGATGGGGACGGCAAGGCCGACTTCGACCACTACGCCGCCGCGCAGCTGCCGAAGTTCACCGTGGATGGCCAGGAGTACCAGATGGACGCCTTCGCCGGTTCCAAGGCCGCGGCCTACAACCCGAACGCCAAGAACACCAAGGTCGCTTCCCAGTTCGCCGCCTTCCTTGGCTCCGCCGACGCCCAGAAGCTCCACTGGGATCTGCGCGGCGTGGTGCCGTCCGACAACTCCCTCGCCGACTACGAGGGCAACGGCTCCGACTTCGGCTCCATCGCCAAGGACCCGGCCGCCCAGGCCCAGATCAACACCATCGCCAACACCTCCATCCTGCAGCCGTCCATCGCGGCCATGAATGACTGGTGGGATCCGGCCAAGGCCTACGGCGCTTCCATCGTGAACAAGGAAACCACCGTCGACAACGCCGCCCAGAAGGCCGCCGACTTCGCCAAGCTGCTCGCCGCGATGACGAAGACCAAATGATCGTGATCGCCGCCGGTCCCACACGCAACACAGACTCCGGTCCGGCGGCAATCATCCAAACAACACATAACTGAACATCCCCTCCCAGCCGAGGGGAACCAACTCTTGAGGGTCCGATAAGGTACGCCACTGCGGAGCGGATGTCACGAAACCGCGCAACCGCTCCGCAGCCTCAACCAACACAGCGGTTTCATCCAAAACTTACCTCTCCTCCTTCTCCTCCATTGCCGACAGAGTCCGGGCGCTGAATATGGTTCGGCACCCGGGCTTTATCGGTTTCACGGGGCATGACGAAGGGGGATGAGCACGCAAATGCAACCACTACAAGGAGAGAGGCGGTAGGGTTTCATGACAACGGCAACCCTTTCCCCGCGTGAGATGAGGCGGCGCAAGCGCATGGGCGCCGACTACGTGGCTCCTTCGCCGTATTCGGTGAAGGCCGCGCTGACCCAGGGCGACGTGCTGACCAAGCTGTCTGCGGTCGTGTTCGGTCTGGGCAACCTCGCGCACAAGCAAATCGTCAAGGGCCTGCTCCTGCTGGCCGGCGAGATCGCGTTCATCGCGTTCATGGTCACCAGCGGCGCGGGCTATCTGAGCAAACTGCCGAGCCTGGGCACGCAGAAGCAGGGCAAGGTCCTCGTCGACGGCTACTGGGAGTACACCGCCGGCGACAACTCGGTCATCATCCTGCTGTACGGCGTGTGCTCGATCGTCGCGATCATCGCGTTCGTCTACCTGTGGACGCTCTCGCTGCGCTGCGCATACAAGGCCGAATGCCTCGCCAAAGCCAACGACGGCAAGGTGCCGTCCCTGATGGACGACATCGCCACCCTCAAGGACGCCAAGGCGCACGAACTGCTCATGTTCCTGCCGACGCTCGGCATCCTCGTCTTCACCGTGCTGCCGCTGATCTTCATGATCTCGATGGCGTTCACGAACTACGACCACAGCAACGTCGTCCTGTTCGACTGGGTCGGCCTCGACACGTTCAAGCAGGTGTTCTCGGGCGGCGCCGGCGCCACCGTCAACGCGCAGCTGTTCGTGCAGGTGCTCATCTGGACGCTCGTGTGGGCGTTCTTCGCCACCTTCCTCAACTTCTTCTTCGGCATGTTCTTCGCGATGATCATCAACCGCAAGACCACCCGCTTCAAGGGCTTCTGGCGCGCGGTGTTCTCCATGTCGATCGCCGTGCCGCAGTTCGTCTCGCTGCTGGTCATGCGCACCATGCTGCGCCAGCAGGGCATCATCAACCGCATGCTCGAATCCGCCGGCCTGATCGACGCGCCGCTGCCGTTCCTGACCGACGCGACGTGGGCGCGCGTCACGGTCATCGTGATCAACCTGTGGATCGGCATCCCGTACACGATCATGCAGATCACCGGCATCCTGCAGAACATTCCGGCCGATCTGTACGAGGCCGCGCGCATCGACGGCGCGAACTGGTGGCAGATCTTCGTCAAGATCACCATGCCGTACATCTTCTTCGTGCTTACGCCGTACCTGATCACGACGTTCACCGGCAACGTGAACAACTTCAACGTGATCTACCTGCTCACGGCCGGCGACCCGGTGCCGGTCGGCGCGTCCGCCGGCAAGACCGACCTGCTCATCACCTGGCTGTACAAGCTGACGGTCGACAAGGGCGACTACAACCTCGGTGCCGTGATCGGCATCATGACCTTCATCGTGCTCGCGGTGGTGTCGCTCATCACCTACCGCAGCTCCGGTTCCTACAAGAATGAGGAGGGATTCCGGTGAGTAACCACAGCATTCAGAAGGCGCAATCGCACAGCCTGCTCCATGACGCGCGCAAGCGCCGCATTCTCGGCGACGTGCTGGCCCACCTGTTCCTTGCGGTGATGGCAGTCATCTGGATCATCCCGGTCGTGTGGGTGTTCGCGGAAAGCTTCAACCAGGACAAGTCGCCGTCGCAGAGCTCCTTCTTCCCGAAGGCGTACACGCTCGACAACTACATCGAACTGTTCACCGACCGCACGGTCATGAACTTCCCGCGCATGTATATGAACACGCTGATCGTCGCGTGCTTCGTGTGCGTGATCTCGATCTTCTTCGTGCTCTCCGTGGCGTACTGCATGAGCCGTCTGCGCTTCCGCACGCGCAAGACGTTCATGAACGTGGTGCTGATCCTCGGCATGTTCCCGGGCATCATGGCCGTGACTGCCATCTACTTCATCCTCAAGGCGATGGGCCTGACCGAGGGCAACACGTCGATCATCGCGCTGATTCTCGTGTATTCGGCCGGCACCGGCGCGGGCTTCTACGTGATGAAGGGCTTCATGGACACGATCCCGACCTCGCTCGACGAGGCCGCGATGCTCGACGGCTGCACTCGTTTGCAGGTGTTCTACAAGATCATCATCCCGATCTGCAAGCCCATGATCGTCTACCAGGCCATCATCGGCTTCCTGACCCCGTGGCTCGACTTCGTGATGGCGAAGGTCATCTGCCGCACGCAGACCAACTACACCGTCTCGCTCGGCCTGTGGCTGATGCTGCAGAAGGAGTACATCAACAACTGGTTCGCGAAGTTCGCGGCCGGCGCGGTGCTCGTCTCGATCCCGATCGCGATTCTGTTCATCGTGATGCAGCGCTTCTACCAGGAGTCGATGAGCGGTTCGGTGAAGGGCTGAGCTTACGGACAGTCCAGTGGACTGTCCGTAGGCTCAGCCTGAGCGAGCCGATAGGCGAGCGAAGGCAGGATTGAGCCCGAGCGTAGCGAGGTCCGCTGTTGCAGGACTGAGCCGTAGGCGAGTCCGTAATCGCAGGGCTGGCCGCGTCGCTCCCCTCAGTCAGCTTCGCTGACAGCTCCCCTCAGCGAGGGGAGCCATGAAAAAGGGCAGGTCCGTTGGGCTCCCTTCGCTGAGGGGAGCTGTCGAACGCGGTGAGACTGAGGGGAGCAGAGGGCACCGGCTCCATCCCCACCCCGTATCCATCCATCAACCATCCAACGCACCAGCGGCTTCCTGTGATCGTGCGACAGCAGCACGGCCACAGGAAGCCGTCGTTGTTCGTAAATATCCGCATATCCGCAACGACGAAAGGAATCATGGTGAAGGAGAACACCATCCCCGCGCCCGCGGCATTACGAGGCACCCTGGCCGACCCGGCCATGCCGTGCCCGACCTATCCCGTGTACACCGGCGACGACCTCGGCGCGACCGTCACCGCACACGGCACGACGTTCCGTGTGTGGGCGCCGAGCGCCAGCGGCGTCACGCTGCGCCTGTTCGCCACCGGATCGGCCGACGAGTCGGAGGCCTCGTCGAACGATCCGATCGCCACCTACGAACTGACATCCGATACGGCCGGCACATGGCTCGTCCACTGCGACGACGCATCCCACGGCACGTACTACGACTATCTCGTCCGTTTTCCGGGCGGCACCGTCAACCGCACCGCCGACCCGTGGGCGCGTGCGGCCGGCGTCAACGGCCGCCGCAGCATGGTCGTCGACCTGCACCGCACCGACCCCGACGGCTGGGCAGACGACCGCCGCCCGCAGATCCCCATCAGCAACCTCGTCATCTGGGAAACGCACATCGGCGACTTCAGCAACGACCCGCACAGCGGCATCCCCGCCGAGCATCGCGGCACCTACCTCGCGTTCACGCACGACGACACCAGCGTCGACGGCGCGGGTGAATTCCCCACCTGCGTGGCGTATCTCAAGCACATGGGCGTCACCGCCGTGCAGCTCATGCCGTTCTACGACTACGGGTCCATCGACGAATCACTGCCGCGCGACGACCCGAACCGCGGCTACAACTGGGGCTACGATCCGCTCAACTACAACGTGCCGGAAGGCTCGTACAGCACCGACCCGTTCGACGGCGCGACGCGCATCACCGAATGCAAGCGCATGATCCAGGCGCTGCACGCGGCCGGCATCAAGGTCATCATGGACGTGGTCTACAACCATATGTACTCCACCGACAACTGGTTCGAACGCATGATCCCCGGCTACGCGCTGCGCCGCAACGCCGACGGCACGTTCGCCGACGGCTCCGCATGCACCAACGACATCGCCACCGAACATCCGATGATGCGCAAGTACATCGTCGACTCGGTGCTGTACTGGGCGCGCGAATACCACGTTGACGGCTTCCGCTTCGACCTCATGGGACTCATCGACGTGACCACGATGAACGCGATCCGCCACGCGCTCGACGCGTTGCCGGACGGCGTGAACATCCTCATGCACGGCGAACCATGGGCCGCGCGCACCACCGCGCTCGAACCCGGCACCATCCTCGCCGACAAGCGCGGGCTGGCCTACCTCGACCCGCGCATCGGCGCGTTCTGCGACTCCACGCGCGACGCGATCCGCGGCCACATCTTCTACCAGTGGGTGCCCGGCTACCTGACCGGCGCGTGCGCCGACTACGCTGACGACATCCGCCACGCGACCGACGCATGGCGCGGCACCGTGAACGAACGGGCGAGCGTCGGGCAGGTCATCCAGTACGTGTCCGCGCACGACGACCTGACGCTGTGGGACAAGATGTGCGCGGTGCGCCGCCGCATGCCCACGCAGGCCGACTACGAGGCCGGCGAAGGATGCGAGGACCTGCTGCTGGCCAACCGTCTCGCCGCGGGCATCGTGTTCACCGCCGCCGGCGTGCCGTTCATGCTGGGCGGCGAGGAGTTCGTGCGCACCAAGCACGGCGTGTCCGACTCGTACTGCAGTCCGGCGTCGCTCAATCAGCTCGACTGGCGGCGGGCGCAGCGGTTCCGCCCGATGGTCGATTACTACACGTCGCTGATTCGGCTGCGGCGCGAGAACCCGGCGTATTTCGGCGGGCCGCGCATGATCGTGCAGCGTGACGACGAGGTCGTGGTGGTGCGCGTCGGCGACGACTGCCTCGCGATCAACCCGACCGGCGACGTGCGCTACCAGAGCGCCGAGGATCTCGAGATGCCCGCGCCGTACGATGCGGTGTCGAAGATCACGCCCGACGAGTGGACGTGCATCTACAGTTCCGAGGACAACTACGCCACGCACCATGCGCACGACCGGCGGCTGGCGTTGCCGCCGCACACGTTTACGGTGTGGCGGATTCTGTGTGAGCGGTGAGCTCGTGATGCGTTGTGATGCGGCGCGACGCGTTGCGGCGCGGCGAGTCGCGGTGAATACGTATGCAGGGGAGTGATATGCGATACGATGCGGTGTTCTTCGACCTGTACGGCACGCTGGTGGACATTCGCACCGACGAGTCGTGTGACACGGCGTGGCGCGCGTTGAGCGATGCGTTGCGAGAGGCGCGTGGCGACGGTCGTTTCGACGACGATCTCGGGGCCTTACGACAGGCGTTCGATGCGGCGGCCGCGCCGATCCGTGTGGCCGCGACCGCCGCGCACGGCGAGTGGGCGGAACCGGACCTGCTGCCGGCGTATGCGGCACTGCTGGATGATCCGGTATCGTCGCCGGTAGCGTTGAGCGTCACGTCGTCTTCGGACGTTGCGTTGTCTTCGGATACTGCGCCGCCGTCGCAACCGTCGTCATCGACGACAACGATCGCATCGCCGTTGCCGCCAACGCACACGATGGCATCGTCGCGCACGTTGGCAGTCGCGCACACGCTCGCATGGACGTTCCGTCGGGCCAGTACGCAGCTGCTGCACACGTATGCCGGCGCTATCGAACTGTTGCATACGTTACGGTCGCGCGGCCTGCGCGTCGTGCTCGTCAGCAACGCGCAGGCCTGCTACACGCGGCCGGAACTTGACCTGCTGGGACTCGCCGATGCGTTCGACCGCATCGTCATCTCCAGCGAGGAGGGCGTGCGCAAGCCGTCGCCCGAACTGTTCCGCCGCGCGATGGAACGCGAAGGACTGCAGCCGTCGCAGGTCGTGATGATCGGTAACGACGAGCGGTCCGACATCCTCGGCGCGCGCTCGGCCGGCATCGACGGCATCTACCTGCGCACCGCGATCTCCCCGGCCGACGATCCGGCTGTCAGCGAGCATGCGGTGCGATCGTTCGCAGGCGCCGATTATGCTGGAATCCTACGGTTCCTTGGGCTGCAGCAACCATGAGAGAGCTGCGATCTTCCGCTGCCGGGAACCATCACGACGACTGACTGGCACGCGCCGCGATTGACTCGGCCCGCGGCGCGGCCGAGAGAGGACTGTTCATGAACGACATCGAGATGGCGAAGATCCGGCGCGAGTCCGGCGAAACCAAACGACGCGGCGGCCTGAGCGTCTTCCGGCTCAAGGTGATCGGAGCGGTGTTCATGGCGTTGTCCGTCGCCGGCATGACGCTCGTGCCCGCGCTGTTCGGCACGCCGTCCGCCGACAACATGACCGCGCTCACCGTGGCCGTCGTATGCGAGATCGTGTCGTGGTGCGCGGTGCCGATCTACTCGTGGCTGGTCTACAACGGGTGGAAGCATACGCGCAATCGTATGCAATATGCGGGTCGGCTGTTCGTGGTCGCGATGCTGGCCGGGCCGTCGTACGACAGGATCATGACCGGGCGCTGGTTCGATGCGCACACGCATAATCCGGTGTGGGGGCTGTTTTTCGCGTACGTGGTGCTGGTCGCGATCGACTGGATCGCGCGGCATTACGCGGGATTCGTGCGGTGGCTGATGACCGTGGCGCTGATCGTGGCGGGCGTGCTGTGGAACGTGATGCTGCAGATCGGCGTGAGCCAGCGGGTGATGTACACGGGTGTGCTGGCGCTCGCGTTCGTGCTGGTGTTCTATTTCCTCGGCGGCCACGAGAACACGATGATGTTCACGGCCGGACTGCTCGGTGCGGTGATGTGCATTACGCCGGGCGTCGGCGTGGCGTTCCTGCACTACCGGCGCGACGAGCTGGGCTATCGGCAGGCGTGGGCGAAGTGGGTGTTCTACGCGCTGTATCCGGCGATGCTGCTGGCCGGTGCGCTGGCGGTGTAGCGGGTATGTCGCCGGCGAGCTGACGAGGGCGTGACTCTTATCGGGGATGCCGCGTCTCTTTTGCGGGCATGCGGCTGGTGAGGGCGCGACTCTGCTCGGATACCGCGTTCCCTTTGCGAGCATGTGGCTGGTGAGGGCGCTTCATCGCTCGGATACCGCGTTCCCTTGCGGACATACAGCCGTTTTTCAGGCGGAATCGGCTGTATGTCCGTTGAAGGAAGGCGCCACTGCGCTGATGCACGATTCGGCGCCATGCCACATACTCACTGCGGACATACAGCCGATTCCGCCTGAAAAACGGCTGTATGTCCGTTAAGAGGATGAAGCGCCAGGGGGAGGAGCGGGCTGTCAGATGACGTCGCCGTAGGGGACGTCGGTGCTGCGCGGGATGAGCTGGGCCTCGACCACCTCGTACGGGGTGATGAGCTGTTCGCCGTTGATGAGCTTGAGCGCCTTGGTGGCGGCGATGCGACCCATCGCGTACGGGTCCTGCCGCATGGTGGTCAGGTTGATCGTGTCGGCGTACGGGCTGTCATCGAAGCCGATGATCGAATAATCGCGCGGCGTGCGGTGGCCGTACCGCTCCAGCTTGAGCACCAGCGGGATGGCCATCATATCCATCTGGCAGCAGATCGCGTCCGGGAACTCGTCGAGGTTGAGCAGCGCGGACAGTGCGGAGTCGGCGAATGCCGGGCCGCGCGGCACCGACAGCACCTGCCAGTTGATGTCGTGCTTGCCCTGCGCGTCCTCGCAGGCGCGGATGAAGCCGCGCGCACGCGAGTCGATCGAGGAGTCCATCGTCTCGGCCGCCTCGGAGCACGGGTAGACGATGTGCTTGTGGCCGAGGTTGATGAGGTGCTGCGTGGCCTTGTACATGCCTTTTTCGTCGTCGATGCTGATGGTGGCGTCGAAGCCGTCCGACGACGGCGTGTTAATGCCGATGACCGGCACGCGCAGACGCTGCAGCTGTTCGACCTCGTGCGGGTCGATGGCGAACGACGCGACGAACACGGCGTCGACGTTGCGGCGGATCGGCAGTTCGCTGAAGAACTCATGACGGTTCTGCGCGGTGTCGATGTGCTGGAACAGTGAGATGTCGTAGCCGGCCGGATGCATGAGCGATTCGATGCCGGCGAACACCTGCGTGTTGAACCAGCTGGTGATCTCCTCGTTCATGAGCATCGCGACGCGGTACGTCTGCCCGGACTTGAGCGCGGTGGCGGATCGGGAGATGTTGAAGTCGAGCTTGTCGGCGATCTCGAGCACCTTGCGCCGCGTCTTCGCCGACACGAGCTCAGGGCGCGTGAACGCGCGCGACACCGTCGAGATGGAAACGTCGGCCGCCTTGGCCACGTCGTGAATGTCTGCCTTGCCCATATGCCCTCCTGGTTGCGTCCGTACTGCTTGCGATCCGTCGGGGTGCTCGACCATCTGCGCACGTCAGGCTGCATCGCGAAAGAAGTCGTTTTCTTATTTGTATCACATTCTGCAAACGTTGGCGAGCGGCGGAGGAGTTGTTACTGCGGTTTTATGGTATGCTGTGAGGGACATTGTTTTGCGAACGTATGCAGTATTCTTGAACCTCAATTCGCCCATTGGTTTCGCTGTATTGCCGACGTTGAAGCAAACGTTGTCATTCGGAAGGGGCCGCGCGATCACGGAAGATCGCTTCCCGATGGCGGGGCCCGTCCGGCATAACTCAAGGATGAGCATGAAAGGGAAACATATGGTCGTACGACAATTCAGCTCGTTCGCCAAACGCGCTGCCGGCATCGGCATCGCCGTGGCAATGGGCGCGACGACCCTGACCGCGGCGCCCGCCTACGCGGACCCCACCGGCCAGACCGGCTCCGCCGGGTCGACAACACAACAGGCGGCGCAATCGGCATCCGCCGGAACGGGCGACGTAATCGCCATCGCGTTCCAGACCAACTGGAACTCCGTTGCCGCGGACTGCACCACCACATACGGCCCCGAAGGGGTGGGCTACGTGCAGATCTCCCCGCCGCTGGAAACCATCCAAGGCACCGAATGGTGGACCTCGTACCAGCCGGTGAGCTACAAGTTCGACTCCAAACTGGGCACTGAAGCCGAACTCAAGAACATGATCAAGGTGTGCAACGCCGCCGGCGTCCAGGTCATCGCCGACGCGGTCATCAACCACACCACGGGCGTCGACCGCGGCACCGGCACCGGCGTCGCCGGCAGCACGTTCGACGCCGACGGCGACTTCCCCGCAATCCCGTACACCACAGAGAACTTCCACGACTGCACCAAGAACATCGGCGACTACACCAACGCCGACGAAGTCCAGAACTGCCGCCTGACCGGCCTGCAGGACCTCGACACCAGCCAGGAATACGTGCAGGACAAGCTCGCCGACTACATGAACCGGCTGCTCCAGCTCGGCGTGTACGGCTTCCGCGTCGACGCGGTCAAGCACATCGCCGCCGCCGACGTGGCCGCCATCAAGGCCAAGCTCGCCGAAAAGTCCGGCCGCGACGCCGACAGCATCTTCTTCGAACAGGAGGTCATCGGCAACGCCAGCGAGGCCGCCGCCATCCAGCCGAGCAACTACGTCGGCAACGGCAAGGTCTCCGAATTCAACTACAACGCGCACCTGTCCGCCGCGTTCGCCGGCGACATCACCAGCGAGGCCAAGGGCCTCGGCAAGATCGGCGGTGCCGGCTGGCTCGACTCCGACCAGGCCGCTGTGTGGGTCACCAACTGGGACACCGAACGCAACTCGTCCGCGATCACGTACAAGAAGGGCTCGAAGTATTTGCTCGCGAACGCGTTCATGCTCGCGTACAACTACGGACAGCCGCACCTCTACTCCGGCTACTACTTCGACAACAACGACGCCGGCGCGCCCGGCGCGACCGACACGTCCGTGCCGGACAAGACCTGCCCGACCGACGGCTCGATGACCTCCGGCACCTGGCAGTGCACCGAACGCTGGACCGCGATCCGCGGCATGATCAGCTTCCACAACGCCGTCGCGGGCGCCGACGTGACCGACTGGAAGGCGTACGACAGCAACGTGCTCGGCTTCGGCCGCGGCAACGTCGGCTACCTCGCGCTCAACAACAGCGCCGACGATTCGACGCAAACGTTCGCCACGTCGCTGCCGGCCGGCGAATACTGCAACGTGTACGCGACCGGCGACTGCTCGCAGACCGTGACCGTGAAGGACGACGGCACGTTCGACGCGACGGTCGGCGCGAACTCCGCCATCGCGATCTACGCGGGCGCGACCAAGGACAGCTGGACCGGCACCGCCAAGTCCGACCCGACCGATCCCGATCTCACCGTCAACGACGCGGCCAAGCGGGCCACGACCGACACGAGCCGCACGATCTACTACAAGCTCCCCGAAGGCTGGACGCAGGCGTACATCCATTACGGCATCAACAACTGGGCCGAGCAGGGCCACGAGCTCATGGAGGACGCGGGCAATGGCTGGGTCAAGTACACCGTGGACCCGAAGGGCCAGTCGTTTGAATACGTATTCACCGATGACAACGGTAGCTGGGACAACCCGAACGGCGGCGGCAACTACACCGCGCAGGGCCACTGGACGGCGGTCGCGGACCACGAGGCCAGCGCCGGCGTGCCCGCCGACGTGCAGCAGTACCAGCCGAAGACCACGGTGATCGTGCACTACAAGCCGGCGGAGGGCGACACCGTCGCCGACCGTGGCGTGTACATGTGGGGCACCGACAAGGACGGCAACGCGCTTGCGGCCGGCTGGCACGCGTTCACCGGCGAGGACTCCTACGGCAAGGTGTTCGAGACGACCGTCGACGGCGCGTACGAGGCCGACAAGATCGGCGTGATCGTCACCACCGAAGGCTGGGACAAGGTCGGCGGCGACCGGCTCATCGACGGCTCGACCGGCACGGCCGAGATCTGGGTCGACGGATCGCAGCCCGACACGACGCTCACCGCGGCTCCGGAGGGCTACCAGAAGGCCGCCGACGCGATCGACGTCACCATCCACTACCATCGTCTCGCCGACGACTACGCCAGCGAAGACGGCATGAAGGCATGGGACATCTGGAGCTGGGCCGACGGCGTGAACGGCGCCGCGTTCCCGTTCACCGGCCACGACGACTACGGTCTGGTCGCCAAGTACACACTGAAAGGCAGCGCCATGAGCAAACCGCAGTTCATCGTGCGTTACGGCGGCGACGGCTGGGAGGCCAAGGATCCCGACACGGACCGCACCATCCCGCAGTCCGCGATCGTCGTGCGTGCCGACGGCACTGCATCCGCCGAAATCTGGCTCGTGCAAGGCGATGCCAACGTATACACCAACGGCACGCTGTACAACGCGGCCGGCACGATCATCGCCGCGTCGATGACCGACTTCACGACCATCACGGCCAAGCTCAACAAGCCGATCTCCGCCGACGACCTCGCCTCCAAGGTGTCGGTCGACGGGGCTACGGTCAAGGACGTGAAGGCCGACGGCAACACCGTCGTCATCACGACCGCCGAGGAGCTGAACGTGACCAAGCCGTACACCGTGACCATCGATGACTACGGGACGCAAACGGTCGCACTCGGTGACATCGTTCGCAGCGACGCCTTCGACCAGAAATACGCCTACGACGGCGACGACCTCGGCGCGACCTACACCGCCGAGAAGACCACGTTCAAACTGTGGGCGCCGACCGCCACGCAGGTCACGCTGCGCGCCTACGACTCCACCGACCCCGACGCCGACGTGGTCAACATCCGCAAGAACGAGACCGTTGCCGGCGACCGCGGCGTCTGGACGTTCGTCATCGACGGCGACCTCAAGGACTACGCGTACGACTACGAACTCACGTTCGCCGACGGTACCGTCAACACGTCTGCCGACCCGTACGCCATCGCGGCCGTCGCCAACGGCGAACGCTCCGTTGTGCTCTCCGACGACGAACAGGGCGACGCGGGCGACCGCATGCCGTCGTTCAGCAAGCCGACCGACGCGATCGTCACCGAAGCGAACGTGCGCGACATGACGATCTCGCCGACGTCCGGCGTCTCGGAAGCTAACCGCGGCAAGTACCTCGGCTTCGTTGAGGAAGGCACCACCGTCGACGGCAAGGCCGGCGCTGCGTCCACCGGCATCGACTACCTCAAGTCGCTCGGCGTGACCCACGTGCAGATCATGCCCGTCTACGACTACGGTTCCGTCGACGAGACCGGCGACCTGTCGTACAACGCGGCCGGCGCGCAGAACTGGGGCTACGATCCGGAGAACTACAACGTGCCGGAAGGCTCGTACTCCTCCGACCCGACCGACCCCGCCGCGCGCGTGACCGAACTCAAGCAGATGGTCAAAGGCCTGCACAAGAACGGCCTGCGCGTCGTGATGGACGTCGTGTACAACCACGTCTACAACGCGAGCGAGCACGCCTTCAACAAGACCGTCCCCGGCTACTACTTCCGCTACGACGCGAACGGCAACCTGACCAACAGCTCCGGCTGCGGCAACGACGTGGCGTCCGAACGCGCGATGGCCCGCAAGTACATCGTCGACTCGGTGACGTACTGGGCGAAGCAGTACAACGTCGACGGCTTCCGCTTCGACCTCATGGGACTCATCGACCAGACCACGATGAAGGCGGTGCGCGAGGCGCTCGACAAGATCGACCCGAGCATCCTCGTCATCGGCGAAGGCTGGGACATGACCGACGCGATCGGCGACCAGGAGACCACTCAGCCCAACGCCTCCAAGGTGCCGGGCGTGGCGTTCTTCAACGACTCGCTGCGCGACGCGATCAAGGGCAGCGTGTTCTCCGACGAGGACACCGGCTTCGTGACCGGCAAGAGCGGGGTTGAGAACCTCATCGCGACCAACGTGCTCGGTTGTGACAACGATCGCGACGGTGCGAACGATAGCGGCCATTGCAACAACGGATCCGCGGACACCGGATATGCGGGCGCCGACCAGGTGGTGCAGTACGTCGAGATCCACGACAACCTCACGCTGTACGACAAGCTCGTCAAGAGCGCGCCTTCGGATTCCGAGGACGTGCGGTTGGCGCGCGCCAAGCTCGCCGACTCGCTGATCTTCCTGTCGCAGGGCATCACCGACATGCAGTTCGGCCAGGAGTTCCTGCGCACCAAGGGCGGCAACGGCAACAGCTACAACGCGGGCGACGCGGTCAACGCGATCGACTGGAACCGCGTGGTCGAACAGTCCGGCTCGATCGACTACGTGCGCGGGCTCATCGCGCTGCGTCAGTCGATCGCCGCGCTGCACCTGAGCTCGTACGACGACATCGCGAAGCAGATGACCGTGCTCGCGCAGGACGGTGGCGTGGTCGCGTACCGCTTGATCGACGGCGATGACACGTACGTGGTGGCGTTCAACGCGAACGATGCGGCGGCTGCCGTGCCGGGCGTGGCCGCCGGTGCGTACACGACGCTTGCGGCGGACGGCAAGGTGACGCTGGACGGCGGCGACGCGGTGACGGTCGGCGCGGACGGCAAGCTCACCGTGGGCGCGCTGTCGGCGACCGTGGTCAAGAAGGTCGTGAAGGACGATGGCGGGGATACGCCGGTCGATCCGACGCCGGATCCCGAGCCTACGCCGGACCCCGATCCGGAACCGACTCCCGACCCTAACCCCACGCCGGACCCGGATCCTGAGCCGACGCCTACGCCGGATCCCGATCAGCCGGGTGGCGGTGACGGCGACGACACCGATAAGCCGACCGATCCTGACCAGCCGGGTGACGGCGACGACAGTGACGACACCGATAAACCGGGCGCTGGTGGCGACACCGATAAGCCGGGTGATAACGACGGCAAGGACGATACCGACGACGGTGACAAGCCGTCCGACGGTAGTGACGATGTCGACAAGCCAGGCGACGGTGGCGATACCAAGCCGACCGACCCTGATACCGGCAAAGACGACACCGACGACGACACGGATAAGCCGGGTGACGGTGACGACAGTGACGACACCGATAAGCCCAGTGACGGTGACGATACCGACAAGCCGGGCACCGGCGACGACGAGCAGAAGCCGTCCGACGGTGACGACACGAATAAGCCGGGTGATAACGATGGCAAGGACGATACCGACGACGGCGACAAGCCGTCCGACAACAAGCCGTCCACGCCGTCCGACGGCGACGATACTGACAAGCCGTCCGACAATGCCAAGCCGGGCGATACCGGCGGCAAGGATGATGCCGATCAACCGTCCGACACCGGTAACGGCGATGCCGACAAGCCATCGAACAACCAGCCGTCGAACGACAACGCCGGCAACGGCTCGTCCGACGACAAGGACGCGGCGACGAACGCCGACAAGAAGAGCGAGGACATGGCCAAGACCGGTGTCTCCGTTGTGGGCGTGATCGCCGTGACGGTGCTGCTGCTCGTCTTCGGCGCGGTGTCGTTCCTGTGCTCCAAGAGCAAGGAGGTGGGCGACTGAACGAGTGACTAGCCTTTCCTGACTGTGTGTTATCGCGGCCGGGGCGTTTCCAACCAGAGGAACGCCCCGGCCTTTTTGTGACGGTCACGCGGCGCCATCCCCTCCAGCGGACATACAGCCGTTTTTGGTGGCCGAATCGGCTGGTTGTCCGTAGTGGTTGTGCGGCATGGCGCTGAGCCGTGCATCAGCGATATTGCGCCTCCCCTTAACGGACAACCAGCCGATTCGGCCACCAAAAACGGCTGTATGTCCGTTAGGGGGGGGTGAGGTCCGTTCCCGCGTGTTGCCTTCGACTGAACCCGCGCCGCCTTTTTTACGGCGCACCCCCTTAACGGACATACAGCCGTTTTAGGTAGGGAAATCGGCTGTATGTCCGTCGGAGAGGATTACGGGGTGAGGAGGCGCGGACTGTGGATGGTCCGCTGGTAAGGGGTAAAGGGCTTTTTCTTATACCGGCTATGGGGCTTTAGCGGCTGGGGGAGGCGGTGGTGTCGCGGACGACGAGCTGGACGGGGAAGATCTCGTGCGGATGATCCAGAGGTCGTCCCTCGATCAGATCCAGCGTCTTGCGCGCGGCCGCCGCGGCCATCGCGTACGGATCCTGCCGCACGGTCGTCAATCCGATATCCGCGGAGAACGTGCTGTCGTCAAACCCAGTGATCGACAGGTCGTGCGGCACCGTCAGCCCGTACTTATGCAGGTTGTACAGCAGCGGGATCGCCTGCGAATCCTGATGGAAGCAGACCGCGGTGATCGGCACGTCGGACGAGTACAGCGCCGACGCCATTGCGTCGAGCATGTTGCCGCCCGGCTGGATGGAGACGACCTGGCCGTGCAGCCCCTGCTGTGCGCAGGCGTCGCGGAAGCCGGCGATGCGGTTCTGCGAGCTGAATCCGAGCCGGGTAGTGAAGTCCTCGTACATGTACAGCAGATTGCGGTGGCCGAGCTGCGTGAGATGCTTCACGATGAGCTTGATGCCGAGCCGGTCGTCGATGCTGGTGGAGGCGGTGAAGTTGTCGCCGGTGATGTTGATGCCGACGATCGGGATGCGGATGGCGTGGTGCAACCGGTCGATTTCCTCGGGGCTGGCCGCGAACGACGAGATGATGACCGCGTCGGCGTTGCCGGACAGCGGCAGCTCCTCGAAGAACTTGTGACGGGCGTCCTCGGTGTCGATCGGATAGATGACCAGATCGTAGCCGGCGTCGCGCAGCACCGCGTTCAGTCCCTCGATCAGGCCGGCGGTGAACCATTCGATCTTGCCGCTGCCGACCAGCAGCGCGACGCGGTAGGAGCGGCCGGAGCGCAGCACGCCAGCGGTGCGGGAGACGGAGAAGCCGAGCTGGTCCGCGGCTTCCATGACCTTGGCGCGGGTTTTGTCGGAGACCAGATCGGGCTTGGAGAACGTGCGGGACACGGTTGCGGTCGATACGCCGGCCCGTCGCGCGACGTCGTCGATGTTGGCCTTCATGACGGCACTCCTTTCTGCGATGAGCACGCTTGCGCATACGTATGCACCTATGCATTGGTGATATGCAATCTTGCCGCCACCTCATGCATGCCGCGGACTGCGCATGCCGTGCAAGATCGGTCTGCTGTTATGACATTCTACGCCATGCAAGCGTATGCACGAAATGAATGTAACGGTTTACAGTGGCGACACGCCGAGGGAAATTGCTATGTTAGCGTGCACAATGCTTGCAATGTAACGGGTTGCAAATGTAACGGGTTGCATACAGGTTTTCGTCGATTTGCCGAACGGGTTCGATGGGTTTATTCTGTTTCATGTCCGCAAGAAATTGCGAGGGATTACAAGGAAGTAAGGAGAAACATGAACATCAAGAAAGCGTTTGCAGCTGCTATTGCAACCGTGAGCATTTTCTCTCTGGCTGCTTGCGGCGGTAGCAATACTGCGACCGGCACCACCGATACCAAGGCCGACAAGGGCCTTGACGTGATGGGTCAGACCATCAAGTACGATCCGAACCACCTCGTCAACGACGGCAAGCCGATCAACCTCGAATACTGGAGCTGGGGCAGCAAGGGCTCCGATCCGGTCTACGACATGATCGACGCCTATCAGAAGATCTATCCGAACGTCAAGATCAAGACCGTCAACGTTTCCTGGGACGACTACTGGACCAAGCTGCCGCTGGCGCTCAAGGGCAAGAACGGCCCGGCCATCTTCAACATCCACAACTCCTACGATGCGCTGATCCGCCCGTACGCCGCCGACTACGACATCGACAAGGCCGATCTGGAAGCCGACTACACCACCGCCTCCGTGCACGAGGACGAGAACGGCAAGGTCAAGTACATCGACTCCGTGATCAACACCGGCAACATCTACTACAACAAGAAGCTGTGGGCCGAGGCTGGCCTGACCGACGCCGACATCCCGACCACGTGGGACGAGTTCATCAAGGTCGCGCAGAAGCTCACCAAGACCGACGGCGGCAAGATGACCCAGGCCGGCTTCAACTTCAACGGCGACGCCTACTCCGCCATCTACCAGGGCCTCAACTACCAGAAGGGCGAGCTGCTCTTCAGCGAGGACGGCACCAAGGCCAACTACGATAACGACGTCACCGCCGAGAACATGCAGTTCCTCAAGGATCTGTACGACAAGTACAAGGTCGGCTCCAACGACTTCGGCAACGACTACACCCAGAGCTTCGGCAACGGCCAGTCCGCGATGATCTACGCGTGGGGTCACATGGAAGGCACTCTGAAGGAGAAGTACCCGGATATCGAGTACGGCATCTTCGCCACCCCGACCTTCACCAAGGACACCCCGTTCGCCTACGACCGCTACAACGGTGAGTCCACCCCGGGCGTCAACGGCAACCAGACCAAGGAGCAGCAGGCCGTCGCGCAGGACTTCATCAAGTTCATCCTCGCCAACGATGACTACATCCGCGATGCAGTCAAGTACCTCAACTCCTTCCCGGCCAAGTCCTCCCTGCAGGAAGACAAGGACATCCTCGCCCAGCCGGTCATGGCTGCCATCCAGCCGCGCGTCGACCGCCTGATCTGGCCCGGCCCGGCTCCGGCAACCGTCGAGACCAGTGGCAAGACCGCTTTCGAGAACGTGTTCCAGAACGGCATGAGCATCGCGGAAGCGCTCAAGACGGCTCAGAACCAGATGGACACCGACATGAAGAGCTCCAACTTCAAGTCGATGGAAAGCAAGTACGCCTACTACGACGAGCACAAGTAAACCGTTTCTTCCCTTCCTCCCCGGCCGGCCTGCGCCGGCCACCCCCACAGGCCGCGGCAAGACGTTCCCCTTTCCCGCCTTGCCGCGGCCTTTCTTTTCGCAACAACGCTCTGCGAGCCGCACGGATGCGGCCGCAAGACTTTAGGAGATTGACATGAACCCGTTCATGGCACCAGCCAAGCGAGGTGAGATCCGATGAAGAACACCAAGAGCTCCGGATCCGTCCTCAGCAAGATCTTCTCTCTCCGCAACATCGCGGTCACCTTCCTCGTCGTCTACTTCGCCGTCTTCCTCGCCTACCCGATCTTCAAGGCGTTCGCCGGCAGCCTCCACGACTGGAACCCGCTGGTCGGCACCTACGAGTGGGTCGGACTCGCGAACTTCGCCCAGATCCTTACCGACAAGCTGTTCTGGACCTCGATGCTGAACACCGCGATCTTCGCCGGCGTCTCCACCTTCTTCCGCATCGTGCTCGGCCTCGCCCTCGCGCTGCTGCTCAGCTCCAAGATCGTCAAGTGCAAGGACTCGCTGCGCGGCCTGTTCTACATGCCGACCATCACCCCGCTCGTCGCCGTCTCGTTCGTGTGGATGTGGATGTTCGACCCGCAGTTCGGCATGATCGACCGCGTCACCGGCCTCAACATCAACTGGCTGCACGACACCAAGTGGGCCATGCCCGCGATCATCATCATGACGATCTGGAAGGACTTCGGCTACGCTACCGTTCTCTACCTCGCCGGCATCATGAACCTGCCGCGCGACGTGTACGAAGCGGCGTCCATCGACGGCGCGAACGGCGTGCAGACCTTCTTCAAGATCACCCTGCCGCTGCTCAAGTCCAGCACCCTGTTCATCGTCATCACCTCGCTGATCAGCTACCTGCAGGCCTACGTCCAGTTCCTCGTCATGACCGAGGGTGGCCCGGGCACCTCCACGTACACCATCAGCTACCTCATCTTCGACCAGGCGTTCCAGAAGTACAACTTCGGTGTCGCCTCCGCGCAGGCCGTCGTGCTGTTCCTCTTCACCGGCGTGCTCACGCTCATCATGTTCAAGGTTTCGGGAGATACGGATCTGTCATGAACACGAAACGCAACATCGCCGGTTGGATCCTCACCGCGCTCCTTTTCGTCATCGCCTTCATCACCATCGTCCCGTTCATCTGGATGCTGATCTCGTCGTTCGCCCCGAACAGCGAAATCGTCAAGGTGACCGGCGGCCTGTTCCCGACGCCGTCCACCATCGAGAACTACGTGAACATCCAGGAGAAGTTCAACTTCATGCGGCTGTTCGCCAACTCGCTGTTCGTCGCCGCGCTCAAGACCATCATCGCGATCTACACCAGCGCCGTGCTTGGCTTCGTGTTCTCCAAGATGCACTTCCGTGGCCGCGACCTCCTGTTCGGCGTCGTCATGAGCACCATGATGATCCCGTGGGCCGTGACCATCATCCCGCAGTACGAGATGTTCACCAACTGGGGTCTGCAGGATACGTACACCTCGCTCGTGGTGCCCGGCCTCATCAGCGCCTTCGGCATCTTCCTGTTCCGCCAGTCCATCGGAGGCATCTCCGACGAGCTGATTGAAGCGGCCAAGCTGGACGGCGCGTCCGACACGCGCATCTTCCACAGCATCATCCTGCCGATGAGCCACAACACCATCGCGGCGCTCGCCATCTTCACGTTCCTGTGGAACTGGGAAGACTACCTGTGGCCGTTCCTCATGATCACCGACGAGAACAAGCAGCTGCTCGCCGTCGGTCTGAAGGCCTTCAACGGCCAGTACGGCACCGACTACGGCGGCCTGTTCGCGGCGACCTCGCTGGCGATCATCCCGGTGATCGTGGTCTACATGATCTTCCAGAAGCAGTTCATCGCCGGCATCGCGACCGGCTCCGGCAAGTAACCAACCCATGCTGCGGCTCCCCCTGCCGATTCGTTCGGCAAGGGGAGCCGCAGTATACGATACGGCAACTCACTACGACAACACATATTCATACGAAGGGGTATCCACTATGGCAACGTCGCCCAATCCGCAGGACTTCAAGGTCGACGCGGCGCCGGCCATGCGCGCCGACAGCACGATCGTCGGCGACCGCTGGCGCATCGGCCTGCTCACCGACTCGCTCGTACGCTTCGAATGGTCCGATAGCGGCGACTTCGAAAACCGTCCCACGCAGACCGTGCTCAACCGTGACTTCGGCGAGCCGGTACAGTACACCGTCACCGAACGCGACGGCCGCATCATCATCGACACGGCCGCACTGTACATCACCTACGACAAGCAGCCGTTCAGCAAGGAAGGCCTCAGCGTCGTCGTCAAAGGCGTGTCCGACACGCAGTTCAACACGTGGCACTACGGCGACGAACAGCGCGGCAACCTCAAAGGCACCGCGCGCACGCTCGACGAGGCGAACGGCGCGATCCCGCTCGACGACGGCGTGATCTCACGCGACGGCTGGGCCGTGATCGACGACTCCGCCTCCAACATCATCGTCGAAGCCGACGAGATCAACGGCAAGCACAACCCGTTCGGCAGCTGGGTCACCCCGCGCGACACCGCCGAAACCGACCTGTACTTCTTCGGCTACGGCCACCGCTACATCGAAGCCGTGCACGACTTCTACCGCCTCACCGGCCCGACCCCGCTGCTGCCGCGCTGGGCGCTCAGCAACTGGTGGAGCCGCTACTACCGCTACACGCAGGACGGCTACCTCGCGCTCATGGACCGGTTCAAGCGCGCCGGACTGCCGTTCACCACGTCCGTGATCGACATGGACTGGCACCGCGTGGACGACGTCGACCCGAAGTACGGCTCCGGCTGGACCGGCTACTCGTGGAACCGCACGCTGTTTCCCGACCCGCCGCAGTTCCTGCGCGACCTGCACGCACGCGGACTGCACACGACCCTCAACGTGCACCCGCGCGACGGCGTGCGTGCGTTCGAGGACGCCTACCCCGAAGTGGCGTCGCGCGTCGGCATCGACCCGGCCACCGAAGAGGCCGTCGAATTCGACCTGACCAACCCGCAGTTCGTGGACGCGTACTTCGACATGCATCACCGCATGGAAGACGACGGCGTCGACTTCTGGTGGCTCGACTGGCAGCAGGGCGGCGTGACGAGGCAGAAGGGTCTTGATCCGCTGTGGATGCTCAACCACATGCACTACCTCGACTCCGGGCGCGACGGGCGCTGGCCGCTCACGTTCTCGCGTTACGCCGGGCCAGGCTCGCACCGCTACCCGGTCGGCTTCTCCGGCGACACGATTGTGACATGGGAGTCGCTCGCGTTCCAGCCGCAGTTCACCGCGACCGCGTCGAACATCGGCTACGGCTGGTGGAGCCACGACATCGGCGGCCACATGTTCGGCTACCGCGACGAGGAGCTGGAGGCCCGTTGGTACCAGCTCGGCGCGTTCAGCCCGATCAACCGCCTGCATTCGTCCAGCTCACCGTTCGTGGGTAAGGAACCGTGGAACTTCCGTGCGGAGATCTGCGACGCCATGACCGACGTGCTGCGGCTGCGTCATGCGATGCTGCCGTACTTGTACACGATGGACTACCGCGCGGCGCGCGACGGGCGGCCGCTGGTCGAGCCGATGTACTGGCAGTCGCCGGACATCGCCGACGCGTATGAGGTGCCGGACGAGTTCCGGTTCGGCACCGAGCTGATCGTCGCGCCGGTGGTGTCGCCGAACGACCGCGCGGTGCAGCGCGGACGGGCCGAGGTGTGGCTGCCGGACGGAGAGTGGTTCGACTTCTTCGACGGTCGCCGGTATGTTTCACGGGGTGTTTCCGGGCGTGGACGACGGCTGGAGGCGTGGCGTGCGATCGACCGGATGCCGGTGTTCGCCAAGGCCGGCGGCATCGTGCCGCTGCAGGAGGTCGCGGGGGCCGGTGCTGGCGACGCGGTGAATGCGGTGGACAATCCGCGTGCGCTGCGCGTACTCGTGTTCCCGGGGGCCGACGGTGCGTTCACGCTGCGCGAGGACAACGGCACGCTCGCGGCGGCCAAGGCCGGGCGCACCGCGGATACGTCGATGACGTTCACGTGGGGTGGCGCTGGTGCCGCTGGTGCTGGGGCGAGCGTCTTTGCGGTGGCTCCGGTCGCCGGCGACGTGACGGCGGTGCCGGACAAGCGCGACTGGACGGTCGTGTTCCGTGGCGTCGCGCCGGTCGCCGACGCCGATGTGCGCGTGCTGGCCGGCGGCCAGTCCGTTGACGCTGCCGCCGTGTCGGTGACGTACGACGAGGCCACGCTGAGCCTGTCCGTCAGCGTTGCGGGCATTGCTTCGACCGAGGGCCTGCGTATCGAGATCGCCGACGGTCTGCGCATCGCCGACAATCCGATCGAAGCGGACGTGATGGAGCTGCTGCTGCATACGCAGATGCTGTACCGCACCAAGGAACTGGCCTTGAACGCCGTGCAGGAGCTCGGCGTGGGCGCGCTCGACGCGATCCGCACCATGAACCGCGGCCCGCGCTACGACAACGACTTCTGGGTGACCGAAATGCCCGATGCCGTGGCCGGCGCGCTCGCGGAGATCCTGCTGCGCAGCTAGAGGGACAGTCGTGAGCAGTCAGTCGTGAGTGGACAGTCGTTCCGTCCCGCTGACCTCATCTCACTTCAACGGACATACAGCCGATTCAGATAGGTGAATCGGCTGTATGTCCGTTTTTTGATGTTTGGTATGTGTCGCGCGATGTGTGATGTGACGCTTCGTACGTGCGGGCGTGCATGGGGATGCAGCGCTTCCCCTCAACGGACATACAGCCGTTTTTGACGGCGGGATCGGCTGCATGTCCGCAGGGAGGAGGCGCAATATTCCTATTGCACGGCTCAGCGATGTATCGCATATCCCCAGCGGACAACCAGCCGATTCCGCCGTCAAAAACGGCTGTATGTCCGCTAGGGAAAGGGGGACGGTGAATACAACATGACATGAGGAGTTCAGACGGGGTTCGTGTTGTGGTCGACCGGGCGTTGCTTTCGCGGCATAGCGTCGGACATGGAACTACCGTTATGGGGTTCTCCAACGGAACCGGATGGGGAAACGAAGTTCGATTTCGGGGGAAGGTTCTGGTGTACGTCATACCGGCATGACAATGACGCGACGTACGCCATGAATGGAAGAAGATCCATATGAACATGAAGCAAGTCGCGAAAGGCGCCATCGCCGCGCTGACCTCCGTGGCCGCGCTCGGCGCGCTGACCGCACCGGCCTTCGCCGCAGACGGCAAAGGCGTCGAAGCACTGTCCGAGCACGGCGGCGCGCAGCGCATCGCCGGCGTCTACGGCAACGCCAAGGCCAAGAACGTCATCCTCTTCATCGGCGACGGCATGGGCGACTCCGAAATCACCGTCGCTCGTAACTACCTGCACGGCGTGAACGGCTCCTTCGACGGCATCGACAAGATCGGTCAGGCCGGATCCGCCCCCGAAACCGGCGTCGGCCAGTACACCACCTTCTCGCTCGGCAACAACTCCGGCGACTCGCTCATGGCTAAGGACAAGAAGGGCCAGCTCGCCGGCAGCACCACCGCCGGCGTGATCACGCCCGTCACCGACTCGTCCGCCTCCGGCTCCGGCTGGTCCACCGGCACCAAGACCTACAACAACGCGGTCGACGTCGACGTCAAGGGTAACCCGCAGCTCAACCTCATCGAACTCGCCAAGGCCGCCGGCAAGGCCACCGGCAACGTGACCACCGCCGAAATCCAGGACGCCACCCCGGCCGTCCTCGAATCGCACTCCACCGAGCGCGCCTGCTACGGTCCGCAAGGCAAGTGGGACGGCAAGACCGACACCAACGGCGACGGCAAGATCGACCCGGCCACCGACGGCAACCAGACCAAGAACTGCCTCGCTAACCAGCTCAAGGAGAACGGCGGCATCGGCTCCATCTCCGAGCAGCTGCTCGACACCCGCGCCGACGTCACCATCGGCGGCGGCTCCAAGTACTTCAACCAGTTCGGCCTCGACGGCAAGACCCTGTGGGAGCAGGCCAAGGACCGCGGTTTCCAGACCGTCCAGTCCGGTGACGTCGCCGGCTTCAAGGCCCTGAGCGAAGCCAACCAGGGCAAGCCGGTGCTCGCCCTGCTCGGCGACGGCAACCTGCCGACCGAATTCAACCCGTCCGTCGCCACCAAGTACAGCGCCGACAAGGACGCCAACCCGACCGTCTGCACGCCGAACGACAAGTGGCTCGGCAACCAGGGCGCCTCGCTCGCCGATTTCACCGACAAGGCCATCGACCTGCTGAGCAAGAACGCGAACGGCGCCAAGAACGGCTACTTCCTGCAGGTCGAAGGCGCGTCCATCGATAAGCAGGACCACAACGCGAACGCCTGCGGCCAGATCGGCGAAACCGACGACCTCGACAAGGCCATCCAGGCTGCGCTCGCCAAGGTCGACCTGAACAACACGCTCGTCATCGTGACCGCCGACCACGCGCACACGTCGCAGATCGTCGAAGCCCAGCCGTACTACGCGCTGAGCACCGTGCTCAAGAACCACGACGGCTCCAAGACCGTCATCTCCTACGGCACCTCCGACGAGCCGGTCTACCAGGACGCCGACGGCAACCCGATCGACAACGACGAGTACACGCAGGGTGAGGACGGCGACGCCAACACCGCCGAGAAGTTCGCCGGCGCACAGGGCAACATGAGCCACACCGGCACGCAGCTGCGTATCGCCGCCTCCGGCCCGGGTGCCTCCCGCGTGGACGGCTTGACCGACCAGACCGACAACTTCTACACCATCGCCAACGCGCTCGGCCTCGCCGCCGACAAGACCACGCAGGACGCGCTGTCCGACGGCGCCAAGGTGGCCGTGAAGAAGTCCGCCGACGGTAAGTACACCGCCGACGCCACCGGTTTCAACGGCGACGCGGTGCTCTCCTACAAGCTGACCGACAAGGCCAGCGGCAAGGTCGTGGCCCAGTCCGCCGACAACGACACCAACAAGACGCCGGTCGCCGGCGTGCGTGTCGCCACCGCGCAGACCACCGAGATCACGCTGCCGTCCGACTTCAAGCCGGCCGAGGGCGCGAACTACACGCTCACCGTCACCGGTCGCCAGTCCGGCAAGGCCGTGGCCGTCGACTTCGCCGGCGCGAAGCAGTCGTCCGACCAGCAGCCGGGCCAGCAGAACGGCAACGGCACGAACGGTCAGAGCGGCGCCAACCAGCAGGGTTCGCAGACCGTCGCGCAGAACAGCGTCAAGAACCCGGCCGCGCCGCTCGGCAAGACCGGTGCGACCGTGCTCGGTGCGGTGCTGCTCGCGCTCGCGCTGGTCGCCGGTGCGCTGTGCATCACGTTCTCCAAGGGTCGTCGCTGAAATTAGTGACGTGCTGAGATAGGCATTGGGCCGTACCCCGGTGGGGTGCGGCCCAATGTGCGTTTGGATGTTTGTGCTTTGACTGGTCGGATTGCGCCCCTCAGCAGCTGCGCTGACAGCTCCCCTCAGAGAGGGGAGCCGGAGATGGGCCGTGCTAGTCGCCGAGGAGGACGAGCTCGGCGGGGACGAGTTCGGTGTCGTCGTCATGACGGCCGGCGGTGATCTGCAACGGCTTGCCGCTGCCGCGCCGCCACACACGGTAGTACTTGGACTTGGCCTGCGCCTGCCGCACCTCGACGACCTCGCCGTCGATGCCGGCCTCGAACACGCTGCCGCCCTCGAGCCGCTGGCGAAGATGCCGGTTCTGGCGACGCAACTGACGATTCTCCTCCTGCAACGAGAGGATGCGCGTCACGCCGGCCAGATTGATGCCCTCATCCTGACTCAAATGCTGAGCCTGTACCAGTCGGTCGATATCGCGCAGCGTATACCGTCGCGCGCCGCCCTCGGTACGTTTGGCGACCACCAGTCCCAGACGGTCATACTGACGCAGCGTCTGCGGGTGAATCCCCGCGATCTCCGCCGCCTGACCGACGCTGAACACCGGCAGCTCCACGTTCAAACCGAGCGAATCCACCGCATCGAGATCGGCCCGGGCGGAAACGAGCGCCGCCGCACACGCGGCATAGGCACGCCTGACTTCCTGCGCGATTCTCGCCATCTGCACTCATCTCCTGTACTACAAAGGCGGCCGTCGTCCGCGACGGTCGCCAATCGATACGCAACGAAAAACGTGACCGGAAGCGGACGCCTCCGGTCACGAAAGACCAGCCGAAATCACCGCTGCGCGGCCAGCTCGGCCGCGAAGTCACCCGACGCCTTGTCGAACTCCTTCGCCGCATGCTTCACGCCAAGACCCGGCTTGGCCGGCACGTGAATCTGCACGCGTCCGATCAGATCGCCGAACGCATTGCCGTTCTTCACGCCCTTGCCGGCGACATGCACTTCCGTGCCGCTGGACGAACCGGCCGGCACCTTGAACGTCACCGGATTACCGTCGATGTCCTTGAGCTCGACCTTCGCGCCGGTCACGGCCTCGCCGACGGTCACCGGAAGATCGGTCACCAGATCATGGCCGCTCATCGTGAACTTCGGATCGGCCGCAACGCTCACGTGCAGGTACAGATCGCCCGGCTTGCCGCCGTTGCGACCGGGCTTGCCCTTGCCGCCGAGACGGATCTTCTGCCCATCCTTCACGCCGGCCGGGATATGCGTCTTGAACTTCTTGCCGTCGACGCTCAGCGACACGGTGGCGCCCTTCACGGCCTGACGGAACGTCAGCTTGATCTTCGAGGTGCGGTCCTCGCCGTTCTCCGGTTCAGGTGCGGACTCGTACTGCGCATACTGGCCATACGGGCTGCCCTGCTGACCGAAGCCGCCGCGACCGCCGGCGCCGGGCCCTGCCGCCCCGCCGAACATCGAGAAGATGTCGTTGAGATTGGTCGGGCCGCCGCCGCTCGTGGAGAAGCGGATGTTGCCGCCGTTGCCGTTGCCGAACATCGAGCCGAAGACGTCGGAGAAACCGGACGCGTCGAATCCGCCATTACCGGCGCCGCCGGCGAAACGCGCGCCGCCCATGCCGAACTGGCGAATCGCATCGTACTTTTGGCGGGTTTCCTTGTTGTTGAGTACGTCGTATGCCTCGGAGATGTCCTTGAACTTCTCCTCGGCCTCCTTGGTCTTGTTCAGATCAGGATGGTATTTGCGGGCCAGCTTGCGATAGGCCTTGGTGATGTCGGCCTCGCTGGCGTCCTTGGAGACACCAAGGACTTTGTAGAAGTCTTTGCTCAGCCATTCATTCTCAGCCATTCATGTCTCCTTTCTACGTATGGAATAAGAGATGCGGCGACCGCGTGGGACGGCGATGTATGTTGCCCGACACGCTCCGGGCCGCTCGGCCAAGTCATACGGTCGGGCAACACACATCGCCATCCCACGCTCGTTATTCGCGCACCTTGTGTCTGTGGAAAGTCGGATTGGCGTTAGTCAATGACCGACTTCCACAAACCATTTTTGGGGAAATCAGTTCTTGGGGGAGGCGACGACCACGCGGGCGGCGCGGATGACGCGATCGCCGATGCGATAGCCGGCTTCCACCACGGTGTCGACGGTGTCCTTCTCGGCCGCATCGTCCGGCTTGTGCAGGATCGCCTCGTGCTTGGTGGGGTCGAACTCCTCGCCCTTCTCGCCGAACTTCTCGACGCCGAACTTCTCGAACGCCTTGTCGATCTTCGCGGCCACGGCCTTGAACGAATCGTCCATCTCGCTGTGCTCGCGGATGCGGTCGATGTCGTCGAGGGCCGGCAGCAGCGCGGTCAGCACGTCGATGATGCCGTGCTGACGGAAGCGCTCCTGCTCCTTCTGCGTGCGGTTGCGGTAGTTGATGAACTCCGCGCGTTCACGCTGCAGGGCCTCGAGATAGTCGGCGGCCTCCTTCTTGGCCTTGCCAAGCGGCGTGAGGGTGTCGTCGCCGGACTTGGCGGCGTCGGCGTCCTTAGACGCTTCGGATGCCCCGGCCGGCGTCTCATTCTCGGCGGTCTTGCTCTCCGCCGCGCTTCCCGCACCCTCGGCCGAAGACGAAGACGAAGCCGAAGAATCCTGGGCCTGGGACGGCTGCTTGGCCTTCGCCGCATCACCCGTCGTAGAGTCGGCCGAGCCGGCCGCGGCCGACGCAGCCGCACCAGCAGCCACGTCGTCCACGTCCGGCAGGTCGTTCAGGTAATCGTCCTTGTTGAACTCAGCCATCGGACGGAACCTTACTTGTTGTCCTTGTCGTCGTCATCCACGACTTCAGCGTCCACCACGTCGTCGTCGCCACCGTTCGAGGCAGCGCCCGACGCGCCGGCACCGGCCGCACCCGCACCAGCAGCGCCGGCGGCACCGGCCGCGGCCTGCTGCGAGTACAGGGCCTCGCCGATCTTCTGCGCGGCGGTCATAAGCTCGCTCTGCGCGGTCTTGATCTTCTCGATGTCCTCACCCTTCAGGGCCTCCTTCAGGGCGTTGACCTTGTCGGTGACCTCCTTGGCGATCTCATCGGAGATCTTGTCCTTGTTGTCGTTGACGAGCTTCTCGGTCTGGTAGGCGAAGGCCTCGGCCTGGTTGCGGGTCTCGGCTTCCTCCTTGCGCTTCTTGTCCTCGGCCTCGTGGGCTTCGGCCTCCTTGACCATGCGGTCGATCTCGTCCTTCGGCAGGCCCGAGCCGCCGGTGATGGTCATCGACTGCTCCTTGCCGGTGCCCTTGTCCTTGGCGGACACGTGCACGATGCCGTTGGCGTCGATGTCGAAGGTGACCTCGATCTGCGGGACGCCACGCGGAGCCGGCGCGATGCCGGTCAGCTCGAAGGTGCCCAGCGGCTTGTTGTCGCGGGCGAACTCGCGCTCGCCCTGATAGACCTGGATCAGCACGGACGGCTGGTTGTCCTCGGCGGTCGAGAAGACCTCGCTCCTCTTGGTCGGGATGGCGGTGTTGCGGTCGATGAGCTTGGTCATGATGCCGCCCTTGGTCTCGATGCCCAGCGACAGCGGGGTCACGTCGATCAGCAGGACGTCCTTGCGGTCGCCCTTGATGACGCCGGACTGCACGGCGGCACCGACGGCCACGACCTCATCCGGGTTCACGGACTGGTTCGCTTCCTTGCCGCCGGTGAGCTCCTTGACGAGCTCCTTGACGGCCGGCATACGGGTCGAACCGCCGACGAGCACCACATGGTCGATGTCGCTCACGGAGATGCCGGCGTCGCGCAGCACGTTGTTGAACGGCGTGCGGCAGCGGCCGAGCAGGTCGGAGGTCATTTCCTCGAAGTGGGCGCGGGTGAGCGTCTCGTCGAGGTGCACCGGGGTGCCGTCAGGGGTCATGGCGAGGTACTGCATGTTGATGGAGGTCGAGGTGGACGAAGACAGTTCCTTCTTCGCCTGCTCGGCGGCTTCCTTCAGACGCTGCAGCGCGATCTTGTCCTTGCTCAGGTCAACGCCGTACTTGTTCTTGACTTCGCCGACCAGCCAGTCGATGATCTTCTGATCCCAGTCGTCGCCGCCCAGGTGGTTGTCGCCGTTGGTGGCCTGCACCTGAATGGTGGAGAAGCCGTCCTCGTCCTTGCCGATCTCCAGCAGCGACACATCGAAGGTGCCGCCACCCAGATCGAAGACCAGGATGCGCTCGTCTTCCTTGCCCTTTTCGAGGCCGTACGCCAGTGCGGCGGCGGTCGGCTCGTTGATGATGCGCAACACGTTCAGGCCGGCGATCTTGCCGGCGTCCTTGGTGGCCTGACGCTGGGCGTCGTTGAAGTACGCCGGGCAGGTGATCACCGCGTCGGTGACCGGCTCGCCCAGGTAGGCTTCGGCGTCGCGCTTCAGCTTCATCAGGATCTGTGCGGAGATCTCCTGCGGCGTCCACTTCTTGCCGTCGATCTCGGTGGTCCAGTCGGTGCCCATGTGGCGCTTGACGGAGGAGATGGTGCGGTCGACGTTCGTCACGGCCTGACGCTTCGCGACCTCGCCGACGAGGATCTCGCCGGACTTGCTGAACGCCACGACGGACGGCGTGGTGCGCGCGCCTTCCGCGTTGACGATGACGGTCGGCTCGCCGCCTTCCAGCGTAGCGATGCAGGAGTTCGTAGTACCCAGATCAATACCTACTGCACGTCCCATAATGTGCTCCTTTGTTGAGTGTGTTCGTTGTACGTTACTTGCTCAAGTTTCGGATGATCGGGTCTGCGATCGGTCACGGTCGCCGGCCCGGCACCCTCGTCTCGAGGATGACGCTCTGTTTTGTTTTCCAAAACTTGAGCCTACACCACTCAACTTTTGTTTGCAAACTTTTATTCCCGCTTCTTCATAATTTTTTCGCGACGTGTTTTCTCCCCGCTTCTCCTTGCCTCCTCCCCAACGGACAACCAGCCGATTGGGCCGCGAAATCGGCTGGTTGTCCGTTGAAGGGAAAGGCGAGAGGATGATGAGGAGGGGGCGGGGCGGTGGGTCGTCATCCACTGTCTTCTCAACGGACATACAGCCGATTGTGAGGTGGAAATCGGCTGTATGTCCGTTAGGGAGGTTGGGAGGTTAGGAGGTTGGAAGGAGTGGGGGATGAGTCCGAAGGGACGGTTTCTGACGTCTGTGTCCTATTCCCCTAACGGACATACAGCCGATTTCGCGGTCTTATCGGCTGGTTGTCCGTTAAGGGGAGAGGGGTTGGGGATGATACCGCAACGGGCGTGGACGAAAACGACATGGTCGCGGTGGCGTTCGTCCTCGAGTTTTGATGAGATAGAACCGATAACACCGCAGCGGACACAACAATAAAGAAAGGCGGACCCGCGATGATGCTCAAGGCCGTGTTCTGGGATATGGATGGCACGCTGATCGACTCCGAGCCGTACTGGCACGACAGCGAACTGACGATCGCCGCCGCGCACGGCGGATACTGGGACAAGGAACTGGCGTGGCAAGGCTCCGGTACGCCGGTGCCGCAGGTCGCGCAGCGCATGGTCGAGCATGGCTGCCAGCTGTCGGTCGAAGAGATCGGCAAGGGCATGATCGACTACGTGGCGAAGGCCGAGGCCGAACACATGCCGTGGATCGACGGCGTGACCGACGTGCTCAAGTCGCTGGTCGCGGCGGGCATTCCGTCCGTGCTGGTCACGACGTCGCCGCGTCACCTTGCGCAGAACCTGGTCGATCAGGCGCCGGAAGGCGCGTTCGCCGGATTCGTCTGCGGTGATGACGACGTCGAGAAGAAGCCGTCGCCGGCACCGTACCTGGCGGCCGGCAAACTACTGGACATCGCGCCCGAAGACATGCAATATTGCGTGGCGCTCGAGGATTCGATGAGCGGGCTCACGTCCGCCGCCGCGTCCGGTGCGACCACGATCGCGCAGACGGGATACATCCAGACCGACACGTCGCAGGGCCCGCAGTTCGCGTCGATCACGTCGTACGCCGGCGTCACCGCCGATACGCTCGACGGCTACGTGCGCCAGCGCGTCGCCGCGTAAGCCGCAACGCACCATTCCTTTCCCCTAATGACGGACATACAGCCGATTACGCACCAGAATCGGCTGTATGTCCGTTTGTAATATAGGACTCGTTCTCGTTATTGGTGATGTGGCGAGGCCCCCTCAGCGGGCATGCAGCCGATTGCGTACCGGGAATCGGCCGTATGTCCGTTAGCGGTATAGGCCGTGTTCTCGTTGTTGGTGATGTGGCAAGATCCCCTCAACGGACATACGGCCGATTTGCCTGCCCCAATCGGCTGTATGTCCGTTGGAGAGGGAGAGTGGGAGACAGTATGTTGGACCGAAGCGATACGTCCGTAAAGAACATCGTGCGTCCGCGAACAAAAGTGGAGTAGGCTGGAACGTGACCATACAGCGCGACAAGGAGGCGTATCATGGCTGATTTCGATTTCGGTGACGGCCTGCGCAAGGTGTTTCTCGCAGGCGTCGGCGCTCTTGCCACCACGGTGGAAAAGAGCCAGGAGATCGTCGACGATCTCGTCAAGAAGGGCGAACTGACGGTGGAGCAGGGCAAGGCCCTGAACACCGAACTCAAGCGCAAGGCCGCCGAGGTCAAGGAGGAGTCCGCCAAGAAGGACGAATCCACCGAGACCAAGGCCGAGTAGCCCATTGGCAGACGGCACCACCACGAACGCGCAGGCCGAATGGCCGGGGGAGACCCTCGACCTGTTCGGCCCGCGTCGTGACGCCTTTTCCGAGCGCTACCATCTGACCCGCCGCGGCAAGATCAAACGTCTCGCGCAGATCGCCGGCATCGCACGCCAATTCGACGTCGCGCACGGCCTGACTCCGGTCAAAATGCGCCTGATGTTCGAAGCGCTCGGCCCGACGTTCGTCAAGGTCGGACAGATCCTGTCGATGCGATCGGAGATGCTGCCGCAATCATTCTGTGACGAACTCGCCAAACTGCGCGCCGACGCCGACCCGATGCCATACGAGATGGTACTGGAGACGCTGTCGCACGAATACGGCCGTCCGGTCGAAGAGATCTTCGACCACATCGACGCGACGCCGCTCGGATCCGCCTCGCTCGCGCAGGTCCACCGCGCCACGCTCATCACCGGCGAAGACGTCGCCGTCAAAGTCCAGCGTCCCGGCGTGCGCGAAACCATGGCGCAGGACGTGTCGATCATGCGATCGATCGCCAAAGTCGCCACCAAAGTCGTCTCCACCGCACAGGTCGTCGACCTCGGCGGCGTCGTCGAAGAACTCTGGGACACGTTCGAATCGGAAACCGACTTCCTCGTCGAGGCGCGCAATCTCGCCGAATTCAAACGATTCTGCGAGCCGTACAAGTACATGGACTGCCCCAAGCCGTACATGGACCTGTGCACTGAACACGTTGTCGTCATGGACTACGTCGAGGGCATCTCCGTTTCCCGCCCCGACAAACTCATCGCCGCCGGTTACGATCTCAAGGAAATCGGCACCAAACTCGTCGACAACTATGCCACGCAGGTCCTCGACGACGGCTTCTTCCACGCCGACCCGCACCCCGGCAACATCATGATCTCCGGCGGGCAGATCGTCCTCCTCGACCTCGGCATGACCGGCCGGCTCAACATGAAGACGCGGCAGGTCATGAAACAGATGATCTTCGCCGTCGCCAAACAGGACACGCCCGCGCTTGCGGACGGGCTGCTGCGGTTCGCCGGATCGGCCAACAATCCCGAGGACTATCCCGCGCTGCTCGCCGACCTCGACACGATCGTCGCCGAATACGGCACGGTCGACTTGTCCGAACTCGACATCGCCGCGTTCATCACCGCGCTTACGCAGCTTGCGCAGCGGCACGGGATCGAAGTGCCGAGCACGGTTACGACGGTCGGGCGCGCGCTCGTGACGCTCGAAGGGCTGCTTGACGAGTTCATTCCCGACGTGAACATGATCGAGATCATTTCGAAGCACATCGCGACCAGCAAATCGCCGAAACAGGCGGCTCGCGACGAGCTCGAATCGCTCGGCGTCGAAGGGCATCAGGCGCTGCACGGGCTGCTCAGCGCGCTGTCCGAGTCGAAGACCGCGGCGCGCATGCTCACGCGCGGGCAGCTGCGCGTCAACATGGAGCTGATCGGCGCCGAGGAGCCGATGAACAAGCTTTCCGACATGGTGAACCGGCTCACGATGGCGTTGATCGTGGTCGGTCTGTTCGTCGGGTCGTCGATCGTGTATTACGCCGGCATGAAGCCGATCATCTTCGGCATTCCGGTGGTCGGATTCATGGGGTACGTTGTCGCGTTCGTGCTGTCCGTGTGGATCGTGTTCGACATCAACTTCAAGCGCCGCAAAAAGCGGTGAGTGGGGCGCACGTCGCGGCGTTGCATGCGCTGTTTGCGGCGTTACTGCTGACGTAACGCCCATTGCCATGCGGGAATGACGCGGATGGGGCCGTTGTCGGTGTGCTCGATGCCGCTTTCGCGTAGAGAGATGATGGTGCTTTCGATGCCCGGCATGCGTTTCATAGACCGCTCAAGCGCAGTGATTTCTCGTGCACGGGTCTTGGAACTGTCCATATTTACGGTGACTTGCATGGCGCTATACGGTTCCGCGCCAAGTGCGTCGCCGATAAGGAAATCTACTTTTTCCTGTTTGGAGGTGGGCAGCGTCAGTGAAGTGATGAAATCGGTGCGGTGGCCGGACTGGCGTCGACGCAGCTCAAGATATACGGCTGTCTCTAGCCGTTTGCCGATGTCCTGCTGGTTGGCTCGCGATACCGCATACACTAGGCCGGGATCCTCCGCGTAGATCTTCGGTACTGCGGTGCTGTCCGGTTTGAGTGACGTGGTGTATTCGTTGACCTCATAGCACAGAAACGCCTGCTCAAGCAGATCAAGGATGCGTCTCGCCTTGTTCCAGTACAGTTTGTATCCGACCTGCTCGAGTTGCGCGGTGAGTTTGCTAACGGACATCTCACATCCGGTGTTGCGTAGCGCGAACAGGGCGATTTGGTTTGCCAGTATGATATCGCCGCGGCCTAGCCGTTCTGCTACGTCACGTGCGACGACGTCACGCATGTAACTTTGCAGCATGTCGATGCGACCGGCTGGAGGCAACGACTGAACGCCGGGGAACCCGCCGTCGATGAGATAGCGGTCGAATGCGGACTCCATCTCGGTGACGGTTTGTGGCGAGAACGAGTCGGAATTCGCGTCCGGTGCGTCAATATGATGGAAGTCGCAATATTCGCGGAAGGACAGGGGAAGCACTTCGTGCGAATATGAGCGGCCTCGGAAATTGGTCGATATCTCTTCGCTCGATAATTTGGACGATGAACCGGTGATGACCAAGGTCACGGTTTCGTGCTCGGAGAGCCGTTGGCAGAAACCCTGCCAGTGTTCGGCCTCCTGGACTTCGTCAAGAAATAGATAGGTGCCGTCTGTCCGTGATTCGGGGCATTGCCTCCAGAATTCGGTGATGACTTGGTCGAGTGCGTCGTCCGGCATCGGTTGCAGACGTTCGTCGGCGAAGTTGAAATAGAAGATACGATCGCGTGGGACGCCGGAATCCAGTAGATCGTTGATGAGCTGAAACAGATGAAACGTCTTGCCACATCGACGCATGCCGGTGAGGATGTGGACGAGGTTGAACATGGCTGGTGCCGGCAGATCGTCAATGATTGGAGTTCGGCGAATGGGGGTCGGGAAGTGGTATTCGCGCATTTCCCGGACAAGTGACGGGTAGTCAGGACGATGGTGTGTGGTCATATGATCTCGCCTCCTGCTGTAACTTCATAAAATAGTTATGAATATTATATATTAACTTCGTAATCATTTTATGAAGTATGGCATGCAATCTCATGCAGCTTTTATGAAGTATGGCAAGTGGCGAGTGAGGTGGTTGGTTGCCTGTTGTGTGGCGGAAAACGCTCGCTGAGCGGCCGCTGAGCGAGCGTTTTCCGCCACGAGGTCGAGTGAGTGGCGGTTTTCACTCGCTGACGGGTGCGTCAGCGAGTGTTTTCTGCCACGCGAGGGGTTGGGTTATCGACGGCGGGAGGAGATCCACCAGTTGAGGATGGATCCGGCGGCGACGAGGAGCGCGCCGCACCAGAACGGCAGCGACAGCGCGAGGCCGAGCAGGACCGCGCTCGCGGCGGTGGACAGGACCGGCGCGGCGTAGCTCGCCATTGCCAACGTGCGCATGCTGCCGTGCAGGATGCCGTGCCCCCAGCATGCGTAGCCGCCCGCAATCGCCGCCGCCGCGCCGAGCACGGCCAGCCATCCCCAGATCGACGGGACGGTGTCCGGCCATCCTTCGCCCGACGCGAAGTGGATGATCCACAACGCCGCCGCCACGAACGGGAAGAACACGGATGTGCCGTCCTTGCCGTCCGCCAGTGCGGGCGTGAACACCGCGTACACCGACCACGCGGACGCGCCGGCGAACGCGAGCAGGTACGGCAGCGGGTTCGCGGCGATATGCTGCGCGGCCAATCCCCAGTCCAGTCCGCTGTTGCCGCCGACCGCCAGCACCACGCCGGCGGTCGCCACGATCGCGCCGGGCAGCACGCGCAGGACGGAACGCAGTCGGCTGGGTCGTGCGCTGGCGGTACGTGTGCTGTCGTTGCTGTCGTTGACGATGCTGCCATCGTTGGCAGTCGCGGTGATGTCGCGGCGATCCGTCGCAACGCTGCGTCGCCGCACGGTCGGAAACACGGCGGCCGTCAGCAGCACCATCATCGTCGGCCACAGGTAATTCACCAGACTCACTTCGACCGACGACGCGGCCGTGCTGGCCAGGCCGATCGACAGCGAAATCGACGATTCGTAGAACACGAACAGCAGTCCGCCGATCAGCAGATACCGTCGCGGATATTCGCGCAGGGGCGCGGGACGGTGAAAGATCATGAGCAGCACGACGCCGACCGTGTAGATCAGCGCCGAGCCGAGCGTCGCGCCGAACGCGTCGGCGACCACGCGCACGAGGCCGGTCATCATGCTCCACAGCAGGATCGCGCACAGGCCGACCGTCGTCGCGCGCGACGAGATGACATGGCCGGCGGACGGCTTGTGAGTGGCGGCGGCCGGTTGCCGGCCGGTGCCGGACGATTGTGGGTCGACGGATGATGGGCGTGATGTCATGGTGACGTCCTTGTGGGCGGGATGCGGGGTACCGGAGTCATTGTATGCGGATCGTGGCGGTTTTCGCTCGCTGGCCGATGCATCAGTGAGTGTTTTCTGCCACGACGGAGGGTGAGTGGCGGTTTTCGCTCGCTGAGGCGGGCCTCCGCGAGCGTTTTCTGCCACGTGGGAAGGGGAGGGCGTGCGCGGGGCGCGGAGACGTCAGCCGCCTTGGCGGTCGAAGATGCGGCCGGTGCTTTCGAGCTGGGTGCGGCGCGTGGGATCGGTGGATTCGCGCACGACCATCGGGCATTCCACGGTGAATACGCCGTGATGCGGTCGCCCGGCCAGCGCGTCGAGCAGATACCGTGCGGCCGTTTTGCCGAGCATCGGGATGTTGTTGTCGAACGTGGTCAGTGTCGGGTGCGCGTTCGCCGCGAACACGAACCAGTTGTCGTGCCCGACCACGGCCACGTCCTGCGGGACGCGTCTGCCGGCCGCCATCAGCCCGCGCACCGCCCCGCGCGCGATCTCGTCGCTTAGGGCATAGATCGCGTCGAGATGCGGATGCTGCTCGATCAGCAGCTGCGCCGCCCGCTCGCCCCACTCCTCGCTCCACGCGTCGAACAGCACCGCCACGGGTCGGAAATCATACAGCGTGAACGTCTGCCACGCCCCGCGCGCACGGTCCTTCGCGGCCTGGAAATCCTCCGGCCCGGCGATGATCGCGATATACCGCCGACCCAGGCTGAGCAGGTACTCGATCGCCTGCGCGCCGGCGCCAACGTTGTCGCAGATGATCGAACAGTCGGCCGGATCGCGCGACGGATCGTACGCGTAGATCACCGGCAGTCCCATCGTGGTCTTCGGATCGAGCGGCGGACGCGAGTTGGTCGTGTTGCCGACGACGATCAGTCCGTCCACGCCGTGCGCCGCGAGCCGGTCGATGTGGCTGCGTTCGAGCGCGGGTCGGCCGTGCGAGCTCATGAGCAGCGCGGCGTGATTGGAGGCTCCGAGCGTGGTTTCCGCGCCGGTGAGCATCGGCAGCGCGAACCGGCCGTTGTAGTCGGAGGTGATGAGGCCGACGAGTCCGGAGCGTTGGCGGCGGTGCGGCGGCGACGCGGAGGCCGACTCGGTCGACTTGCGATAGCCGAGCTGTTCGGCGGCAGCGATGACCGCGCGTTGCGTGGCGGCGGATATGCGATCGGTGTGGTTGAGTGCCTTCGATGCGGTGGCGATGGATACGTTCGCAAGGCGCGCGACGTCGGCAAGGGTGGGGCGGCGGCGTGACTGCTTGGTGGTGCGGTGCTGTGCGGCATGTGGCGCGGCGGCGGTCGGTGATGACGCATCGTCGGCATGGCTGACGGCTGGTGATGGCTGGTCGGCGGCCGCGGTCCGCGCGACGAGGGAAGGGACGTTCACAAGCGATAGAGTATGCGAAAATTTTCGCATTCGCAAGACCTGCGGACTCGATGGTTAACGCTCACTTACTATCGTCATCGACAACAGCCGAGAGGGCGCCACCGCATGGCAGCGGACCTCTCCGACGGCCGGAAACAACAGCAGTAAAGCAGTACCTACAGTGTCGAAAGGACGCACCATGACTACGCAACATGTCACGGTCACTTCGCCGTTCTGGAAGCGGTATCGTGAGAACGTTGCCAAGGAAGTGATCCCCTACCAGTGGGCGGTCATCAACGACGAACAGAAGATCGACATCCCGCGTGACCCGTCCGGTGCCAAGCAGGACATCGACTACCACTACAGCCGCGCCGTGCGCAACCTGCGCATCGCCGCCGGTGACGAGAAGGGCGAGTTCAAGGGCTTCGTCTTCCAGGATTCCGACGTGTACAAGTGGCTCGAGGAAGCCGCGTACTCGCTCGCGTACGAGCCCGACGACCAGCTCAAGGAACTGTGCGACAAGCTCGTCGACCTTATCGCCCGCGCCCAGCGCCCGGACGGCTACCTCGACACCCCGTACATCATCAAGTCGGGCGCGTTCGCCAAGCGCAACCGCTTCACCCAGATCCAGCAGAGCCACGAAATGTACGTGATGGGCCACTACATCGAGGCCGCCGTCGCGTACTACGAGGTCACCGGCAACGAGCAGGCCCTCGACGTCGCCAAGAAGATGGCCGACTGCCTCGACGCGAACTTCGGCGAAACCGACGGCAAGATCCCCGGCGCCGACGGCCACCCGGAGATCGAGCTCGCGCTCGCCCGCCTGTTCGAGGTCACCCACGAGGACAAGTACCTCAAGCTCGCGCAGTTCTTCATCGACGTGCGCGGCAAGGACCCGAGCTTCTACGACAAGCAGAACGAGAAGATCGGCGACGGCTCGACCGACATCTTCCCGCAGATGCGCGGCTGGACGCACGAATACACGCAGACCGCGCGTCCGATCCGCCAGCAGCAGACCGCCGAAGGCCACGCCGTGCGCGTCGGCTACATGCTCACCGGTGTCGCCCACGTCGCCCGCCTGACCGGCGACAAGGAGCTCGAGGAGACCGCCAAGCGCCTGTGGCACAACATCGTCACCAAGCGCATGTACATCACCGGCGGCGTCGGCTCGACGCACGTCGGCGAGGCGTTCACCTACGACTACGACCTGCCAAGCGACACCATGTACGGCGAGACCTGCGCATCCGTCGCCATGAGCTTCCTCGCGCGCCAGATGCTCGAACTCGAGACGCGCGGCGAGTATGCTGACGTGCTCGAGAAGGAGCTGTTCAACGGTTCCATCGCCGGCATCGCGCTCGACGGCAAGCACTTCTACTACGTGAACGCGCTCGAGGCCGACCCGCAGGCCACCGAACACAACCCCGACCGCTACCACGTGCTCATGCACCGCGCCGAGTGGTTCGGCTGCGCCTGCTGCCCGGCCAACATCGCGCGACTCATCGCGTCCGTGGACCGCTACCTGTACACCGTGCACGAGGACCGCCGCGAGATCATCGCCCACCAGTTCATCGCGAACGACGCCGAGTTCTTCGACGGCGTGAAGGTCTCGCAGAAGTCCAACTTCCCGTGGGACGGCCACATCGAGTTCACGGTGAACGTGCCGGAAGGCGCGGAGCCGGTGAAGTTCCTCGTGCGCATCCCGTCGTGGTCCGCATCCAAGCATGAGATGACCGTGAACGGCGAGGACGCGCGCCGCCTGCCGGTTGTCGACGGATTCGTGACGGTCGCCGCGGCCGCCGGCGAGACGACGACGATTACGCTCGACCTCGACATGGCCGTCAAGTTCATGCGCTCGAAGACGCTCGTGCGCCACGACATCGGCAAGATCGCCGTGATGCGCGGACCGATCGTGTTCTGCGCCGAGGAGACCGACAACACGGCGCCGCTGTGGAACTACCACATCGGCAGCCACGATGCCGACCGTGCGAAGGCCGAATACCACTTCGGCGAGCTCGACGGTGTGGAGGTCATTACGATCCCGGCCACCAAGCGCACGCACGACGGCGACGACTTCCCGCTGTACGCGGACGTCGAGGAGCACCCGGTCGGGGAGAAGTCCTACGACCTCAAGCTCATCCCGTACTACGCGTGGGCCAATCGCGAGATCGGCCAGATGCAGGTCTGGTTCGATTCGGACTTCTAGACCCCCTCAGTCCGCTTTGCGGACAGCTCCCCCTAGTAGGGGGAGCCAGGGCAAAACCGCGCGGACGGCTCCTCTGACAGGGGGAGCCACGAAGATTTGTAATTTTCACCAATCACCGAAGAAGGAACAACAATCATGAGTGCTGCAACTCAGGACGCTTCCGCAGTGAAGCTTTCCACGAAGGAGAAGATCGCCTACTCCTTCACCGATATGGCTGGCAACCTGCTGTACGTGACGATCTCGTCGTACATCATGTACTTCTACACCAACGTCTTCCACATCCCGGCGGCCGGTGCGCTGGGCGCGGCGACCATCCTGCTCGTCGCCCGCTTCGCCGACGCGATCTCCGCCATCGTGTGGGGCTCCATCGTCGACCACACCAACACCAAGTGGGGCCAGTCCCGCCCGTGGTTCCTGTGGCTGTGCGTGCCGTTCGCGGTCACCGTGTGGATCGCGTTCACCGCGCCGAGCCTGCCTGAGGGCGCCCCGAAGTTCGCGTACGCGCTGATCACCTACATTCTGGCCGCCGGCGCCGTCTACACCGGCATCCAGACCCCGATCACCGCCATCCTGCCGAACCTCACCTCCGACCCGACCGAGCGCAACAACGCCAACTCCTTCCGCATGGCCGGCGGCCAGATCGGCTCCTTCATCACCTCGTCCTTCACCATCCCGCTGGTCGGCGTCTTCGGCGCCATGGTCGGCGGCGGCGACAAGGCCGGCTTCATGATCGTCACCGCGATCTGGGGCGTCATCGCCATCGCGCTGCTCCTGTTCTCCTTCAAGAACCTCAACGAGCGCAACTACCACCCCGAACTCAACAAGCCGATCCCGCTGAAGGACTCCTTCAAGGCCGCCAAGGGCAACTGGCCGTGGATCATCCTCGTCGTCGCGTTCGTGATCTACTGGGTCGCCCAGTCCACCCGTAACGGCGTGTCCACCTACTACGCGCAGTACGTGCTCGACAACCGCAACCTGACCTCGCTGTTCAACGGCGTGCAGGTCCTCGGCCTGCTCGGCACCATCGCCATGCCGATCATCGCCAACAAGACCAAGAACAAGACCCTGACCATGATCATCGGCCTCGTCATCGGCGGCGTCGGCCAGGCCCTCATGCCGCTCGCCGGCACCAACGTCCCGCTGCTCGTCATCTTCTGGACCATCGGCGTCTTCGGCGCGGCCATCGCCATCGGCATGCCGTTCGGCATGCTCGCCGACACCGTCGACTATGGCGAGTGGAAGACCGGCGTGCACGCCGCCGGCTTCCTGACCGCCGTCGGCTCCGCGTTCTGCATCCAGGTCGGCTCCGGCTTCGGCGCGTTCCTGCCGCTCGAGATCATGGGCGCCGCCGGCTACGACGCGACCAAGGACGTGCAGTCTCAGGCCGCTCAGGACGCGATCAGCTTCTGCTTCATCTGGCTGCCGGTCATCGTCTACGTCATCGTCGGCGTGATCATGTGCTTCTACCGCAAGTACGAGAAGATGGAGCCGCAGATCAAGGCCGAGCTGGCCGAGCGTCACGCGAAGGCGCTTGCCGAGGCCGGCGAGTGATCCGCTGGTCGAATCACCGATCACTGATCACCGAATCACCGAACCATAACTGAACCATCGATTCCGTGCGGGGCGTGACCCGAGCCACAGCGCGCCGGGGCGTCACCCGTACGGAACCATCCCGCGTCCTGCCGGACCGCCGCGCCTCGTCATGCGGCTGTCCGCGAACCGTAGCCGAAAGCCGTGTGTATGTGGCGTTACGCCCCGCCGCATCCACACGGCTTTCGTCGTACATACGGCTATGTGGACGCATGGTCGCACGGATGCGCGGACGCACGGTTTGTCCCGCGAGCCGTAACCGCAGACCGCAGTCGCAGGCTGTAACCCAACATCATCGCGTCCCTCATGTTGAGTTACGGTCGTCGCCGGGCCTGAAAACGACCGTAACTCAACACGAAACCGTCGTTGATGTTGAGTTACGGCCTTATTCGGGCGTCTCGGAGGCCGTAACTCAACATGAGGGACGCGATGATGTTGAGTTACGGCCTGCGGTTGTGCCCGGCCATGCCGTGGGCTAGGCTCGAACCGTCAGCATACGGGTGACCCAAGGGAGGAAAACCATGTCATCCAATACGTTCCTTCGCAATGTTCTGATCGGCGGTGCAGTGGCCGCCGGCGCTGCGGCGTGGGCCATCAAGCCGCGTTCGTTCACCGACAAGCAGCACAACTACGTGCCGGCCGTGCCGCACGCGTGGTACGCGCACCGCGGCCTGCACGACGCCGGCTCCGGCTTGACCGAACAGTACGCGATCGAAAGCGGCGAGTACGTCGCCCGCGCGCGCCGTATGGCCATGAAGGCCGGCTACGGCGATCCGACCGTCACCACGTCGATCGCGCCGGAGAACTCCCTTGCCGCATTCGCCGCGGCCGCCGAGGCCGGGTACGGCATCGAGCTCGACCTGCAGCTGACGAAGGACGGACAGGTCATCGTCGTGCATGACCCCGATCTCAAGCGTGTGGCCGGCGATCCGCGCCGCGTGGCCGATCTGACGTACGACGAGCTGACCCGCATCCCGCTGTTCGGCAACGACGCGCCGGGCACTGCGGTCGCGTCGCCGCGTCCCGAATCGGATGATCGTGGCACCGCGCCGACCGGCTATTTCCAGCATGTGCCGCTGTTCTCGGACGTGCTGCGCGTGGTGGCCGGCCGCGTGCCGCTGATCGTGGAGTACAAGTTCGACGACAACGCCGTGTTCGGCCCGCGTGAGGAAGAGCTCATGGAGAAGGGCGACGCGTTGTTGCAGGCGTATGACGGTCCGTATGTGATCGAATCGTTCAATCCGCGCGCCGTGGAGTGGTACAAGGAGCACCGCCCGGAGGTGTGCCGCGGGCAGCTGTCGTGGCCGGCGAAGGTCGACGGCAAGGGCGGTGTGGCCGAGTGGGCCGCCGGCCTGCTGGTGTTCGACTTCCTGTCGCGCCCGGATTTCGTGGCGTACGACTGGTCGGGCGGCAACAGCCCGCAGGTGCGGCTTGCGCGTGCGATGGGTGCGACGGCCGTGTCGTGGACCGTGCGCAGCAGCGACGAGCTTGCGCAGTGCGACGACTGGTTCGACCGGCATATTTTTGAGGCGTTCGTGCCGGAGCGCTGAGCGCCGAGTTCCGAGCGCCGAGTGTGCGCGGTCGCGCGACGATCGTCGCGTAACGCAGTAGTGGCGGAAAACGCTCGCTGAGAGATCTCTCAGCGAGCGTTTTCCGCCACTACTGTTTCGTGGGTGCGCGATGGATGATGCGGCCGCGCTCTAGCGTGTCGTTCGGGAAACGCAAATCGTCGGCGTGTGGGTAACTGCGCATGGTATGCGCATGAAATCAGGATGAACAGCGGGTGACGTGGCCCGCTCCGCCCATACGGACTTGTTAAGACGGTACGTGGAAGCCATATCAAGGCGTCCATTCGAATCGTCTTCCTTTTCCGCGCGGCGCACACGGTCCGTACACAGGCCGAACCGATGCGAGCGACGTGAGACCGGGTCGACGATCGTTCGAAAGGTCTTAATTATGTCTGCTGCCATCGCGCATCCCGGCACCACGCCGGGCGGAGTGCGTCCGGCCGGGAAGAAGCCGTTCGACATCCATTCCTGGACGTCGCTGCTGTACCTGCTGCCCGCGGTCGCCGTGTTCGTCTGCTTTGTCGTCTATCCGCTGATCCGCACGTTCATCCTGTCCGCATCCGGCACTGACATCCTCGGCCGGCAAAGCCAGTTCGTCGGCCTGCGCAACTTCCAACGCGTGTTCACCGACCCCGAGTTCGGCAAGATCATGCTCAACACGCTGCTGTTCGCCGTGTACACCGTGGTGCCCACCATCGTGCTGTCGCTGGTCATCGCGCTGATGCTCAACAAGGAATCCACCGTCAACCGCGTGTTCCGCACGGTGTTCGCGCTGCCGTTCGCCTATTCGGTGTCGGCCGCGTCCATCATCTTCTCCGCGTTCTTCAACCCGGCCACGGGCCTGTTCAACGCGATCGTGCAGAAGTTCGGCGGCCAGCCGATCGGCTGGCTCACCAGCTCGCAATTCGCGCTGCCGGCCATCGCCATGACGACCGTGTGGATGAACATCGGCTACAACGTGCTCGTCCTGCTCGCCGGCCTCGGTTCGGTGCCGGACGAGGTCGTGGAGGCGGCGCGTCTCGACGGCGCGTCCGGATTCCGCCTGCAATGGTTCATCATGATCCCGATGATCATGTCGCAGGTGTTCTTCCTCATCATCACCGACACCATCCAGTCGCTCGAGAGCTTCGGCCAGATCCACGTGCTCACCAAGGGCGGCCCGGATTCGTCCACCACGACGCTCGTGTACGACATCTACATGCACGGCTTCGCCAACAACAGCTCCAACTTTGGATACGCATCCGCGGAGGCGATCGTGCTGATCGTGGTGGTCGCGATCATCACGCTCATCCAGTTCACCACCGTGGGAAAGAAGGTCGATAACCAATGAGCGTCGCGACAACCACCACCATCCCCGCCAAGCCGAAGGCCGTCAAGGCCATCCAGCAGGCCACGGAACACGCGAAGGAAGCCCGCGCCGAACAGGCCGAGAAAGTCAGCGGATTTGCCGCGAACTTCTCGCACGCCAAGTACGTCGCATCGAAGATCGTCGGTTTCGTCGTGCTCGTGCTGCTCGGCCTCATCGTCATCTTCCCGGTGTACTACTCGTTCGCCGGCACGCTCATGCAGCAGCAGGACATCGCCGCGTATCCGCCGGCGATCTGGCCGAAGCACGGCATCACGTGGGGCAACCTCGCGACCGCCGCGCAGATCATCCCGCTGTTCCGCCAGTACGTCAACTCGTTCGGTTCGACGCTGATCATCACCGTCGCGCAGGTCATCACATCCACGCTCGTTGCGTATGCGCTCGTGGTGCTCAAGGTGCGCGGCGCGAACGTCTGGTTCACGCTGTTCCTCGGCACGATGATGATCCCAGGCGAGTCCGTGATCATTCCGAACTACCTGACGATCTCGTCGCTCGGTCTGCGCAACACGTTCCTCGCGCTGATCCTGCCGTACCTGGCCAGCGGTTTCGGCATCTTCATGATGTACTCGTTCATGAAGCAGTTCCCGATGGAACTGGTCGAGGCCGCGCGTATCGACGGCGCGTCCAACCTGCGCCTGCTGTGGTCGATCGTGCTGCCGTTGAGCCGCCCGGCCATCGCGTCGCTCGCCATCTACACGTTCCTGACCCACTGGAACGGCTTCTTCTGGCCGTTGCTCGTCACCGAAACGCCGGAGATGCAGACCATCCAGATCGGCATCACGCAGCTGCAGTCGCCGGATAACTTCAACCCCGGTCTGGTCATGGCCGGCGCGGTACTCGCCGTCATCCCGACGCTGCTCATCGTCATCCTCGGCCAGCGGCAGATCGTGCGCGGCCTGACCGCGGGATCGTCCAAGTAAACCGGATTCGATACGCGCGTACGTAAGTTTTTCCAACAAAGAGAGGTAATCATGAACAAGACCATGCGTACTCTGGTGGCCGCGGTCGCGGCCGCCGGATCGTTGATGGCGGTCGCCGGATGCGGCAGCGCCAACGCGACCACCGCCACGCAGAAGGATTCCAGCGGCGCGGTCGTCGTGAACTTCTGGCATTCGATGTCCGGCACCAACGGACAGGTGCTCGACAAGCTCATCAGCAAGTTCAACGACGAGAACAAGGGCAAGATCGTCGTCAAGGGCACGTATCAGGGCCAGTACGACGACGCGATCACCAAGTACAAGTCCGCCGTGCAGTCGCAGTCCACGCCGACGCTCATGCAGATCTACGACATCGGCTCGCGCTTCATGATGGACTCCGGCACGATCACGCCGATGCAGGACTTCATCGACAAGGACAACTACGACACGTCCGACCTGCAGCCCAACGTGGCCGGTTACTACACCGTCAACAAGAAGCTGTACTCGATGCCGTTCAACACCTCCATGCCGGTGCTGTACTACAACAAGACCATGTTCAAGAAGGCCGGACTCGACCCGGACAAGGCGCCGGCCACGCTCGACGAGGTCAAGGCCGATGCCGAGAAGCTCTCGCAGAAGAACGGCGGCCCCGCGCAGTACGGCTTCAACGCGGCCGTGTACGGCTGGTATCTGGAGCAGGAGATCGCCGCGAATGGCGACCTGTACTGCTCGCCTGACAACGGCCGCGGCGCCGACCGCGCGACAAAGTTCACGTTCGACAACGACGGTGCGGTGACGTTCATGAAGTGGTGGAAGGGCATGATCGACTCCGGCATCTCCGGCAACACCGGCACCGACACCGACGCGGCGGTCAACGCGTTCGAGACCGGTTCGGTCGGCATCACGGTCGAATCCACGGCCGATCTGGCAGGCATCATGGAGGCCGCCAAGCAGAAGGGCTTCGAGGTCGGTGTGGGTAACTACCCGAAGATCAAGAACAACGACTCCGGCCCGATCATCGGCGGTGCGTCGCTGTGGATCTCCAACGTGAAGCACTCCGACGAGGAGCAGCAGGCCGCTTGGCAGTTCGTGAAGTTCCTGTCCGAACCTGAGAACCAGGCCACGTGGCACACCGGCACCGGCTACTTCCCGACCTCGAAGAAGGCGCTGGAGACCGCGACCGACAAGCAGTGGCGCGAGCAGTACCCGCAATTCGACGTGGCCGTCAAGCAGCTCGCCGACACGAAGCTGACCTCCGCCACGCAGGGCTGCTCGGCCGGCGTGATGCCGCAGGCCCGCAAGGCCGTGGAAACCGCCGTCGAGAAGGTGTTCGAAGGCGCCGATCCGAAGACCGCGCTGAGCGATCAGGTCAAGGCCATGCAGACCACGCTCGACGACTACAACAACTCCGTGCAGCAGTGAGCCGGTACGGGGCTCGATAACGCGAGTGGCGGTTTTCGCTCACTGACGGGTGCGTCAGTGAGCGAAAACCGCCACTTTGTCGTATCTCGTGGCAGAAAGCGCTCGCTGAGAACGATCTCAGCGAGCGCTTTCTGCCACGCGGATGATGGGTCGTCGTTTCATGCGGCGGAACCGACTGGCGAATGCGGCCTCTAGGCGCACCGAGGGAAGGCGTACTGCGTACGTACGCCGACCGCGGAACAACGACGAGGACGCTCCGCTAGTCGATGACGCCGTAGAGGCGATCGCCGGCGTCGCCGAGACCCGGCACGATGTAGCACTTGTCGTTGAGCTTCTCGTCGACCGCGCACACGACGACCTTGAAGTCGATGGACGGGTCGATGTGCTCCTGCACGAACTGGATGCCTTCCGGCGCGGCGATGATGCACACCGCGGTGACGTCCTTGGCGCCGCGTTCGGCGAGGTAGTGCGTGGCGGCGACGAGCGTGCCGCCGGTGGCGAGCATCGGGTCGATGAGGAAGCACTGGCGGCCGGTCAGGTCGTCGGGCAGGCGGTTCGCGTAGGTGATCTGCTGGGTCGGGTGCTCCTCGTCGCGTTTCATGCCGAGGAAGCCGACTTCGGCGGACGGGATCATCTTGGTCATGCCGTCGAGCATGCCGAGGCCGGCGCGCAGCACGGGCACAATGATCGGGCGGGGTTCGGCGATGTGCTTGCCGACCATCGGGGCGACCGGCGTTTCGATCGGCTTGTCGACCACGTCGAGATTGCGGGTGGCCTCGTACGCCTCCAGCATGACGAGTTCGGAGACGAGCTCGCGGAAGGTGGCGGAGGACGTGTTCTTGTCGCGCAGCACGGTGAGCTTGTGCTCGACCAGCGGGTGGTTCAAAACAGTGAGTTCCATAGTTACCAAGCGTACCGCGAATCGGTGCGTCGCGCGCCGGATGGCGGTACGCGGGGCTGCCGTGCGTCTCGCGTGTGCCTCGCGCGTGTGTTGTGTGTGCATCGCGTGTGTTGCATCGCGTGTGTCGCGTGCGCGTCGATGCGCATGCGTCTGTACGCATGCGTCCATACGTTTCCACTTCTCCGGTGCGCATGCGGTTTCACTCAACGGACATACAGCCGATTGGTGGGGTGAAATCGGCTGTATGTACGTTGAGGAAAGGAATGAGATGAGGGATGGCGGTTGTGGACTGTCTCCCTTGACGTACATACAGCCGAAAACATACCGCGGATCGGCTGTATGTACGTTAGTAGGGTGTAGCTAGATGACTGCGCCACGCTCAGCCATTCGCACGGTCTGATTACTCAACGTACATACAGCCGATTCGGGATGCGTAATCGGCTGTATGTACGTTTAAGAGCGAGGACGAGGGCTGGGTGCGAAGGGACAGGGAAGAAGAGAAGAGGCCGAGGGCGGTGGTGTTCTTTCCTAACGGACATACAGCCGATTGATAGGGTGAAATCGGCTGTATGTACGTTGAGGGGAGGGGGTTGCTATATGGGGAGAGGATGAGGGACTGTGGTGAGCGCTGTGATATGGGGGCTGTATGAACGGCGCGTAGCGGCGATATGAATATACGTTGTCGCGGACGATGCTTAACTGATAATTCACCGTGCGTTCAGGTGTCGTCGGCAGGCGGGATATCACGGTATTCCACAATGGTGATATGAGTGGAACAATCAAGGGTTCTCGCGACAACGTAGTGTGTGAAACGCTTCGTGAAACAGGCTGTGACGTGGCGGCCGGATCCGGTATGACCTTCGGCGTGACCGCTGTGCGATCGGCCATCCGCCGCGCCGTGATGGCGACAGTTGCGATCGTCGCCTCGCTGACGATGCTCGCTGCGTGCTCGATGCCGGGTTCAACCGGCGGCAATGCGGACCCCGGCAAGACCCAGACGTTCACGCCGGCCAACGGCAAGGACGCGGCCACACTCAACATCGCGTCCGGGTCGGAGAACAAGGAGGTCGCCGACGCGATCCAGCGGGCGGTTGACGATTCCGGCGTAGCCGTCACCATGAATTACATGGGGTCGCTCGACATCATGGCCGCACTCGAAAGCGGCGGCGGCAACTACGACGCAGTGTGGCCGGCGTCGTCGATGTGGATTTCGATGGGCGACACCAAGCACATCGTCAAGGATGCGACCAGCACATCCACCACGCCGATCGTGTTCGGCATCGCCAAATCCAAGGCCGAAGCGCTCGGTTGGGCGGATTCGTCCGGCAAGACGACGCCGGTCAAAACCGCGGACATCCTCGCTGCCGTATCGTCCGGCAAACTCAAGTTCTCGATGACTTCGGCCACGCAATCGAATTCCGGCGCGTCCGCATACCTTGCGTTCATGACCGCGCTCACCGGCCGTGACGAGCCGCTCAATGCCAACGATCTCAATGATGCGAAACTCACCAATCAGGTGGCCGCGCTGCTCAAGGGCGTGGACCGCTCGTCTGGTTCGTCCGACTGGCTCAAGGACATGGTCGTTGCGAATCCCGACCGGTTCGACTCGATGGTCAACTACGAATCGTTGGTCATTCAGACCGACAAACAACTCGAGAACAACGGTCATGACCCGCTGCTGACGATCTATCCGGCCGACGGCATCGCGGTGTCCGATTCGCCGCTCGGCTATGTCGACCGCGGCCAGAACCTTGACGACGCGTTCTCCAAGTTCCAGAAGGCCCTGAGTTCCAAGGACGCCAAGCTCTTGTTCGAGCGTGCCGGGCGCCGCACCGGTCTCGGTGGCACGCTCGCATACGCCGGTGATAACGATGTCAAACAGTCGTTCCGCAGCGACTGGGGCGTGAACACGAGCGCCGACGCGCTGAAAACGATCGCACTGCCGTCCGCCGACGTCATCGACCAGGCGCTCACCGTCTACCAGACCAAACTGCGCAAGCCCAGCTACACGATCTGGGTCGTCGACTACTCCGGTTCGATGAGCGGCGACGGCAAGGACGGCGTGGTCGGCGGACTCAAGGCCGCGCTCGACCCGAACCAGGCGAAGCAGTCGCACATCGAACCGTCGGACGGCGACGTGAACATCCTCATCCCGTTCTCGTCCACCGCCGAAAACGCGACGCGCGTCAACGGCACGAACACCGGCGAACTGCTGTCGCGCGCGGAAAACACCGAAGCGACCGGCGGCACGAACATCTACGACGGCCTGAACTCCGCACTCGGCATGCTGCCGGAGAACCTCAGCGACTACACGACCGCGATCGTGCTCATGACCGACGGCCAGTCCGACACCAGCGACAGGCACTACTTCACCGACGAATACCGTTCGCGCGGGCAGGACGTGCCGATCTTCTCGATCATGTTCGGCGACGCCGACCCCGACCAGCTCAACGAACTCGCGAAACTAAGCAACGCGAAGGTGTTCGACGGCCGCAACGGCGACCTCGCCGCCGTCTTCCGCCAAGTCAAGGGATTCAACTGATGATCGGCGTGATTGCAGGGTTCGTCGTCGGGTTGGGATTGGCTGGCCTCGCGTTCTGGCTGGCCGGCGGCGGCATGCTCGGACTCGTGCTCGGGCTGGTGTGCGCGGCGCTCGGCTATGTCGCCGGCTCGACGCTGCTGCAGCCGGAACGCCGGCTCGGCAAGATCGTCGTGTCCGCGCTGCCGAACGGACAGAAGGCCGCGGCCGCGATCGACGACGCGAACGCGTTGCTCAACCGGATCGGCATGCTCGCCGGGCAGGTACGCGACCCGCAGGTGAGGTCGGAGGCCGACGATTTCATCGCGGCGACCCGCGACCTGACACAGTACGTGAGCACGGACACCAGCGCGTATGCGACGTTGCGGCACTACACGAACGTGTACGGCGAGCAGACGGCGAAACTGCTCACATCGTATGTCGATGTGGAACGGTCCGGCGCGCGCGACCAGCTCGGCGCGGCACGACGGGAAACGGTCGAGGCTCTGCAGGTACTCGAACGCACGGCGGCCGGAGAACTGTCGCGTGCAGTGTCGGCGAAGACGTTGGGCATCGCGGCCGATTCCGAGGCGATCCAACGACTGGCGAGCATGGACGGCTACGCGACGGACGATACGCACGCCGCCGATGATGCGAACGTTACTGCACGTGATACGTCGTATGTGAACGTTGCCGACGCTGCGAACGTTGCCGCAAACGCAACGGACGTCACGCACGACGACCAGTCGGCGGACGCGCCGGGAAACGCGTCGGGGGAGAGGACGTCATGAAACTCACGAAATCGAAAATCATCGGACTCGTCGCACTGCTCGCGGTCGTCGGCGTGATCCTCGGCACGATCGTCTGGCGACAGGCCCAGCCCAAACCGGTCGAAATCCAACAGGTCAACGGCTACCTCGGCGGCGAGAAAATCGGTCTGTTCGACGACGAGCAGTTCGCCAAACTGGCCGAGCAGTCCGGGCTCAAAATCAACTATCGCAAGGCCGGATCGCTCGCCATGATGGACGCCGACCGCAAGGGCATGGACTACCTGTTCCCGTCGTCGCGCGCGGCCGTCGAATACGGCAAGGCGAACGGCGTGGACACATCGAACGCCGACATCGTCTTCAACTCGCCGATCGTGATCTACACGCACAAGGCCGTCGCCGACGCGCTCGTCGGCAGCGGGATCATGAGCAAGGACGACGCGGGCGTGTATCGCATGGACATGGCCAAGGCCGTCGACGCGATGGTTAACAACAAGACCTGGAACGACCTCGGCTACACGAACGGCTACGGCCAGTTCCGCATCGACTCAACCGACCCGGTCAAATCGAACTCCGGCAACGAATACGCGGCGCTCGTCGCGACCGTGCTGAACGGCGGGCAGCCGGCCACCATCGAATCGGTGTCGCGCGACACGGACAAGATCCGCGCGATCTTCGCGAAATCCGGCTGGATGGAAACCAGCTCGGAAGACAGCTTCAACCAGTTCCTCACGCTCGGCATCGGCTCGAAACCCATGATGATCGGCTACGAATCGCAGCTGCTCGACCTCGCGGTCAACCAGCCGGACGCGTTCAAACAGATCAAGGACGACGTGGTGATCGTCTACCCCACGCCGACCGTGTGGAGCACGCACACCCTGATCGCGCTCGACGACAAGGGCGCGAAACTGATGCAGCTCCTGAAATCCGCGGACGTGCAGAAACTCACATGGGAGCGGCACGGGTTCCGCGCGGCCAACTTCGCCGGCACGGACTCCATCAAGCGGTTCAACGTGCCCGGCACGCTCGACCAGATCACCGCCGTCACCGAACTGCCCAACAACATGGCGATGCAGGGCATCATCAAACTGCTCGACTCGACCCGCGGATAACGGCCGATGGCCGACGGACGACGTGACATTGTCGTGGCCACGCCGCCGTCATGATCACGCGACTCGTGACCCAACATCTGTAACGGAAAGGAAGCACCCATGACCAAACAACTCACCCTCGCCGACCTCGCCGGCGGCAACAGCGCCGTCACGTCGCCGAGCCTCACCGCATCGGACGACCCGGCAGCCGGCGCGGTCGTTCCCACCGCCGACCAGGCCAAGGCCGAAGCCGCGCTCACGCCGGACGAACAGATCGCCAAACTCCCGCCGGCCGACCAGCAGCAGATCGCCCAGCTCGCCGGCAACATCGACCTGACGCGCGACGGTATCGAATCGTCGTACGGCAAGGACGTGCAGCGCGCCACGTCCACGTTCGCCGACGAGATCCTGTCCGAAACGCGCTCCAAGGACACCGGCGAGGCCGGCGACCTGCTCGCGACCATGCTCACCACCATCGACGAGGCCGAACTCGGCGGCTTCCGCAAGATCCCGATCATCGGCCAGGTCGCCGTCTCCATCGATAAACTGCGCCGCCGCTACCAGAAGGTCGACGCGCAGATCGACGAGATCATCACCAAACTCGAGAAGGCGCAGGCCAAACTCGTCGCCGACATCGCCATGTACAACACCATGTACGACCAGAACGCACAGCAGTACCGCTCGCTCAAGCTCACCGTGCTCGCCGGCAAGAAGGCGCTCGCCGACTTCAACGCGAACCAGTTGCCGGCTTTGGAAGCCGAGGCGGCGAAGAGCGGCGACGCGATGCAGGCGCAGGTGCTCAAGGACTTCAAGTCGAAGCTCGACCGGTTCGCCAAGCGGCTCGACGACCTCGACCGAGTGAGCGTCGTCACGTTGCAGACCGCGCCGCAGATCAAGATCATCCAGAACGCCGACCAGACCATCGTCGACAAGATCGATACGACGATTTCCACCACGATCCCGGTGTGGAAGTCGCAGATGGTGATCGCGCTCGGCCTGTCGAACCAGCGGGCCGCGCTCGACCTGCAGAACAAGGCCGACGACGTGACCAACAAGCTGCTCACGCGCAACGCCGAGGCACTGCACCGCGGGGCCGTGGACGCCGAGAAGGCGAACCAGCGGTCGGTGATCGAGATCGACACGCTCGAGAAGATCAACTCCGAGCTCATCGCCACGTTGCGCGAGACCGTGCAGATCCAGAAGGAAGGCAAGGCGAACCGCGAGGCCGCGCAGGTGAAGATGCGGCAGATCGAGAGCGACCTCAAGGCCGCGCTGATCGACAACGCGCAGCAGTTGTAGCGGGGCTTCTTCGCTGTAGCGTGGTCCCGTGACGGATGTGCTGCGTCTGTGGGGGGGCTTCCGCCTCTCCAACGGACATACAGCCGATTGGCGGGGCGAAAACGGCTGTATGTCCGTTGAAGTGATTGAGGCGCGCATCCTGTCGTAGGAACGTTCCCAAGTGCTTAGTGCCTTACCTCTAACGGACATACAGCCGTTTTTGCCCTCCAATCGGCTGTATGTCCGTAGGAGGGTGAGGTCGTTTTGTCTGTCAAAGGTGACGGATGATGGCGGGAAGCCGTTGTATCGTAGCGTTGCAGATTCTGTACGACGAGGGACGAGGAACGGACGGGCATGAGCATGCGGGGCAACGACGCCGATATCACAGCCAGCACTGACGCTAATACCAATACCAATACCAATACCAATACCAATACCGGAACCGACGCCGAGGCCAACGTTGGCACCAATGCCAACGTGAGCGCCACAACCAGCGCGAAAGCCGCAGCCAACGTACGCACCAAACCCAACCCTGCGATCCAACAGACGCCGCGCAGCATGCTGATCGGCATCGGCCTGGTACTCGCCGGCGGCATCATGTGGGGCACCAACGCCACCGTGTCCAAGGTGCTCATGGGCACGTACCACGCCGACCCGTTCTGGCTGGCGTGCATCCGCGAACTGTTCGCCGGCGCGCTGTTCCTCGCCGTCGCGGCGGCCCGCGAACCCAAGCAACTGCGCGGCGCGATCCGCGACCATCGTTCGTATCCGCAACTCGTTGTCTGCTCGCTGGTATGCGTCCTCATCACGCAGGTCGCCTACCTGTCGTCGATCGACTGGACGAACTCCGGCACCGCGACCGTCCTGCAGTCGCTGAACCTGCTCGTCGTGCTTGCGTACGTGTGCATCCACGGCCGTCGACTACCTGCCCTGCGCGAGGGCATCGGCGTCGCGCTTGCATTCGTTGGCACCGTCCTCATCGCGACCGGTGGAGACCTGACCACGTTGAAACTGCCGTTGATGGGTCTGTTCTGGGGTGCGATCAACGCGCTCGCGACCGGCGGCCTGTCGATTCTGCCGGCGAAACTCATGACCAAGTGGGGCAATCTCACCGTCAACGGCATCATGTTCGTGATCTCCGGCGCGATCCTGCTGCCGATCGTGCAGCCATGGGCCAATTCGCCCGCGTTGGACTGGGTCGGCGTGCTGCTCATGGTGTACACGGTGGTGTGCGGCACGTTCGGCGGGTACGGCCTGTTTCTGGCCGGTGTGCTGCGAATCGGGTCGATGCGCGCGACGATGCTCGGCACCAGCGAACCGCTCGCCGCGACCGTCAGCGCCGTGCTGGTCACCGGCGCCGTGTTCTCCATGACCGATCTCGTCGGATTCGCGATGATCATCATCATGGTGTTCCTGGTGCGGTAGCCAGGCGGTTCGTGTGTTGCGGCTGAGCCGGCCAGGACGGATCCGGCCCACAGTCTGCGACTCAGGGATGAATCAGTGGTTTCCCTGACCCTCCGCACGCCGCGCGCATGCCATGATGGAACCATGAGATTGTTGGGCAATATTCTGTGGCTGATTCTCGGCGGACTGTTCCTGTCGCTCGGATGGGCGGTGATCGGACTGCTGCTGTGCGTGTCGATCGTCGGCATTCCGTTGGGATTGCAGGCGTTCAAGATGGCGGAACTTACGCTGACGCCGTTCGGTCGGACCGTGATCTACCGCGGCGGCGTTGGCTCGATGCTTGCCAACGTCGTGTGGGTGGTGCTGGTCGGCTGGTGGATGGCGATCGGCTATGTTGGCGCGGGCTTGGCGAACTGCATCACGATCGTCGGCATTCCGTTCGGCATCCAGTCGTTCAAGATGGCCAAGCTGGCGCTGTGGCCGTTCGGTGCCGACATCGTCAGCGTGCGATAGACCGGGGTGCGGTTCCGGTCTATCGCACGCTGACGATTCGTTGATGGCCGTACCTGAGTCCATGCTGCGGCATGATGACTCGGTAAGCCGTTTTTCTCGTTATTCAGGCCGTAATCGGGTCCGCAGGTGCAATACGGACTCGATTACGGCCGCCGCGAGCCACTACTCACCCAGCGGGATCCAGACTCGCATCGTGCTCGGCCCGCGGTTCGCCCAATCGTGGTAGGGAACCAGCCGCAGCGTGCACGGTTGTCCGCCGATGTGCTGTTCGGCGTCATGGTAGGGGAGCCTGCCATCATCGGCTGAACCGTCGGTCGGATCATCGGTCGGGCCGTCGTTCAGCAGTGAACCCGTCGCCAGTATGTACCGGCCGTCGTCGGTCAACGTGGACTGCGGATCGATGCGATACCTGTTGAGGTCCTGCGAGAGTTTCTGATCGATCGATTCCATGCAGTAGACGATCGGCCCGCGTTCGACGGCGGCGCATCCGCGGACTGCGTCGATGTGCATGTCGGGGTAGGTGATGCGCGGTGCGACCGGCATTTCCAGTCGGATGGTGGTACCGGCCGGCATGACGCCGGTAAGGCTTGCCTGTGCGCCTTGATCGGTACGGCTCCGCCCGTTGACCGTGACGGTCATCGTGCCGGCCCAGTCCGGGATGCGTGTCGAGAACGTCCATGCGGTTTGCGGGGCGTCGAGCACGGTGATGGTCACTATGCCATCGTCGGGATATTGTGTTTCGATCCGCAGCGCGAGCGTGCCGCCGTCATGCAGCGTGGTGCGGATCGTGCCAGGCATGAATTGGATGAGCGACAGGCCGTTGCCGTTGTTGACGGCGACGTAGGCGGACAGCTGTCCGAGCGTGCGGGATACGTTCGACGGGCAGCATGCGACTTCGAACCACGGCGCGCGCGTCGATGCCTGTGCGCGCAGGCTACACTGGTCCGGTGCGGCCTCGTGCGTGCGGTTGCGTTGTTGCAGGGGATTGACGTAGAAGAACGAGGTGCCGTCCGTGGACGGGGAGGCTGCGATCACGTTATACAGCGTGCGTTCGATGATGTTGCCGTAGGACAGGTCGCCGGTCGCCAGCAGCAGCCGCCATGCCACCATGATGGAGCCGACGCCGGCGCAGGTTTCGCAGTATGCGCGATCGGGCGGCAGTTCGTAGTCGTCGCCGAACGCCTCGTCGCTGTGCCGGGAGCCCATGCCGCCGGTGAGATAGGTGCGTTTCTCCAAGGTGTCCTGATATTGGCGACGCACGATGCCGAGCAGTTCGTCGTCATGGTTTTCGACGGCGCAGTCTATCGCGCCGGCTGTCAGATAGAGGGCCCGCACGGCGTGGCCGCGCAGCCGCGTGGCTTGACGGATCGGTATGTCGTCTTGAAAGTATTCCCGGCCGAAGTGGCTGTCGGCCAGCGTGTGGTGACCACGACGGTTGATAAACCGGGTCGCTGCTTGTATATATGCGTCGTTGCCGGTGGCTCGTCCGAATTCCAGCATCGCGGTTTCGATTTCAGGATGACCGCCGATGCGTTCGATACGCCCGGGGGCGAAGTCTTCGACGATGCGATCGGCGAACCGGCGGGCCACGCCGACCAATGCGCAATCAGGATGTCCGATGCGGATGCGGGCGGTGGCGGCTTGAAGCAGATGGCCGCAGCAGTACAGCTCGTGTCCCCATTCGAGATCGCTGTAGCGTGCAGGCTGGCCGGTGTCGCCGAACGAGGTTTCGAGATAGCCATCCTCGCGCTGTGCTTTGGCGATCCACTGCACGATGTCGTCAAATTCTCGTTGCAGGGCGTCGTTGGGCTGTCGACCCAGCTCCCAGGCGATGGCTTCCAGCATCTTGTAGACGTCGGAGTCGGTGAAGACGGCTCCGCGTCGTTGCTCGATGTGGTGTTCCGCCGATAGGCGGAAGTTGTCGACCCATCCCATGCGGCGTTCCCATGTGATGATGTGCGGTAGGATTCGGTCGGCGTTGAGTTTCTGCATGGTGGCCCAGAAGCCGCCGTCGATGGTGGATTCGTGGATGGACAGTGGTGAAACGGCCTCGGTGGAGGGCAGTACCGGTGTGGCTATCTGCATGGGATGATCTCCTGTGATCAATATGACAGCGTGTGTGTTGTGATCATGGTATCATGATTTCTATAACGTTTCAAAAATCGATGGTGCGCCGACGATGACGCGTGTATGCCGCCATTCCCGATGCGCCCCGTCGAAAAGCGACCAAGGAGGCGTCGTTGCCGTGAACGAAGATTATGGAGGCCATGCGGCCGTCGGTTGCGTCCGCTCGGCGCATGCGGCAAGGGGCGTGCGCGCTCCGGCATGTAATATAGGTGCCGATGCCACACGACGATGCGGGTATCATCGCGATGACGATGCCGGTTTCCGGCTGATGTGGACGGACGGCAAGGGAAGGGGTCTGGTATGACGGACGCAAATGGTGCCGCCGCGAGAGTGACCCTGCATGATGTGGCGAAGGCCGCCGGGGTGTCCATCGGTACGGTGTCCAATTACATGAACGGCTATCCATATATGAGCGCGGCGACGAAGGAACGCGTCCAGGATGCCATCGACCAGCTCGGCTATGTGGTCAACGGTACCGCACGCAACCTGCGACGCGGGGTGACGCGGCTGCTGTCGCTGTCCATTCCCGATCTGACGCAGGTGTACTTCGCCGAGTTGGCCGAGGAGGTCATTCAGGTTGCGCGCGAGTACGACTACGGCGTGATCGTGGAGTCGACCGGATACGATGCGGCGCGCGAGATGCACAGCATTCAGATCATGAGCCAGCGGATGACCGATGGGCTGATCCTCAGCCCGTTGAAGCTGAGCGACGGCGACGCCCGGAAGATCAAGGGGGATTTTCCCTTGGTCGTGCTTGGCGAGAGCATGTTCGGCGTCGACGCTCCCCACATCATCGTGCAGAACATTTATGCGGCGAAGGCCGCCACGTGTCATCTTGTCTCGGCCGGCTGCCGGTCGATCGCCATTGTCGGCGGCGCGGTGGATCCGGGCAACGTCTCCGCGCGATCGTTGCGTACCGAGGGCTATGTCGCGGCGCTCCGTGAGTACGGCCTGCCTGTCGACCAGAGATTGATACGGGAAACCGGGGACTGGAACAGCCGTGCGGGAGCGCGGGCCATCTCCGACATGATGCAGGAGGGGCTGCGGTTCGACGGCGTCTTCGCGTGCAATGACATGCTGGCCTTCGGTGTGATCAGTCAGCTGAAGGAGATGGGTGTGTCCGTGCCGGCGCAGGTGCAGGTGGTGGGCTTCGACAACATCGACGAGTCGCAGTACACGACGCCTTCGCTGACGACGATCGACCCGGGGCGCCGGCAGATCGCGAAACTGGCCGTGGAAAGCATTCTGGAGCAGGTGAATCAGGGAAGACGTGCTCCCAAGCAGCGTATCGAGGTCGAATATTCGTTGGTCTGCAGGCAGTCATCCCCTGGTTTTCCGGTCATCGGAGCGAAGGGATGACGTGCCGTCGCGATTGACGACAACGTTGATTTGACTTCTCCCTGAAAGCGATATATATTAATTCCATCCAATCTGAAACGTTTTAGACAACGACCGTCGAGCAAAACCTGAAACGTTTTAGAGGACATAGGAAAGTGTTACAACCACTGTCCGTGGTGATCGGCCGACGAGGGCCGACTACCACTGCACGTAAGGAGCAACGACGATGAAGGCCATTCAGTCCAAGTCGGGGAAGACCACGGCACGGTCTTCGCGGTCTTGGAGATACCGCATCATCCCATATCTCTATGTATTGCCGCTGGTGATCATCTCAGGCGCGTTCATCTACTACTGCATGGGGTTCACCATTGCCATGTCGTTCACCGATTGGGACGGCATCAGCATGGATGCGAGCTTCATCGGGCTGAAGAACTACACCAAGCTGCTGACGCCCGGTTCCATCTTCTTCCAGGCACTGCTTAACAACCTCATCTTCCTAGTGGTGACGGTCGTCGTCCAGGCGGCGCTCGGTCTGCTCCTCGCCGTCATTCTCAAGGAGCGCATGCCCGGTTCCAACTTGTTCAAGGCGTTCTTCTTCATGCCCGTCACCATGGCCGCCGTCATCATCGCAGCCGTGTTCCGCGGCGTGCTTGATCCGAACCTCGGCGGCTTCAATCAGGTGCTCGCCGACATCGGTCTCGGCGGATTGGCCCACTCCTGGTTCGGCGATCCCAAGACGGCCCTGCTCACGATCTGCGTGGTCAACATCTTCCAGTGGACCGGTTTCTCCATGATCATCTACTACGCCGGTCTGATGTCTATCCCGCAGGAGGTGTACGAGGCGGCGAAGATCGACGGCGCCGGATTCTGGAAGACCCTGTTCTATGTCACGCTCCCGATGCTGCGCGGCACCACGAACGTGCTGATCGTGCTCGGCATCGTCGGCTCGCTGAAGACCTTCGATATCGTGATGCAGACCACCGGCGGCGGTCCCGGCCGTGCGACCGAATTCCTGAACACGTATCTGTACAAGGTCGGCATCCAGCAGTACGAGGGCGGCCTGTCCTCCGCGATCGGCGTGCTCGTCCTGATCATCGCCATCCTGATGTCCCTCGGCCAGATGTGGCTGTCGAATCGCGAGAAGTGAGGTCATGCCATGAAGCGCAAACTCAGCACCACGATCATCATGTACATCGTGCTGTTCATCTTCCTGATCCTGTGGCTCATCCCGATCGCCATCGCGTTCATGAAGTCGCTGAACATCAACGGATTCGGCAACTACCTGTGGGTGATCACGAATCCTGACATCAACTACGGCAGAGCCGTGTTCAACAGCGCCTTCATCTCGATCGCCACTGCCGTGATCGTCATCCTCCTGACGTCGCTCGCCGGCTATGCGTTCTCCAAGATGAAGTTCGTCGGGTCGAACGTCCTGTACTTCATGCTGCTGGCCTGCCTCGCGGTTCCGGGCGCGGCCGTGATGATGCCGGAGTTCTTCACGATGAAGACGTTTGGCCTGACCAACACCTACACCGGTCTGATCATTCCGATGGTCGCGTTCAACGCATTGCAGATGCTGCTGCTGTGGCGCAACTACATGGACGGCATCCCCAACGAGATCATCGAGGCGGCGCGTGTGGACGGCTGCTCCACGTTCCGCATCTACTGGGGCATCCTCATGCCGCTCAGCCTGCCCATGATCGCGACCACCGGCGTGCTCACCTTCGTCTACTCGTGGAACGACTACCTCACCCCGCTCCTGATGCTGCGCGACAAGAACCTGTATCCGATCACGCTCGTCGCGACCTCGTTCATGGACGGCCGCAACCACACCGAGGAAATGATGGCCGAAATGTACGCGGCCCTCATCCTGATGATGATTCCGTCGGTCATCGTCTACCTCATCAGCCAGAAGTGGCTGCAGGAAGGCATGACGTCCGGCTCGGTGAAGAGCTGAGCCAGCCAGGAGTGCGATCATGACACAGCAATCAACTTCGGCCGTGGCGCAGCGCTACACCAACCCGCTGCAATACGCCGACGGCGTCGCGCATACCGCGCCCGACCCGTTCGTCCTCGAATATCTTGGCGAATACTGGTGCTACTCGTCGTGTGCGGACGGCGTGCAGGTCTCCAGATCGGCGGATCTGGTTCATTGGGATCGTCTCGGCACCTGCTACACGGAAGCGGGGCGCAAGGAGTACTGGGCTCCGTCCGTGATCCTGATTGACGGCACGTTGTATATGTATGTGTCCGACATGCCGGAGGACAGTGACAATCATCACGAGCAGATCATGCGCGTCGCGACCGCCGACCGTCCGGAAGGCCCGTTCGAGTGCGTCACGACACTGTTTGATGGATTCGCGATCGATTCGCAGGTCGTTCGGGGTGCGGACGGCACCATGTACCTGCTCTACGCCGACAATCAGCGTGCGGGCGTAAGCCTGGACCGTCCGGGAACCTCCGTGATGATCGACCGGTTGGATACGCCCACCAGCCGAGTCGGCAACCCGCGCCCGCTGATCCTGCCGACCCGCGACGAAGAGATCTTCGCCCGCAATCGCTTCGGCGACGGCCGCGACTGGCACACCATCGAGGGCGCGACGCTGTTCACTCACCGCGATCAGGCGTATATCACGTACTCCGGCAACTCGTTCACCAACGAGACGTATTTCGTGGGATATGCGCAGGCCGCGCTGTCCGGCGACACGCCGCTGGACGAACTCGACTGGCGCAAGCACGCCGGCTACGGGACGTTTGATCCGTTGATCCATCGTCGCGGCCACGTCGAAGGCACCGGCCACAACTCGATCATCAAGGCGCCGAACGGCGTCGACGACTGGATCATCTACCATGCGAGAGAACGGATTCCCGAGTTGTCCGGCGACGAGACCGAGCGTCGGCAGATGTGCATTGATCCGATCGACTACATGGAAGGCGAACTGCGGACGGTGGCCCCGACTCGCGATCCTCAGTGGGCTCCCGCCAAACCGGACGTGGAAGATATGTTCGGCGGTGACGACCGGGACCTGCACGATGACGGCAACTGGCGCGTACTGTCCGGTATGGCGACCGTGAGCGGACATCAGCTGGAAACAAGCCTGCACGGGGTCTTCCGCGCGATCCTGCGCGAGGAACGGCCGTGGAACACGTACCTGGCGTCGTTCTGGGCGAAGGCGTCCACCGCCGACGCGGGCGGACGATTCGGATTCGCCGTCGCGTATAAGGACGAGCGCAACCACGCCGAATTGGTGTGGGACGCCGGCGATCGTCGATTCCGCCTCCTCGGCGCGGTGGACGGCGTGCATCGTGAGTTTGCTTCGTCGCAGCGCGAGATGCCGTATCTCGATCCCGCGCAATGGCACCGGTGGGCCGTCACAAGAACGTTCGGCACCTGTGAGCTGCGTGTGGACGACATGCCGATCATTCGTGCGGATATCCCGCTGGACGGTGGGGCGATCGGCCTGTTCTCGCAGTATACGAGCACACGGTTCGCCGCGATGCGTGTCACCGATCACGCGGATCTGTGGGGCGAGCGGCTTGCAGACATCGGCAGGGAACTGCGGATCGTCGACGGTGCACTGTCGTTCGACGAGCGGGGGGCGCGCGTCTGGAAGGACAGGCCGGTCCGTTGCGAGCGGGAATTCCTGCCGCCGTCGGCCGTCCAATCCACGACCGGCGTGCGGTACGTATTCGACGTGGCCTTCGACCGCGCCGACGGCACATTGGAAATCATGTTGCCGAACGCAACGGTCACCGCCGATGCCGAGCACGTCGGCGTGACGGGAGACGAGGGTTCGGCCATGCCGGCCGCCGTCGAACGCACCGACAATCCGGCGGAAGCCCGCCGCGACCGGTACGGACGCATATTGTGCACGATCATCATCGAAACACAAGGAGGGACCACTTCCATTCGAACCAGAGAAGTCATATGGACGTTCGACAACGTGCGGACGGATAATGAACGATCCGTCGCGGAGAACCGGCTCACGTGCACCTTGAACGGGGCGTCGCTGACCGGATACTGCAGAACATCCATCAACCACTAAAAACCAATACAACTGTTGGCCGTGCCCCACGGCGCGGCCGAACACGCATCACAACGAGCAAAGGAGCAACATCATGCGTGGCATCAAAAAAGTCATCACGACGGTAACGGCGGCTCTGGTCAGCGTCGGCATGCTGGCCGCCTGCGGCAGCGGCAACGCCGGTGGCGCGGACGAAGGACTGGGAACGGCCGACAAGCCGGTGAGCATCGACTTCTGGGCGTGGCAGCCGGTCGAGGATCAGTGGAAGCCGATCATCGCCGAGTGGGAGAAGGAAAACCCCAACATCAAGATCAACCTGTGGCGTAACGCCGATCAGGCCGAATACGAGAAGAAGCTGCGTACGGCCATCGCCAGCGGCGAAGGCCCGGACGTGTTCGCCCTCAACTCCGGCTCGATGGTGACGCAGTACGGCAAGTTCGCCGACGACATGGCCAAGCTCTCCGACCAGTACATGAAGGGTTGGAAGGACAACGTCAGCTCGACCGCCATCGACCAGATGACCGACAAGGACGGCAAGCTGGTCGGCATGCCGACGCTGCTGACCGGCCAGGAATACCTGCTGTACAACGAGACGTTCCTCAAGGAGCTGGGCATCACCGAGATGCCAAAGACCTATGACGAGCTGGTCAAGATCTGCAAGCAGCTCAAGGCCAAGGGCCTCGTGCCGATCGCGTACGGCGCGAAGGACATCTGGCACCTCGTCGACCTGTTCGTCTACCTGAGCAACGAGTTCGGCGAAGGCGACATCTACAAGGCCGAGGACGGCAAGATGAAGTTCACCGACGAGACCTTCGTCAAGACCATGAAGGCCTGGAAGCAGATGGCCGACGATCAGATCTTCGAGGACGGCGCGGTCGGCGTCCCGACCTACCCGGACACCAACGACAACTACTTCGCGGAGCGCAAGACCCCGTTCCTGGCCAGCGGTTCGTGGCACTCCTCGATGGTCGTCATTCCTGAAGGCATGCCCGGACTGACGGGCAAGATCGCCAACGATACGCTCGGCATGATCGAATTCCCGCAGGTCGGCCCGATCCATTCCGGCCCGACCACCGGCGTCGACTACGCGCTGACCGTGAACAAGGACAGCAAGCGCAAGGAAGCCTCCATGAAATTCATCGAGTTCATGACCACCGGCAAGGGCCAGACGCTGTGGACCAACATGCTGCAGGGCTCCCCGGTCTACACGAAGGCCAAGGTCGAACTGCGCAAGGATATCACCGAGACCCAGCGCGAGAGCGTCGAAATGGTCAACAAGACCCAGTCGGAATCCAAGCTCACCCGCAAGCTGAAGTACGCCGACCTGGAGAACGAGATCGGTGTGCAGATGCAGAACGTGTACACCGGCCAGTCCTCCGTGGAGGACGCGCTGGCCTCGATCGAAAAGGTCAACGAGAGCGTGGACCGCGGCTGATGACGCCGCAACGTCCCGCGCCTGAGCGGCGGGCAATGCGAATTGCACGCGCTGCGAGGGACATGTGATCACATGCGGGTTCCCGTACGACAGGCCGGTGACGGCGGTCCGTGCGGGAACCCGCAACCGTAAGACAACGTGTGCAACAACGTGTGCAAAGGAGAACACCTCATGAACGAACAGGCAGCGCGATCGGCCGGCGACGACGTCGAAGCGACGGCGGCTATCCCGCGCCCGGAACATCCCAACCCGCAGATGCGGCGCGATCACTGGACGAATCTTAACGGCGAATGGGATTTTGATTTCGACTATGCGGCGAGCGGTATGGACAAAGGCTGGGGCAGCAACCCGCCGCTGACCAAGCACATCACCGTGCCGTTCTGCCCGGAAAGCCGGTTGAGCGGCCTCGGGCACACCGACTTCATCCCATGCTGCTGGTATCGCCGTGCGGTGGCCGTATCAGCGGAGGACCTGACCGGCCGCGTCATCCTGCACTTCGGTGCGGTCGACTACGAAGCGCACGTATTCGTCAACGGGCGCGAGGTCGGTGAACATCGCGGCGGCTACGCGTCGTTCGCGTTCGATGTGACGGACGCCTTGCACGAGGGCGACAACGAGCTGGTCGTCTGCGCCAAGGACGACGTGCGCTCGCATCGCCAGCCCGGCGGCAAACAGTCCGACCGATACGAGTCCTACGGCTGCTCGTACACGCGCACGACAGGCATCTGGCAGACGGTCTGGCTGGAATTCGTGCCGCAGCGGCACCTCGTCGACCTGCGCATCACGCCGAACCTCGCGGACGGCAGCGTGCTCATCGAGACGCAGACCGTGGGTGAGGGCGAACTGGATGTCGTGATCTCATATCAGGGAGAGGCCTGCGGTTCGGCTCATGTCCGGGGCGATGGGAATCGTGCGGCCGCGCTGGTGAAACTCAACGCCGTGCACCCGTGGCAGGTCGGCGTCGGCGGGCTGTATGACGTGACGCTCACCTTCGGCGAAGACGTCGTGCACACGTACTTCGGGCTGCGTTCCGTCGCGATCGACGGCGAGGACTTCCTGATCAACGGCAAGCGCGTGTTCCAGCGACTCGTGCTCGATCAGGGCTTCTACCCGGACGGCATCTACACTGCACCCGACGCGGCGGCGCTCGAACGCGACGTGCTGCTCTCGCAGGCGGCGGGATTCAACGGCGCGCGACTGCACGAAAAGGCGTTCGAGCCGCTGTTCCTGTACTACTGCGACCTGCACGGCTATCTGGCCTGGGGCGAAATGGCGAATTGGAACCTCGACATCACCACGGCCGACGGTATCGAATCGTTCCTGCCGGAGTGGGAGGAGATCGTGCGGCGTGACGTGAACCATCCGTCGATCGTCGGATGGTGCCCGTTCAACGAGACATGGGACCTCAACGGCCGCAAGCAGGACGATGCCGTGCTGTCCATCGTGTACCACACGACCAAGGCCATCGATCCGACGCGCCCATGCATCGATACCAGCGGCATGTTCCATGTCATCACCGACATCTACGACGTACACGACTACGAGCAGGACGTCGCGGCGTTCTCCGGGCACTATGCGGGACTTGCGGACAATGCCGCTGGTGCCGGTGCCGGTGCCGGTGCCGGTGCCGGCGACGGCGACGCGGCGGCGGCCGACGGCGAGCCGAAGTACACCGAACCGTTCCCGGAACGTCAGCGGTACCACGGCGGTCAGCCGTTCTTCGTCAGCGAATACGGCGGCATCAAATGGATCCCCGAATCGCAGCGTGACAACGCGCAGTCGTGGGGGTACGGCGAGGCTGCGCGCAGCGAAACCGAATACATTGAACGCTATCGTGGACTGACCGGCGCGTTGCTTGACAATCCGCGCATGTTCGGCTTCTGCTACACGCAGCTGTACGACGTCGAACAGGAATGCAACGGTCTGTATTCCTACGATCGCGTCCCCAAGATCGACATCGATGCGATCCGCGCCATCAACCAGCGTGAAGCCGCCTACGAACGTCGCTGAACATCCCATTCCACCGAATTCCAGTCCGAGACAACGAAGGTACCAATGCATTACATTGACCAAACCATCACCGGCATCGACGGCACGCAAGCACAGTTCACCGGCTATGTGATCGACAACAACCCCGAAGTCAACATGGATCGCCAGCGCCCGGCCGTGCTTGTGCTGCCGGGGGGCGGGTATGAGACGATCTCGTACCGGGAAGGCGAACCGATCGCGCTCGCCTTCGTGGGCGCGGGATATCACGCCTTCATGCTGCGCTACTCGTGCAAGCCGAGCGTGTATCCGACCGCGCTGTGCGAAGCGGCCGAAGCGATGCGGCTGATTCGGGAGCATGCGGGCGAATGGCATGTCGATCCCGGACGAGTGGCCGTGATCGGCTTCTCCGCAGGCGGCCATTTGGCCGAGAACCTGGCGACGAGCGTCGGCGACGATGACCTGGCCGCGCACGGCTATGATCCGGACGCGGTGCGGCCGAACGCGCTTATGCTTGGATATCCGGTCGTCACTTCGGGGGCGCTGGCGCATCGCGGCAGCTTTGACGCGTTGCTCGGCGACGACCGTAAGGATGATCCGGCATGGCTCGACAAGCTCTCGATCGAGAAGCATATCGACGAGAAGACGCCGCCGGTGTTCGTCTGGACCACCGTAACCGATGACTGTGTGCCAATGGAGAACACGATGATGCTGGTCTCCGCATGCAAGGAGGCGGGGGTGCCGATCGAGGCGCATCTGTATCCCGAGGGCGTGCACGGACTGGCGCTCGGCACCAAGGAAACCGCCTGGGACGATGAGGACAAGAACATCGTGCCGTGCGTGCAATCGTGGATTCGGCTTGCCATTGACTGGATCGGGCGGCTGTTCCTTCGTTAGGGCTGGGGCGGCGGATGTTTCCCGTCGGGGCCTTGCGGAGGAACGCTGATCGTGGCGGTTGAGACGGCCGTGGACGACCCTTATTGAATCCCTGTTGTGTTATGGGACTTGGTAAGGGTCGTTTTTCGTGCCATTACGACCGCAGCCGGGTCCGCATGGCATAGCACGGACACGATTACGGGTCGCCGATGCCGTGCGCGCGGGTCATGCGGAACGTCGCGAACCGTGCGAACGTACAATGGAACCGTTGGGATCGGCCGGCAATGGCCGTACGTCTCGAGCAAGGGAGATCGTCATGATTCTGGTCACCACCACGCCGTCCGTGGACGGCTACACGGTCACGAACTATCAGGGCATCGTGTTCGGCGAGGTCGTCGCCGGCGTGAACATGTTCAAGGACATTGGCGCGAGCCTGCGCAACGTGTTCGGTGGCCGCAGCCAGGGCTATGAGGAGGAGCTGACGAACGCCCGCAACGAGGCGATCGCCGAGATGCAGCAGCGTGCCGAGGCTCTCGGTGCGCATGCGGTGATCGGCGTTGACGTCGACTATGAGGTGCTCGGCGCGGACGGTTCGATGCTCATGGTCACCGCCTCCGGCACCGCCGTCCAGCTCGCCCGCAAGGCCTGAACGATAGAAGTGCATCGTCCGGCGGAGGGTTGTGCCGCGGCCGCGTCTTCATGTGTACTGCGGCCACGACACTCATAGTCCCAGTGCGTCGATGGGGATGACCTGCACTCCATCCGGACGCCTGTGGCCGATCCCGCCGATTCCGACGATCACGGCCTTGACCGAAGCTGGGCGTTGCCCTCGTTCGGTCATCTTGTGGTTCAGACGAAGCACATTGGCCGCACCGTCTTCAATCTGTGCGGCTCCTAACTTGACTTCAAATGCGCCCCAGCGTCCGTCGCGCGTTTCCACGATCAAGTCAACTTCAAGATTCGCGTCGTCGCGGTAATGCATCACCGACGCATCCATTGCCCGAGCGTATGCCAGCAGGTCGTGTGTGGCCAGCGACTCGAATAGGAATCCAAGGGTTTTCGGGTCGGTGCGCAGTGTCTCCTGCGTTGCGCCGATCGCTGCCGCGGCCAGGGATGGGTCGGCTAGATGATGTTTTCTGGCCATGCGAATACGCACGGGAGAACGCAATGCCGGGTGCCACGCGGGAATGTCATCGATGAAATACATGCGTTCTAGGGCGCCGACGTATTCGTTGTACGTGGTTTCGGCGAGTGTTGCCGCGCGCTGACCGGGTTTGGCCGCATCAACGTATTCCGCGGTGTCCTTGAGCAGCGTCGTTTTGCTGGCGAGCGTCGCCTCGTTACGTCCCAAGGAAGTGAGTAGTCGTCGTACCTTGACGGGGTCGCGATCGACGTCGTCTACTTCGGAGATGTCGTCGTTGACGATTGCGTCAAGGTAGCTGCGTGCTGTGAGTGAAGCCTGTTTTGCATTGCTGGACAACGATGCTGGCCATCCTCCGCGGACGGTGAGCAGGGCGAGATCATCCAGACTGAGGGATGAGGCCGAGGTGTAGGATGCGCCGTCGAACAGGCCTTTCAGCGAGATTGTTCCCGTGGATTTTCCCTGTTCCAAAAGCGTCATGGAATCCATGCGGATCCGTGCGATGCGTCCGGCTCCGCTATGCATGGGGCGTTGCGTTGCGCGCGGCGTGGATGACCCGGTAAGCAGGAAACGACCCGGATGCGTGTTGCGGTCGCATGCGAACCTGACCGCATCCCATAAGCCGGGTGCTTCCTGCCATTCATCGATCAGACGGGGTTCGGTGCCCTCTAGGACCAGCGATGGTTCGATATGGGCGAGTTCTCGGTTGCGGAAGTTGCCGGACGGATCGGTCAGGCTGATCGTTGAAGCGGCGTGTTCGGCCGCGGACGTGGTTTTGCCGCACCATTTCGGGCCTTCGATGGACGCTGCTGGAAATGTGTTGAGGTATTCGTCGATCGTGGAGTCGACGATCCTTGCGATGTAGCCGCTTGTGGTCTGCATATTCCGTGCCCTTCCATGTTGTCGAGTAGGTTCATCCTAGCTTTTTCGAATACATGACACTAGCTTTTTCGAATATTTTATGTGATTTTTTTCGAATGATTCAGACTGGGATTTGCGAATTTGAATACAAGGAAGTGACGCGCGGTCTTGCGCGTGATATTGGTGTCTGTTCGAACGTACATACAGCTGACGGGCGTGCGTGCGGCGCGCCCGGCGACGCCATGGTTCCGTACGCTGACAGCGTGTGCATCGCTCGTCATGTTCGCGCTGGGGGAGTTAAATGGACGGTAGTCGTCGCGCGGTTGCGGCGGCGACCGTACGACGTGACGGTAACAGCGGCGGACACGACGGGAGTGCACGATGGCGTATATCGAATTCGACCATGTGGTCAAGGAGTATCCTGCCGGCGAATCGGTGATCCGTGCGCTCGACGGGGCGAGTTTCACCGCCGGCGAAGGCGAACTGACCGTCATTCTCGGCCAATCCGGAGCGGGCAAAACCACGGCGCTCAACATTCTCGGTGGCATGGATACGGCCACGTCCGGCCGGGTGATCGTCGGTGGGCACGATATCACCGCACTGCGCAAACGCGACCTCATCACCTACCGTCGCAACGACATCGGCTTCGTCTTCCAGTTCTACAATCTCGTGCCGAACCTCACCGCACTCGAGAACGTGGAGCTGGCGAGCCAGATCTGCCCCGACCATTTCGATCCGGCAGAGACTTTGCGCAAAGTCGGACTCGGCGATCGCCTCAACAATTTCCCCGCGCAGTTGAGCGGCGGCGAGCAGCAGCGCGTATCGATCGCCCGCGCGATCGCGAAGAAACCGAAACTGCTGCTGTGCGACGAGCCGACCGGTGCGCTCGACTACGAGACCGGCAAGGAGGTATTGCAGCTGCTGCAGGACATTTGCGTGGCGGAGGGCATGACGGTCATGATCATCACGCACAATTCCGCGCTCGCGCCGATGGCGCACAAGGTGATCCGCTTCCGTTCGGGCACGGTGGTGCGCGAGGACGTGAATCCGGCACCTACGCCGATCGCGGATATCGAGTGGTGATCGCGATGGTGGGACAACGGAGACGGAACGAGCGAGATGGCGGCGTGAACGGTTCGGAGGAGCTGGAACGTCAGCTTGACGACGTCGCCGACGAGGAGTCGGCGTACGACCAGGCCGGTTCCGCGGGCTACGACGGTATGACCGGTTCACATGGCCGCGGCATGTCGGCGGCGTTCGCCAAGGACACGGTGCGCTGCTGGCTGCGCGGGTGGCGGCGGTTCGTGTCGATCGCCGTGATCTCGTTGCTTGGCGTGGCCGTGTTGACGGGGATTTACGCGGGATGCCGCGACATGTTCCGTGCGGCGGATCGGTTCTATGATGCGCAGGGGTTGCATGATATTCAGGTGATGTCGACGCTCGGCCTGACCGACGACGACGTGGCCGCGCTACGCGGCATCGACGGGGTGCGTACCGTACAGCCGGAGCGTAGCCAATCGGTGACCACCGATGTGGACGGCAGCGACAAGACTGTGACGATCCATGAGATCGGCGGAAGCGGGATCGACCAGCCGTATCTGCAATCTGGGCGTATGCCCATGACTGCCGGCGAGGTCGCCGTCACCGCGAAATTCCTATTGGACAGCGGCCGGTCGATCGGCGATACGCTGACCGTCACGCCGGTCGCTGCGTCAGATACGTTGTCCGACACGGCGTCCGATACGGCGGATGGCGACGAACAGGCCGACGACGCATCGTCCGGCGACTCCGGCACGTCCGGAGACACCAGTACGTCCAGTGACTCCGACACATCCAACGACATTGCCGAACAGTCGCCGTCCTTCCCGACCGAATTGACCATCGTCGGCGAAGTCCTCGATCCCAAGGATCTCAGCAATCCGGACGGCATCGGCAGCGAGGCATTCCGCCAGACCGTCGCATCCGACTACACTTTCTTCGCGCCGGGCGACGGTGTGACCGGCAGCATCTACACCGCGATCAGCCTGATCGTCGACGGTACCACGGCGGAAAACTCGTTCGGCAAGTCATACGACGCCCTCGTGCGCGACGTGGCTTCCCGCATCGAACACACCGTGCAGACCAAACGGCAGCAGGCCCGTCGCCAACAACTCGTCGACGCCGCACAGCAGCGACTCGACGACGCCAAAACCAAAGCCGACCAACAGTTTGACAAGGCGCAGCAGAGCATCGACAAAGGTAACTCGCAACTCGTCAGCGGCCGCAACGAACTCGACAACAACCGCCGTAAACTCGGCGAAACCGAGATCACCATCAAGGACGGTGAACGGCAGATCACCGAAGCGCGCAGCAAGATCACGCAGGCGCGTCAGCAGATCGAATCCGGGCGTGCACAGCTTAACACCGCACAGTCACAGCTGGATACCGCGACCGCGCAACTGACCACGGCTCGTCAGCAGCTCGCCGCCGCGCAAAGCAAACTGGACGCCCAACGCAAGCCGGTCGAACAAGGCATCCAGCAGACCGGTCAGAGCATTGCGACACTCAACGATTCGATCGTGGCGGTCGATCGGGCGGCGGATGGGTTGAACAAGTTGGGCATGGCGCAATCCGATGCGACAGGGCCGTCGACTGCCGCACCGTCAGACACGATGCAGTCGTCTACAGTGCAGTCGACTACGGTCCAGTCGGCAACGCAGTCCGTGCGCGATACAGACACCGACACGCACGCCAACGATGACGGCTGGCAGCAGGTACGTAAGCAGCTCGCCGCGCTCGGCATCGACGCCCCGACCCACCGGGCGGACGCCGACCTTGCCGCGCTCGCCGCGCAGCTTGCCGCACAACGTTCCGCACTGGAATCCCAACGAACGCAGCTCACACAACAACGCACGCAACTGCAATCCACCCTCGACGGCGCCATCGCGCCGGCGCAGATGAAACTCGACCAGCAGGACGCACAACTGGCTGCCAAAGAACAGGAAGCATCCGCCAGCGCCGCAACACTCAAGCAACAGCGTGCGCAGCTTGACAGCCAATCCGCCAACCTCGACCAGCAGACGAAGGAACTCGACAAGAAAGCCGACGAGCTCAAAGACGGTCGCAACAAACTCGAAAACGGCCGCAAACAGCTCAAAACCGCGGAATCCAAGCTTGCCGACAACGAAGCCAAACTCACCAAGGCACAGGCCGAACTTGACCAGAAGCGCAAGGATGCGGACGCTGCATTCGCCAAACAGCAGCAGCGCATCGACGACATCGCCGTGGCCCGCTGGTATGTGCAGACGCGATCCGCGATCGGAGGATTCAGCGCGATCAAGTCCGACCTGAGTTCGATCGAATCGATCGGCCGCGCGTTCCCGGTCGTGTTCCTGCTCGTCGCCGTGCTCATGAGCCTAACCGCGATGACGCGCATGGTCGAGGAGGAACGTGGACTCATCGGCACCTACGTCGGTCTCGGCTACGGGCCGTTCGCGATCTCGATGCGCTACGTGCTGTTTGCCGCGCTCGCCTGCCTGATCGGTGGTGGGATCGGCCTGATCGCCGGGTTTATCGGCATTCCAGCGTTCCTGCTGGTGGTATTGCAGGGGCTCTATACCGTGCCGGGCGTGCGATTCGAGTACGACTGGGTGTACGGGTCGGCCGGCATCGCACTGTTCGTGGTCGGCGTGGTCGCGGCCACGGTGGTCGCGTGCGCGGGCGAGCTGCGGCAGACGCCGGCCGAACTCATGCGGCCGAAGGCGCCGCGGGCCGGCTCTCGCGTGCTGCTCGAACGGATCGGGCCGCTGTGGCGGCGCATGAAGTTCCTCAACAAGGTCACCGTGCGCAATCTTGTGCGATTCAAATCGCGGCTCGTGATGACGGTCGGCGGCGTGGCCGGCTGCACCGCGCTCATCGTGTGCGGGCTGGCGATCAGCGACACAGTGGATGCGCTGCCGAACACGCAATACCGGGACATATACCGGTATGATCTCATGGTCGTTACCGATCATGATCACGTCGCGACGATGCTGGAACGGTTGCGCAGCGACGGCAGGATCGTCGATGGCTCTTCTGGTTCTTCTGATTTGTCCGGCGCATCGAAATCGACGTCCTCGTCTGATTCGGTGGCGTTGGCGCGGGTCGAAACCGGCGAAATCACCACCGGCATGGACGAGACGGAAACCGTGCAGATCGTTACCGTACCGAACGGATCCGCGATGGACCGAATCGTCGACCTGCGGTCGGCCTCCGACGGACTGCCGATCCGCGTGGAGACGTTCGAGAACGGTCTGCCGGGTGGTGTGATCGTTTCGCAAAGCGCCGCGAACGCGCTCGGCGTGAGGGCCGGCGATATGGTCACGCTGAAGAACGGCGACGCGCAGCGCAAGCTGGTGCGTGTCGTGGGCGTCAGCCGGTCGGTGATCGGCTCGGACGTGTACATGGTGGCCGGCGATTACCAGGATGCGTTCGGCGGCGGTGATTCGGGCATGGATGACGGCGGCAGTACCGGTGGGTCCGGTGCGGCTGCGGATTCCGGTGACGCCGGTGACTCGTCGGCAACGACCGTGGCTGGGACGACGGACGGCAACAGCGGCTCTGCCGTCGGTGTGGCCGGTGCGGCCGATGGCGAGACGACCGTGGTCGACGGTGTGGAAATGAACACGATCTTCGCGCGGTACGACGGATCTGACGACGATCAGATCGCCTACGCCGATCAACTCGCCAAGGATGCGGACGTGCTCAGCGTGGTAAGCACGGCGAATCTGCGGCGCAGCTTCAGCTTCGAGCTCATGGGGGCCGTGGTGGCGTTGATCGTTGCGCTGGCCGGCGGACTGGCGCTCGTGGTGCTGTTCACGCTTGCGAACACGAACGTGTCCGAACGTGTGCGTGAGATGGCCACGCTTAAGGTGCTCGGGTTCTACGACCGCGAAGTGCATCGGTACGTGAACCGCGAAATGATGATCCTGACCGTGATCGGCGTGATCGTCGGCCTGCCGGTCGGGCGATGGGTCGGCGGGCTGCTCACGGCGGCGCTCGCCATGCCCGGCATCTATTTCGAGGTGAGCGTGCGCTGGCAAAGCTACGCGATCGCCGCCGCGGTCACGCTGGTGTTCGCGTTGCTCGTGCAGCTCTTCACCAACCCGGTGCTCGACCGCATCGACCCCGCCGTGTCGCTCAAAAGCGTGGAGTGATGGCTGGGAAGGCTGCTTGAAGGCTGGTGGCGTTGCTCCCCTCAGTCAGCCTGCGGCCGACAGCTCCCCTCAGAGAGGGGGCCAAGTGCGTGGATATAAGGCTCCCCTCCGTGAGGGGAGCTGGCTCGCGAAGCGAGACTGAGGGGAGCAACGCCACCAGCCTCCAGCACACCATCCCAAAAGTTCAACGAATTGAACTTTTGGCCCAAATGCGCACGATATTGTCACGTCGCAGCATTGAACCGCCCCTGTTCCCGTAACATGCGCGATGCTACAGTTTGAACCTGTTACGGAAAGAGCAGGTAGAGACATGAACAACAATCAGAGCGCCCGGCCCAGTGATCAGCCGAACGGCTCGACCGGCGGTCAAGCCAACGGCGCCGGCACCCTCACATCGGTCGAGAATCTCGACAAAGACAATCAGATGGCGCGCGGCCTGAACAACCGCCACGTCCAGTTCATCGCCATCGGTGGCACGATCGGCACCGGCCTGTTCCTCGGCTCCGGCAAATCCATCGCACTGACCGGCCCGAGCATCATCTTCGTGTACATCGCGGTCGGCGTCATCATGTTCCTGCTCATGCGGGCCATCGGCGAACTCATGTACCGCGACCCGAGCCAGCACACGTTCATCAACTTCATCAAACGCTACCTCGGCAACGGCTGGGGCAAGTTCGCCGGCTGGTCGTACTGGATCGTGCTCGTGCTCATCGGCATGAGCGAGATCACGGCCGTCTCCACCTACTTCATCACGTTCTTCGACACGTTCGGCATCAACCTGATCCACTGGAAATGGCTGATCGAGCTATGCTTCCTCGCCGCGCTCGTCACGATCAACCTGATCGCCGTCAAAGCGTTCGGCGAGGCGGAATTCTGGTTCTCGATGATCAAGATCACGCTCATCTGCGCGATGATCGCCACCGCAGTCGTCATGGTCGTGATCGGCTACCACTACGACGCCGTGCAGATCACCGGACAAGACGCCGTCTCTCCGGGCGGTCACGCGGGCATCGACAACATCACGAACAACTTCTCGATCGCGCCGAACGGCTGGCTCGCGTTCCTCATGAGCTTCCAGATGGTGTTCTACGCGTACGAGATGATCGAGTTCGTGGGAGTCACCGTCTCCGAGACGCAGAACCCGCGTAAGGTGCTGCCGAAGGCCGTCAACGAGATCATCGTGCGCGTGCTCATCTTCTACGTGGGCGCGCTGCTCGCGATCATGGCGATCGTGCCGTGGACTACGTTCAAGCCGAACGCGGACGGCTCCTTCGCCTCGCCGTTCATCATGGTGTTCCAGTACGCGGGCCTCAAGTGGGCGGCCGCACTCGTGTTCTTCGTGGTGATCACTGCCGCGTCCTCGGCGTTGAACTCGCTGCTGTATTCGGCCGGCCGCCACCTGTACCAGCTGGCGATCGAATCCGAATCGCCGACGTTCCAGAAGGTCGGCAAGGTGTCGAACCGTCAGGTGCCGGCGCGTGCGATCCTCGTGTCCGCCGCGCTGATCCTGCTGTCGCCGGTCATCAACGCGATCCCGGGTGTCTCCGGCGCGTTCGTGCTGTTCGCGTCCGCATCATCCGCGGTCATCATCTTCATCTACGTGCTCACGATGATCGCGCACCGGCGCTACCGCCGCTCGGCCGACTTCATCCCGGACGGGTTCGTGATGCCGGCGTGGAAGTTCACGAACACGCTCGCGATCGCGTTCTTCGTGTTCGTGTACGCGACGCTGTTCCTGGCGGACGATACGCGCGGTTCCGCGATCGCGGGTCTGGTGTGGCTTGCGGTGTTCGGTGGATACTGTCTGCTGCACGAGCGCTTCCAGTCGCGCGATCTCAAGGCCGCACTCGAGCACTGACGATACGGTTTCGCTGATTCGGGCTTGAGTTCTGCCCGTATCCTTGGCTTCCGCTCCTTGGCAAACCGTTGTTCCGCCCGCCCCACTCTTCAACGGACATACAGTCGATTACATGGGTGATTTCGGCTGTATGTCCGTTGGGGGAGTAGGGCTTGACTTGTTGTGTTATTGACTCTCGATCCCTCGGGTTCGCAGCTGCCTTCCTCTCTAACGGACATACAGCCGATTCGGACCCGGTTATCGGCTGTATGTCCGTTGAGAGAGATCGCGGGAGGCTGAGAAAGGTTGCGGGAGATCGCAGGAGTAGCGGCGCGACCTGCGTTGGAAGGCGAGAGCGCGTGCGATGATGGGAGCCATGACAAACCAACAGGAAGCACACGCCGCGACGCTGCGGTACGGATCCAACTTCGCCAACGTCGTGGATTTCGCTGGATATCGCATCCCGCGACTCGGCATGGGCACGATGGCACTGGCGATCGAAGGCCGGCCGGATCGGGATACGGCGATCGCCACGATTCACGCCGCACTCGACGCCGGCGTACGTTATCTCGACACCGCGTGGTCGTACTATCTGCCATCCGCTCCCGGCCCTAACGGCACCGGTGTCGCCGAGGATTTCGGGTACGGCGAGCGGCTGGTCCGTGACGCGCTGCGCAGCTGGAACGGTCCGCGCGACGAAGTGCTCGTCGCCACGAAAACCGGCTACCGACGTACGCTGACCGTCCCCGAATCAGCAACTGCCGCAACGATCGCGGGCGGTCCGGCGACACAGCCCGATCCCACGCGTCAACGGTTGCAGGCCGCCGGCAGCCAGTACGGTTGGATGGCCGACTCTCGCCCCGAAACCATGATCCGCGACGCCAAGGAATCCGCGCTGCATCTCGGCGTCGACACACTCGACCTGCTGTATTCGCACGGTCCGGATCCGAACGTGCCGTACGAGGACCAGATCGGTGCGCTGCGTACGCTGCTTGACGAGGGCGTGATCCGATATGCCGGCATTTCCCGCGTCGACAACGCGCAGATCGATACGGCCCGCGCCATCCTCGGCCGTGATCTGATCGCCGTGCAGAACCAGTTCTCCCCGTCGCATCCCGATCCCGAGCACACGATGGAGCATTGCGCCGAGCTGAGCATCGATTTCGTCTGCTGGTCGCCGCTGGGTGGGTTCCTCGACCCGTTCGATCGGCACGCCTACGACCGGTTCCGTACCGTTGCGGCGATGCGTGGCGTCTCATACCAGCGCATCGTGCTGGCATGGGAGTTGACCCGGTACGACCGGCTGTTCACGATTCCGAGCGCGCGCAATCCGCAGGAAATTAACGATTCGTTCGCTGCGATCGATCTGCGGCTGACCGATGACGAACTGGCGCTGCTGGACGGCCGCGACGCCGCGTGACGGTGACGGTGACGGTATGACGCGTCGGCGGACTGACGACCGAGCGGCCGTAACTCAATGAGAACGCGACATTCCTATTGAGTTACGGTCGCTTCCACGGTCTAAAAGGCCGTAACCCAATGAGAACGAGATGCTCATGTTGAGTTACGGTCGTTGTAGCGGCTGAAAAAGACTGTAACTCAACAGGAACGTGGTGATCTCATTGAGTTACGGTCGTTTTCAGGCTCGAAAAAGGCCGTAACTCAACAGTGGTTGCGTGATCTTGTTGAGTTACGGCCGTTTGTCCGGACGCGAAGCCGGCATTGATGCGAGTCGGTGTTACTTGCTGGGGGAGCTGGGGGCGAGGTAGTCGGCGGCGTTCGTCGGGCTGGACGGGACGGCATGGCCCTCGGTCACGGTGCCAAGGCCCGCGAGATACGCCTCGCGGCCGGCTTCGATCGCATGCTTGAACGCGCGCGCCATCACCGGGATGTTGCCCGCGGAGGCGATCGCCGTGTACGCCATCACCGCGTCCGCGCCCATCTCCATCGCCTCGGCGGCCTGGCTCGGCCGGCCGATGCCCGCGTCGATGATGACCGGGACATGCGCGTTCGCGATGATCACCTCGATGAAGTCGCGCATGCGCAGGCCCTTGTTCGAGCCGATCAGCGAGCCGAGCGGCATCACGCACGCCGCGCCCGCGTCCTCGAGCTGCCGCGCCGCGATCGGATCCGGGAACATGTACGGCATGACCACGAACCCTTCCTTCGCGAGCATCTCGGTCGCGCGGATCGTCTCCGCGTTGTCCGGCAACAGGTACTTGGTCTCGTGCTCGATCTCGACCTTCACGAAATCGGTCTGGCACACCTCGCGGGCGAGCCGCGCGATGCGCACCGCCTCCTCAGCGTTGCGCGCGCCCGACGTGTTCGGCAGCATCGTGATGCCCTTGGGGATGTAGTCAAGCAGGTTGTTTTCGGTGGTGCGGCAGCGGCGCAGCGCCATCGTGACGATCTGCGTGCCCGCGTTCTCGATCGTGGCCTTGATGAGGTTGAGGTCGTAGCGGCCCGAGCCGAGGATGAAGCGGCTGGTGAACTTGTGTCCGCCGAGGATGAGCGGATCGGCGTCGCCGGTGGCGATCGAGTCGTAGGCGTGGGCATCCGGTTCCGGCAGCAGTGCCGTGTTCGTCGCGGTGCCGACGAGTTCGTCGAGTGTAGGTTCCGTAGTGGTCATGATCGTATTCCTTCCTATTGTGTATGTTGCGTGATCGTCGTGATCATTCGTGCGTATCGTGTGACGATCGTCGTCGCTGACGATCAGCCACCTTGCACAAAGGTAACGATTTCGACGGTATCGGTGCCCTTGAGCATCGTCTCCGCACGTTTGGCGCGCGGGACGATCTGTCCGTTCAGTTCGACGGCGACGCGGGCCGCCCTCAGTCCCCTGCGTTCGATGAACTCGGCGACGCTGATCGGTTCGTCGAGCTGCTCTTCCTGACCGTTGACGATCATCGACATCCCCCCTGTTTCGTTGGGTGTGGTTGTACTGATGCCGTTGCGGCGGACGGTGCGCTGGCGCGTCGTCCGCCGCAACAAAAAAGGGTCGCTGAAGCAGCCGTACCCTGTGAGGTGGTGCGCCCCTTCATGACCCTGGCAAAAATCACTAATTATTATTCAGTTATGATCACGAACGATCACTTCGGCGTATCGTCGTCACGATCGAACCGCACCGTTCCGTACGCATGGTGACGAGTCCACGCGCCGTCCCGCCGATCCTGTCGCATCCGTTGGCCATGCAGACGCAACGTGACGATACGTCACCGGAATGGCTGATACGAGACGTCGCGATCGCCTTGCGGCATGAACAACTCGTTCCTTACGGCGGCATTACCCGCATCAAGTTGACGGTCGAAGTCGCGACTTCCTCTCAGCCCTTCCGGGCTCCCGTTCGGTTGTGCGCCTATCTTACGTCGCACCATGCGACATGCGCCGGCGGGCGACGATGCGAATGGTCAGTGCGCCGAGTGGTTGTGGACGGCGTACTGCAACGTGCCGTGCACCAGCGCCGATGTGAAGTGCGCCGTACATAGTCCGTATTCTTCCGCCTCGTGTCCGCAGCCGACGATGCTGCAATGTCTGCGTTCCATCAGATACCCCTTCTCTGCCTTCTTCGGTATGGCCTCTGCGCCATGTACATCTCCTCATGTACTGCTTTCAAGGGTACCTGATTTTCGGCTAGATTCCAGTGTTTTGCGCAGTTCTGTGACGTGTGTCACATTTGTGGCGCTGCGCGAGGCGCGAAGAGTGTGCGGACGTTCCCTCACTCAGCTGCCATTCCCCTTAACGGACATACAGCCGATTCCATCGATGGAAACGGCTGTATGTCCGTTAAGAGGTCGCCCTCACACACTCACGGTCGTGAGCGTCGGCGTCTCCGTGCTCGACTTGATCTGCAGGAACCCGACGAACGCGATCACCAGCGACCCGAGCGCAAGCGTCGTCACCACCAGGAATCCGCCATGCGAACCCATGCGGTCGATGAACTGCCCGGCGATCGCCGATCCCATCGACCCACCGATCGAATTCATCGCGCCCATCCACGCCATGCCCTCGGTGAACCGCGTCGGCGGCACCAGATGCAGCATCAGCTGGTTGCCGTTCACCCACGTCGGTGCCTGACATACGCCCACCAACAGATAGATGATCATGATCACCCACAGATGATGCGCGAACAGGAAGCATCCGATGCCGAGATTGACCACGGTCAGGCAGAAGTAGAACCGCTTCCACAGCGGAATCGTCCAGCTTTTCGCACCGTACACGAGCGCGCCGAGCAACGAGCTGGACGAGAAGCACGCGAACACGAAGCCGGTGTACTGCTTCATGCCGGCCTCGGTCGCGAACGCGACAATCGAAATGCCGGCCGCCGACTGAAACGCGCCCAAGCCGAACCACGTCACACACAACGCCATCAGGCCCGGTCCCCAGATCGACTCCTTCTTGCCGGCCATCGCGTCGTCCTGCGCTTGCCGCACGGCCGCGCGCACCTGCTCGTCGGACAGTCCGGCTGCCTTCGCCTCGCATCGCGCGCGTTCGACCGCGGCTTCGGCCTGCAGCGCCTTCGCCCGCGCCGCCTCGCGCTCGCGGTACTGCTTGCGCGTCATACCGGCCTCGCGCGCGAGCACGGTCTGCGACTTCGGCTCGGTCGTCAGCTCGGTCAGGAACATCAGCGCGCCGACGAGCACGCACATGCCGGTCACCGAAAACGCAAGCAGACCGGAGATCACGGCCAGCGTCGAAGCGAGCGGGTTGCCGATCACCCACATGGCCTCGTCGAACACGCTCGACAGGCTCAGCGCGCGGTTCGTGCGCTCGCGGTCGCCCTTGAGCAGCGTCGTCCAGCGTTGGCGGCTCATCGCGCCCCACGGCGGGATCGCGGCCATGAACGGCACGATGCAGAACAGGATCCATTCCGGCACGCGCGCGGTGATGCACGTCACGAGCGACGTCGCCGCGATCATCCACACGATGATCGTCGGGATCGACACCTGCCGCTGGCCGAACTTGTCGACGAGCTTGCCGAGCACGGGGGAGAAGACCGCCAGCGCGATCGCCTGCACGGCGGTCAGCGCGCCGGCGAGCGAGTAGTTGCCGTAGTAGTGCTGCACGGAGATCGTGATCGTCATGCCGACCATCGGGAACGGCATGCAGGCGATCACCGAGCCGACGGCGAACCGCGCGGTGTGCGGTATGCGCAGCAGCTCCGCGTAACCGCCGAAGAGTTTGTGGTTGACGTCCTTGATCGCGTTGACCGCGTTGTGGTGTCGCTGCTGGTACTGGTGATCGGGCTGTTGCCGCTGGGAATGCTGGTTCTGCTGGTTCGGTGCCATGGTGCCGCTCCTTTCTGCTCACGGTTGGATGGTGGGCCGAGCCGCCGCTTTGCGTCGCGGCGGTCGGTCGGTGGTGCCGGATCGGGTCCGTGCTGGGCTGTCGGTCGGTGTCGTGTCGTGTCGTTGGTCGGTCTGGTCGGTCGATCCGCTGACCGACGTACCGACGTATGGTTACCGCGTGGTATTTAAGTGTGATCGGACAAAGTCTCGTCGTGAATTATTCGGTCACGGCTACTCTAGAAGTTCGCCTGTCGCGACACGCGGTATACCGGTACATACATGTTGAATAATTGATGGAGAACGTGCGGCCGCCGTCCGGCCGCGACAGTCCGCGAAACCACATACGAAGGAGACGACGATGCCCGCGACCACCATCCATTTCGTCCGTCACGGCAAGGTGTACAACCCCGATCATCTGCTGTACGAGCGGCTGCCGGGGTTCCACCTGTCGGATCGCGGGTTGCGCATGGCGCAGGCGACGGGCGCGTATCTGGCGGCGAACCCGCAGACGAACACGATCGCCGCGGTGTATTCGTCGCCGTTGGAACGTACGCGCGAGACGGCCGACGCGATTATCGACGCGCTGAACGGCGTGCGTGCCGCACGCGGGCAGGAGCCGCTGACACTGACGACCGACGAACGGGTGATCGAGGCGGGCAACGAGTTCCGCGGCAAACGCATCGGTCACGGCGAGGGTGCGCTGTGGCGGAACGGCAACTGGAAGCTCGTGCTGAACCTGTGGAAGCCGAGCTGGGGCGAGTCGTATCGGTCGATCGCGGCGCGCGTGGGTGATTTCGCACGCGAGAAGGTGCGGCAGCATCCCGGCGAGCAGATCGTGGTGGTGAGCCACGAGTCGCCGATCTGGTCGTATCGGCATCTGCTGGAGACCGGGCATCCCGAGCACTGGATGTTCCTGCGGCATACGGCGCTCGCGTCGGTTACATCGATTACCTACGACTGTGAGACCGGCGATGTGATGGCAATCACGTATGTCGACCCTGCGGCCGACGTGCGGTAGCGGGACAATGGTGAATGGTTGCCGTGCGGCGCGTGCGTGGACGTGCGTCTTTCGTGACGGCGGCGGCGAATACGTGTGCAAAGGAGCGAAGATGACTTTTTCTATCGATGAATACGACGTCGAGCGCATCGCCGCGCTGCCGTCCGTGCGCGCGGCCGCGGAGGCCGGCGCGCGGTTGGTCGCGTTGTGGCCGCTGACCGACGCCAAGCAGATGGACAACGACGCCAAGTATGCGGAGAACCTGCAGGTGCGGCTCGCCCGTACGATCGCACGCGTCGCGACCGGCGAGGACGTGACCATGCCGGACGCCGAGTTCGTGTACGAAGGCGCCGACGAGATCCCCGGCCGTCCGCAGTCGATCGTCGACGCGTTGCTTGCCGCGAACGACGCGTACGACACGATGGTCGGGTATCGTGACGCGCATGATCCGTCCGTGCTGTTCGATGCGGCGTCCGCGATGGGCGTCGAGTGGCCGGCTGCGACTGCGGACGGGCTGCGCGAGGCGGTGACGGTGATCGAACGGACGCTGGGCGATGGTGCTGGCGTTGCGGGTGACGGTGCCGACGATGTTGCGGCGGACGGTGACGGCGTGACCGGCGGCGCGGTGGATGATAGCAGTGCGGCGGATGGCGTGCCGGGCGGTGTGACGGACACGACGGACGACGACAGTGCGACGCGTGCCGTCGATGGGCTGACGCGACGGTTCGCCGAGTCGCTGGTGATCTGCGACGGACTGCTGTCCATCGTTGAACAAAGCGGTGTTGGTGCGGACGATACGACCGCTGCGGCCGTTGCGCAGCTGCCGATCGTCCTGTTCGTCAACGAGCTGCGTGAGCAGACCGCGGTGCCGCGTATCTGCCTGACCGACGATCAGTATCGTACGTTGCTGGCCGCCCGAGCAGATGCTGGCGATGCCGGCACGACGGTGGCGACGACCGGTGTGATCGCGCCGATTGCCGAGGCCGAATGGGCGCGCCACTACGACGATGTGACGTGGGACCCGGACGAGGCCAAGCGTCGCGCCAAGGAAGAGGACGAGCGCAAGAACAAGGAGGCACTCGCCGCCAAGTTCGCCCACGTCAAGGACGATCCCACCAAGCCCGAAGTCGAGCTCTAGCCTTGTCCCTCGACGGACATACAGCCGATTTACCCACGAAAAACGGCTGTATGTCCGTTGGACGGTGGTGCGTGAGGCGTGTGGGGCCGTTGCAAGCGTGATGACGTGCTTCCCTCTAATGGACATGCAGCCGTTTCCCGCGGGCAAATCGGCCGTATGTCCGTTGTGAGACGTGAGACATATAGACCAGTCGTAAACGTCTTGGCGTACCTACCTTTACGGACATACAGCCGATTCCAACGGTGAAAACGGCTGTATGTCCGCTGAGGTGCTAGAGCAGACTCAGGATCGGGCCTCGATGCGGGACCCCCAGACCGCCTGATTGCCGCCGATCGCGGAGAACGTCAGCGTCGCCCGGCCGTCGGTCTCGCGCGGCAGTACGGCGAAGACGCCGGTGTACGTCATCCCGTCAATCGTAATCGCCATGTCGCTGTCGCAGCAGCGCACGCCGGCCGGCGTTGCGCCAAGCATCCGCCACGATCCGCGCGACACCGGGCCATCGGTCGACCGCGGCAGGTTCGCGTCCGGCGTATCGAAGAAGTCGACCACGCCGCCGCTGGTCACGCGCCCGTCCGGCTGCAGCGTGATCGTCTCGGGCAGATTCACGCCGTGCCATGTGCCGTCCGCGTCACGCGTGCCGTTGAAATACGTATGCGGATCATGCCGGACGAACTCGTAGTCGCCGCTCACCAGCGACGGGTGCGCGAGATCCGATTCGTGCGTCGGTCGGACGCATGTGCACGATGATTGGTCGTGCGCGTCTGCCGCTCCCGGTTCGGTCCCGGTGTTCGCCGCGTGCGTCGGAGTCGCGTACGGATCGGTGGTATTCGCGACGGTCGGAGGCGCGGCGACCTCGCCGCGGTACTCGTACGGCGCAGCCGCCAGCCAGCCGTCCGCGGTCGGCAGCAGTTCGCGCAGATGCGTCTCGTAGTCATTGTCGTCGCGGCCGACGAACCGCGTGTGATAGGTGAGGAACAGCCGGCCGTCCGAACCGCGCGTGAGCACGGAGTTATGCCCCTGCGACGCTTCGATTGTGTCGTCGTCGGCCGGCCCGCCGCTCCATCTGATCGACGACGTGAGTCGGATGCCGGTGCCTTTGGTCTGATTGTCGGGGATTTCACCGTTGGAAATCGCGGGGTTGCCGTTCTGATCGACGTATGGGCCGACGAGGTTGCGCGAGCGGAACAGTCGGATCTGATAGCCGCCGGTACGGCCGAGCCAGCCGTAGGCCATGAACAGGTACCACCAGCCGTTGCGATGCACGAAATACGAGCCTTCGCCGGAATTCCAGTAGCCGCCGGCGACCTTCACACCGTAGTACGGGTCGGCGGAATCGTGGACGAGCGGGTAGCGCACGCCGTAGTCGCGCAGGCCGGTCGTCGGATCGAGCTTGAACATCCAGATGCCGCCGAACCATGAGCCGAAGCTCATCCACATCTCGCCGTGATCGCAACGGATCGGCGCGGCGTCGATCGCGTTGATCCGCGTATCCTTCAACGATGCATACCGTGACAGATCGCCATGCGCGGCCTCGTCTCCCAGTACGCGCGGCACATCGGTGCGGTCCACATTGTCAACGTTGAAACCGGAATAGACGACCGGCCCGACGCACGTCCAGTCGCCGTCGAGACGATCGGCCGTGAGCAGCACGATCACCGAGCGGAATTCGTGACCGTTGACCGACAGGTACATGCACCACTTGCGCATCACCTCGTTCCAGATCACGTCCGGCGCCCACGTGTTGCCTTCGAGCGCCGGGTTCTCCGGCTGCTTCGGCCACGCCTCCCAGATGCCGCCGAGCAGTGAGGCCGGATCGCGGCTCAGGTTGTTCTCGAAGTACTCCCAGTGGACGAGGTCGGTGCTGCGGGCGCAGCGGCGGTGTGTGCCGAAGATGTAGTACGTGCCGTTGTCCTCGACGATGGCCGGGTCGTGGATCGCGACGTGGTGCGGGGCGAGTGGGTGTTCGTGCGACGTTGCCATGGAACATTCCTTAGTGTGTTGTTCTCTTGTACGTCAACGGACATACAGCCGAAAAGCATGGACGAATCGGCTGTATGTCCGTTGAGGGAGATGGGATATGGGGATTGATGAGAACGGTGTGAGCGGTTGCGTGAAACTCTGCGATGTTCGCGACGCGGTTGTGTGAGGCATGCGAGACGCTGTGCCGCTACGCGAAACGCCGTGGCGCTGTGACGCGTATGGCACTGTGACCCATGTGGCACTGTGACGCATATGGCACTATGACGATCGCGAACGCTGTGCGCCGTCACCCCACCCCCTAACGGACATACAGCCGATTCCATCGTTGAAAACGGCTGTATGTCCGTTAGAGGGAAAGGCGATATGAGGGATTGATGAACGACGGAAGAGGCCGGGCGAAACGGACGTATGCCGGCCGGAACGGACGTGCCGGACAGAACGGGTGCGCCGTCCGGTACGGGTGCGCCAGACAGAACAGACGCACCCATACCGGACAGGCGCACCCGTCCGGCGCGGCGCCGGCCGCTACTTCTGGGAGGCCCAGGCGCAGAGGTTGTCGCCGATCACGGAGAAGGTCATCTCGACCTTGCGGTCCTTGTCGCGCGGCAGCTTATCGAACGCGCCGTGGTACTCCACGCCGTCGAGCGTGATGGTCATGTCGCCGGTGCCGTCGGTCTTGTCGAGCTTCCACGTGCCGGTCTTGTCGCCGGTGACCTTGCCGTCCTCGGTCAGCGTGATGTTGACCGGCTTGTTGACGCCGCGGTAGTCGGTGCTGGTCTTGTCGGTGACCTTCTTCGGGCCTTTGAACGAGGTCTTCTGCTCGTGGATCACGAACTCGTAGTCGCCGGCCACGTTCTTGGCGGTGTACTTGGTGTCGGCGGCCTTGGTGCCGGTGTATTCGTACGGCGCGGCCACAAGCCAGCCGTCGTCGGTGGCAAGCAGTTCGTGCACGCGCACCTCGTGCTTTTCGCCGGTGCCGGAGAAGCGGCTGTGGTACACGACGTACATGGTGCCGTCGTCGTCGGTGAGCAGCGAGTTGCCGCCCTGCGCGACTTCGATGTTCGCGTTGTCGTTGCCGCTCCACTGGATCGAACTCATGAGGCGCACGCCGTTCTCGCTCTGCCAGTTGTTGCCGATGGCGCGCGTGCTGATGGCGGTGTTGCCCTTTTCATCGATGTACGGTCCGGTGAGCTTGTCGGAGCGGAACATGCGCATCTGGTAGCCGCCGGTCTGCGTCAGACCGCCGTAGGAGAGGAACAGGTACCAGTGCCCGTTGGCATGAATGATCGCGTTGCCTTCGCCGGAGTTGCCGAAGCCGCCGGCGATCTTGATGCCGTAGTACGCGTCGGACTTGTTCTTGACCGTCTCGTACTTCGTACTGTAGTCGCGCAGGCCGGTCTTCGGGTCAATCTTGAGCATCCAGATGCCGCCGAACCATGAGCCGAAGCTCATCCACAGGTCGCCGTTGTCGTCCTCGGAGATGTACGGGTCGATCGCGTTGATGCCGGTGTCGGTCTGCGACGTGTAGCGGGTCAGGTCGGCGCCCTCGCCAAGCACCTTCCACACGTCGGTCTTGCCGGCGTTCACCTTTTCGAAGCCGGAGTAAGTCACTGGGCCGACGTACGTCCAGTCGCCCTCGATGTCGTCGGCGGTGAGCAGCACGATCGCCGAGCGGTAGTTGGCGCCGTTGATCGACATGTACATGCACCATTTCTTCATGGTTTTGTTCCAGTAGACCTCGGGCGCCCACATGTTGCCCTTGACGTCGGGGTTGGACGACTGCTTCGACCAGTTGGTCCAGATGTCGGCGAAGATCTTCTCGTAGTCGGTGCTCAGGTTGTTCTTGAACGGCGTCCAGTTGATCAGGTCGTCGCTTTTGAGCCAGGCGAGGTGCGAGCCGAAGATGTAGTACTTGCCGTTGGCCTTGACGATGTCGGGGTCGTGCGATTCGCCGCGCTTGATGTCGGTGGTGCTGGACTGGCTGGTGGCGTTGGCGTTCTTGGCGTTCGACGATGCGTTCGAGTTGGCGGTCGACGAGCAGCCGGCCAGCGTGCCGACGAGCATGGCCGCCGCCACCGCCGTGGTGACCGCGCGGCGGAGCGTTCCGGTGAATGTCATGTTGTTCCTCTCCTTCGAGCGTGCTATAGAAAGCCACGCTGATTTGTACAACGATGTAAATTCAAGTACAATATACATCGTTGTAAGCGAATTGTCGAATCCGAAAGGACGAGGAATGTCCGACTCCTACTCCCTGCTGTGTTACACGCGTGTCCCCACGTCGCGCGAGGAAGCGAACAACGAGGATGTTGCATTCAGCATGCATCTCGCGTTGTGCTCGCACCTCGACGGCTCGTGGACGCCGCTCAACGAGAACTACGGCATCTTCTTCGCCGCCGGCGTGCCGATCGCCGCGGCGACGCCAGAATCCCGCCGCGCCTGCACCGCCTCGGCGCGGTTCTCTGCCGATCGGTACACGCCCGAACGGCCGGCCAGCGACGCCGTTACCTACGGTGCGGCGATGCCCGGCGTCGACCTCGAACTCAAAAGCCTCAAGGACCCGTACCTGTTCCGTCTGGCGTCCGGCAGATTCGCCGTCGCGGCGACCCGCACCGCGCGCGGTGGCGACGCGGACGGCTCCGAACGATCGGCGTTCCTGCTGGCGACCAGCCGGGATCTGACGGCGTACGATCAGCGTGGACTGGTGCTGCTCGACACCACGGCCGGCGTGCATCGCCCGACGGTGACGTACAACGATGCAGATCATCGGTACATCATCCGCTGGCATGATGACGACGGTCGCGCGATGCGCTCGGTCTGTGCCGACATCGTCGCCTCGGTCGGCACGACGCTGCCGGTCGAGGACGACGATACGTTCGATGCGAACGACGTCGCCGTCCGTCGCGAGTACGGCATCGCGAACGCCGTCCCCGGCAACGAGATCGGCATCACCGAACAGGAGGCCGCGACGCTGATCGCGCGATTCGGCCGCGTCTACAACACCGGCGTCGCCGTGCCGACCATGACCGTCTCGGCCGACCTGTACGACGGCGAAGCCCGCGACCTCATCGGCTCGCTCGGCCGCACCACCGCCAAACTGCAGTACTCCGACGGATCCACGGCGATGCGCGCCGTCGACTGGAACCAGACGCAGCTCGCCGCACTTGCCGACGACGCCGCGGCCGGCCGACTCAAGCCGGGCGAACGCCGCGCCATCAACGGCCGCATCCGCCAGGCAGACTATCCCGTGCCGTTCGCCGTCGAACGCGCCGACCCATCCGTGTTCGCATGGAATTACAACGGTGAACAACTTTTCATGTTCATCGCCACGGATGACACTGACGGTAATTGCATCGATCCAAACGGCGGACGCACGCACATGCCGCTGCGCGTGGCGACCGCCATCGCCGACCTGTCGGACGCCGCCGGCGGGCGCGACCGCGAAATCGACCTGCTCGTCCGCGGCGACCGCAACAGCGAAGGCCGTGCGATGACCGGCTGCTTCTGGGCGCCCGAACTGCACGTGATCGGCGGCAGGCTGTCCGTGCTGTTCATGCCGTGCTTCGACGGGCCGGCCGCCAACCCGGACGGCACCGCGAACGACCGCGCCGGCAAACCCGACATGTGGACCGGCCGCTGCCACATCATGCAGCTCAAGCAGGATGCGGACGGTCGCGACCTCGACCCGCGCGACCCCGCCAACTGGACCGTTCCCGAACCGATCCTCGGCCCCGGCGAACGGATCCTGAACCCGGTGCAGCGCATCTCGCTCGACATGACCGTGATCGTCGACTCCGGCCGCTGGTACTACGCGTGGCAGCAGGTCGGCAGCGTGTGGATCGCGCCGTTCGACCCCAACCGGCCGACGCGGCTGACCGGCGAGCCGACGCAGATCGTCGTGCCCGAGTTCGCGTGGGACAACATGATCGCCGAAGGGCCGAACGCGTTCGTCCACGAGGGAAGGATCTTCCTGATCTACTCCGGTTCGCTCGTCGGCATCGACTACACGACCGGCCTGGTCACCGCGCCGGCCGGCGTGCGCGCCGACCTGACCGATCCGGCCACGTGGACGAAACTCGACTACCCGCTGCAGAAATCCGGCATGTACAACGGTGAATGGCAGCTGGGCACCGGCCACGGCATGTGGTCGCACGACGAGGACGGCAACCTGATCTACGTGTTCCACAACGCGGAATACGAAAACGGGCGATACGGCGGGCGCGACGCGCAGGTGCGGCGTGTCCACTGGTCGAACGAGGGCATGCCGATTCTCGACATGCAGCGCGACGAGGAACTCAATCCGGCCTATGCTGGGATAACGATGGAAATCGCCGTGCGGTAAGGCCGCCATACGGCGGCGAACGGGGTCGGGGGCTTCGGCTCGCCGGCCCCGCCAACGTGCAGTGCAGTACGCGGCGCAAGCCGTTATTTACCGAGAACAGAATATTGAGGATTACCCATGGTCAAGAAAACAACCGCGAAGGACGGCGACCACGTCGTCACCATGCGCGAGGTCGCCAAGGCGGCCGGCGTCTCCATCAAAACCGTATCGAACGTGGTCAACGACTACGAATTCGTCTCCGATGCCACCCGTGCGAAGGTGCACAAGGCCATCGACGAGCTCGGCTACGTCATCAACGTGTCCGCACGCAACCTGCGCCGCGGCAGCACCGGCATCATCGCGCTCGCCATCCCGGACCTGCAGCTGCCGTACTTCGCGCAGCTTTCATCGTTGATCATCACCGAGGCGAAAAAGCTCGGCCTGCGCGTGATCGTGGAGCCGACGTTGTACTCGCGCGAGGGCGAGCTCGACGCGCTGCACGGCTCGCAGACCGCGATGGTGGATGGCCTGATCTACAGCCCGCTCGAACTCGGGCCCGACGACGCGGCCGAAGTCGAGGTGGACTACCCGCTCGTGCTCATCGGCGAACGCATCTTCACCGACAAGGTCGACCACATCGCCACCGAAAACGTCGAAGGCGCCAAGCGGGCCACGTCATACCTGCTGCAGACCGGATGCCAGCGCGTGGCCGTGGTCGGCGTGCACCCGGGCGAGGAGGTCGGCTCGGCCGCCCTGCGATTCCGCGGATACCGCGAGGCGCTGGAGGAGGCCGGCGTGCCGTTCGACCCGGCGCTCGTGGTGCTGTCGATCATGTGGCACCGCAACGACGGCGTGGCGGCGATGAACACGCTGCTTGATTCCGGCGTGCGGCCGGACGGCGTGGTGGCGCTCAACGACATGCTCGCGTCCGGCGTGATGCATTCGATCCAGATGCACAACCTGCGGATTCCCGAGGACATCTCGGTGATCGGCTTCGACAACTCCGACGACTCGCAGTACCTATCGCCGGCGCTGACGTCGATCGCGCCGGGGCTCGAGGCCGTGGCGCGGCTGTCGGTGCGCGCGTTGAAGAACCGCATCGACGGGCAGCCGCCGCTGGAGGGCGACTCGACCGATCCCGTGTTCCGCAAGGTCTCATCCACCCTGGTGGTGCGCAACTCCACACGTGTGATCTGAGTGTTTTCGGAGCGCTTGTGCGGCGCTCTGCATCGTCTCCTTCCGGGCTTCACCCGTATTCGTTCCTGATCCGCTCCTAACCTCAACGGACATACAGCCGATTTCACTACCGAAATCGGCTGTATGTCCGTTAAGGAGAGAGGGTGCTAAAGAGGGAGGGGAGAGAGAGTGTTGCCGCGGCCCTTTGCCGCGCAAGAAATTCGGGATATGAGGGTTGATCTCCTGAATTTCTTGCGCTGAGAATCGGTCAGTGCAGGGATTTCGGGAGATTGCGGTTTGTTTCCCGAAATCCTTGTGCTGAGCGGTGCGCAGTGCAAGAAATTCGGGACGACGGGGCTGATTGCCCGAATTTCTTGCGGTGGCGCGAGGTCATCGGCCGACGTGCGGCAAGGATGCCGCGAAATGTCACCGTACGCAGTTGCGGCGCATGAATTCCGTGGCGACGCGGCACATGTCGTCCGTCCAGAATTCCGCACCGCCATGATCGGCGTCCTCAAGCAGATAGAGTTCGGCCGTTTTTCCTGCATCCCGCAGCCGGTGATACAGACTCACGCTCTGCCGCGCATTGACCAGCCGATCCTTGGTACCGTGGAAAATCATGACCGGCGGCAGATCGAGTTCCGGTGTCACATAGGTTTCCACCGTCATCGCCGCACGCAGATCCGGCCTGTCCCGTATGTCGATATGCCCCATCAGCATGCCCTCCGGACTTGTGGCCAGATGATGGTCGGTCGTGGACGGGAAGCCGTCGTCCATTTGACCGTTGACCGCACCGTAATAGTCGAGCACGCCCCGCGTTGCGGCCGAAACATCGGCGGCATCCGGCACGAGCGACAGTGACGGATCGTCCATGTCGGGTCGGCCGCCGGTTTGCGCGACCGCCGCGAGCAGCGCGACCTCACCGCCCGACGAACAGCCGGACAGGAACAGGTTGTCGACGTCGACGTGATACCGCGCGGCGTTGGCTCGCATGAAACGCACGGCATTCCGCGCATCCTGGATCTGCGCGGGGAACGAGGCGATGCCGGAATGGCGGTATTCCACGATCGCGACGACGAAGCCGCGCTCCGCGATGCGGCTGAGCATGGGGATGAGCGCGTATGTGTCCTGCTTCATCCAGGCCGATCCCTGCACGTGCACCATGCACGGGTACGTGTCGCGGTCGGTCTGATTGCGCGTCTGCGGAGTGAGGATCTGGAGATGCAGCGTTACGTTGCCGTCCGTCGCGTACGGCACGTTGGGATGGTAGGTCACGCCGATCTCGCCGCCGGTCGTGGCGATGCGCTTGGCGCCGGGGACCGGCTCGTCGAACGCCGGGAAGTCGGCATAGGTCCAATGTCTGATATCCATAGTGCTCCTTTGCCTGCGGATGGTGCGCTGAACGTTGCGTATTGGCATTATAACGTTGTATACGAATTGAGACGCGGTTTCGCCGGTATGATCTGCAGGGGTGGAGGGCGATGTCGCTCCGTTTGCGTCACCGTCGCGTTTTTCTGGTCTTTGATTCCCGACCTTCAACGGACATACAGCCGATTCTGGTGGGTGAATCGGCTGTATGTCCGTTAGGGGAGGGGATTGGTGGGGTGGATGCAGCTGCGGGTCGCTTTTTCTTTACGGACATACAGCCGATTTGGGCAGGGTGATCGGCTGTATGTCCGTTTAAGGGTAAGGACAGGCGTGTTAGGAATGACTCACGTGTTAGGAATGGCTCAAATCTATAGGTATAGCTCCCCTCTAACGGACATGCAGCCGTTTTGGATGGGATGATCGGCTGTATGTCCGTTAGAGGGGAGGAACGTTGAGGTTGGGTGGGGATGTTCGGCGGTTCATTGCGTTTGGATGTGATGCGTGCCTCTCAACGGACATACGGCCGATTGGGAATGGAAATCGGCCGTATGTCCGTAAGGATAAAGGACAGGCGTTTAGGAATGGCTTGACCCTGACGGACATACAGCCGATTCGCCTACCTAAGACGGCTGTATGTCCGTTGGGGGAGAGGGGATTCCGGCGGGAGTGGCCGATCCCGTTGAGTTAGACTGGCGGGTTTGTCTTTCCTTTTGACGGACATGCAGCCGATTTGGATGGGGTGATCGGCTGTATGTCCGTTAGGAAGAATGCGGTGGGTGTGTTTGATCGGCTGTATGTCAGCAGAAGGTGGGGTTGGGCGAAGGTGAGGATGCTTCGCTGTTGTTCGGTTTGATCTTTGCGGACATACAGTCGATTTGGGTGGGTGAATCGGCTGTATGTCCGTTTTTTGGGTGGAGGTATGAGTTTGCGGATGGGGGTGATTGTTTCGTGGGAGAGGGAGGGTTGATTGTGGATTGGGGTGGGAGCGACTGGTGGGTAGGCGTTACATCGTTAGAAACGCCGAGTTGTTACATCGTTGTATACCTGCTATATTCATCGATGTAAACACTGAGCCACTTGGATTGCGGAAGGAAGAAACAATGACTGTTTACAACAATCCGATCGTGCTCCAGCGTGCGGATCCGTGGGTGCTCAAGGTCGACGGCGAATACTGGTTCACTGCGTCCGATCCCGAGTATGACAAAATCGCCATCCGCCACGCCTCGACGATCAACGACCTGCAGAAGGCCCCGGAGACCGTGGTCTGGCGCAAGCATGAGTCCGGTGTGTGCAGCAAGTACATCTGGGCCCCCGAACTGCATCGCGTGAACGGCGCGTGGTACATCTACTTCGCCGGCGCGGAGCATGAGTTCGAGCCGAACGGCATGCCCACGCACCGTATGTTCGTGCTGGAGAACACCGACGACGACCCCACCAACGACAACTGGGTGGAAAAGGGCCAGATCGTCACCCCGATGGACTCGTTCTCGCTCGACGCCACCACCGAGGTGATCGACGGCGTGCAGTACCTCGTCTGGGCACAGAAGGATTACGACATCCCGGGCAACTCCAACCTGTACATCGCCCCGATGGCGAATCCGTGGACGTTGGCCGCTGACCCGGTGATGCTCACCAAGCCCGAGTATGACTGGGAGTGCATCGATTTCCTCGTCAACGAAGGTCCGGCGTTCCTGTTCCACGACGATAAGATCTACATCACGTACTCCGCGTCCGGCACTGGCGTGCCGTATGCGGTCGGCCTGCTGACCGCCACGCGCGGCTCCGACCTGATGGATCCGGCGAGCTGGACCAAGAGCCCGGTGCCGGTGTTCAAGACCTGCGCCGAGAACGGCCAGTACGGTCCCGGCCACAACTCGTTCACCAAGTCCGAGGACGACTCGCAGGACCTGATGATCTACCACGCCCGCAACTACACCGATATCAAGGGCGATCCGCTGTTCGACCCGAACCGTCACGCCCGCGTCGGCGTGGTGCATTGGAACGAGGACGGCACGCCCGACTTTGGTGTGCCCGAACCGGACAACCTGTGGACGCCCGTCACGACCGACGTGCTGCCGCCCGACGGCGGCCCGAAGGCCGGAACGCCGTCGGTCGAGCTGGTCGCCGAGGCGTAGCCATTACGTCATCCGTGACGTGGGCATCGCGCGATGCGTCGCGTATGCGGCGTACGTCGTACGCACAACATACGCAGCGCGCGTGTGACGTCCGCCGTCAACCAAAACCCATAACCGAACATTCACGTTGTGCGAAACGCCGCCGTCATCGAGTTGAAGATCGGCGTTTCGCATGGAAAACGGCAGTTTTTCAGGCGTGTCAAACGGGTTGCATATCCGATTTGTACAACGATGGAAAACGTGTTATAGTGAATTCCAACGTTGTAAACGAGCGCTGAGGCTCCACAAACCAAAGGCTTACCAACCACCGCGGTTGCAGCAACGATGTTGTCGCCAGCCGCATTCCGTCCGCCGGACGGAGGACCACAGGGCCGCCCGCCTACAACGACCAAGATTTCTGGGAAACCGGAGTACCAAGGAGGAAACCAATGAAGATCAAGAAGAACCTCATCGCGGCCACGGCGGCCGTGCTTGCGGCCGGCATGGCGCTGGCCGGCTGCGGTTCCAGCGGCAACGGCGGCGGCGACGTTCAGAAGACCGCCGACGGCAAGATTAAGATCACGATGTGGCACGGCTTCTCCGAAGCCGATGGCAAGACGCTCGAGTCCATCGTCGACGACTTCAACAAGTCCCAGGACAAGTACGAGATCGATGCCCAGCTGCAGCCGTGGAGCACCATCGGCGAGACGATGGTGACCAAGGTCACCACCGGCGACGGCCCGGACTTCGTGACCACCGGCGCCGACAACGGCCAGGGCTGGTCCATCGACGGCACCTTCCAGTGCGTCAGCGACTTCTACGCGGACAAGGACAACGGCACCGACGACTACCTCGACAACGTCGTCAAGCAGATCACCTTCAACATCGACGGCAAGGAAGAGAAGTGCGCGGTCCCGATGGGCTACGCGCCGACCTCCGTGTGGTACAACACCGACATGTGGAAGGCCGCCGGCCTGACCGACAAGGACATCCCGACCACCTGGGACCAGATGCTCGAGGTCGCCAAGAAGCTCACCAAGTCCGACGGCTCGCAGTACGGCCTCGCGATGGCCGACTCCGGCTGGGCCGCCTTCATGAAGGGCAACGGCACCGGCCTGTACACCACCGACGGCAAGGTCTCCATCAACTCCAAGGAGAACAAGGCCTTCCTCGAGAAGATGCGCGCGTTCTACAAGGGCGGCTACGCCGTCCCGGGTCTGGACGACACCGCGGCCCGCGAATCCTTCGAGTCCGGCCAGTCCGCGATGGTGATCGTCGGCCCGTGGGAGGACCAGGCGGCCACCGACAAGGGCATCAACCACGACACCTTCGCCGTGCCGGACGGTGACGGCACCTACAAGTACGCCGACGGCAAGACCGGCTCCAACACCGGCTCCACCGGCCTGTACTGGTGGGTCACCTCGCAGGTCGGCGACTCCGAGAAGCTCCCCGGCATCTACGAGTTCTTCAAGTTCTACAACAACCACGACAACCAGGTGAAGTGGTCCCTCGGCTCCGCCTACCCGCCGAACAACAAGACCGTCACCGAGGATGAGCTGTCCAGCCGTCCGCTGATCGCCAAGATCTCGCAGTACACCGACAACTCCTACATCGGCATCGCCGGCCTCAAGGGCGGCTTCGGCGACATCTCCGCCTCCCTCGACACCCTGACCCAGAACACCGTCCGCACCGACGACGACATCCAGGGTCTGCTCGACCAGGCCGAGACCTCGATCCAGGGCTACCTCGACGAGTACGCCGACAACTGATCGGTAATCCGCAATCCGCAACCGGTAACCGGTAACCGACAGTCGGTCATCAATCAGTAACCGACCGCCGGTCTCCGGCAGCCGGTAGCCGACAGCCAACCCCAACCCACACGGCTGATCCCAGCCAACCGACGCTCCCCTTCCCGACCGCATTCCCGAAAGGGAAGGGGAGCGTTCCTATTCCCAAGCAATCATGTGTTCTTTTGGAGGAGCAAAATGACCACAGCAACTTCGCAGAGCGAAGCGCACGAGGTCGCCAAGGAGAACAAGAAAGCGATCCAGGCGCGCAACCTGCGCACCGGCATCCTGTTCACCGCGCCCGCGCTCATCGTCCTCGCCATCTTCGTCTTCTATCCGGCCATCCAGACGTTCATCACGTCGCTGACCGACGGCCGCATCAATTCCAACGCACGCCGACCCGCCAAATTCATCGGCTTCAAAAACTACGTCACGCTGTTCCAGAGCGCGGACTTCTGGACCGACGTCAAGAACACCCTCGTCTACGCCGTGCTGTACGCCCCGATCGTCGTGATCGTCGCGCTCGCGTTCGCACTGCTGCTCAACCGCAAGGACCTCAAGTTCGTCGGATTCTTCCGCACCTGCATGTTCCTGCCGTTCGTGATCTCGCTGACCGTCGCCGCGATCGCATGGCAGTTCATCCTCTCCCCGTCCCTCGGCCTCATCCCGTACTGGGTCTCGCTGCTCGGCGGCCCGTCGCACCTCGACCTGCTCGGCACGCGTGAAACCTCGATGGCCACCATCGTCTTCATCACCGTGTGGAAGAACTTCGGCTACTTCATGGTCATCTTCCTCGCCGGCCTGCAGGGTATCTCCGCCGAACTGTACGAAGCCGCGTCGCTCGACGGCGCGAGCGCATGGCAGAAGTTCCGCTACATCACGCTGCCGGCCCTGCGCCCGACCTTCAACTACGTGGTCATCTTCGGCCTCATCGGCTCCTTCCAGGTCTTCGATCAGGTCTTCATCCTGACCTCCGGCGGCCCGGCCCGCTCCACCGAAACCATCGTGTACCGCATCTACACCGAGGCGTTCGGCAACGGCAAGCTCGGCTACGCGTCCGCACTGTCGTACGTCCTGCTCATCATGACGCTCATCGTCGGCCTCATCCAGCTGTACACCAACAACAAGCACGAGAAGGAGGAGATCGCATGAGCACCGCAACCGCAACCTCCGTGAAACTGACCGCGGAACAGGAATCCGAAAACGCGCGCATCAACGCCGAAAACGAACGTCTGCGCAAGCAGGCGCGCACCAAGCACACCATCAGCCTGACGCTGAGCTACATCGCGCTGGTGCTCGTGACCTTCCTCATGGTCTTTCCGCTGATCATCGTCGTGATCGTCTCGTTCACGCCGAACGCCGTCACCCAGACCTGGCCGCCGAAGGTCATCCCGAGCGCGTGGACGCTGGACAACTACACCAGCCTGTTCTCCCGCCTGCCGATCGGCCGCGAGCTGCTCAACACCATCGTGTTCGCCGGCGCCGTGACCATCATCTCCGTGTTCTTCGACTCGCTCGCCGCCTACGGCCTGTCCCGCGTGGACTTCAAGGGCCGCGGCATCCTGCTCGCCGTGCTCATCGCCACCATGATGATCCCGGGCATGGCGCTGCTCATCCCGGTCTACAAGCTCCTCGGTTCGATGGGCCTGGTCAACAGCTACCTCGGCATCATCATCCCGCGTATGGCCGATGTCGGCGGCATCTTCCTGCTGCGTCAGTTCTTCATCTCCATCCCGAAGGACCTCGATAACGCGGCGCGCATCGACGGTGCGGGCGAGTTCCGCATCTTCGCGCAGATCATCCTGCCGAACGCCGTGCCGGCGATCCTGACCGTGGGCATGTTCAACTTCATGGGCAACTGGAACGACCTGCTCTGGCCGTTGATCATGACCTCCAAGCCGGAAACCCGCACCATCACCGCTGGTCTGGCCATGCTGACCGGCCACGGCTCGTCCGTCACGCCGTACGGCGTGGTGATGGCCGGCGCGCTGATCTCCGCCCTGCCGCTGCTCATCGTGTTCTTCTTCGTGCAGAAGCGCTTCGTCGAAGGCATCGCGATGACCGGTATGAAGTAAGGGCCGCGGCTTGGCTCCTTGCTTTGGCTGGTGACTGGTCGGTGAACGGCCGGTCACCAGCAGCTACTCACTCTTCTCATTCCCTTCCTTTCTCATCACCGTCGCCGGCGTCGCTTGTACAGGACGCCGGGGGCAAGGCCGCCAGCCGTGGCTCCTCCCGCGGTTGGCGGCCTTTTTGTGCGTGGGTGCGTGGTTTGGTGGGGTTAGCGGGTGGTGCCCTGTACCCGTGCGGACATACAGCCGTTTTCATCGATGGAATCGGCTGTATGTCCGTAGGGGTGAGGGGAGTGGCGGTTGGGGACGTCTGGAGGATGTCCGCAGGGGTGAAGAGATATGCCGTGACGGAACGCTCGACATGATCTCGCCTGGAGATGGAGAGGTGACGTGACGGAACGTTCGTTGCCGAATGTCCGACTACCGGACCGCCGTGGATTCACGTTCGACGAGTTTCGACGGCACCGTGACCGTGACGTACCCGGTGACGGATTCCGGTGTGCCGCTGTTGGCGGCCGCATCGGACCGCGATGATCCGGTGCGTGATACGACGTATGAGCCGGTACGTGATGCTGCTGGACTCTCGGATGATTCGGATGCCGCCGTGACGGATGGTGCGACGGATGATACGGTGGTTTGCGACGACGCGTTCGGCGATGGGATGACGGAACGGAGTGCGTCGATCGACGATGGATCCACGCCGTCGATCCGTGCGCACAGCAGTGCGATCGCCGTGCGGGCGACCGATCGCAGGTCGGGGTCGACCGAACTGAGCGACGGCGCGAAATACTGCGCATCGATCGAATCGTCGTAGCCGACGACCTTCACGTCGTCCGGCACGAGTACACCACGGCGACGCAGCTCCTGCATCACGCCCATCGCCAGCAGATCGTTCATGCACACGATGCCGTCGACCCGCAATCCGTCACGGAACAGCACGCCCACCGCGTCCGCACCGGCCGGTTGGTACCAGATGTCGGCCGGAATCTCCAACGATGTATCCAATGCGATGCCGGTGTCCTCCAGCGCATGCCGATAACCCCGCAGCCGCATCGGTTCGGACGCGACTCCCTTGCCGCCCACGCCGACGACCGCAATGCGACGGCAACCCTTCGCGACCAGCGAAGCTGTCGCCCGATAGATGCCGTGTTCGTTCTCCGTGATCACACGGTCGCGCGCATTCGTACGCATCTGCTCGCCGATCAGTACGATCGGATAGTCCACGTTCAGCTTGTCGGCGTCGCCGCCGGTCAAATACTTGGGCGACAGAATCAGCCCGTCGATCAACGATGCAAACGAACCGTGCAACACGTCGAGTTCGTTCGTGCGACTCACGCCGGACGGCGCGAAAATCACGCGGCGGCCGGCGGCGCGCGCCTCCCCGGCCAGACAGGAGTACAGCTCCGCGAAATACGGCAGACGCATATCCGGCAACGAAATGCCAATGACGTTGCTGCGCCCCTCACGCAGGCTCTTGGCCACCACGTTCACCGAATAGCCGAGTTCGTCGATCGCGTCGAGCACCTTGCGCCGCGTGGCGTCCCTGACGAACCGATAGCCGTTTACCACGTTGGAAACGGTTTTCAACGACACACCGGCCCGCTTCGCCACATCGTTCATCGTCACATGCCGCTGCGCCGCCATGCCGTCCTCCGTCATCTGTTCATCGTTGCAATCCAGTGCGATCCAACGCAATCCAGTGTATCGCCGGTCGTCGCGACGCGCGGTCATGCCGCAAGTCGAACGCGACGATCGTCCGTGCCTCCGCGTCCCTCCTCACGTCCCGCTCGCGCGGCAGAATAAGGGATTATGACTGAAGCTGAAACCACTTCCGCAACCACTGAAAATCCGAAAGACACCAAGCCCGCCCTGCCGAAGGACGTGCGCGTGCGCTTCTGCCCGTCGCCGACCGGCACCCCGCACGTCGGCATGGTCCGCACCGCCCTGTTCAACTGGGCCGAGGCCCGCGCCACCGGCGGCAAGCTGATCTTCCGCATCGAGGACACCGACGCGGCCCGCGACTCCGAGGAAAGCTACAACCAGATCCTTGAGGCGCTGCGTTGGCTCGGCATCGACTGGGACGAGGGCATCGACGTCGGCGGCCCGCACGGCCCGTACCGCCAGTCCGAGCGCACCGACATCTACAAGGACGTCGCCGCCAAGCTGCTCGCCGCCGGCTACGCGTACGAGTCCTACTCCACGCCGGAGGAGATCAAGGAACGCAACCTCGCCGCCGGCCGCCCGGCCGAATTCGGCTATGACGGCTACGACCGCAACCTCACCGAGGAGCAGAAGGCCGCGTTCCGCGCCGAAGGCCGCAAGCCCGCGCTGCGCATCCGCATGCCTGACGAGGACATCGCGTTCGACGACCTGATCCGCGGCCGCATCGAGTTCAAGGCCGGCTCCGTGCCGGACTACGTGATCGTGCGCCCGAACGGCGACGCGCTGTACACGCTCACCAACCCCGTCGACGACGCGATGATGGAGATCAACGTCGTGCTGCGCGGCGAGGATCTGCTGAGCTCCACCCCGCGCCAGATCGTGCTCTACCGTTACCTCGAGGAGCTCGGCATCGCCAAGACCACCCCGCTGTTCGGCCACATGCCGTACGTGATGGGTCAGGGCAACAAGAAGCTCTCCAAGCGCGACCCGGAGTCTAACCTGTTCAACCACCGCGACGCCGGCTTCATCCGCGAGGGCCTGCTGAATTATTTGGCTTTGCTTGGCTGGTCGATCGCGCCGGACCGCGACGTGTTCTCGATGGAGGAAATGATCGAGAAGTTCGACGTGCGCGACGTGAAGGCCAACCCGGCCCGCTTCGACCTCGACAAGGCGATCTCGATCAACGCCGAGCACATCCGCATGCTTGATCCCGCTGACTTCCTGCGTCGTTCCGTGCCGTACCTGCATCGCGATGGCGTGGTCTCCGCTGCGTCTTGGGATGAGCTGACCGCGCGTGAACAGGCCGTGCTGACCGCCGCCGCGCCGCTCGTGCAGCCGCGTGTGCGTCTGCTCGGCGAGGTCGCCGGCATGGTCGGCTCGTTGCTGTCGACCGAAGGCTACCTCGAGCCGGAGGACGACGCGAAGAAGACGCTCAAAGATTCCGCGCCGGCCGTGCTCGATCTGGCGATCGCCGCGCTCGAAGGCGTGGCCGAGGCCGACTGGAAGACCGATCTGCTGCACGAGACGCTCAACAAGGCGCTCGTGGAGGACGGCGGCTACAAGCCGCGTCTCGCGTTCGGGCCGGTGCGCGTGGCCATGTCCGGCCGCCGTGTGTCGCCGCCGCTGTTCGAGTCGATGGAGATCGTCGGCCGTGAGGTGTCGCTGGCGCGTCTGCGCGGCCTGCGTGAGCATCTGTGATCAGTAGTGCGCACGGTTTGTGATGGAATAGTGCGCGTCTGCGTGGTTATGTGACCGTTCTGTAGTGGCGGAAAACGCTCGCTGAGAGTACTCTCAGCGAGCGTTTTCCGCCACTGTGCGTTTTGGCGCGTGACGGTCGCGGGACATGCGTGCATGCGGTCGTCACGCATGCGTCTTTCAGTGCCAGTTCGTCGTGTCCGTATGGTGGGTGGACGTGCGTGCGGCCTGGCCGGCGATCCTTATAATCGTGCCGCTTACGTAGAATAGGCGACACATCTATCCCAAGAGAGAATGGACAGCAGTGGCTCTCATCGTGCAGAAGTACGGCGGTTCGTCGGTCGCCGATACTGACTCCATCAAGCGCGTGGCCAAGCGCGTCGTCGAAACGAAGAAGAAGGGCAACAAGGTCGCCGTCGTCGTCTCCGCGATGGGCGACACGACCGACGACCTGATCGACCAGGCGCTCAGCATCGATTCCAATCCGCCGGAACGCGAGATGGACATGCTCATGACCGCCGGCGAACGCATCTCCATGAGTCTGCTCGCGATGGCCATCCACGCCGAAGGCGACCGCGCGCACTCGTTCACCGGTCAGCAGGCCGGTTTCTTCACCGATGCGCGCTACGGTGCGGCGCACATCAAGGCCGTTCGCCCGGATCGCGTCAAGAACGCACTGTCGATGGGCGACGTCGCCATCGTGGCCGGTTTCCAGGGCATCAACGCGAAGGGCGACGCAACCACGCTCGGCCGCGGCGGTTCCGATACGTCCGCCGTCGCGCTGGCCGTGGCCCTCGGCGCCGACATCTGCGAGATCTACACCGACGTGGACGGCATCTTCACCGCCGATCCGCGCATCGTGCCGACTGCGCGGCGCATTCCTGCGATCGGCTACGACGCGATCCTCGAAATGGCCAGCTGCGGTTCCAAGGTGCTTGCCCTGCGATGCGTCGAATACGCGCAGCGGTTCAACATGCCGCTGCATGTGCGTTCGTCCTTCTCTCATCGCAACGGTACGCTCGTCGTGCCGGACGGCGTCGACCCGCGTACGCTGCCGAACCTGGACTGATCAGCCGGTCATCGCAACTGATCACCGTGATCATCCGGGCCGATCGGGACTGATCGTACTTGATCAGTCATCACCAGTCGACCACAATCCATCATCAGATTTCACACATACCGCACAAGTAAGGCAACCAACATGAGCAACAACGAAGCAGACAAGTCCATGGGCGACCTGTTCCCCGACCTCGGTCCCGAAGCGCCGGTCATCTCCGGCATCGCACACGATCGCAGCGAGGCGCTCGCCACCGTGCGCGGCGTGCCGAACGAGCCGGGCATGGCCGCCAAGGTCTTCACCGAACTGGCGTCCGCCGGCATCAACGTCGACATGATCGTGCAGGCCGGCGCGTCCGTCGGCACCGCGGACATCTCGTTCACCGTGCCCGAGGCGACCGTCAAGCAGGTGCAGGACGTGCTGCTCGACAAGCACGAGGAGCTCGGCTATCGTTCGTTCGATGTCGACACCAACGTCGGCAAGGTCGCCGTCGTGGGCGTCGGCATGAAGACGCACTCCGGCCTCGCCGCGAAGTTCTTCAACGCGCTGAGCGAGAAGGGCATCAACGTGCTGATGATCTCGACGTCCGAGATCCGCATCGCCGCTCTCGTGCCGCTCGAGCAGCTCGACGACGCGGTGCGCGCGCTGCACACCGCGTACGGGCTTGATGCCGACCAGATCGAGGCCGTCGTCTACGGCGGCACCGGTCGCTGAGTTCTAGGCGCCGACGTACCGGGTGCGGTGCGGCCGCGGACTTGTGATCCTTTCCCCCTCTAACGGACATACAGCCGTTTTCACCGTTGTAATCGGCTGTATGTCCGTCTCGTTATGGGAATCGGAGCAAGGAGCGGATGCAAGGTTGCCGGCGACGGGCCGATGATGGGTAAGTGCATGCGAACGGCCCCCGCCGGAATGGTCCGGATGGGGGCCGTTCGCATACGCTGAGCGCGGTGACTACTTCTTGGTGATGTAGCCGAGCGCCTTGAGCATCTCGGCGCATTCGAGCGCGCCGCCGGCCGCACCGCGCAACGTGTTGTGCGCGAGTCCCACGAACTTCCAATCGAAGATCGAATCCTCACGCAGACGGCCGATCGACACGCCCATGCCGCCCTCGTAATCGACATCGAGACGCACCTGCGGGCGGTCGTCCTCGGTCAGGTACTGGATGAAGTGCTTCGGCGCGTGCGGCAGACCGAGCTCGGCCGCACGGGACGTGTAGTTGACGAGCCGGTCGATCAGCTCCTCCTTCGTGGCCTTCTTGCCGAAGTTGAGGAACACGGTCGCGGTGTGGCCGTTGAGCACGGGCACACGGATGCACTGCGACGTGATGCGCAGCGGTCCGTCGAACGGCACGATCTCGCCGCGCTCAGGGTCCACGTGGCCGAACACCTTAAGCGGTTCCTTCTCGCTCTTCGCCTCCTCGCCGGAGATGAACGGGATGATGTTGCCCACCATCTCGGGCCAGTCCTTGAACGTCTTGCCCGCGCCGGAGATCGCCTGATACGTGCTCACGACGACCTCGTGCGGCTCGAACTCCTTCCACGCGGCCAGCGCCGGCGTATACGCCTGGATCGAACAGTTCGGCTTGACCGCGATGAAGCCGCGCGTCGTGCCGAGGCGCTTGCGCTGATGCTCGATCACCGCAAAATGCTCCGGGTTGATCTCCGGCACGACCATCGGCACGTCCGGCGTCCAGCGATGCGCGCTGTTGTTCGACACGACCGGTGTCTCGGTCTTCGCATACCGCTCTTCGATCGCGCGGATCTGATCCTTCGGCATGTTCACGGCCGAGAACATGAAATCGACTCCGGCCGCGACCTTCTCGGCGTCGTCGCCGTCAACCACGGTCATGTGCCGCGCGTACTCCGGCATCGGCGTCTCGATCTTCCAACGGTCGCCGACCGCCTCCTCGTACGTCTTGCCGGCCGAGTGCGCGGACGCGGCGAGCGTCGTCACCTCGAACCATGGATGATTCTCGAGCAACGTCACGAAACGCTGGCCGACCATGCCGGTCGCGCCGAGGATGCCGACCTTGAGTTTTTCGGACATACCAACCCCTATGTTTGTGCGGATAAACGAACTGCGAGTTGCCGACCATTGTACGAACCGCGCCGCATAACGGCGCGCGCGCTCCCATATGCTGGCCGGACCGTGACGTCGTGGTGTAGCGCGGGGCGCAGTGCGACGGATGTGTCGGGGAGGAGGGGAAGACCGTAACTCAACATTTACGGCATTGATGTGTTGAGTTACGGTCGTTTTCGGGGGCCGAGACGACCGTAACTCAACACTATGGTCGCGAAGTTGTTGAGTTACGGTCGTTATTGGGCGTAAGAACGGCCGTAACTCAATGATGGGATCGTGATGTTGTTGAGTTACGGTCGCGGATGGGACTGACGGCCGTGGCCGAACGGAGCGGGGCGGTTGGAAGCCGGGTGGACGGGCGGGCCGCTGGTAGGCTGGGAGATATGTCGATCGCATCGGATGAAGCACGCAAGCAGTTGGACCGTTTGGTGGCGCTGGGATATCCGGACGTCGCGGACATTTCCGCAGCAGCCTTCCGCGCGCTTGCGCGACCGCTAATCACCGCGCTCGAACACTGCGATCCGGACAGTGACGACCTGCAACGTCGTCTCGGTGCGAACATCCTGCTCATTCCGACGCGCGAACTCGTGTCGCCAGAGTCGCTGATCGCGCGAACCAGCATCAACCGCATGGCCGGATTCACGACGATGCCGCCGCGCGACATCGCCAGTTTCCTGCCGCAGGACGGCTTCGAACCGCCGGAAGGGCCGTTTTATCTGGTCGTCGAGCCGCACACCGGCACGTGTTATATCAACCGCGAGCCGGATGTGGCGCGCAAACTCATCGACTCCGACGAACGTACGCCGCTCACGCTTGAGGAAGGACTGGCGATCGCGACGCAGCACCCGGAGTGGCTGCTTGAGAAGAACGGGTTCAATCTGCTGGGGTCGCGCAGTGCGGACGGGCGTGTGCCGAGCATCTGGATGAGCCAGAATGCGCCGCGGCTGGGTGCGGTGTGGCCGAATTCGCGGCATACGTGGCTGGGGAACGCGTATTGCATGTCGCGTCGCGGCGTGAGCCTGTTTCGTTAGTGCGCTGTGTTTCGAACGTACATACAGTCGATTTGGGTGGGTGGATCGGCTGTATGTCCGTTGAAGGTAGGGTGTTGGTGCGTTGGGGCCGTATGTCCGTTGAGGGGTGAGGCGTCGGGAGAAAGAATGACGAACGACGCCGCAGCGGTATGCGAGTTTGTTCCGGTAGCGTTCGATATCTCGACGTACATACAGCCGATTTGAGGTGTGGAATCGGCTGTATGTCCGTTGAAGGGGAGGGACGGTTGATGCGAAACGAGAGACGGGGGTGATTGACGGGCGTCGTGTCTTCAGCCTTGTAACGGACATACAGTCGATTTAGGCGGGTGGATCGGCTGTATGTCCGTTGAAGGCTGAGGGTGTTGGTGTGCTGAGGCTGTATGTGCGTTGGGGGATTGCGCGGGCGGAGGCCTGTTTCGGCTGTATGTACGATTTGTTCGGCTGTATGTACGTTTCGGGGGAGACGCGCCGGAGTGTCGAAGTCGGGAAGTGGGATACTGAAGCCACGTGGTCTCGATGACTGAGATCGCATGACAGGGAGGTCATGATGGGTACCGGGCATGACGGACGATTTCGCGGCGACGGCCATACGTCGGACGGACGTGCGCCGTCCATCGATCGGTTGCCGGATAAGCCAACTCGATCCGTCGAACGGTCGTCGGACGGCATTGTTGCGCGGTCGTGGACGCGCGTGACGATTGCGGTGATCGTCATCGTTGCGATGCTCGGCTTGACGGGTGTGGTGGCGACGCGTATGTGGCGCAATATGCATGCGGCCGAAACGACACCGTCCGGCTCCACCGCGACCATCGACTCCTACACCCTGCCCGAACCGACCACGGACGCAGCCCATCCGGTCATGCTCAGCACCGTCACCGACAACATCCAACGGCTGAAACTCGGCGTCGGATACACGACCCAATACCGATTCTCAGGGCTCACGCAAGGCGCGCTGATCGGCTACGGCGGTACCGCGAACGCCGGCTATCGCATCACCAAGGACTCGATCCCCGACGATCTGACGTTCATCGTGTCGCGCGGATCCGGCATTCCGGACGATATCATCGGCAACGACGCAACGGACGTGCCGACGGTCCTGCAGGGCATGGGAGTGGCCATACAGTACGCCAGCATGCCGGTCGACGACACCGACGCGCATCCCGCGGGCACGGTCGTCGCGACCAACCCCGCGCCCGGCACGGCAGTCACGTCGGGCGACACCGTCACCGTCGGCGTGGCGGTCGCGAACAACGCCAACGTACTCGGCGCGGACATCATCGGACAACGGTCGGACGACGCCAGGCAATCGCTCGAATCGCAGGGTTACACGGTCGATCTGCAACCGCGGTTCTCGTCCAGCGGCAACCTCGGCACCATCGTCGCCAGCAATCCACGCCCCGGCGCGACATTGAGCGATGGACAGACCGTCACCCTGTACTACGGTGTCGACATGACCGGCGCGAAGGACGTGTTCAGCGAGACCCGAGACGATCTGGACGGGCTGCGTGCGGTGCGTACGGGCGCGACGTCCGGCGTGATCACGGCCGCGCTCGCCGGCACGTACTGCAAGGACGTGATCACGGATACCGGCACGGCACAGGACGCGACGTACGGCACACCGACGACGGCACAGGGGCAGGCCGACGGGCAGTGCCTGACCCTGACCGACCGGCAGGCATCCGACGGTTCCGGCGAGCACTATCTGGTGCTCAACGGCGACGATCCCGCGCAGCCCGCCGACCGGCTCGGCCTGACGAACTTCGCGCACGACATCGGCGGCACGCTGCTCGAAGCCGACCCGGCCAACCCCACCGGGCAGTTCCCCATGCGCAACCACCTGCTCGCCCAAGGGCTCGACAAGAACTGGGGCATTGCGGAGCTATACGCCGGGCTCGGGCTGCCGAACTGCGGCGACACCGTGTTCGAAGGCACCACTGGCCAGACGTGCGAGCGCGGACTCACATACCGCATGAAGGATTTTCTGGTGTACTTCGCGGCCGGAGCGAACGTGGACGCGCTGGAGGACAGCGGATACTTCGATCAGAACGCATTCTCGGAGGCACTTAGCCAGTCGCCGGTTGACGGTTCGCGGCCGTTCGTACTGGTGCGCGACAGCAGTGCGTACGATACGACCAGCAAGACGGTGGACGATGGGACGACGTCGGTCGATCCGTTCGTGCCGACCGGCGACGCGCGCAACCAGTACCGCAACGCGATGGTCGGTATGAAACCGGCCGTCAGCGGGGAGACGGCGTACTATCTGGTCGAGCAGCCGTACGACTGGAAAATGTTCGACGAATACACGATGCCGTGAGTTGCCGTGACCGTCGGCGGCGGTGCGGTGGCGCGGTGATGCGGACAGCGGCGGCGGTGCGGACGATGGCTGGCCCGTCCGGGTACGACGCGCCGCTAACGACGGTCATACCCGGACGGTTGTAATGTCAGCGCTTCGCCTGTTTGAGCGCGGCGCGCACGACGGCGGCGAACGCTGCGGTCGTGCCGAAGGCGACGCCGGCGAACACCTGCGGGCGGCGCAGCTCGTTGCGCAGGCCGATCGCGTCGGTGATGCAGTGGTCCTCGAAGAACACGCGCAGCTCGTTGCTTGAATACCGGCCGACCAGCTCGCCCCACGTGAGCATGCGCGTCACGTAGTTGCGCGGATTATCCTCGCGGAACTCGAACAGGCGCACGCCGCGGTAGCGCGACTTCGGGCCGTAGCATTCGAATCCGCAGGTCGGCGCGTAGCCGAGATCGATGCCGTCGACGTGCCCCACGAACGAGTTCTTGTGGTCGTGACCGCAGAACAGCGCGAAATAGCCGCCCGCGTCGCGCATCGCCTCGACCTCGCCCACGTTCTCGTCCGCGCAGCCGATCGCCTCGCCGAGTCGCGAGCCGGGACGGCAGATCTCGTGATTGAGCACATAGCAGTGCCCGGCGAAATTGCGCGCGCCCTCCACCGCGTTCGGCGTCCACGCGGGCACCTCGGTCAGGCAGTCGTAGAACTCCTGCGGCGGGATGTGCTGGAACGCGATCGTCGGTACCGGCCGTCCGTCGCCGTTGCGTGCGGCAAGGTCGCGCTGCACGGTGCCCAGCCATGCGATCGCCTTGTCGCTTGGTGTGCCGTAGCCGTCGGCGTCCGCAAGGTCCAGACCGCGCGAATTGGCGACATAGCGCGGATACTGCGCGTCGTTCTCCTCCGGCTTGCCCGCGTAGTCGCCCGAATTGATCAGCGCGACGCTCATCGCGACATGATCGGAACCGTCGGACGCGGCGATCGGCAGCGCGAACGTGCCCGGCTCCAACGAATCGGCGGGGTTCAAGCATCCCGGATACTCGCGGTAGATGTCGTCCTGCTCGTCGGCGAGGATGCCGCACTGGAAATCGTGGTTGCCGTAGGTCGCGGCGAACGGCACGCCCGCACGCACGAGCGGTCCGAGGAACGCGCTGAACGTGTCACGCACCTTCTGCCGCGTGTCGTCGAGCAGGTCGTCGAGCGTGACGACGTCGTCGACGGGCGGCAGATCGGGGTTGCGGCGGGCGGCGATGCGGCGGTGGATGCCCTTGAGCTTCGCCTCGATCTCGGTGACGAGCCGCACCCTCGCGCCCGGATTCTCGCCGCGGCGGCGCAGGAACGTGTCGATATACGCCGGATCGTAGCCGCGGATCTGATCGCCGGTGAAGACGACGAGATCGGGGTCGGCGGCCTTGATCGCAGCCTCGATCATGCGGATCGTGTCGGGGTGGACGTTTGGGCCGTCCTGGATGTCGGCCATTTGCAGCACACGGAAGGTGCCGTCGTTGCGGAACTTGAGTGGGGCGCGGTGTGTCATGCACCCTATCTAACCGTGCGTCGGGGCGCGGCAGCGGACGATGCGCGCGATCTGCGCGGGAGCATCACGTTTCCGCAACCGTGCGTTTGCCGTACGTTTCGCGACGGAGTCTCCCGTCGTGCGTCAGCCGCGCACCATCGTATGTCGGTCGCCGCCAAATGCCGGAATGACGGCGATTTGCAGGGGTAAGACCGGTATGATGAAAGGTTGTACATGTTACGTACACGTAAACGATACGGCCGGGCTGAACCACCGGCGCAATTCCAAGAAAAGGAGGAGTGATGGGTCAGGATCAATCGTCAGTGTTTGATCTCGCGGCAGTCGCCGCAGCGTCCAACGGAGGGAACAACGACCCGCTGCTGCCTCCGGCGCGATTCATCGGCGATCCGCAGAAGCCGAGCAAGATGCCGTACAACAAGTACGCCGCCTACGACAAGCAGGTGCCGTTCGACTACCCGCAGCGCACATGGCCGGGCAAGCGCCTGCAGCGCGCCCCGCGCTGGTGCTCGGTCGACCTGCGCGACGGCAACCAGGCGCTCGTCAACCCGATGGACTCCGAACGCAAGCTGCGCTTCTGGAACCTGCTCGTCTCCATGGGCTTCAAGGAGATCGAGGTCGGCTTCCCGTCCGCGTCCGAAACCGATTTCGACTTCATCCGCATGCTCATCGAACGCGAGCTGATCCCGGACGACGTGACCATCGTCGTGCTCACCCAGTGCCGCGAGCACCTCATCCGTCGCACCTACGAGGCGCTGCGCGGCGCTAAGCGCGCGGTCGTGCACTTCTATAACTCCGTGTCCGTGCTGCAGCGCGAGGTCGTGTTCCGCAAGAACAAGGCCGAGATCAAGCAGCTCGCCATCGATGCGGCCGAACTGTGCAAGCATCTCGAAGGCGAGGCCAAGGGCATCGACCTGTACTACGAGTACAGCCCGGAGTCGTTCACCGGCACCGAGCCGGAGTACGCAGTCGAGGTGTGCAATGCGGTGATTGACGTCATCAAGCCGACGCCGGAGCACAAGATGATCATCAACCTGCCGGCCACGGTCGAAATGACCACGCCGAACGTGTTCGCGGACGAGGTCGAGTACGTCTCCAACAACCTCAACGACCGCGACTCGATCGTGCTGAGCCTCCACCCGCACAACGACGAGGGCATGGGCGTGGCCGCCACCGAACTGGCGATGCTGGCCGGCGCGGATCGCGTCGAAGGCTGTCTGCTCGGCAACGGCGAGCGCACCGGCAACGTCGATCTCGTCACGCTCGGCCTGAACCTGCTCACGCAGGGCATCGACCCGCAGATCGACTACTCGAACGTGCCGGAGATCCGCAAGACGGTCGAATACTGCAACCAGATCAAGATCTCCGAGCGCCACCCGTACGCGGGCAACTTCGTGTTCACCGCGTTCTCCGGCTCGCATCAGGACGCGATCAAGAAGGGTCTCGAGGCGCGTCAGATGGCGGCCGACCGTGCCGGCGCCGACCTCGACAGCTTCGTGTGGCTCGTGCCGTACCTGCCGATCGACCCGAAGGACATCGGCCGCACGTACGAGGCGATCATCCGCGTCAACTCGCAGTCCGGCAAGGGAGGCATGGCGTACCTGCTCAAGACGAACCACAACCTCGACCTGCCGAAGCGCCTGCAGGTGGAGTTCGACAAGATCGTGCAGAAGTACGCGGACGACACCAAGAAGGAAGTCAAGGACGAGGACATCTGGCGTCTGTTCAAGGACGAGTACCTGCCGGTCGAGGAGTCGGGCGCGACGGCGGCCGGCGCGGTCGTGGGCGACACCCGCGACGAGAGCCTCGAGCAGTGGGGCCGCCTGAAGCTGCTCAAGGTGTCGGTCTCCTCCGGCGAGGACGGTTCGGACACCGTGCTCAAGGCGAAGCTGCTCGACCGTGGCGCGGGCGCGACGAACGCCGCCGAGCCGGTCGTGCGCGAGCTGAGCGGCATCGGCAATGGCCCGATCGCTGCGTTCATCAACGCGATCTCGAACCTCGGCATCGAGGTGTCGGTGATGGATTACGTCGAGCACACGATGTCCGTCGGCACCGACGCGATGGCCGCCTCGTACGTCGAGGCACAGGTCGGCGAGGATGCGGAGAGTCAGATCATCTGGGGCGTCGGTATCGACTCGTCGATCATCACCAGTTCGCTCAAGGCGATCATCTCCGCGGTGAACCGTTCGGAGCGCTGACGCGGGTTGCGGTGGCCGGCGGTTGCCGATGTCGCCGCGCATAACTCAATACCTGGTAGCTAGTAATTAGTAGCCATTAACGGACATACAGCCGATTCGGGGGTCTGAATCGGCTGTATGTCCGTTTTTTAGTTGGTGAGCTTCGGCGCTGCGGATGAGCGTAGGGATGTTACGGATGGGCGTAGGAATGCGTTGCGGATGGACGTAGGCTGTGGACGGGCGTAGAGATGCCGTTGCGGTCTGCCTGATACACCCAACGGACATACAGCCGATTCAGGGTATGGAATCGGCTGTATGTCCGTTGAGGTGGGGGAGTGGTCTGTTCGACGCCGGGAACGTCTGCGACGGCATGCGTTCACTGTTCAACGGACATACAGTCGATTTCGTGCCCTGAATCGGCTGTATGTCCGTTAGAGGGTCGGGGCCGTTCGACGTTGGGACGCTCGATACGGCAGATGCCCGTCAGTGCGGCGAGAAAAGCGACGTTACTGGTTGGTAGAGCCGGCCGAGTCGTTCGTGCCGGCATTGCCGTTGGCGGTCGAATCACTGTCGCCGTTGCCGGTCGAACCGGTGTCCGTACTGCCGGTGCCGCCGGTATTGCCGGTTCCGGTGCCGCCTTCGGTCGAGCCGGTGCCTCCGGTACCCGTGCTTCCGTCGGTTGTGGATCCGTTGCCGGTTCCGGTGCCGCTGTTGCCGCCCGTCGTACTGTTGCCGTCGTTTGTGGACGAGGAATTGCCGTCACCTGACCCATCACCCGCACCGGTGCCGGACTGCGACTGCTGGCTCTGCTGCTCCTCGGCCTTCTTCTTCGCGTCGGCCTCCTCCTGCGCCTTCTTCTTGGCCGCGTCCTGCTGTTGCTGGTAGTACGTCGAACCAAGACCCCACGTGCCGTCCGGACCGCCGATCTTGCCGTCGTCGGTCGCGGTAGGGAAGTTCTCGACCTCCACGCCGCTCAGCGCCTGCGTCATGAATTCGGTGAACAGGTGCGCCGGATAGCCGGTCGACGACACGCCGTACCCTGCGAACTCGGGCACCACCTGCGGCGTACCGTCGTCGGCCGGGTTCCAGATCGCCCACACGTTGATCAACTGCGGCACGTATCCCACGAACGACGCGGCGGTCTCGTCGTTCGCCGTACCCGACTTGCCGGCGACCGCGCGGCCGAGCGCCGCCGCCGTACCGGCAGCCGTACCGTTCGTCGTCGTACCCTGCATGGCCTTCTGCACGAGCGCGCAATCGTTCGCATCAAAGACCTTCTCGTTCTCCGCGTTGGTCTTGTAGACCTCCTTCTTGGCGGAGTCGGTCACCGTGGCGACGACGTGCAGCGTGTTCTTCACGCCGTTCGCGGCGATCGTCGAATGGCCCTGCGTGAGGTCCCACACGGTGCTCGCGTTGATGCCGAGCACGTTATACGGCGACGTCTCGTCGATGTCGCTCTCGATGCCGGCCTGATGCGCGATCTCGGCGGTGCGCTGCGGCGTGAGATGCTCGTTGACGTTCATGAACACCGTGTTCACCGAGTTCGCGGTGGCCTGATACAGGTTGATGTTGCCCCAGTTGTTGCCGAGCGCGTTGTTCACCTCGGCGGTGATGCCCGCGAAATGCTGGTGCGAGTTGCCGTTGAACAGCGTGTTGAAGTTCACGCCCTCCTGCGCGGCGCCCAGCAGTGCGAACGGTTTCATGGTGGAGCCCGGCTGGAACGTGGCCTGCGTGGCGTTGTTGAGCTGATGCGTCAGATAGTCGGAACCGGCGTAGATGGCCTTGACTGTGCCGTCGCGCGGATCCGCCGCGATGCCGCCCACCTGGATCGATTCGGGCATGCCGTCCGGCCGCGTGTCGCCGACGGTCTGGATCTCCTCCTGCAGCGTCTTGTCGAGCGTGGTGACGATCGTGTAGCCGCCCGTCTCGATGTCATCCTTGGTGAACGTGCCCGAGCCGATCAGCTCGTTCTCGACCGTGGTGAGCAGGTAGCCGTTGTAGCCGCCGAACACGTTGTTCTGCGTGTATTCCACGGTCTTCGGCAGCGAGTCGGCCTTCGACCGCTCTCCGGACGTGATGTAGCCGTCCTCGGCCATGATGTTCAGCACGCGCTTCATGCGCTGCGTGGCCATCTTCGAATCCACGGCCGGGTCCCACGACGACGGCGACGGGATGATGCCGGCGATCATCGCGGCCTCATTCAGGCTCAGGTCCTTCGCGTCCTTGTTGAAGTACGCCTGCGCCGCAGCCTGGATGCCGTACGCGCCGCGTCCGAGGTAGATCGTGTTCATGTAGTTGCACAGGATCTCGCTTTTGTCCTGTGACTGCGCGAGCTTGAGCGCGAGGATCGCCTCGCGCGCCTTGCCGACGTACGACGTGGTGGTGGCGCCGATGTAGTAGCGTTCCGCGTACTGCTGCGTGATCGTCGAGCCGCCTTGGCGGCTGCCGGTGGTGACGTTGTTGTACAGCGCGCGGGCCATGCCCTTGAGATCGATACCCTTGTTCGTGTAGAACGTGCGGTCTTCGGACGCGACGATCGCGTTGCCGACGTAGTCCGGCAGGTCGGTGCACTGGATGATCTCGCGGTTCTGTTCGGCGAACGATCCGATCTCCGTGGTGCCGTCGGAATAGTAGACGGTCGTTTTCGACGCGAGTGCGATTTTGTCGGCCTGTGGGATTTCCGTGGTGATGTACAGGTAGGCGAACGCGCCGGCGCCGCCGAGGATGCCCAGTCCGATCAGCGATCCGAGGATGATGAGGATCCACTTGAGGATCGGATGGCGGCTGCTGCGTCCGTTACGATTACGGTTGCCGCGGCTGTGACGGGTGGGGCCGGTGGCGCGGTGCGACCCGCCGCCGTAGTGCCGTGCGGCTGGTTTTCTGGTCGTGCGGCTGCTCGCCGAGCGCGGAGTGCTGCCTGCCCGGTGAGAGCCGCCTGAAGTACGTCGTGACTGTGAAACCATGGGTACCACCGTAACCATGGCCCCTGAACAACCGGGCGAATTGAACCGATTCGCCCGGTTTCCTCCGCGATCTTCTGCCGAACTCTCACAAATCGACGGTGATGCCGGCGGGCTGGTGTCCGGGGATGCTGTACACTATGTAACAGCCTCCACGCGGCGCTATGTCACCCAACTCCCCCAGGGCAGGAATGCAGCAAGGGTAAGTGGCCTCTGACGGGTGCGTGGAGGTTTTTCATTGCTTGCGCCATGTGCTGCGCATCGCCGCGCTCTGCCGTGCTCCTTGTCATCGCCTCTCCCTCTCTAACGGACATACAGCCGATTTCGTGGGTGGAATCGGCTGTATGTCCGTTAGGGGGGTCGGTTCAGCGAATGGACAGCTGGTTTCGGGGTCCTCGTTGGCCAGCTATTGGCGAACGGGGGTCGCGGGGCTAGTAGAGTCGTGCGTATGAGTGACGAACAGCAGCCGATCGTGCGCGATCCCCAGAGTTCCGTGAACATGCTCGCCCCGCAGCCGTCCTGGTCGACGTATGATGCCGACGCCGATCCGACCACGTCGGGCGACGCCGCGCACGACGGTGCATACGGTCTCGCGCACGGTACGTACGGTACTGTGAACGCCGCGCGCGATCGCGGCATCCGCGACACGCGTGCCGACGGTCACGATGTCCGTGACGACACGCCCGACGACGAGCTGCGCGGACTCGCCGAAGTCGACCCGCTCACCGTCCGTCCGCGCGTCTCCAGCCGCATCCTGTGCGTCGTGCTCGGTCTGCTGCTCATCGCCGTCGCATTCGGCGCGTGGTGGCTCGGCGTACGCACCGAAACCGGCCAATCGTACGACGAGATCGTGGTCACCGGCTTCCGCGACGCGCTGCCCGGCTGGCTCGCCGCCGCACTCGACCCGTTCCTCATCTCCGACAATTACGTGGTCCCGGCGGTGCCGCTCAACCCCACCGTCATCGTCTCGCTACTGCTCGGCGCGGTCGCAATCGTCGTGACGATCGTACGCAAACGTTGGCTGCTGCTCGTCCAGTTCGTCGCGCTCGCCGTACTGTGCTACGCGGCGACGTTTCTCAAGGAATTGCTGCCGCGGCCGTATCTGATCGACACGCAGACGCCACACGCGAACTCCGCGCCGTCCGGCCATACGATCCTCGCAGCGACCGTGTCGATGCTGCTGCTGATCGCCGTGCCGCGCGTATGGCGTGCGGTCTGCGCGTTGATCGTATCCGGATTCACCGCGGTGATCGGACTGTCGGTGATCGCCGGCGGCTGGCATCGGCCGACCGACGTGGTCATGTCGGTGCTGCTGGTCGGCGGCGTGACGTTGCTGGCGCTCGCCGGCACGGCGAAGAGCGCGATGGACGAACCGGGCACGCGCGTGTCGTCGATCAGCATCCAGATCGTCGGCACGGTGATGATCACGGGCGGACTGCTCGCGTGCGCGTACGCCGCGTACGTGATCTGGCAGGTGCTGCCGGGACTCGCGCTGAGTGCGGCGTGGTCGGCGTCGGGCGCGTATCTGTCGACGATCGTCGGTGTGGGCGGCGTGACGCTGCTGGTGGGCGGGCTGGCGCTCGCGATGCGGCAGCTGACCGCGGCGCCGTTAAGCCGGCTCGGGCTGGTGGGCGCGCCGCCGGCGCCGCCGCGGCGGTAGGTGCTGGCCGGGCCGACACCTCGGTCTCGCCGCGCTCACCGGCTCCTCCTGGCAGGGGGAGCCGGGAGAACGGAACCGTTGTGGCACACGTGATTTTGGGCTTTGGCCGCACGTCATGGTTAATATGACGTTCCGTAGGCATTATGTAAGGAGAAGACATGGCAACCGGCAGCAAGCTCGTCATCGTGGAGTCTCCCACCAAGGCCAAGAAGATCGGCGGGTATCTCGGCGATGGGTACACCGTCATGGCGTCGGTGGGTCATATTCGCGATCTCGCCCAGCCCAGCCAGGTGCCCGCCGCCGACAAAGCGAAGTTCGGCAAGTTCGGCGTGGACGTCGAGGACGGGTTCAAACCGTATTACATCGTTGACGGCGACAAGAAGCGCACGGTTTCAGAGCTGAAATCCGCGTTGAAGAACGCCGACGAACTCTACCTCGCCACCGATGAGGATCGCGAAGGCGAAGCGATCGCGTGGCATCTCGTGCAGACCCTCAAGCCGAAGGTGCCCGTCAAGCGCATGGTCTTCCACGAGATCACGCCCGAAGCCATCAAGGCGTCGCTCACCAACACGCGCGACGTCGACGGCGACATGGTCGACGCGCAGGAGACGCGCCGCATCCTCGACCGACTCTACGGCTACGAACTGTCGCCCGTACTGTGGCGCAAGGTCGGCCCCGGCCTGTCCGCCGGCCGCGTACAGTCCGTCGCCACGCGACTCATCGTCGAACGCGAACGCGAACGCATGGCATTCGTCCGCGCGCCGTACTGGGACGTGACCGCTGAACTGTCCGCACCCGACGCGGAAGGCCAGGCCGCGCGATTCGACGCGCGCATGGTCGCGCTCGGCGGCAAACGACTCGCCGTATCCAAGGACTTCGGCGCGGACGGCAAACTCACGCCGGCCGGATTCGCCGATAACGTCTGCCAACTCGATGAAACGAACGCGAACGCGATCGCCGCGGCGCTCAAGTCGGCCACGTTCACCGTCATGTCGATGGAAACCAAGCCGTACCGCCGCCGTCCACAGCCGCCGTTCACCACATCCACGCTGCAGCAGACCGCCGGCAACCGACTCGGCATGGGATCACGGCAGACCATGCGCGCCGCGCAGGGACTGTACGAAAACGGTTACATCACCTACATGCGAACCGATTCCGTCACCCTGTCGCAGGAGGCGATCGCCGCCGCACGCAACGCCGTCGAATACCACTACGGCAAGGCATTCCTGTCGGACGCGCCGAAACAGTACGCGACCAAGACCGCCGGCGCGCAGGAGGCGCACGAATGCATCCGCCCGGCCGGCGCACGATTCCGCGACCCGGCCGAACTCGCCAGCAAGGTACCACCGGACCAGTTGAAACTGTACACGCTGATCTGGCAGCGCACGCTGGCGTCGCAGATGGCCGACGCGACCGGATCGACCGCGACCGTGCGGCTGTCGGCGCCGGCCGACGCGACGTACGGCGAGGCCGTGTTCCAGGCATCCGGCACCGTGATCGAATTCCCGGGCTTCATGAAGGCGACCGGGGAAGGACGCAAGACGGCCACTGGTGCAAAGGCCGATGCGAACGACGGCGGCAAGGCCGCGAAGAACAGCGAAGAGAATGCGTCGTTGCCGCCGATGGCCACCGGTCAGCAGATGGGCGCGGACGACGTGACCGCCGACGGGCACGAGACGCAGCCGCCGGCGCGCTACACCGAAGCATCGCTCGTCAAGACGCTGGAAGCCAAGGAAATCGGCCGTCCGTCGACCTACGCGAGCATCATTTCGACGATCATCGACCGTGGATACGTGTACGAACGCGGGCGGGCGCTCATCCCGTCGTGGCTTGCGTTCTCGGTCATCAAACTGCTCGAGACGAAGTTCCCGAAGTACGTGGACTACGAGTTCACCGCCGACATGGAAAACGGACTCGACCAGATCGCGCACGGACGCGAAACCGGGCGCGACTGGCTGACCCGGTTCTACTTCGGCTCGGGCGAGGGTGCGGCCGCGAACGCCGACGAGGCGCACGCGGGCCTGCAGCAGCAGGTCGCGCAGCTCGGCGAGATCGACGCGCGGGCGATCAACACGATCAACATCGGCGATGGGCTGCACGTGCGCGTTGGCCGGTATGGCCCGTATCTGGAAGATATGGAGCATCTGGATGCGGAGGGCAACCCGAAGCGCGCGTCCCTGCCGGACACGCTTGCGCCGGACGAGCTCACCGTCGAAGTCGGGCATGACCTCATCGAGCACAACGCGGGTGGACCGCGGGTGCTGGGCGTGGACCCGGCGACGGGTGGCACGGTCGAGGTGCGTAACGGGCGGTTCGGGCCGTATGTGGCGCTGGTGCCGGCGGAGGCGAGTGCCGAGTCGGGTGCGGGCGCCGCCGACGGTGCGGCCAAGAAGACCACGAAGAAGGCCGCCGCCGCGCCGAAACCGAAGATGGCGTCGCTGTTCAAGACGATGAGTCCCGAATCGCTTACGCTCGAAGACGCGTTGCGTCTGCTCGGTCTGCCGCGGCTCGTGGGCACGTATGAGGAGACGAACGCGGAAACCGGCGAGATCGGCGAATCCAAGGTCGAGGCGAACAACGGCCGCTACGGCCCGTACTTGACCAAGACCACTGCGGATGGCAAGACCGAAACGCGGTCGCTCGGTTCGGAGGACGAGATCTTCACCGTCGATCTGGACAAGGCGAAGGAACTGTTCGCCCAGCCGAAGTACGGCCGCGGACGTGGGCGCGGCGCGGCCAAGCCGCCGCTGCGCGAGCTCGGCCCGGATCCGGAGACCGGCAAGCCCGTGACCATCAAGGACGGCTTCTACGGCGCGTACATCACCGACGGCGAAACCAACCGCACGGTGCCCAAGCAGTACACGCCCGAGTCGATCGAACCCGCCGAGGCGTTCCGCCTGCTCGCCGAGAAGCGTGCGGCCGGTCCGGCGAAGAAGCGTACGCGCAAGACCGCGTCGAAGACGGGGACGGCCGCGAAGAAGACAGCGGCCAAGTCATCGGCCACGGCGAAGAAGGTTGGCACCGCCGCTAAGAAGACGACGCGGAAGTCCGCGGCGGCGAAAGCCGAGTAACGATGACTGGGGGCCGGGCGCATCAGCCCGGCCTCCAGTTTGTTGTGCGGGAGATTCTTGCACGTGGCAGCCGGAGCCGGAGCGCGGCTTTCTGCAAACTGAGAGGCAGATTTCGACGGATGCGGAGGTCTTTCTCCAAACTGAGAGGCAGCCAGTTCGGAGAAACAACAGTGATATACCCCCTAACTTGGGGTAATGTGTCAATATATCCAAGGCATGCCCAAGACGGCTGCCTCTCAGTTTGGAGAAAGACCCGTGCACGAGTCGGAATCTGCCTCTCAGTTTGAGAAAAGCATGGCAATAGCCGGCGTGCGCTAAGGTGGGGAACCATGACCGGACTGTTTATTTCGTTTGAGGGCGTCGACGGCGTGGGCAAAACCACACAGGTCGAACGGTTGCGCGCGTATCTCGAGGCGCAGGGGCGGACCGTGGTCGTCACCCGCGAACCCGGCGGCACCGCACTCGGCCAGTCGATCCGCCACATGCTGCTGCACGGCGTGGACGGCGCTGCCGTCGACATCGCCCCGCGCGCCGAGGCCCTGCTGTTCGCCGCCGACCGCGCGCAGCACGTGGCGGAGACGATCCGACCGGCGCTCGAACGCGGCGCGGTCGTCATCACCGACCGCTATCTCGACTCGTCGCTCGCCTACCAGTCCGGCGGCCGCGAACTGACCGCCGCCGACATCCGATCCCTAAGCATGTGGGCCATCAACAATCTGCTGCCCGTGCGCACGTATCTGCTCGACATGGACCCGGCCTTGTCGCACGCGCGGTTGCAGCACGATGAGGACCGCATGGAATCCGCCGGCAACGATTTCCAGACGCGCACACGGCAGGCGTTCCTCGATCTGGCCGCCGCCGAACCGGACCGGTTCCGTGTGATCGACGCCGCCCAGCCGGTCGACGGCGTGTGGTCGACGATCCGTGAGGATATCGACGCCCTGCTGGCGCCAATGACGCAAGGCGGTGCGTGATGAGCGTGTGGGATGCCATCGTCGGCCAGCAGGCCGTTGTCGACCAGCTCAAGGCCGTCGCGTCCGGCGACCCGAAATCAATCGCCCAGTCGTGGCTGATCTGCGGGCCTCCCGGCTCCGGCCGGTCCAACGTGGCCAAAGCCTTCGCCGCCGCACTCGAAAGCCCCGACCACGGCCTGGGCGACGAACCCACCAAGGTCACCCGCCAGGTGCTCGCCGGCACGCACCCGGACGTGAGCGTCCTCGCCACCGACAAGGTCACCATCGGCATCGACGAGGTGCGCGACCTCATCGGCGTGAGCGAGCAGATGCCCAGCACCGCGCCGTGGCGGATCATCATCATCGAAGACGTCGACCGCATGCTCGAACGCACCACGAACGTGCTGCTCAAGGAGATCGAGGAGCCGGCCGAACATACTATCTGGCTGCTGTGCGCCCCGAGCGCGCAGGACGTGCTGCCGACCATTCGCTCGCGCACGCGCATCGTCAACCTCGCCGTACCGTCCGACCGCGCCGTCGCCGATTTTCTCATGCATACGGTGAATCCGACCTTGCCGGACGACAAACGCTTCACCGAACACGTCGCCGCGCGTGCGGCCCGGCTCGCGGAAGGGCACATCGGCGTCGCCCGGCTGTACGCCACCGACGAGAAGGTCATGTCCGACCGCGACGAACTGATCGTCGGCGTGCTGAACCTCACCCGCGCGTCCGACGCGGTGCTGCTCGCCGGCAACCTCATCGACAATGCGAAAACACAGGCCGACGACGACGTGAACCGTCAGGCCGCCGCCGCGGAGGCCGAATTCCGCCGGATCAACGGGCTAGGGGAGAAGGATCGCGTTCCGCCGAACCTGCGCGGCGCGTACAACCAGATTGCCAAGAAGGACGAGCTCAAACGGCGGGCCACGCGTCGCAGCCGCGACGTGCTCGACCGTGCGCTCAACTCGATCGCGTCGGTGTACCGCGACGTGGCCGTGCTGCAGAACGATGCGGAGGATGCGGTCGGGTTGGTCAATCTGGAGAACCGGTCGGCGATCACCGAACTGTCGGTGCGGCTGACGCGCGAGGGCGCGGTGCGGCGGTTGGACGACATCGCCACGTCGCGGCGTCGCTTGGCTGGCAACGGCAATCCGACGCTGCTGTTCGAGGCGTTGTTCTGTGCGCTGATTCCGCGCTGACGGGTCGCGATACCGTCCGTACGAGTACGTTTCTGCTGATTTCTCTGCAAAAACGTACGCTGAGCGGTCGCTGGAGTACGTTTCTGCTGGCAACGCTGCAGAAACGTACGCTGGGCGGCGCCATCTGTACGTTTGTGCTGGTTGCTTTGCAACAACGTACGGATGGAGCGGCGTGGTGTACGGTTGTGCCGGCGACGGGGGCGGATGTATGCATAGTGAGCGGAAGCATGTGTTGCGCGCATAAGGCGCCATATACTTGAGTTATTCGAAGAATGTGAAGTTATGCGATTTTTGAGCGGCGCGACGGCGTGATCGCGGAATCGCTGATATTGGCGAGGAGTTCGTATGACCGTGAAGCAGCGGGAATTGGCCGGCAAGATACTGCGTCGCATCGAATCGGGTGAGTTCTCCGAGACGAACCGTCTGCCCACCGAGGACCAGCTCATCGAGCAGTATGGTGTGTCTCGGTACTGCGTGCGCGGCGCGATCGCCGTGCTCGCCGAGGCGGGCGAGGTGTTTCCGGTGCGCGGTTCCGGCGTGTTCGTGCGTGAGGAACGCGACGGCATATACATGCCGATCAGCACGTCCTACGGCATCGCGGCTGATTTCCCGGACAGGAAGGTTGTTTCGCAGGTGCGCGAGCTTGCATTGACCCGTACGGACGAGAAGCTGGCGAAGCGCATGCGCTGCGATGTGGATGCTCCGGTGTGGCGCGTGGTGCGTTTGCGGTGTGTGGATGACCTGCCGGTCAGCTATGAGACGGCTTGGTATCTCAAGGAGTATGTGCCTTTTCTTAACGAGGACATAGCGTCCGGATCGTTGTACCGGTATATGCGCGATGATCTGGGGCTGCGTTTCGGGTTCACCGACAAGGTGATCCATGTGGACTGGCTTGGCGCGGAGGCCGCGCGTCAGCTGGGGCTCAAAGAGGGGGATCCGGCGATCTGCATCGAGGACGACGCGTTCCTGTCGAACGGCAGGCTGTTCAATGCCTCGTACAACCTGTATCACTACAGGAACGCAAGGTTCTACTCGATGGCCTCGATGCGTTGATGGCGGGCGCCGTGTGTCGCTTGCGATGACGAATAGCGTCACATTGTCAAAAAATTATTCGAATAAATTTTTGACGTTAGAGCGTCGTATTGCGATCATAGGTGCGCCGAACTCTAGTGTTTTCAACGGTTTTCGATTGGGAAACCGCGTGTTTTCATCAATTTGACTCGGTGTAAATCGCTTGTATATAATGAAGCCATAGTTATTCGAATAACTCAAGAAATTGCGAACAACTGGAAACCATACAAGGAAGAGGGGCTAAGCCGCCCTGACATCCCAAGGAAGGGAAAGACACAAGATGAAGGAAAAGATGCAAGCCATCGGCGATGCGATGCTGAATGGCTTCATGAAGTTCGCCAGCCTCAAGGCGCTGGTAGCATTGAAGGACGGCTTCGTCCTCACCATGCCGGCAACCTTGATCGGCTCGCTGTTCCTGCTGCTCGCCAACCTGCCGTTCGAGGGCTACAGCGATTTCATGGCCGGTATTTTCGGCGACATGTGGAACGTCGGCCTTAACCAGGTCTCCACTGCAACGTTCAACATCCTGGCCATCATCGTGGCGGTCGGCATCGGTTATGCCTACGCCCGCAACGAGAAGTGCGACGGCATCTCCTCCGGTCTGCTTTCGCTCGTCGCGTTCTTCATCGTCTCCCCGTCCTCGATGACCCTGTCCAAGGACAACGTCGAGGCCCTCGGCGACAAGACCGCTGAGCTCTCCGGCATCTTCAACCAGACCTGGACCGGCTCCAACGGCATCATTTCCGCCATCATCATGGGTCTGCTCGTCGGCTGGGTCTACACCGCCTGCATCAAGCACGACCTGAAGATCAAGATGCCTGACGCCGTGCCGCAGGGCGTCACCAACGCCTTCTCCGCCCTGATCCCGGGCCTGTTCGTCGTCACCGGCTCCGCCATCCTGTACCACCTGTGCAAGGTGTTCGGCGGCCTGTCCCTGACCGAGCTCATCTTCAAGATCCTCCAGATCCCGCTGCAGTCCCTCACCGATACCTGGGGCGGCGCGATCATCATCATCGTGCTCATGTCCCTCCTGTTCTGGTGCGGCATTCACGGCGCCAACGTCGTCTCCGGCGTGGTCACCCCGCTCCTGCTCGCCAACACCCTGAGCAACCAGAAGCTCTTCGATGCCGGCGTCACCCCGTACACCAAGGCCAACGGCTACCACTACCTGACCCCGCAGGTCATCGACTGCTTCTGCAAGTACTCCGGCGTCGGCCTGACCGTGGGCCTGCTGGTCGCCGCCCTGCTCTTCGCCAAGTCTGAGCAGCTGCGCACCGTCTCCAAGCTCTCCATCGTGCCGGGCATCTTCGGCATCAACGAGCCGGTTATCTTCGGTCTGCCGATCGTGTTCAACCCGATCATGCTCATCCCGTTCGTCCTGACCCCGCTTGTCGCCATGGTCATCATGTACGGCGCGATCTCCATCGGCTTCATCGCTCCGTTCGGTGCCGTTCAGGTGCCGTGGACCACCCCGCCGATCATCTCCGGCATCATCCTCGGTGGCTGGAAGGCCGCTCTGCTGCAGGTCATCATCGGTGTGATCGCCGTCTTCATCTACATGCCGTTCGTGAAGATGCAGGACAAGATCTGCCTCGAGCAGGAAGCCGGCACCGCCGAGTGATCGGTTCGTGCAAACGAGCTGACACGGCGAGACGGATACTGATACAGACGTACCCCTCCTGTCTCTGAAAGAACAGTCGGCCGTGCCGCGGGTCCCCGGATCGGCGACACGGCCCTCTGTACTGCAACCCAACATAATTCAACACAACACAACGTCGTCCAACCGACAACCAAACCACACATTATTCAAAGGAGAATCAATCATGAAGATCGTACTGTGCTGCTCCGATGGCATGTCCACCAGCATCCTGGTCAAGAAGATGCAGGACGCGGCCGCCAAGCGCGGCGAGGACTTCGACATCTCCGCCATGCCGGTCTCCACCCTCGAAACCAACGCCCAGGACGCCGACGTCATCCTGCTCGGCCCGCAGGTGCGCTACATGCTCAAGGACATCCAGAAGGAATTCCCGAACAAGCCGGTCGAGGTCATCGCCCCGCAGGACTACGGCATGGCCCGCGGCGACAAGGTGCTCGACTTCGCCCTCAAGCTCGCCGGCAAGTGATCGGCCGCCGAATCCGACAGTCACGACAGTCTCGACAAGCAAGACACGCAAACCGATAACGAACCGACAGAAAGCGTAACGAAATGGCAGACGAAGAAGCATTCGATCTGGAAACCACCTGCTTCCAGCTGATCACCGCGGCCGGCACCGCCAAGTCCGACTACATGGAAGCCCTGAACAAGGCCAAGGAAGGTGACTACGAAGGTGCCAAGGCGTCCCTCGAGGAAGGCGACACCAGCTACCGCGAAGGCCACGCCGTGCACTCCGGCCTCGTCCAGCGTGAAGCGGCCGGCAACCCCGTCAAGATGGGTCTGCTGCTCACTCACGTTGAGGATCAGATGATGGCCGCGGAGGTGTTCCGTGCGATGGTCGTCGAGATGATCGACCTGTACAAGCGCCTCGACGGCAAGACCGAGGCCGACGGTAAGGGTCAGGAAGCCTGACATGAAGTTCCCCGAAGGATTCCTCTGGGGCGGCGCGGTCGCCGCACATCAGCTGGAAGGCGCGTGGAATGTGGACGGCCGTGGGCCGAGCATCTGCGACGTGCTGACCGGCGGCGCGCACGGCGTCAAGCGAGTCATCACCGCCGACGGCGTGGAACCGGGCAAGAACTACCCGAACCAGCGCGGCATCGACTACTATCACACGTTCCGTGAGGACGATGCGCTCTTCCAGGAGATGGGTTTCAAGTGTTTCCGCACCTCCATCTCGTGGTCGCGCATTTTCCCGAACGGCGACGACGCCGAGCCGAACGAGGCCGGCCTCAAGTTCTACGAGGAGCTGTTCCGCGACTACCGTGCCAAGGGCATGGAGCCGGTGGTCACGCTCTCGCACTTCGAGATGCCGCTGGCCCTCGCCAAGCAGGGCGGTTTCACCAACCGCAAGGCGATCGACTGCTTCGTGCGTTTCGCCACCACGGTGATGGAGCGCTACAAGGATCTGGTGAAGTACTGGCTGACCTTCAATGAGGTCAACAACCAGATGGAAATGCACACCGAGATCTTCCCGTACACCAACTCCGGCATCATCCCCGACCCGAACGACACCCCGCATGAGGTCGAGCAGAAGGTCTGGCAGGCCATCCACCACGAGTTCGTCGCCAGCGCGCTCGTCGTGCGCAAGGGCCACGAGATCAACCCGAACTTCAAGATCGGCTGCATGCTCGCCATGGTGCCGATCTACCCGGCGACCTGCCGTCCGGACGACGTGATGCATGCCGAAGTCCTGATGCGCGACCGTCTGCTGTTCGGCGATGTGTACTGCTATGGCGAGTACCCGCACTACCTGACGCATCGTTGGGAGCGCGACGGATTCGACATCAAGATGGAGCCCGGTGACGCCGACATCATCAAGCACGGCATCGTCGACTTCATCTCGATCAGCTACTACATGTCCGCCGCCGTCTCCGCGGACGCGGTCGGCAGCTGGGATGGCCACGGTCTGCCCGGTCAGGTACGCAACCCGTACATCGCCGCGACGGACTGGGGCTGGCAGATCGACCCCGTCGGCCTGCGCTACGTGCTGTGCACGCTGTACGAGCGTTACCGCAAGCCGATCTTCGTCGTCGAGAACGGCATCGGCATGTACGAAACGCCCGACGAGCATGGCTACGTGGCCGATGACGCGCGCATCGCCTATCTGCGCTCGCACATCGAAGAGGTCGGCAAGGCCATCGCACTCGACGGCGTGGAGGTCATGGGCTACACCGTGTGGGGCTGCATCGACGTGATCTCGTTCGGCACCGGCGAGATGAAGAAGCGCTACGGCATGATCTACGTTGACGCCGACGACTACGGCAACGGCACGTACAAACGGTCTCGCAAGAAGTCGTTCGAATGGTACCGCAAGGTCATCGCCAGCAACGGCGAGGAGCTGTGAACCACCGGATATCGGATCGCTGAGCGCCGATAGTGACAAGGGTCGGGATGACGCATGCATCTCGGCCCTTGTCGTGTATATGAACACTTGTTCTCTATGAAGTACTCGCGGGCACTGGTCGCAGGCCCGGAAGGGAGCGCAACGTCATGCCGCGCAAACTGATCATGCTGGACATCGACGGCACGCTGGTCGGCCGCACCCACCGCATCCCCGCCGATGCGGTACTCGCCGTGAACGCCGCGCAGGCGAATGATCATCTCGTGATGATCTGCACGGGCCGCGCGAAGCCGGAGATCGAAGACCATATCCTCGCTCCCGGATTCGACGGGGTGATCGCTGCGTCGGGCGCGTACGTCGAGGTCGGCGGCAAGGTGCTGTCCGAAGCGTTCATTGACCCCGAGGTCGTCACCCGCGTGACGCAGATCTTCGAACGGCTCGGCGTGGACTATCTGTGGCAGTCGTCCAAGGGCATGTGGGCCACGTCCGGCTATCTGACGCGGCTGAAGGTGCGTTCGCGGTTCTCCGGCACGTCGCGGGAGTCGACGCTGCGGTACTGGCACGACATCGACCACGCCCGCGACCGTGCCAGCGCGCTCGGCCGGCCGATCGGCGAGCTGGTGCCGGCCAGCAAGGGCACGTTCCTGGTGCCGCCGTGGTCGAAGGTCACCATCGACGACGTGCGCGAGGCGATCGGCGACTATCTGACCGTGATCAACGGGTCGATGGGCCTGTTCGCCAAGGTGAACGGCGAGGTGATGATTCCCGGCGTCACCAAGGGCTCGGCATTGCATGGCGTCGCCGAAACGCTGGGCGTGGACGAATCCGACACGATCGCAGTCGGCGACAGCGACAACGACCTGCCGATGCTCATGGTGGCCGGGGTGGCCGTGGCGATGGGCAACGGCACCGATTCCGTGAAGGAGGTGGCCGATTTCGTGACCGCCGACGTGGATCGGGGAGGGTTGCTCGACGCGTTCACGCGGCTTGGGTTGATTTGATGCTGATCTGATGTCGAACCGACGCGGAGTGATGGTTGATCTGTTTCGGTTCGCTTCGGATTGCGCGATTCGGATCGTTTCGGATCGCGCGGGCGGCCGTCGCTACGCTGCGCGACTCGACCCGCGGATGATAAGCTGCGGCGGCAGCATGATATGCGCGGGCGTGGCCGGTCCCGCGGCGATCAGACGCAACGCCTCGGCGACGATCTGCTGCACCGGCGGACGCAACGACGTCAGCTGCGGCATCGTCGTCATGGCGAGCGGCGAATCACCGTACCCGACGATCCGCACATCCTGCGGCACGCGCAGATCCAACGCATCCAACGCGATCATCGCGCCGAACGCCACCGCATCGTCGCAGCAGATCAGCGCCTCCGGACGCAGCCGATACAGGTCGTCGCGGCCGGACCGGTCGAGCGCGTCACCAAACAGCCGCATCGCGCAATGGAACCCGCGCTGCACGGTCCGCTCGCCAAACTGACTCCACTCGTTGCGCGTGAACAGCGTGCGCGACCGCACTTGCGTATGGAACATCGCGAACAGTTCCGCGGACTCGAACGACACGTCCTTGCCGGCCAGATACGCGACCGACCGCGCTCCGGATTCGGCCAGATGCCGCACGCTCGCCTCCATGGCGGCGTTCTCGTCGATCGACACCATCGACGTGCGGAACGAGCTTTGCCGGCCGCCGACCTGCACGATGGGCGTGTGCCGTGCGAACCGTTCGAGCGTGTCGGTGGGGTCGGTGCCGGGTGCGGGGATGACGATGAGCCCGTCCACGTTGCGGGCGGTGAGCGATTCGAGGCGTTCGGCCTGCAGTTCGCGGGTGGCGCCGATGCCGAGCAGGAGCTGTTGCGCATCCACGTCGATCATCGGTTCGAGCTCGTCGAGCAGCTGCGCGCTGAGCGGATCGGTGGCGGACGGGATAAGCAGGCCGATGGTATTGGTCACGTCGGAGCGCAGGGCGCTGGCGGCGTAGTTGACGGAATAGTTGAGTTCCTCGGCGGCGGCGCGGACGCGACGGGCGATGTCGTCGTCCTTGGTGCGTTTGCCGGAGAGGACGCGCGAGACGGTGGCGGTGGAGACGTTGGCCAGCGCGGCGACGTTGGTGATCGAAGCGGCGGCGGATGCCGGTTTGGCCGTCGTGACCATGCTGCCTCCTTGCTGCTGGCGTGTGGGTTTGGATTGCGGTTGCTTCGGGCGAATATAATACGGCCGCCCGTTTGCGTTGCGGGCGGCCGTATCGACAGGATAGGAGGGAACGGGCGTTACTCGGCCGCGACGAGGATGCCGGTCAGGTTGTCGGCCACGGATTCGGCGTTGTCGCCCTCGACGTCGATCACGACGTTGTCGCCCTGCTTGATGCCCAGGCCCATGACGGACAGGATGGAGCCGGCCGGAACCGGGTTGCCGCCTTCCTTGGCGATGGTGACGGTGCAGCCGGAGGCGGTGACGGCCTGAGCGAACTGAGCGGCCGGACGGGCGTGGATGCCGACGGGGTCGTTGATGGTGATGGTGCGGGTAACCATGGGACACTCCTTTGCGTCTGGATGCGGTACGGGTTGCGTACGGTTGCGTTTTACTGTGCGGCCGCGGTTGGCTTTGGCTGCTGATTGACGAGTATAACACGGATTTGCTGGACTTTTCGGAAAACGTTTACTGTTGGCGTGTCGCGGTTTTATAGGCGTATACTTGCGGGTGGTTGAAAATGATTTACCGGCGAGGATGTTGGTGGATCACCACGGGCCGTTCCGCGGTCGGACGGTTCGCGACAAACCTAGGCGGGCATCCGCAGAACAGGAGATCAGTCATATGGAAATCAAGGGTGTTGGCATTGGTCGTGGCGTCGCGGTCGGTCCGGTCATTCGCATGGCCGCCCCGCTGGAGGAGCCGGCGGATACCCCGCGTCCCGAATCCATTCCCGCCGAAACCGAGATCGAGCGTGTCACCAAGTCGCTGGCGCTCGTGAACGCCGACCTCAACCGTCGCGCCGAGGAGGCCGCCAACGGCGACGAGGCCACCAAGAAGGCCGCGCCGATCCTGCAGGCCATCGCCATGTTCGCCTCCGACCCGTCGCTGGCCGAGGGCATCAACACGTTCATCAAGCAGGGCAAGACCGCCGAGCGCGCCGTGTTCGACGGCTTTGCCGGCATCGAAGCCATGTTCAAGGCGATCGGCGGATATCAGGCCGAGCGTGCCGCCGACCTGCACGACGTCGGCCAGCGCGTCATCGCCGATCTGCTCGGCGTGCCGGCCCCGGGCGTGCCGTACTCCGAGACCCCGTTCGTGCTCGTCGCCGAGGATCTGTCTCCCGCCGACACCGCCGCACTCGACATGGACAAGACCCTCGCCATCGTCACCTCGCAGGGCGGCCCGACCTCGCACACCGCCATCCTCGCGCGCGCCCGCGGCATCGTCGCGGTCGTCTCCGCCGCCGAAGCCGCCGATCTCAAGGACGGCGAGCAGGTGATCGTCAACGCCGCCGCCGGCACCATCACCACCGATCCGACCGAAGAGCAGATCAACGCGGCCGAGCATGCCAAGGCCAAGGCGGCCGCCGCCAAGGAGCTGCGCGGTAAGCCGGGCGCCACCAAGGACGGCCACCACATCCCGCTGCTCGCCAACGTCGGCAAGCCGGCCGACGCCGACCCGGCGCTCGAGTACGGTGCCGAAGGCGTGGGCCTGTTCCGTTCCGAGTTCCTGTTCATCGGCAACTCCGAGCCGCCGAGCGTCGAGGAGCAGACCAAGGCGTACGCCGAGCTGCTCAGCCGCTTCCCGGGCAAGAAGGTCGTGATCCGCATGCTGGACGCCGGCGCGGACAAGCCGCTGCCGTTCCTCACCCCGGAGGACGAGCCGAACCCGGCCCTCGGCCTGCGTGGCCTGCGCACCCTGCGCGAGCACATGAACGTGCTCGAAGGCCAGCTTAAGGCCCTCGCCGCCGCCGACGCCCAGACCGACGCCGACCTGTGGGTCATGGCCCCGATGGTCGCCGACGAGCACGAGGCCGCGTACTTCGTCAAGCTCGGCAAGAGCTTCGGCCTCAAGAAGGTCGGCGTGATGGCCGAGGTGCCGTCCATCGCCATCATGGCCGACAAGGTCGCGCAGGTCGCCGACTTCGTGTCCATCGGCACCAACGACCTCACCCAGTACACCATGGCCGCCGACCGTACGCTCGGCTCCGTGGCCAACTACCAGACCGCGTGGCATCCGGCGGTGCTGCGCATGATCAAGCTCATCGCCGACGCCGGCAACAAGTACGGCATGCCGGTGGGCGTGTGCGGCGAGGCCGCGGCCGATCCGGATCTGGCCGTTGTGCTCGCCGGCATCGGTGTCAACTCGCTGTCGATGACCCCGGTGGCCCTCGACGACGTGCGCGCCGAGCTCGCCAACTGGACCCTTGAGGAGGCGCAGGAGAAGGCCGCGAAGGCCCTCAACGGCGACTTCTATAAGCCGGCCGAGTGAGTTTCCGGTTTCGTCGCGGCGGTCGGGTCGGTCGTCGCGACGAAACCGTTGCACGATACGTGTGGTACGTGACCGCAACGACGGTTGCGTAGCCTCATTCCCTTCCTCCTCCTCAACGGACATACAGCCGATTTCTCGTCGAAATCGGCTGTATGTCCGTTGTTTTATGTGCGTCGACCTCCTCGGCGATCCCCTGTGTGGCGGAAAGCGCTCGCTGAGACGCGTCTCAGCGAGCGCTTTCCGCCACGCTGCGTTATGCACGGCCGCGATACGATACACTGAGGCTTCCATCAATTTTCGGACTTGGGGGCAATGATGACGGTCAAGGACATCGCACTGTATCGATCGGACGACGGTTCCGTTCAACTGGAGGTCAGCGTAAACGGTGACACCGTGTGGCTGACGCTCAATCAGATGGCAGAGCTATTCAGTCGTGACAAATCGACCATATCGAGGCACATCAGGAACATTTTCGCGGAAGGGGAATTATCCCGTGATGAGGCAGTTGTTGCAAAAAATGCAACAACTGCCAGGGACGGTAAAACCTACCAAGTCGACTACTACAATCTCGACGTCATCATCTCGGTTGGATACCGGGTCAAATCACAGCGTGGTGTACAGTTCCGCCGCTGGGCGACGAACGTGCTCCGCCAATACCTGATGAACGGCTACGCAATCAACGAACGTCGACTGGAACAGCTGGGAAAGGTCGTCGACATCCTCGCCCGCAGCAACGACCAACTGGCCGCGGGAATCGCGGACGTCGTATCCAGATATCTGCCGGGACTGGACATGCTTCGCGACTATGATGCGCACGAACTATCCCCCGATCCCCAAAGCAGGCCGGTGTGGGAGCTCACGATCGACGATGTTCGGCGGATCGTCGCGCAACTGCGCGGGGCATACCCGGACGATGCGTTGCTCGGGCAGGAGCGGGGCGATGCGATCGAGCGCATCATCGGCGTGATCTACCAGAGTTTCGCCGGGCAGGATCTCTATCCCACCGTGGAGGAGAAGGCGGCGCATCTGCTGTATTTCACGGTGAAGGACCACCCGTTCTCCGACGGCAACAAGCGGACGGCCGCTGCACTGTTCGTGAGCTTCCTCGAACGAAACGCGGATTCGTTCGGCGAGGACCGTCGTCCGCAGATCACCAATAACGATCTCGCGGCGGTCACGTTGCTGATCGCCGTCAGCGATCCCGGCGAGAAGGATCTCATGATCGATCTGGTGGAACGTATGTTGGCCACGCAGTGACGTCGTTGTGATATCGGCTGCAAAACCGTACATATGGGATCGCTTGGCGTACGGTTGTGCAGCAGTAACTGCAAAAACGTACATATATCGACCCGTAGCGTACGTTTTTGCAGCCGGCGGTCACCCGCGTGGCGGGAAGCGCTCGCTGAGACGTGTCTCAGCGAGCGCTTCCCGCCACGCTGCGTTACATACGGCCGCGATACACTGAGGGCATGAAGATTTCCGCTGATTTCACGGTGGTACCCGACGACTTCGCGAAAGCCGCCGCGCCCGAATACCGCAATGGCGGCGTGCCCGTCATCTCCTTCCCGTTCTACATCGACCAGATCGCCCCGGACGTGCGTTACCTGCACTGGACGTTCACCGATCCCGACTCGATCCCGGTGTGCGGATTCGAATGGATCCACTGGACGGTCGCGAACCTGCCGATCGACGCGCTCATGTACGACTTCAACGACTCGCACGCGCTGCAGATCCCGCCGGACTTCTCCCGTCAGCTGCCTGCGATGATCCCGGAGGCCGTGCAGGGCCGCAACTCGTCCGCGTCCAAATTCGTCGGCCGCGACAACGACCCGGCCGTGACGATGCGCTACAACGGTCCGCAGCCGCCGGACAAGGACCACGATTATTACCTGCACGTGTGGGGTACCAAGGAGCCGCTGCCTGGTCTCAATCAGGGATTCTGGATGAACGAGCTGCTTCACGCACTGAGAAACTGCGGCGAAACCCCCGACCAGGGCGGTATCTTCGTTACCGGAAAAGCGTGATCTCGTAATCATTCCAGAAAGGAAGCACACACATGGCCTGCACCACGATTCTGGTCGGCAAGGACGCAAGCTACGACGGATCCACGATCATCGCCCGTAACGAGGACAGCTCCAACGGCGAGTTCAACCCGAAGCGCTTCGTCGTCGTCAAGCCGGAGGAACAGCCGCGCCACTACCGTAGCGTCATCTCGCACGTCGAAGTCGATCTCAGCGACGAGGAGCCGCTGCAGTACACCGCTGTGCCGAACGCTGACACCAAGGACGGCATCTGGGGCGAAGCCGGCGTGAACGAGGCGAACGTCGCGATGAGCGCCACCGAAACGCTCACCACCAACGAGCGCGTGCTCGGCGCCGATCCGTTCGTCGAACTCCAGCCGGCGCACGGCAAGCCTGGCGACGCCGACTACGAGCCGGAGGTCCCCGGCGGCATCGGCGAAGAGGACTTCGTCACGCTCGTGCTGCCGTATGTAAAGACCGCGCGCGAAGGCGTGCAGCGGCTCGGCGCCCTGCTCGAGGAATACGGCACGTACGAGATGAACGGCACCGCGTTCTCCGACGTCAACGAGATCTGGTGGATGGAGACCGTCGGCGGCCATCACTGGATCGCCAAGCGCGTGCCGGACGAGGCGTACGTGACCATGCCGAACCAGCTCGGCATTGACGAGTTCGACCTCGACGACGCGCTCGGCGAGCAGGAGAACCACATGTGCTCCGCCGACCTCGCCGAGTTCATCGAGGACAACCACCTCGACCTGTCCGTCGAGGCGACCTCGCCGTTCAACCCGCGCGATGCGTTCGGCTCGCACTCCGACCAGGACCACGTGTACAACACGCCGCGCGCATGGTCGATGCAGCGCTTCCTCAACCCGTACGACGAGGTGTGGGACGGCCCTGACGCCGACCACAAGCCGGAGTCCGACGACATCCCGTGGGCGCGCCAGCCGGAACGCAAGGTCACGATCGAAGACATCAAGGACGTGCTGTCCGATCACTATCAGGGCACCCCGTACGATCCGTACGGCAAGCTCGGCGACGATCGCACGCGCCACATGTACCGTCCGATCGGCATCAACCGCCAGAGCCAGCTGTCGGTCATGCAGATCCGCCCGTACCGCCCGCAGGTCAGCCGCGCGATCCAGTGGCTCGCCTACGGCTCCAACCCGTTCAACACGCTCGTGCCGTTCTATCCGAACGTCAACGCGACGCCGAAGTACTTCGAGGACACGACCACGCGCGTGACCACCGAGAACTTCTACTGGGAGAACCGCGTGATCGCCGCGCTGTGCGACGCGCAGTACGCCGACACGCGCCCGTTCGTGGACCGCTACCAGCAGCTGACCGGCGCGCTCGGCCACCAGTTCGTCGCGCGGACGGACGCCGAGGTCAACGCGATGGACGGCGTGTGGCCGACGGTCGCGGAAGCCGTGGCCGAGGCTGCGGCCGATGCGGACGACGCCGAGATCGACGGTCTGGACGAGTTCGATGCGGACATCGACCTCGACGTGCAGCCGATGGAGCCGGACGAGATCGTCGAGGCGGTGCGCGCGAACACGGCCGTGCGCGACGTGCTCACCGCGGCCAACGAGCGGCTTGCGGAGCGGCTCAAGGCCGAGACGGACAAGCTGCTCGACACCGTGCTTTACACCACGAGCATGAAGATGAAGAACGGCTTCCATCTGTCCGATTTCTAAGGTGTCGTTCGGTGACGTCGTTTGATGACGTTGTTTGATGACAGTGTTCGGTGACTGAGGGGTAGTCAGAAGGGTAAGCCTATAATCTTCTGACTACCCCTCAGTCTCGTTGTGCGAGTCGGCTCCCCTGCCCGGTGGAGCCCAGTAGGTGAGAAAGGATCCCGTATATGACCTCCATCGAGGATTTCACCAGCCAGTACGGTCTGGTCAAGAAGATCGACGCATTTGGCTACATGGACTGGCTCAAGTCCAACCCGGACGCGCCGCGCAAGCACGGCAAGGTCGTGCTCGTCACCGCCGACACGCCGCTCAAGGCGAGCCGCGGCGAAGGCAAGACCACCACCACGATCGCGCTCATCGACGCGTTGCGTGCGCGCGGCATCGACGCGACCGCCGTGCTGCGCCAGCCGAGCATGGGCATCACCGCGGCCGGATCGAAGGGCGGTGCGTCCGGCGGCGGCAAGGCGTCGCTGACCCACCCGGAGCTCATCGACTGGGGTCTGTGTGGCGAGATGGCCGCCATCGCGGCCGCGCAGAACCTGCTCGTCTCGTTCGCCGAGAAGGCGATCGACGAGGGACGTCTGGACGATGTGCTCGTGCCGCGCGTGTCCGAGGTGCCGTCGCGTTCGCTGCGTTCGATCGCGGTGGACTACGGCAAGGGCAACGTCGCGGAGCGCGTGGTGCTCACCCCGACCTCCGAGATGATGCAGATCGTGTGCCTGTCGCGTTCGATGGATGAGCTGGGCCAGCGTGTGTCCCGCATGATCGCGGGCACCAAGGACGGCAAGGCCGTGACGTTCGGCGAGTTCATCGACCTGTGGCGCATCACCGACATGCTGTCCGGCGCGGTGCAGCCGGCGCTCACCGAGACCGTGAACGGCTCGCCGGTGTACGTGCACGGCGGCCCGTTCGCGAACGTGTCGATCGGCATTCCGACGCTGATCTCCGTGGAGATGGCGTGTGCGCTGCACGACGTGGTGATCGTCGAGGCCGGCTACGGCACCGATGCGGGCGCGCAGAAGTGGCTCGACATCGCATGCCGCGAATACGGCGCGCAGTGGCCGTCCGCCGCGGTGGTCGTGACCCGCGCCTCGACGTGGCGTGACGATCCGGAGCTGGCGTGGCGTTACCCGTTCCATGTGAACCGCCTCGAGGGCCTTGACATTCCGACGTTCCCGCTGGTTAACCTGTGGGAGGGCGAGGACGATCAGATTCCGGCGCTGCGCGAGACCGCCGCGAAGCTGGAGTTCCGCGATCCGATCATCGGCAACCTGTACCGTGACGGCGGCGCCGGTCTGGCCTCGCAGCTGGACGGGTTCGTGGACGCGCTGCTCAACGGTTCGATGCCGGCGCGGCCGCACAGCCACAAGGGCATGTCGGTGATCGAGAACGTGAAGTGGGTCGCCGAGCATGCGTACGGCGTGCCGGCCGAGCGCGTGCTGCTCAAGGACGGGTTCGTGGCGTCGCGTGACGCGGCGGTGGCGCTGTGCGAGTCGGCCGGCCTGTCGCTGGCGGATCTTGCGCTGGTCGCGGTGAAGTCGCCGGCCACGATGACCGACAACGATCGACTGCCGGAGGATGAGCGCACCGTGACGCTGAAGAAGGTCGAAGTGCATGCGGGCGCCGGTCTGGTGCAGGTGAACCTGACGACGTCGCTCACGACGCCGATGCCGAAGATCGTGTGATCTGACGTCGGTCGTGCGTTTCCTTTGACGGACATACAGCCGTTTTCATCGATGGAATCGGCTGTATGTCCGTTATTAATAATGAAGGTGACGTACTCGATGAGAGTCCATCACCCCAAACGCTTCTCCCCTCAACGGACATACAGCCGATTCCAACGATGAAAACGGCTGTATGTCCGTTGAGGGGTGTGCCGTACGCGGCACGACGTAACGGCTAGAAGTTGCCGCCGTTCCAGCCCCAGTCCGTCGTGGCCGTGTATCGGATGTACGTACGGTCCTCCGGAATGCCGAGCGTCGTATGCAGCGCCGTCATGATCGACTCGGTCAGCTTCTCCCACGCCGAACCCGGCACCGAACGGCCGAACACGTTCACCTCGACGTACGCGGCCGGCTGATCGTCGGAGCCGCCGAAGTAGATCGGCATCTCGTCCTCGAACGGGCACATCAGCCAACCTTCGGACTTGCCGGGCACCGCGGTGATCGCCTTGCCGTACGCAGCCTTCAGCGCCTCGCGCTGCTCGGGCGTCGTCTTGACGGAAACATGAGTGTGGATAACGGGCATAGTGGCCTCCTTGTGTGGAATACGTACCGTTCTCCATCCTAATCGCGCCGCGTCAAGCGCAGCGTGTTAAATGTCATGAGTGAAGAAACTCATTGCGCAGCTTATGAAATTCGGCATCGTCGGTGCGGTCGCCTTCGTCATCGACTGGGGCATCCTCAACCTGCTCGTCGGCGTGTTCCATATGCACAACGTGCTCGCCGCCACCATCTCGTTCATCATCTCGCTGGTGTTCAACTATCTGGCGAGCATGAAATTCGTGTTCAAGCACCGCCCGGACATGGCGCGGTGGATGGAGATCGTGATCTTCGTGGGCGCCGCGGTGGTGGGCCTGTTCATGAACGACGCGATCATCTGGATTTCGACGTACGGCATGAATCACGACGCGTACGTGTCGCAGCACGCCGAGTATCTGTTGCGCACGAACATCGGCAAGCTCGTCGCGACGGCCGTGGTGATGGTGTGGAACTTCCTGATCCGCAAGTGGCTGTTGGACGATACGCATACGAACGCGATGAACCGGCTGCGCTCGGCGGACAACCGGCTGACGCCGGAGGAGCTCGAGGCCAAGTGGGAGCGCAGCTTCTCGCATCGGCTCGGCGTGTGGTCGCTGGAGCATACGCCGAAGGGCTGGCCGAAGTAGGTTGTGACGGTCACGTCGATCTGCCGATGGGGTGGCTTGATCGACGATGAGCGGGGCGGAGAAACGGTGGTCGCGGGTGCGGCCGCCGTTTTTTGTTGCGTGTTTTTCTCTCCTGACGGACAACCAGCCGATTCGGCGGGGTGAATCGGCTGGTTGTCCGTTATAGAGATGTGGCGTGAGTGGGATTTTATTGTATAGGGTAAGATATTTTCTGGTGTAAGATATTATGATGCGATGAGTGGAAACGTCGCCGTGATGGACGGGGATGTGCCGGGCGTATTGCGAAGGGAGCGACGCGAATGGGGTTCGAACAGGAGGCCGTCGACGAGCTGTGGCGTACCGCGTGGTGCCATCGGTCGGACATGCAGCGGGAATTGGCTCGTGGCGCGCAGGGCGAGATGTTCGCGATCCGTCAGCTCGCGCATCATGGCACGATGACGCCGTCGCAGCTGGCCGTCGCCCTCAATGCGACGTCCGGCCGCATCTCGACGCTGCTGTCCGCGATGGAGAAAAAGGGCCTGATTACGCGCGAAATCGACCCTGCCGATCGCCGCGTGGTGCTGGTGAACCTGACCGATGAGGGGCGTGAACGCGGGCAGCTGGACATGCAGGAGGCGCGCGACGCGATCTGCTGGATCTTCTCGCAGATGGGGGAGCGGCGCACGCGCGAGTTCGTCGATCTGACGCGCGAGTTCATGACGTACATGTCGATCTGCCGCCCGGGCAAGCCGCGGCCGACGCCCGAGGAGGTGCGCAAGGCGTTCGAGGGCGCCAAGGACAAGGCGTAACGCGCGTCGCGTCCGTAACGGCGGCGCTCGTCCCTGCGTGGCAGAAAACGCTCGCTTGGGAGTCCCCGAGCGAGCGTTTTCTGCCACGCGACCGTCGTTCGGAAGGGTTGTGGCGAAAATCGCTCGCTGAGCAGCGCTCGGTGAGCGGGAGCCGCCATGGTGATCTGGTTGCCGCACGATGTGCGACTTGCGTCGCATGCGGAGCGCGGCGCCTCCGTCGTCGGGACGTGATCCGGTCGCCACGCGGGTCGCATTCTCAGGAAATCGTCAGTATCAGGTGTAATATCTTACACTGTAAGTAATTTAATACTGGAATATAATTTGAAAACATCAGTCATCCATCAACCAACAACACAAGGGGAACCGCAATGCTACGCATCATGAAATACCTCTCCAAAGCGGAGATAGGCCAGATGCTCATCGCCCTGGTGACCATCGTCGGACAGATCTGGTTCGATCTCGAACTGCCCGACTACATGTCCGACATCACCACGCTCGTCGAAACGCCGGGCAGCGAGATGCGCGACATCTGGATCGCCGGTGGCAAGATGCTGCTCGTCTCGCTCGGCTCGGTCGCCTGCGCGGTCGTGACCGGCTTCATCGCGGCCCGCGTCGCCGCCAGCTTCGGCCAGCGCCTGCGCTCGCTCGAATTCCGCAAGGTCGAATCGTTCGGCCCGGCCGAAATGAGCCGATTCTCGACCGCCAGCCTCATCACGCGTTCGACCAACGACATCACGCAGATCCAGATGTTCATCACCATGGGCCTGCAGCTCATCGTCAAATCGCCGATCATGGCCGTCTGGGCCATCATGAAGATCGCCGGCGACGGCTTCGAATGGACGCTCGCCACCGCCATCGCGGTCGTGATCCTGCTCGTCGCGATCGCCGTGCTCATGGCGCTCGTCATGCCGAAGTTCAAGGCGATGCAGCAGCTCACCGACAACATCAACCTCGTCGCCCGCGAAAACCTGACCGGCCTACGCGTCGTGCGCGCGTACAACGCCGAGGATTATCAAGAAGCCAAGTTCACCAAGGCCAACAAGGACCTCACCGACACGCAGCTGTTCACCAACCGTGCGATGGCCGTGATGATGCCGCTCATGAACACCGTGATGAACGGGCTCATGCTCGCCGTCTACTGGATCGGCGCCAGCCTGATCGACGCGGCCGCGCTCACCGACAAGCTCACCGTGTTCTCGAACATGGTCGTCTTCTCCAGCTATTCCGTGCAGGTCATCATGAGCTTCCTGATGATGAGCATGGTGTTCGTGCTGTGGCCGCGCGCCGACGTGTCCGCGCAGCGTGTGCTCGAAGTGCTCGACACCGAGCCGCTCGTGCGCTCCGGTGGCGACCAGGCCGCCGACGTGGCGCGCATCGGCGGCAATCAGACCGGCACCGTCGAATTCCGCGACGTGAGCTTCACGTATCCCGACTCGCGCGAGCCGATCCTCGAACACGTTTCGTTCGCCGCCGAGCGTGGCCAGACCGTCGCGTTCATCGGCGCGACCGGCTCCGGCAAGACCTCGTTGATCAACCTGGTGCCGCGCTTCTATGACGTGTCCGCTGGGCAGGTGCTCGTCGACGGCGTGGACGTGCGCGACTGGGACCTGACCGCGCTGCGAGACCGGATCGGCTATGTGCCGCAGCGATCCGTGCTGTTCAAGGGCACGGTCGCGAGCAACATCAGCTACGGCGACGACGTGCGCGATGGTGCCGGCGGTGTCGCTGACAGTGTTGCGAACGATGGCGGCAATGCGAACGATGGCACGATAGAAGCGACCGATGATCGTCGCGAACGTGTGCAGGAAGCGGCCGACGTCGCGCAGGCGACGGAATTCGTCAATCGCATGGACGGCGGGTTCGACGCGGCGATTGCGCAGGGCGGATCGAACGTGTCCGGCGGTCAGAAACAGCGCCTGTCGATCGCACGCGCCGTCTACCGCGACCCGGAGATCCTGATTTTCGACGACTCGTTCAGCGCGCTCGACTTCAAGACCGACCGCGAGGTGCGCGACGCGCTCGCGGAACACGCCAAGGGATCGACCAAGCTGATCGTCGCGCAGCGCATCGGCACGATCATGAACGCCGACCGGATCGTCGTGCTCGACGACGGCAAGGTCGTCGGCCAGGGCACGCACCGCGAACTGCTCGACAACTGCGAGATATACCGGCAGATCGCCGAATCCCAGCTCAGCAAGGCGGAACTGACCGCGTAAGGGCCGTGCCCTCGGCTCCCCTCGGTGAGGGAACCAAGAACGTATTCGTGAAAGGACTTATTTATCATGCCAGGACCAATGAACCGTCCGATGGGACGCGGGCCGCACGGCCCGGCGGGCGGCGGCCCCGCGGAAAAGCCGCAGGACTTCGGCAAGACCATGGGCAAGCTCATCCACTACTGCCGCAAGTACATCCCCGTCATCATCATCGCGCTGATCCTTGGCGCGGCCGGTACGATCTTCCAGATCATCGGACCGGACAAACTCAAGGACATGACCAACGAAATCACCAAAGGCCTGCCCGCCGTCGTCCACGGCAAGCCGGTCGCCGGGTCGATCGACTTCGCCGCCGTCGGCCGCATCGGCTGGCTGCTCGTCGCACTGTACGTCGGCTATGCGGTCCTCAGCTACCTGCAGAGCTGGCTGATGGCGAACGTTACGCAGCGCACCGCCCAGCAGCTGCGCGAGTCGATCAGCGTGAAGATCAACAAACTGCCGCTCAGCTATTTCGACAAGGTCAGCTACGGCGACGTACTGAGCCGCATCACCAACGACGTCGACGCAATCGGGCAGACCCTCGGCCAGTCGCTCGGCTCGCTCATCACGTCCGTGACGCTGTTCGTCGGCGCGCTGGCCATGATGTTCTGGAACAACTGGATCATGGCCCTGTGCGCGATCGGATCCAGCCTGCTCGGCCTCGTGCTCATGGGCGCGATCATGGCCGTCTCGCAGCGGTACTTCGTACGCCAGCAGGCCGCGCTCGGCGACGTCAACGGACACGTCGAGGAGATGTACGCCGGGCACCTCATCGTCAAAGCATACAACGGCGAGGCCGATTCGATCCGCCGCTTCGAGCGGTACAACGCCGACCTGTACGACTCCGGCTGGAAGTCGCAGTTCCTGTCCGGCCTGATGATGCCGCTCATGCAGTTCGTCGGCAACTTCGGCTACGTGGTCGTGTGCGTGGTCGGCGCGGCGCTCGCGATGGACGGGCAGATCGAATTCGGCGTGATCGTGGCGTTCATGATGTACATCCGCCTGTTCACGCAGCCGTTGGCGCAGTTTGCGCAGGCGTTCCAGAACCTGCAGCGGTGCGCGGCCGCATCCGAGCGCGTGTTCGGCTTCCTCGAGGAGCCGGAGATGGCCGACGAATCCGATAAGCCGGCGCTGCTCGGCATGGGCCGTGCGGGCGGCACGGGCGCGCCGGTGCGCGGCGACGTCGAGTTCTCGCACGTGCGGTTCGAATACGAGCCGGGCAAGCCGATCATCAACGACTTCTCCGCGAACGTTTCGGCCGGCCAGAAGGTCGCGATCGTCGGCCCGACCGGTGCGGGCAAGACCACGATGGTCAACCTGCTCATGCGGTTCTATGAGATCGCGAGCGGGCGCATCACCATTGACGGCGTGGATACCAAGAGCGTGCCGCGCTGGAACGTGCACGACCAGTTCTCGATGGTCCTGCAGGACACGTGGGTGTTCCGTGGAACAGTGCGTGAAAACATCGCGTACGCGAAGCCGGGCGTGACCGATGCTCAGATCGTCGCGGCATGCCGCGCGGTCGGACTCGACCACTACATCCAGTCGCTGCCCGACGGATACGACACCGTGCTCGACGAGAACACGTCGCTGTCGGCCGGCCAGAAGCAGCTGCTCACGATTGCAAGGGCCATGGTGCAGGACGCGCCGATCCTGATCCTCGACGAGGCGACCTCGTCGGTCGACACGCGCACCGAGGAGCTCATCCAGAAGGCGATGGACGCGCTCACCGTCGGGCGTACGAGCTTCGTGATCGCGCACCGGCTGTCCACGATCCGTGACGCCGACATGATCCTCGTCATGAACCACGGCGACGTGATCGAGCGCGGCACCCACGACGAGCTGCTCGCCGCGGGCGGGTTCTACGCCGACCTCTACAACAGCCAATTCACGCTCGTCGGATAACGGAGTGTCCGCAGCGTTGCGGGAGACTCGACGTACCTTCGTACGCCTTCGTCTCCCGCGCCTTGCGGACACACGCGTTATCCAACGAGCTACGCTCACTGGGGAGTGTCCGCAGCGCCGCGCGAGGGGTCTCTTTAACGGACATACAGCCGATTTAGGTGGGTTGATCGGCTGGATGTCCGTTGGGGGTGGTGCGGGGACGGCCGTAACTCAACAGGATCTGGTGTCTCATGTTGAGTTACGGTCGTTTTTCGAGGTACAGACGACCGTAACTCAATGGTTGAGGGCGGTTGTTGTTGAGTTACGGTCGCCGTGGGCCGGGAAATCGGCTGGATGTCCGTTGGACTAGGGAAGTGATGAACGTGATGGTGCGGCGTCGGACTGGACTTCGGACATGCTGCATCTTCCTCAACGGACATACAGCCGATTGGTGGGGTGGAATCGGCTGTATGTCCGTTGAGGGGAGGACGGATTGAGAGACGAAGAGCCTTATTGGACGAACGGGTGCCCCGGAAAATGATGGGAGATGGCCGCCGTGCGATCGGCGCGCAGCACCGCGCACTCGAAATGGTCGGGGACGCGGGCGGCCAGCAGGTTCGGATCGGCGACGAACAAGGCGGTCGCCAGCCCGTCGGCTACAGCGGTCGGGTAGTCTGCTGTAGATAGCGCGGTTTGCCGATCGTCGGTACGTACGACGGTCCACGTCGCGGCTACGTCGCGCACCGGTCGTCCGTCGATCGCATTGAGCAGATGATGCAACGCGAGTCGTCCCGCCGCCTGCCAGTGACGGCGACTCGGTGCGCTCGCACAGCACGCGCCGGCCGATATCTCTGCCGTGCCGACCGCCCGGCTGACGTCATCCGGATCCTCCAACGCGACGACGACAGGCTGTGACGATCGCACGAACAGGTCGCCGCCGGCATCGATCAGCAGCTCGTCATGCGGCATCATCGCACTGAGCAGATCGACCAGATATCCTTTGCCGCACGCGCCGAAATCAAGATGCACCGCACGTCGCGTGACCAACGTCGAGCCATACCGCTCCACATCGCCGCGCCAAGTCGGCCGCCCATGTACCGCGCCCAGCCGTCCGTCCGCGTCGGGCGCGACCGTGAACGTGTAGTCCGCGCCGTAACCGAGTCGCATCAGGTCTTCGCCGACGCACGGGTCGATCGCGCCGTCCGTCGCCGCGCACAGCGTGTCGTACAGGTCGAACAGCGGGGTCGACCAGTCGGGGAAATCGAACGTGCCGCCGTGCGTGGCGTCGCCGATCGCGGTGACCAGCGAGTCGGCGCGGAAACGTGACAGGACGGATTCGTAGGTGTCGATGAACGCGGTGATCGTTGCGTGGTCGTCGTGGTCTAGTTGTACCGCGGACCGCACGATGATGCCGGTGCCCAGTGCGCGGGGGAATGCGGCGACGTGCGGCATGCGTTCGGTCAGTGCGGTCATACGGCCTATCGTAGCCGGGCATGCCCGATTCTCTAACGGACATACAGCCGATTTAGGTGCCTGAATTGGCTGTATGTCCGTTAGAAGGAGAGAATGCGAGAGAAAGTATGGGGCTGAGGATAGGGGGGGGCTGTGTAATGGCGGGGCGGAGGCGATGCAAGCCGAGTCGTCGGCCGAAGAGGATCGTTCCTAACGGACATACAGCCGATTTGAGGGGTGAAATCGGCTGTATGTCCGTTAGGGAGAGGGGTACGTCTTGAGAGGGGAGCATGTCCGTTGGAGAGGGTGGCATGTCCGCTAGGGGAAGGTGTGCCGAGGCGTGCCTGTACGAGGATACGGGGTAGTGGGAGCGAGGACGTGCGGCGTGATGTGGCGAGAACGCGGCGGGGCGCGTTATAGTATTGACATAGTGTCAATGTTGATCGGGAGGTTCGAAGATGAGCACCATGACGCAATCACCACAGGGTACCGCGCAATCGGCCGGGACACCAGCAGTCAAGGACCTACCCACCGCGAAGGTGTGGGCGTTTGCGACCGGACAGTTCGGCTGGGCGCTTCTGAGCGGTATCATCTCCAACTGGCTCGTGTACTTCTACCAGCCTGACGCTGAAACCATCGCGCAGGGCCAGACCGTGTTCGTGCCGCAAGGCCTCGTCATCCTCGGGATCGTCACCGTCGTCGGCGGCATCACCGCGTTCGCCCGCTTCTTCGACGCGTTCGTCGACCCGGCCGTCGCAAGCCTGTCCGACCGCAGCACATCCCCGCGCGGCCGCCGCATCCCGTTCCTGCAGTTCGCCGCCCTCCCGCTCGCCGTCGTCACCGTCCTCGTCTTCTGGAGTCCGGTCAACTCGACCAGCTGGGCGAACGCCGCGTTCCTGTTCGTGACCGTCATCGGCTACTACATCGCGCTCACGTTCTACTGCACGCCGTACAACGCGCTCATCGCCGAGCTTGGCCACGACTCGAAACAGCAGCTCAACATCTCCACGACCATCTCGTTCACGTTCATCGCCGGCACCGCCGTCGCGTACGTCGCTCCGGTCATCTGGGGCGCGTTCGTGCCCGGACTCGGCCGCGTGAACGCCATTCGCGTCACATTCACCATCCTCGCCGCGATCGCGTTTGTCTGCATGCTCGTGCCCGCGCTCACCATCGACGAGCGCGAATACGTGGATTCCAAGCCGACCAGCGAGGACACGCTCACCTCGCTCAAGGAGACGTTCCGCGACCGCGAGTTCGTCAAGTTCGTGAGCTCCGACATCGTGTATTGGATCGCGATCACGATGTTTCAGACCGGTCTGCCGTTCTTCGTGACGAGCTTGCTCAAGTTGCCGGAGACGAGTACGACGATCTATTTCGTGCTTATGACCGGCGTTTCGGTGCTGTTCTACCTGCCGGTGAACATGTTCGCGGGTCGCGTCGGCAAGAAACGGCTGATGCTGGTCGGATTTGTGATCTTCACCTGCGCGTATGTGTTCGCGTCGCTGCTCGGTTCGGGTGTGCTTGGTGCGATTCCGGCGATGGCGCAGGGTGTGGTGCTGTCGGTGGCGTGCGCGATCCCGATGGCGATCTTCGGCATTCTGCCGCAGGCCGTGGTGGCGAATATCGCGGGCGCAAGCTCGAAGACGACCGGCGAGGACCGGCAGGGCATGTTCTACGCGGCGCGCACGTTCGCGATGAAGATGGGACAGAGCCTGTCGATGCTGTTGTTCACCGGCCTGAGCACGATCGGCGCGGGGAGTGGCTTCGGATACCGTGCGGCCGCCGTGTGCGCGGCGGTGCTGTGCGGCCTGGGCGGGCTGATCTTCGCGTTTTACGACGAGAAGAAGGTGCTCGCTGTGCTGGAGGCGTGACGTACTCCGACGGACATACAGCCGATTTGGTGGTGGGGATCGGCTGTATGTCCGTTGAGGGGTGGTTGGGATTGCTCCCCTCAGTCAGCTTTGCTGACAGCTCCCCTCGGAGAGGGGAGCCAGTATTGCAGGGGAGGGGAGCCAGCGAGCTGCGCAAGATTCGCGGTGCCCCGCTACCGGGACAGCTCTCCTCGGGGAGGGAGCTGGCGAACTGTGGCGGTCGGCGTGTTGCGGCGGGAGGCCAGCGGCGGAATATCGGATGGTGAGACGGTACGTGATCCGGATTGTCGGGACGCGCACGCGCCGAATGGCGGATTCTGGCGGTTTACGGAATACTCATATTCCGTTGCGGCGTCACTACCGCAAAACAACCGAAAAATCAAGACTGTTTTTTCTGGAAGTTTCCTCGTAATTTATAGGCCGGTGGGTGAAACACCCGCCTGCGCATATGAGAGGAAGCTTCACCAATGTCGAATCGTGCCATGATGACAGTCGCCACGGAACCCGTGGGCGGCGAGTCGGTCGCGCGTACGGCAACGTGCACGATCGCGAAGGTCACGGCCGCCGCGATCGCGTTCATCGCCGCGTTCGTGACCATGCTCAGCCTCGCCGTCGCGCCTATCCCAACGGACTCGTCGACGAATCAGTCGATCCTGCCGATCGCTCGTATCGCGTCCGCCGACGACACCGGCAGCGTCGATTACGAGACGTGGTCGGCCGTCGCCAAGGCCATCGACGACCAACTGCAGGACGGTCTCAAGGAATACACGTCCGGTAACACGGCCGGCTCGACGTCCAAGTTCATGGCCGCGTACAACACGATCTACATCGCGTCCAACTTCACCGCCGTCGTGCGCGATTCGGTCAGCTCCGATAAGCAGGCCGCGCAGCAGCAGGCGTTCCAGGACATCCAGAACCTCTCGTACACGGCAGGCAACGACGACCAGCTCAAGCAGAAGATCACTGATCTGGTCAACGATCTGACTGCGACCGCGCAACAGCTCGACGCGAACACGAGCCTTGCCAACCCGAAGCAGTACGCCGAGGACCTGCAGGCGCAGATCGCCAAGGAGCGCAAGGAGCTCGACGCCAAGAAAAAGAAGAATCCGGGCAAGGGCAACCGTTCGTGGACCGACGTGGCCAACGAGATGACCCCGATCCTCGACAACGCGTACAAGGCGTACGCGGCGGGCGACGGCGCGAAGGGCGCGACGCTCGTGAACAACGCGTACTACCAGTACTACGAGAAGCTCGGCTTCGAGAAGAACGTGATGAACGCGATCAGCGGCGACCGCGTCTCGCAGGTCGAATACCAGTTCAAGATGTGCCGCAAGTCAATGAACACCGGCGCGGACCTGAAGAGCACGAAGAAGCTCATCGACGACCTCAAGGCCATGCTGGTCAAGGATGCGGGCATCCTTGACGGCGGCGCGGCCGACAAGGAGGGCGGCTTCACCAAGCTCATCACCAGTGCGGTCGGTCAGGCGTTCCTGATCCTCATCCGCGAGGGTCTCGAGGCGCTGCTCGTGGTTGCGGCCGTGGTGGCCTACCTCGTGAAGTCCGGCAACAAGCGTTTCACCAAGTGGATCTACCTCGGCGTGCTCGCCGGCCTTGCGGGCGCGGGCGTGGTCGCGGTGATCTTCGTGCTCGCGTTCGGCGGCTCCGGCCCGATCCAGGAGATCATGGAAGGCGTGTGCGCGCTCGTCGCGATGGGCATGCTGCTGTGGACCAGCAACTGGATGCTCAATAAATCGTCGGTCGAGGCGTGGAACCGGTACATTCGCAACAAGACCGAGGCGGCCGTCAAGTCCGTGTCCGCGCAGGTCGAGGCGGGCGATCACGTCGCGTTCTCCACGGTGATCTCGCTCGCGATGCTGAGCTTCCTCGCGGTGTTCCGCGAAGGCGCCGAAACGGTGATCTTCTACCAGTCGATCTACACGATGAGCCAGGATACGCACGGCATGTGGGTCGGCGGCATCGCCGCGGCCGTGGTGCTCGTGATCATCTTCTTCGTCATCCGATTCACATCGGTGAAGATCCCGATCGGCCCGTTCTTCCTCGTGACGTCGATCCTGATGTCGGTGCTTGTGGTCGTCTTCGCGGGCGGTGGCGTGCACTCGCTCATCGAAGGCGACGCGCTGCCGGCCACCTACCTGCAGGGCGTGCCGACGAACGACTGGCTTGGCTTCTACCCGTACGTCGAGTGCATTGTGGCGCAGGTGATCGCGGCCATCGCGGTGATCACGCTGTTCGTGGTCGGCTTCGTCAAGCAGCGCAAGGCCAAGGCCGAGCTCGCCGCGGCCAAGTAAAAGATTTTCCCCAAAATTTCAACCTAGACAAAGGAAGAGAAATATGAAGAACAAGAAACTCGCCGCCGTCCTCGGCGTGCTGCTCGCCGGTTCGATGGCCTTCTCGCTGGCCGCCTGCGGCTCCACCACCGCATCGAACGACACGAAGTCGGACACCTCCACCTCCGACACCAAGTCCTCCGACACCTCGTCGGACTCCGGCTCCTCCGACGCCGGCACCGGCTTCGAGGAAGTCCCGGTCGGCCCCTCGGGCACCGCTGAAGAGCAGGATCAGGACAACGGCCCGCTGACCGTCGGCGCCGTATACTTCCAGCCGATCGACATGGAGCCGGCCTCCTCCGGCCTCAAGGCCGCGGACGCCTCCTTCCACCTCGAAGCCGACATCCACGCCAACGAGAAGGGCACCGAGCTCGGCTACGGCAAGGGCGACTTCGTGCCGGACCTGACCGTGAACTACACGATTATCGACAAGTCCACCGGCAAGGAGGTCGAGGGCGGCAAGGCCACCTCCGGCACCTTCATGCAGATGAACGCCTCCGACGGCCCGCACTACGGCGCCAACGTCAAGCTCGACAAGGCCGGCACCTACCAGCTCAAGCTCTCGATCGAGTCCCCGGCCGCCAAGGGCTGGATGCTGCACGTCGACCCGGAGACCGGTGTCAAGGGCCGCTTCTGGACCGAGCCGATCGAGGTCACTTTCGACAACTGGGATTACACGCCGCGTCAGTGGTGATTCGGGTTATCGAATCATGACCGCATAGCACAACGCTCCCTTCCGCATGAGGGGAGCTTTTGCTGTTTATTGGGACGTCGAACAGGAACGATGAAAGGACGCGAATGCTTGAACAATTCGTGACGGTGATGCCGGGGACGCTGGCCCCCGCATTGCTCGTGATGTGCCTGAGCGTGATGCTCACGGTCGGCGAGGGGCGCGACAAGCCGATCAGCACGCATTGGCGTCTGTGGGGCGTCGGCGTCGGCCTCGTCGCCGCGATCGTGTTCGCGGCCCTGCGCGCGTCGGCCGTCATCAACCAGCGCACGTTCGTCAACTATCCGGTGCTGTGCGTCGCGGTCGTCGTCGATCTGCTCGCGATCGCCGTTGTCGTCTGCGCGCGGCGCATCACTACGAACTGGCAGCGGCATGCGGTCTGGATGCACGTCGCGAACGCGGTCGCCGCGATCGACATCGCGCTTACGCTGTTCTACGCGCTGCCCGACGTCATCCTGCAGCTGACGATCTGGGTCGAGCCAGGCGATCCGATCTTCACGTCCGCGATGCTGTTGCGTGCGCTCGGCTTCGCGCTGGGACTGGCGATGTCGATCATCGTCGCCGCGATCTTCCGCACGATGCGGTCGACCGCGGTGCGGCCCGCGTTCACGGCCGCCGTCGTACTGATGATGGCGATCCTGTTCGTGCAGCATCTGACAGGCCTCGCGCAGATCCTGCAGGCGCGTGGATTCCCGATGAACCACACCGAGTTCGTGGCGCTCGCGTGGTCGATCAACAACAACCGCGGCATGATCATGGCGCAGGCGTTCACGTTCCTGATCCCGGCCGTCGCGTCGGTCGTCGCCGGATTCCGCATGCCGATGACCGGACCGAACGAGGCGACCGTGCGCAAGCACAAGGCGTTCCGCCGTCGTGCGATTGCGGCGGCCGCGTGGAGCGTCGTCGCGATGGTCGGCGTGACGCTCACGCTCACGGTCGGCGTGGCCGCGACCCAGCAGGAGGTCACGCTCTCGCCGCCGGAAGCATACTCGTTGAAGGACGGCGTGGCGACGATCCCGTTCAGCCAGGTCGAGGACGGCCATCTACACCGCTTCGAATACAAGGCGAAGGACGGCACGGTGATGCGGTTCATCATCATCAAGAAGAACGGCGGCGCGTACGGCATCGGCCTCGACGCATGCGACAACTGCGGCGACGCCGGCTACTACGAGAAGGACGGCAAGATCATCTGCAAGAAGTGCGAGGTCGCGATCAACTTGGCGACCATCGGCTTCAAGGGCGGATGCAACCCGGTGCCGTTCCCGTACCAGACCGGCAACGGCAAGATCACCATTCAGACTGCGGATCTGGACGCGCTCAGCGCCCACTTCCAGTGAGCGCCGGCAGGAGGCAAGGAAACCATGTTCTTTCTGCGAATGATCGCGCGGTCGTTCACGCGCCAGCTGCGCAGGCGGCTGCTCATCGCGCTCACCGTGTGCCTGTCGGCCACGGTCAGCGTCTCGATGCTGGGCGTCGTCTTCGACGTCGGCGACAAACTCAACGCCGAACTGTCGACGTACGGCTCGAACATCATCGTGCAGCCGAAGGCCGACGCGGTCGTCTCCGACCTGTACAACACCACCGGGCTTACGGGAGCGGCCGCCCAGGCCGACCCGACCGCGTTCCTCAAGGAGTCGGACGCGGCCAAGATCAAGACGATCTTCTGGGCGTTCAACATCACCAACTTCGCGCCGCAGCTCAACGTGCACGCCGAAGTCAACGGCACGACCGCGCCGCTCGTCGGCACATGGTTCAACAAGGAATTGAAACTCGCGTCCGGCGAGACGACCGTGGTCGGCGTCGAGGGCATGCGCTCGTGGTGGAAAGTCAGCGGCGCGTGGCCGAAGGACGACAGCGATCAGGGCATGATCGGCGCGACGCTCGCGCAGCAGCTCGGCGTGGGCGTGGGCGATACGGTCACGCTCAAGAAAACCACCACGTCCGGCCAGCACAACGAGCAGGCGATCAGGATCGTCGGCGTGTACGATTCCGGCGACGACGAGAACGGCTCGCTGTACCTGTCGAGTTCGGTCGCGCAGGTGCTCGCCGACCTGCCCGACGCGGCCGACAAGATCGAGGTGAAAGCCCTCACCACGCCGGAGAACGACCTCGCGCGCAAGGCCGCGCAGAACCCGGCCGCGCTCAGCCAGGACGACTGGGAGACGTGGTACTGCACCGCGTACCCGAGTTCGATCGCATACCAGATCGAAGAGGTGATTCCGGACGCGGTGGCCAAGCAGGTGCGGCAGGTCGCCGCGCTGCAGGGCAACGTCTTGCAGAAGACACAGGCCGTGATGATACTGATGACCGTGCTGAGCCTGATCGCGGCGGCCGTGGCTGTGGCGAACCTGATGGTCGCCTCGATCGGGGAACGCTCGGCCGAACTGGCGCTGCTCAAGGCGATCGGCGCGACGGACGGCGCGGTGTCGCGGCTGATGATGGCCGAGACCGCGGCGATCGCGCTGCTCGGTGCGATCGTTGGCGCTGGGCTCGGCTCGGGCGTCGCGCAGCTGATCGGGCATGTGGTGTTCGGTTCGGGCATCACGATGCGGCCGATGGTGTTCGTGCTCGTGTTCGTGCTGCTCGCGATCACCGTGCTGCTCGCGTCCGCGTCGTCGATTCGCTCGATCCTGAGCCTGCGCCCCGCGGAGGTGCTGCATGGGCGGTGAGTCCTGGATTGGTTCGGGGAGCCTGACTTGGCAAGGAAAGGAGTGGTGAGATGACGAATACCGGAATGTTCTTCCGCATGCTGTTCAGCGCCGTGTTCCGGCGGCGCTCGCGTGCGATGATGGCGGTCGTCGCGTCGCTCGTCGGCGCGGCCACGCTGTTCTGCCTGGCGATGATCTGCATCGCCGTGCCGCAGCAGATGAACGAGGAGATGCGCGCGTACGGCGCGAATCTGATCGTCACGCCGACCTCGTCCACCACGTCGGCCGACAAGGCCGGCATCGACGAAGCGATGGTCGAGCACACCACCGAGATGGTCGCGGCGAAAGGGTCCGAAAAGCACGCGACCTACCGTTACGAGAACGTGCGCGTGAACGCCGCGCCGTACGTGATGGCCGGCGTGGACGCCGCGCAGGTGAAGAACCTCAACCATCACTGGGTGATCGACGGTTCATGGCCGTCCGACGGCAAGGTGCTCATCGGCCGTGACATCGCCGACGCGATCGGCCTCAAGGTCGGCTCGCGCATCACCATCGGCTACCGCGCCTCCGACAATGCATCCTCCTCGTCGTCCTCGTCATCGTCGTCCGCAACGTCGTCATCGAACGATACGAATACGGACGCCGACGCCAACGGCAGCACGTCATCGCAATCCCAGTCGTCCTCCGGCCAACCCACGCAGGACGGCCGCGTCTCCAGCGACATCATGGACACGTCCGGCACCGAATTCCGCGTCGCCGGCATCGTCGACACCGGCGGCAGCGAGGACTCGATCATCTACGCCACCAACGCCGACGTCAACAAGCTCACCGGCGTCACGCGCGGCGTCGACGTCATCGAATACTCCGCCGGTGCGAACGATCTCAACGCGCTGGTGCAAAGCATCAACGACATGACCTCCATGCACGTCAAAGCACAGCAGGTCACCAAGATCACCGCATCCGACACGCGCATCATCACCATGCTGCAAACGTTGTTCTGGATCGTCTCGCTCGTCGTGCTCGTGCTCACGCTCGTCGGCGTCGGCACTACGATCAGTTCGATCGTCTCCCAGAGACGTAACGAGATCGGCCTGCGCAAGGCGCTCGGCGCCAGCTCGGTGGCGATCGGCACTGAATTCTACGTCGAATCGGCCATGTACGGCCTCATCGGCGGTCTCGTCGGCACCGCGATCGGTTACGGGCTCGCGCAATGGCTGTGCGTGGCTGTGTTCGAGCGGTCGATCGGCTTCAACTGGTGGCTCGGCGTCGCGTCCGTGCTGCTCGCGGCGGTGGTCGCGGTCGTCGCGTCCATCCCGCCAGTCCACCGCGCCACGCGCATCGACCCGGCCGTCGTGCTGCGTGAGGAATAGCGCATCGGCTTCCGGCCTCGTGAACAACGCTCGTGAATCTCGTGAATAACGTAAGGAAACATCATGGATATGCTGCTTGAACTCGACCATATCTCGAAGATCTACGGCGATCTGCACGCCGTGGACGACCTCAGCCTGACCGTGCCGGCCGGGCAGTGGCTGGCGATCGTCGGCTCGTCCGGCTCCGGCAAGACCACGCTCATGAACATGATCGGATGCATGGACACGCCGTCTCGCGGCTCGGTCAAGCTCGAAGGGCGCAAACTCGAGGATCTCAACGCCGGGCAGCTCGCCGACGTGCGCAAGAACCTCATTGGCCTCGTGTTCCAGAAGTTCTACCTCGTGCCGCATCTGACGGCTGTGGAGAACGTGATGGTCGCGCAGTACTACCATTCGGTCGTCGACGAGAAGCAGGCGCTCGAGGCGCTGGACCGTGTGGGACTGAAGGATCGCGCGCACCACCTGCCGAGTCAGCTGTCCGGCGGCGAACAGCAGCGCGTGTGCATCGCGCGTGCGCTCATCAACGATCCGAAGCTGATCCTCGCCGACGAGCCGACCGGCAACCTCGACGAGAAGAACGAGAAGATCGTGCTCGATCTGTTCCGCCAGCTGCACGAGCAGGGCACGACGATCATCGTGGTCACGCACGATGCGCTCGTGGCGAGCTGTGCGGAGCGAGAGATCATGCTCAACCACGGCGTGCTCGTCGGCGAGAAGTGGAACGATGAGGCCGCGCGCGCCGCGTACGAGGCGGCGGGCGGACGTCCGGCGTCGACCGGCGCGGCCGTCGAGGGTGCGCAGACCGGCGAGACCGCGATCGGGTTCGCCGACCCGACCAAGGCCGCGAAGACCGGCGGAGAATAGTGATCGCGGAGTGAGCGAAGCGGGCCGAGAATGGGCCGAGGAATAAGGTAAGGTTGCGGGCATGAGCGACAAAAACGCGAGTACGAACACGTTGAGGAAATCCGCGGTCGCGGCGGCGGCCGGGCTGGTGGTGGCTGGCGCGATGCTGGCCGGATGCGGCGAGCCGAAGGCCACGCCGATGAACGACGAATACGCCGGCAACTCGGGCGAGACCGAGCAGTCGCAGGAGGAGCAGTCGCAGTCGTCGGGCGGGTCGTCGGATTCTGGTTCGTCGGACTCTTCGTCCGGTTCGTCTGCGTCGACCGGCGCGGGCAGCCGCGACACCGGCACGAAGTCCGACAAGAAGGACACCGGCAACTATGCGGACGGCACGTATTCGGTCAACGGCCAGTACGGGCCGATCGGCGAGGACACCATCGACGTGCACGTGACCGTCAAGGACCAGAACGTCGAGAAGGTTGAGATCGTCGGGCATCCGTTCACGACGATTTCGAAGAAGCACCAGACCGATTTCGCCGGGGCGATCAACGGCGTGGTCGACGGCAAGCCGCTCAAGGGTCTCAAGGTCGATACGGTCGCCGGTGCGAGCTGGACCACCGATGCGTTCAACGCCGCGCTCGAGGTGGCGCGTCAGGAGGCGTCGATTCAGTAGGCTGGTGCTGGTGCTGGTGCTGGTGCTGGTGCTGGTGCTGGTTGCCGTTTTGCTGCCCGTTTCTGTCCGATAAGCGCAACGGCGTGTGGCAGACGTACCAGAACGTGTGCATCCTTGGGTTTCCGTCTCTTCTCAACGGACATACAGCCGATTCACCCATCCAAATCGGCTGTATGTCCGTTGAGGGGCGGTGCGGTTCCCGAATTTCCTGCGCTGACGGCTGGTCAGTGCAAGGATTTCGGGACGAGTGGGCTGTTTTCCCGAAAAATTTGCGCTGAGACATGCTGAGCGCAAGAAATTCGGGACGATGCGGCCGTTTCCCCGAATTTCTTGCGCTGGCGATGTGGGGGGGGCGTGCCAGAGCGTGCGCATCCTTGGGTTTCCTCCTCTGCGCGCGGCGGATATACAGCATCGATCGGCTAGTCGGACGCGCGTTGCCGCCCCTTTCTCTGCACCTCAACGGACATACAGCCGACTGAGGGGGATGAATCGGCTGGTTGTCCGTTAGGGGACGAGTACGTATCGGGGATGCCGGTCACGCGATGGTAAAACGTGGCGAAATGCCATCGCGTGATTTGGCTGTCGGTCACGCGATGGTACAAGGGCGGGATTTTCCATCCCGTGACCACGAAATCGATGTGGAAAAGGTCACGCGATGGTTGTGCGACGGTTGCATGCCATCGCGTGACCAATCGCTACGTCACGGGATGGCAGTATGAGGTGATTTTCCATCCCGTGACCTTGTGATCGGGATGCATAGGGCGTATGTGGGGTCACGCGATGGTATTTGAGCGTTACAAAACCATCGCGTGACTTGCTGCCGCGTCACGCGATGGTAAAACGTGGCGAAATGCCATCGCGTGAGATAACGGTGCGGCGACTGAATACGCGGGATTACGAACGTGCGATAGCGGGCCACAGGAGAGCGGTCATGCGTTCGGGCCAGTCGCCGGCGGCGTCGGGGGTGAGCGCCTTGGCGGCGAGCATCGAGCCGAGCGTCGTGTCGAACAGGAACCGCGCGTCCGCGTCGCTGCGGAACGCGCCAGCCTCCACGCCGCGCGCGATGAACTGCGCGAACCGCTGTTGCGCCGGGTCGATGATCTGTCGCGCCAGACCGTGCACGGCCTGATTACTGGTCGACAGCACTGCGCCCACGGCCTTCAGCCCGATCTCGTCGTTGAAACTGGCTGCGACACGTTCCAGCAGCGTCTGCAAACCGGCACGTGTGGTGTCCAGATGACCGAACTCCGGCAGGTGCACCGCCTCGATCTGCAGGTGGTGCAGCAGATCGTCCGTGTTGCGGTAACGACGATAGATCGTGGTTTTCGCAACACCGGACCGGCGCGACACCTCCTCGATGGTCATCGCGCCGATGCCGTCCGAGACGAGGATGTCGAGCGTGGCCTGCGTGATCTTGCGGTCGGTCGCCTCGCGCGTGCGCGTGGCGCGCGGCGGGGTGGCGGATGATGTTGAGGCGGTCATGGTTCCTTCTTCTTCGGTATGTTCATGATATGACGTGCGATATATGACACGTGCGGATGCGGCCCCGCACTCGGCGAGTGCGACAGACGCGACGGATCACAGCAGCTTCGTGCTTTCGACCTGCGCCACGTACCACTTGTTGAAGCCGATCAAAGGCTTGCGCAGCACCAGTCCGAGCAGCAGCAGCGGCGGCACGAACAGCAGCAGCCGTTCCAGCGCGATCCAGTAGTCGTTCGCGTAGATCCCGGCGATCGCCGCGCGCACCATCGTCACCGAATGCGTCACTGGCAGCCACGGACTGAGCGCACCAACGAAATCGGGCAGGATCTGCAACGGATACGCCGCACCCGACCCGCAGATCTGCACCACGAGGTACAGCACGCCGATCGCCTTGCCAACGTTGCCGAAACTCGCCACCATCGTGTACGCGAAGAACGAGTACACGAGCGAACTCATCCAGCCGTCAAGCATGAACAGCCACGGATGCACGGCCTGAATCCGCATGAACAGCAGCGTGCCGCCGCACGACACCGTGCTTTGCAGCAGCGCGATCGTTGCGAACACACCGTAATGGCCCAGATACAGTTCGTGCGGCCGCACCGGCCGGCCGATCGCGGTCTCCAGTCCGTCGCGCACGCGCCGCGACACCGAGGTCTTCAGTGTCACGGCCATGAGCAGCGATCCGACCCACAGCGGCAGGAACGTGTACAGCGGCGCGAGCGAGCTGCCGAAGTTCGCGACCGGGAAGATCGCCTTGCGCTTCAGCTGTACCGGCGCGGCCAGCGTCGCCGCCGTCGCGTCCGTGTCCGAGCCGAGCAGGTCGCGCACCTGCGCCATGTCGCCGCTGTTCAGCGCGTCCTTCATCTTCGTACTGAAGTCACTCAGCTTTGCGCTCGCGGCCGTGAGCGTCGCGGCCGTCTCGTTCAGCGTGGTCTTGACGTCCGCGAGTTTGGTGCCGGCCGAGTCCGCGGTGTCGCGCAGCCCGTCGATCGCGTCCGCGGCCGAAGTCGAACCGGACGTCAGCGTGCCGGCCAGATCGTTCACCGACGAGGTCAGCGCGTCGATCTGCGGTTTGAGCGACTTGTTGAAGTCCGACTGCACCGACGTGACGCTCGCCTTAGCTTGATCCGCAAGATCCTTGATCTGCTGCCGTTTGGCCGTCGCATCCGCGGTCTTCGACGTCAGATCGCTCGCCGCGTCGTTCAGTGCGTCGCGCAACGCGGTCTGCCGAGCGATCACCCGGTCCAGTCCGTCCAGCAGCGTGGACTGCGCGTCCGAACCGATCGTCGTGGCCGGATCGAGCGCGGCGACCGTGTCGCGGATCGACTGGTACTGCGCACGTTGTCTGTCAACGTTCGCAGCCTGTGCGGCCAGTGATGCCGCAAGATCGTCGCTCGACTTGCTCGCGCTCGCGTACACGTCGTCGATGCTGTTCGACACCGCGTCGAAACTGTTCGCGCTGGTCTTCAACGCGTCCGTCATCGTGTCCGAAGCCGAGGCGAGCGCGTCGCTCACCGTCGCCGCCCCCGACTTCGCCGAGTCGACCTGCGACTTGACGTCCGCCGCCGAACCCGATGCGGTGTCGATCAGCTCGACCGAACTCGACATCAGCGATCCGGCCGAATCGGTGAGCGTGCCGTACATGGTCAGCATCGCGGCCGTATCGTCTAAGTCGTCCGCGAAATCGGCGATTTTCGTAGTGAATGAGCCGATCATCTGCGCGGCCTGCGGGTCGTCGAGCCGATCGAGCAGACTCGACGCGATCGACAGCGCGGTGCCGGCGATCGTCTGCGCGAACGTTTCGTTGACCTGCGCGGCGACCTGATCCGCGCCCTGCCCGGTCACCTTCGGCGCGAGCGCGTTGGCCTTCTCGTTCGTGTAGTACGTGAGCTTCGCGTGGCTCACGGTGTCGGCCGTGAAGAACGTCATCATCTTCTCGGAGAAGTCCTTCGGGATGATGACGGCCGCGTAGTATTCGCCGGATTTCGTGCCATCGATTGCATCGCTTTCAGTCGTGAACGTCCAGTCGAGCTGGCTGTTCGCGCGCAGGGCGTTGACGACCGAGTCGCCGACGGTGATCTTGACCGGGATCAGGTCGGACTGGTAGCCCTCGTCCACGCTGGCGACCGCGAATTTGAGGTTGCCGGTGTTCGAGAACGGATCCCAGCTCGCGGCGATGTTGAACCACGAGAACAGGCCGGGGATGGTGACCAGGCCGATCACGATGATGATCGAGACGACGTTGCTGGTGATGCGTTTGAGATCGCCGACGAACAGTGTGATGATCGCGTTCACTTCGCGTGCCTGCCTTCCGTGTGGTTCGTGTGTGTGATGTGCGGGGTGCGGGTTGCGTTTGTTGCGTCGGTGCGTGCGGCTGATGCTGCGGCCGCGGTGGATGCGGCAGCGGCCGTCGTGTGCGCGGGCCGTCTGTGCGAACGTTTGCGCCGATAGAGCACGTCGCGGATCGCATCGTCGCTCAGCGTGCCGAGCCGCGTCTGCCGCTCGAGACTGTCGCGCATCAGTTCGATCGTCATGAGGAATCCGATGATGAGTAGAATCCATACGATCCACGTCGCCAACGCGGCGAGCTTCACGCCGATCGAACTCGCGTCGTTCGCGCCGGCCACGAATGAGAACGTCACTGCAAGCACGGCGGGAACAGCCAGTCCGGCCACGAGCGCGCCGCGACGTAGCCGCGGATAGCGCGTCATGAACGCGGCCGCACGCCGTTCGACGCCCGCGCGGTACACGTCCTTGTCCGCGAGCATGCGGATCGCCTGAGCCATGCTGAACGGACGGTCCGGCAGCTGCACCTCCTCGCCGACGAACATGTCGCTTTCCGCAAGCTGCCGCGCGAACAGCCGGTTCAGATTCGTCAGCAGCGGCCGCACCGCGAGCCCGATCGCGAACGAGACGACCGCGAACACGAGCAGCATCGCGATGTCGCGCAGCCAGTGGTTGCCGTAGAACCCGCCGATCGTCTCGCGGAACGCGCCGATCGAATACGTGAACGGGAAGAACGGGTACAGCCCGCGGTAGAAGCCCGGCATCATCTCGATCGGGTACAGGCCAGACGCGCCCGGAATCTGCACGATGATGAGCGCCACGCACAGGCCCTTGCCGACGTGCATGAGCGTGGTCGAGAGCATGTAGATCAGGCTCAGATACGCGAGCGACGTGACGACGCCGGTGAGCAGGAACAGCGGCGCGTTCACGGTCTGCACGCCGAGGATCAGGTCGCCGGCCGTAGTGACGAGGCCCTGCGCGGCGGCCGGCACGGCGAGCAGCAGGAACCGCGCGAGATAGCGTTCGCTCGCGGTAGGCTCCGCGTCAAGCCCTTCGTCATCGACCTCGAGCCTGACGATCACCATCAACGCGAACGCGCCCACCCACAGCGCCATGTTCGTGAACAGCGGCGCCATGCCGGAGCCGTACGTGGCCACCGGATACACGGTTTTCGTGGTGAGCACGGTGGGGGAGAGCATGAACTCGGAGATCGCGGAGACGTTGAGCTTGCCGTCGGTGCCGAGCAGGTCGGCAAGCGTGTTCGTCGATGCCAACGTTGCCAGATCGGTGGCGGTGGTGTCGAGTTTCGACTCGACCTTCGCGAGGCCCGCATCGGTTTGTGTGAGCGCTTGCGTGGTGTTGGCCGCGGCCTGATCGAGCTGGTCGAGCACGGTTTCGGTCTGCGTGATGAGCGCGTCCTGGTTGGTGACGGTGTTCGCGAGGCCGTTCGCGGTGTCGGCGAGCGAGTCGAGGCCGTCGCCGAGCTGCGGTGCGGCGGTGTTCGCGATGGTCTTGCGGGCGTTGGCAGTCTGGTCGAGCGCGGTCTGCGTGGCCGTGTTCATCGCGTCGGCGGAACTGGCCGTGTCGCTGATCAGCGTGCCGGTGTCGGTGTTGAGTTTGGTGAGTCGGCTGACCGAGTCGCCGATCTTCGTGTGCTGCGCCTCGAGTTTGGCGATGAGATCCGCGGTGACGCTGGTGGACGGCAGCTGCTTGAGCTGTTCGATGAGTTTGCCGGTCGCGTCGTTGGCCTGCTTGGCGACGGTGAGTGCGTCGCCGACCGCCGCGTTCGCGCTGGTCATGCCGCCGGTGATCGCCGCGATGCCGACGTTCGCCTTCGCGCTGGCCTGCGACAGCAGGTTCGTGCCCTGATCGATGGCTGCGCTGGTGCTGCTGATCGTGCCGCGCGCGGTGTTCTGTGCGTCGGTGATGAGCTTCGCGGTCGATTGCAGCGTGCTGCCGGCGTTCGCGGCGGCGAGTTTCGTCTGCGCGATCGTGGCGCGGGCGTCCTTGGTCTTGGTGGGAATCTGGTCGAGTGCGTCGGTCAGATCGGCGATCGACGTGCGTGCCTTGGCGATCTTCTGCTTGGTGGCGTTGAGTTGTGCGATCGTTTGCTGCGTGGTGTCGTCCGTCTGCGCGGCGATCGTGTCTCCGGCCTGGTTGACCACGTCGGAGATGACCTTGCTCGCGGTTGAGACGAATGCGTTGTTGACCTGCGTGTCGACCGTGGATGCACCGGTGTCGGTGATCTTCGGGGCGACCGCGTTCGCCTTCTCGTTGACGTAGTATTCGAGCGTCGGTCGATCTTCGCCGTTCGTGATCACGCCGGCCATGTCCTCGCTGAACGTTTTCGGGATGACGATCGCGGCGTAGCTTTCGCCGGATTCGACCTGCGCGATCGCCTCGGATTCGCTGACGAACCGCCAGCCGAGGTCGTGGTTCGCCTTGAGCTGGTCGACGAGTTGGTCGCCGAGGTCGAGATCGCCGAGCATCGCGTCGCTGGTGCCGGCGTCGTTGTTGGCGACGGCGACCTGCACGCCCTTGGTGTTGCTGTACGGGTCCCAGAAACCGACGATGTTGAACCATGCGTACAGCGCGGGGATCACGGTGATGCCGATGATGATGACCCACGCGGTCGGCACGCGCAGCAGACGCAGTGCGTCGCGGCGCAGGATCTTCAGCACGGTGCTCATGGCGTCCCTTTCGGTTGGCGGTGGTATCGGATGCGCGACGTTGGGTGATGTCGCGCAACTCGTGTGATGTCGCGTGATATTGCGTGACGTCACGTAGCGTCGGGTGACGTCATGTGACGTCATGTGACGTCGGGTGACATCGCATGTAGTGCTACGCAATCCGTAGCGCTACGCATCAAGTAGCGTAACGCCACCCGTGGAACTTTGTCCCTCCAACGGACATACAGCCGATTCGGATGGTGGAAACGGCTGGTTGTCCGTTGAGGAAGCGGAGCATACCCGTTTGCGTATGCGGGCGTTCCGGTCTTCTGACGGACATACAGCCGATTTGGCGGCGGAAACGGCTGCATGTCCGTCAGAGAGAGGGCCTCGCTCACTGAGGAACATCCCATGGCACTTACGCCTTACTCTTCACGGACATCCAGCCGTTTCCGCCGCCAAATCGGCTGTATGTCCGTTGGGGGTGGACGTATGACGTACGGTCGTTCGTATGACTCGTTCCTGACCTCCAACGGACAACCGGCCGATTCTCGCTCCAAAATCGGCTGGTTGTCCGTTGAAGAGTAAGGCGTGCGGATCCGTTGGAACGGCTGTGTGTCGTCAGACAATCATGCCATCCGCCGGCGCTGATAGCGTGGATGGCATGAGCGAAACGTCAGCGCACAACAAACTCGCCGAACCGATCCCCGCTGGGCCGATCCCCACAGAGCTCGCAGAATCCGCTGAGCCGATCCCCGGCGACGTGAACGGCGACGGCATCGTCGACATCGACGACGAACGTCTCCCGCTGATCACCCGCATCTACGGCATCGTGCTCGTCGTCTACGGCATCACCACCGTCCCGGTCATCGTGCTCACCGTAGTCGCCGTCGTCCGCGCACTCGTCTCCGGACAGGTCGTCGTCACGCAGCCCGACCTTACCGCCATCCTCAGCTGGCTGTCCGCCGGCACGAACTCGGTCACCACCGTCATCCTCATGATCTTCGGCATCCTGCTGCTGCTCAACCGGCGCAAGCACGCGGCCCGCTGGATCGAGGCGCTCATCCCACTCACCATCGCCGAAGGACTGTTCGCGGTTGCGCTCGACGGCCTCAAACCGCCGCTGTTCCTGCCGATCGTCCAGCTCGTGATCCTCGTCGCGCTGTCCGTCACCGTCGATCCGGCGCTGCGCGAGGAACGTCGTCTCAAAACCGCGCTCTGGCATATGGACAGGCGCTCGGAATACGAACGCGCGCTCGCCCAAGGCATGCCCGGCCGCGACCTGAGTGGCAAAGGCTACATCTCGCTCGACTTCTTCAATATCTTCTGGCTGTTCATGGTCGGCTGCGTGTTCGGGCTCGCGATCGAAACGCTCTACCATTTCGCGCTGTACGGTGGCGAATGGCAGGATCGCGCGGGCCTGCTGTGGGGCCCGTTCTCGCCGATCTACGGCTGTGGCGCGGTGATCCTGACCGTGCTGCTCAACCGTCTGTGGCGCGCGAACTGGCTGCTGATCTTCTGCGCGAGCGCGGTGATCGGCGGCACGTTCGAATACCTGACGAGCTGGTTCATGGAGGTCGCGTTCGGCATCACCGCGTGGGACTACACCGGCCAGTGGCTGTCGATCGACGGGCGCACGTCGGGTAAGTACATGTTCTTCTGGGGACTGCTGGGGCTGGCGTGGGTCAAGCTGATCCTGCCGCGGCTGCTCGCGCTGATCCAGCGGATTCCGTGGGGGTGGCGGTACACGCTCACGCTCGTATGCCTCGTGTTCATGATCGTGGATGCGACGATGACGGTGATGGCGCTCGACGCGTGGTATTCGCGGATGGCCGGTATCGCTGCCGACTCGCCGGTCTCGGACTTCTTCGCGCGGCATTTCGGCGACGAGTTCATGGCGAACCGCTTCCAGACCATGACCCTCGATCCATCCAAGGCCGGCCGTGCGTAGGTGCGCGCGGGTGCGGGCAGAGGTGCGGTACGGCCTGTCGGTCGTGCTGCCTCCTTCGCGTGGCAGAAAACGCTCGCTGACGGTACGCTCAGCGAGCGAAAACCGCCACTAGGAACGGTGCGTGGCAGAAAACGCTCGCCAGACACGGTCTCAGCGAGACATTTCCGCCACGCACGGTTGCGCGTGGCGGTTTTCGCTCGCTGAGGGCATGCCTGGCGAGCGTTTTCTGCCACGCGGATGAGGGACGATCGGGAGTGAGCGGTGCCGACGGAGAACGGGGGTATTGTGTTGCGGGCGGAAGCCCGATAGATTGAGGGGAGTTTGTCCGTTTCGCGTGTTCCGTCGATATCGGAAACGCAGCCTGCATATACCCGTATCGGAGATCGCATGACCCAGCCCAACGTCAGTCAACCCGCCCAGCCCGCGTCGCAGCGGTCCACGCAGCAGCCCGCACCGGCCGCCAAGTCCTCCCGCCTCGCCATCCCCGACCTCATCTCGATCGGCATCTTCACCGCCCTCTACTTCGTGTGCGTGTGCGTCGCCACGCTCGTCTCCACCCTCGTCGCCGGTGCGGGCACGATCTTCCTGCCCGCCGTCGCCGCGCTCATCTGCGGCCCGGTGTTCATGCTCTCGGTCGCGCGCGTCGGCAAGTTCGGCGGCATCACCGTCATGGGCGTCGTGATCGGCCTGTTCCTGTTCGTCTCCGGCCATTTCGCGCTCTCGTTCGTCGCGAGCGTTGTCTTTCCGCTCGCCGGCGACCTCATCGCCCGCATCGGCAACTACCGGAACCGCGTCACCATCCTCATCGGCTACGTCGTGTTCTGCTACGGCCTGACCGGCCCGATCCTGCCGCTGTGGTTCATGAAGGACGCGTATGTCGCCTCGCTCGAGGCCCGCGGCAAAAGCGCGGCGTACATCAACGACCTGTTCTCGCAGATCAGCGTCGGCTCGTTTTTCGTGGCGATGGTCGCGATCCTCGTGTGCGGTCTGATCGGCGGCTGGTTCGGCCAGCGCATCCTCAAGAAGCATTTCGTCAAGGCCGGCATCGCCTGATGACCGACGTTCCCGTCGGCCGGTCCGGGCCGCGCGCCGGCCTGCGTCTCGACCCGCGCGCGAAACTGTACCTGCTGCTGCTCGCGAACCTGCTGCTGTTCTTTCACGTAGACACGCGCGGCGAGGCGATCATGGTCGCGCTGTTCCTGCTGCCGCTGTTCGCGGCCGGACGGTGGCGGAACGGACTGCGTCTGGCGGTGCTGTACTTCGCGCTGCTCGGGTTGGGACTGTGGTCGGACGCGGTGACGTTGGACGGTGCGGGCGGCGGTTCCGGCGGATCGTTGATCAGCATGATGGACGGCGGCGCGAACGTCGGCGATGGCACGGCGGCCGCATGGGCGACCGTCGGTCACGTCGCCGGACTGCTGTCGGTCGGCATCCGCATGATGATGCCGTGCCTGATCACCGGCGCATATGCGTTCACCACGACCTCGATCAGCGAGTTCGTGTGCGCGATGCGGCGCATGCGCGTGCCCGAGATGATCGTCATCCCATGCATGGTCGTCATCCGGTTCTTCCCGACCATCGCGCACGACTATCGGCAGATCCGCAACGCGATGGCTCTGCGCGGCATCGCGGCCGGACGATTCGCACTCGTGCGTCACCCGGTGCAATCATTGGAGTTCATCATCGTGCCGCTGCTCATGAACGCGACGTTCGTCTCACGCGACCTGTCCGTCGCGGCGCTCACCAAAGGACTCGGCATCGCCGGTGAACACACCTGCATGACCGTCATCCGCATGCGCTGGTTCGACTGGGCGACCATGGCCGTGTGCACCGCGCCGATGGCGCTCGCGATCGGAGGTGTGCTGTGAGCGAACCGTCTTCCACTATGTCGCCTCGATCGGGCGAAACGAGCGGAACAATCCCATCCCGCGCCGCATCATCGCCATCCGCCCCCATTATCACGATTTCCGACACATCGTTCCAATACACGCACGACGATACCGGTGTCGGGGCTGCCAATCCGACGGTCGCAGACTTCGCGTCCGGCAATGCAACGTCTCCCGCCGATCTCGCCCTCTCCCACGTCAATCTCGTCATCCGCCCCGGCGAAACCGTCATGCTGTGTGGGCAATCCGGATGCGGCAAAACCACCGTCACGCGGCTTGTCAACGGACTCATCCCGAACTTCTTCCACGGTCCGCTGACCGGAACGCAATTCGTCTGCGGACTGGGCGGCGACGGTGCGAACGGTGCGGAGAACGTGCCGATCGAATCGCTCGTGCCGCTCGTCGGCAGCGTCTTCCAGAACCCGAAAACGCAGTATTTCAACGCCGACACGACCAGCGAACTCGCGTTCCCATGCGAGAACATCGGCATGCCGTCCGCCGACATTCGTGCGCGGGTCGCCGAAGTCGCGCGGCGATTCGGCATCGAGCATCTGCTCGATCGCAGTGTCTTCACGCTGTCCGGTGGCGAAAAACAGCGGCTCGCGGTCGCCGCGGCGACCATGCTGCACCCGCAGGTCATCGTGATGGACGAGCCGACCAGCAACCTCGACGCGACCGCGATGCGCGACCTGCACAACATGGTCGCGGAACTGAAACGAGACGGCGTGACGGTCGTGATCGCCGAGCACCGGCTCGCGTGGTGCGCCGATCTGATCGACCGGTACGTGCGGTTCGACGGCGGTGCGGTGGCGGGCGAATATACGGCCGCCGAGTTCGGGAAGCTCCTGGCGGAGCAGCTCGAAGCGTGGGGACTGCGGGCGATCGATCTCGCGCCGTACCGCGCGGCCTTGCAGGCGAAAACCGGCGTGGCCGGTATTGTGCCGGACGGTGGCGAGATGGCTGAAAGAACACCGGTCGGACATCCGTTGCCGGCTCACGATCTCAATGACGGACTCCCTTCGGAACAGGGAACATCGCAGCCGTTGGCTATCGCAAAGACCGAAACATCGTCCGATATGCCGGCTGCGTCGTCGGTCGGTCCGGTCATCGATTCGGCAGGTCGGCATCCGTCTGTTGCGTCCGTGCTTGCCGATCCTTCCGAGCCGCAAACGGAATGTCAGTCGTTTGTCATCGGCAACGTTCCTATCATCGCGACGCACGATCTCACCGTCGGCTATCGTCGCGCATTCCGGCGCGACATCGCCGATATCACGCTGTACGGCAGCGAGATCGTCGGGCTCATGGGCCGCAACGGTGCCGGCAAAAGTACGCTGGTGCGCACGTTGTGCGGCCTGCAGCGGCCACTCGCCGGGCGGATCCTGCTGCACGATGCTCCGGCGCGTCCGACCGCGCTCACCCGCGCCGGATTCCTCGTCATGCAGGACGTCAACTATCAGCTCTTCGCCGACAGCGTGCGCGAGGAACTGCTGCTCGGCCTCGGCGATGCGGACGACGTGATCCGGCAGCCGGTTGATGTACCGATCGCACCGTTGAACGCAGCTCAATCGTCTTCCTCCGGCGCGGCATCACACGGTATGTCTGTGCGCGACGGCAATACCGACGTGCAACCATCAGCAACACCGTACCTTCATCCCGCAACGCTCGGCGAGCAGGCCGATCGCGTGCTGGAATCGCTCGATCTGCTGCCGTTCGCGGAACGCCATCCGATGAGTCTGTCGGGCGGGCAGAAACAGCGGCTGGCGATCGTGTCGGCGATCATGTGTGGCAAGGAGCTCATCGTGCTCGACGAGCCGACCAGCGGACTCGACCGCGCGCATATGATGCAGGTCGGCGCGCTGCTGCGGGGATTGGCCGATCGGGGCAAGGCCGTGCTCGTCGTCACGCACGACGAGGAACTCGCCGCGTTGTGGTGCGACCGGATCATCGATCTGGACCGGGAGGTGGGGGCGTAACTCAATGACATGATCACCCTGTTATTGAGTTACGGTCTCCGCGGCCGCTGAAAACGACCGTATCTCAATGACAGCGGCGAGATACTGTTGAGATACGGTCTCCCTAACCGTTGAAAACGGCCGTAACTCAACGGTATGGTCGCGATAGTGTTGAGATACGGCCGTCTGCAGGCCTAACAACGACCGTAACTCACGTAACCAAGTGCGATACGAGCGAGACGTTTGACGTCATGATTTCACGCAAGGAGTGCAGACAATGACCACCTTCGACCCGGCCGAATGGATCGGCGACTGGATCAGCTTCGAACAGCTCATCGATAGCCGCGACCCCGCCATCGAACGCGCATGGGCGGACGCCGAGGCGGCGATGCGCGGGCACTGGTCCGCGTTCTCGCTCATATTGCCGTTCTTCGGCGGCAGCATCCGCCGATTCTGGCGCTGGGCGTGCCGCACCACCGGCCGCGAAAACCGGCACACGCCGATCGCCGGATGGCATATCGAACCGTTGGAATACGGCGAGAACGCGGGCAACGGATTCGCGCTCGAATGGCGCAGCGACGAATCCACGGTGATCGGACGCTACGCCTACCAGCTTGACCACATGATCGACCGCGGGCTCGAAGGCAAGCCGTGCTACGTCTTCCACGCCGACTCCGCGCCGGCCGGAAGTCCGTTCCGCGTGCTCATCGCGATGGATCCGATGCCGGCTCGCGCCGAGCTGACCGAAGGCGGACTGCTCAGCCATCTTCACTTCCAGTACGGGAGTAGTGAGGCGGTGCTGCTGCGTGGCGGCGCAGGCGCGGGGGCCAAGCTTCGCCGTCGCATGTGGTATCCCACCATGTGCTCGGCTGACAGCGACTTGCTTGCCCGGTGCAATGTCATCCGTGCGCTGCACCGACTGCCTGCGTGGGAGCAGTTGCCCGCTACCTCCTGAGGTGTCCGCCTTCGACGATCGGTGGAATCAGCCTCTTGATCGTCGAACTGCTGTGTGCCGCTGGCGTGGCATACGCGTGTCGTGCTGGTGTGGCGCGGCTGGTGCGGTGCAGCGGATCGGATACTGCGCGCGGGCATGTCTCGGTAACGCCGTCCTTATAGTGAAACTATGGGAAACAGCGTCGTGCGGCGTGGCGAACCGGCCGCGGCAGGGGAGGAATGGCAGGGTGAGCGTCGACCCGTGCGCCGGCTCATCCGGCGGCGACTGTGGCAGACCTTCGGTCCGGCATTCGTGGTGATGGTGATCGCCGCGATGTGCGTCGCTGGCGTGTGGGTGACGCGCTGGTCGGTCAGCTGGCCGTTGCCGCCGCAGGAATATGCGCTGGCCGCCGTCGGAATCATTGTGGTGACCGCCGTGGTGACGTTGGCAGTGCGATCGGTGACGAAGCGGCTGCCGCGCGACATGGTCGGCGTGGCCCTCGGTGATGACACCGCGCTGCAGCTCGTCCGCAAGCCGCACGACAACCGCGATCTGGAATTGGAGGATCCGGATTTCCGCATCACGGTCATACTGTTCCCTGCCGGCCTGACCCGCGTATTCAAGGTGTTGGAGCTGACCGGCGGCGAAGCCGACGTCTGTTGGACGATCATGCAGGTGAGCGGCGGCCGGCTGCGTGTCGTCGGCCGGGACGCCGTCGATCCGCAAACGCGGCTCGCCTGCGCCGAGCAGTACACGACCGACGACCTCGCCGGCATACCGATCGACGATAACTGCGTCTACGATCAGCGCAACAGCGTGCTCATTGTGCGGTGACGGCGAGCGCCCGCGTTCCGCACTTGCGGGCTTCGGGGCCAATAATGGGTCTTTCTTCAAACTGAGAGGCAGATTTTCCTCGTTGCAGTGGTCTTTTCGCACACTGAGAGGCAGTTGTCCGCCTACACCGGTTCCACAATCGTCGATACTTCGCCAGCAACGAACGCAGGGCGCGGGAGTACCTCCCACACCCTGCCTCTCAGTTTGGAGAAAGACCTGATCAGTCGGCGAAATCTGCCTCTTAGCTTCGAGAAAGCTGCTGCGCTGACCCGCCGGGCCTCGGTGAATCACGTCAAATCCCGCGGAATCCCGCCGGCCTCGTCAAATCCCGCTGAGCCCCACCGAACGATCAGAAATCCCAGTCCTCGTCGTCGGTCTCCTCGGCCTTGCCCATCACATACGACGAGCCGGAACCCGAGAAGAAGTCGTGGTTCTCGTCCGCGTTCGGTGACAGCGATGCGATGATCGCCGGGTTCACGTCGCAGATCTCCGCCGGGAACAGCGCCGGGTAACCGAGGTTCATGAGCGCCTTGTTGCCGTTGTAGCGCAGGAACTTCTCCACATCCTCCGTGAGCCCGACCCCGTCGTACAGCGACTCGGTGTACTCCACTTCGTTGTCGTACAGCTCGTTGAGCAGGTCGTACGTGTACTCGCGCAGCTCCTCGCGCTTCGCGTCGCCCACCAGTTCCAAGCCGCGCTGGTACTTGTATCCGATGTAGTAGCCGTGCACGGCCTCGTCGCGGATGATCAGGCGGATCACGTCGGCCGTGTTCGTGAGCTTCGCGTGGCTCGAGAAGTACATCGGCAGGTAGAAGCCCGAGTAGAACAGGAACGACTCGAGCAGCGTCGAGGCGACCTTGCGCTTGAGCGGGCTGTCGCCCTCGTAGTAGTCGAGCACGATCTGCGCCTTCTTCTGCAGGTACTCGTTCTCCTCGCTCCACGCGAACGCGGCGTCGATCTGCTCGCTCGAGCACAGCGTCGAGAAGATGCTCGAATACGACTTCGCGTGCACGGATTCCATGAACGCGATGTTCGTGTACACGGCCTCCTCGTGCGGGGTGAGCGCGTCCGGGATCAGCGAAACCGCGCCGACCGTGCCCTGGATGGTGTCGAGCAGCGTGAGTCCGGTGAACACGCGCATGGTGAGCGTGTGCTCCTCCTCGCTCATCGCCTGCCAGCTGGGGATGTCGTTGGAGACGGGGACCTTCTCGGGCAGCCAGAAGTTGCCGGTGAGGCGGTCCCAGACCTCGAGGTCCTTCTCGTCCTCGAGTTTGTTCCAGTTGATCGCGCTGACGCGGTCGATGAGCTTCAGCGGTTTGCGTGGGACGGAGATCGGTGCCATGGTGTGCTCTTTTCTACTCGTTGATGGCTACTCGTTGATGGCTACTCGTTGATGGCGGTGTCGTCGCGGCGTTCGTCGTGGTCGGCGAATTCTTCCGGTACGGTGAGGCGCAGGAGCGCACGATAGAGGGTCTTCGACATGCGGGTTCCTTTCGTTTACAGCATGCACGACACGCAGCCCTGAACCTCGGTGCCTTCGAGGGCCTGCTGGCGGATGCGGATGTAGTACAGGGTCTTGATGCCCTTGCGCCATGCGTAGATCTGCGCTTTGTTCACGTCGCGCGTGGTGGCCGTGTCGGGGAAGAACAGCGTGAGCGAGAGTCCCTGGTCGACGTGCTGCGTCGCCTCCGCGTACGTGTCAACGATCGCCTTCCAGCCGATCTCGTACGCGTCCTGGAAGTATTCGAGGTTCTCGTTCGTCATGTACGGCGCGGGGTAGTACATGCGGCCGATCTTGCCTTCCTTGCGAATCTCGATCTTGGAGACGATTGGGTGGATCGACGACGTGCTGTGATTGATGTACGAGATCGATCCGGTCGGCGGCACGGCCTGCAGGTTCTGGTTGTAGATGCCGTCGCGCAGGATCTCGTCGCGCAGCGCCTCCCAATCGGCGACGGTCGGGATCGCGACGCCGTACTTCGCGAACAGATCGCGCACGCGATCGGTGCGCGGCTCGAGCGAACGTCGGCCGTCCGTGTACTTGTCGAAATAGTTGCCCTGACCGGCCGGCTTCGCGTATGCGGAACGCTCGAAGCCGACGAACGCGCGGCCGCGGCTCACCGCGAGGTCGTGCGATGCGCGGTACGCGTGGTAGGCGACGGTCATGAAGTACATGTCGGTGAAATCGAGCGCCTCGTCGGAGCCGTATTGGATGCCTTCGCGCGCGAGGAAGCCGTGCAGGTTCATCTGACCGAGGCCGATCGCGTGGCCTTCCTCGTTGGCGCGGCGGATCGACGGCACCGCGTTGATGCTGGTCTGCTCGGCGACCGACGTGAGCGCGCGGATCGCCGTCTCGACCGTGCCGCCGAGACCGCCGTCCATCGCCTTGGCGATGTTGAGCGAGCCGAGGTTGCAGGAGATGTCGCGGCCGACGTGCGCGTAGGTGAGGTCCTCGTTGTAGGCGCTCGGCTCCTGCACCTGCAGGATTTCGGAGCACAGGTTCGACATGGTCACGCGGCCGTCGATCGGGTTGGCACGGTTGACGGTGTCCTCGAACACGATGTACGGGTAGCCGGATTCGAACTGCAGCTCGGCGAGGGTTGTGAAGAACTTGCGCGCGTCGATGTAGGTTTTGCGGATGCGATCATCTGCGATCATCTTCTCGTAGTTCTCGCTGATCGGCACGTCGGCGAACGGCTTGCCGTACACGCGCTCGACGTCGTACGGGCTGAACAGCGCCATCTGCGCCTTCTGCTTGGCCAGCTCGAACGTGATGTCCGGCACGACCACGCCGAGCGCGAGCGACTTGATACGGATCTTTTCGTCCGCGTTCTCGCGCTTGGTGTCGAGGAAGCGCATGATGTCGGGGTGATGCGCGCTCAGGTACACCGCGCCCGCACCCTGGCGCGCGCCGAGCTGGTTCGCGTACGAGAACGAGTCCTCGAGCAGCTTCATGACCGGCACAACACCGCTCGACTGGTTCTCGATGTGCTTGATCGGCGCGCCGAGTTCGCGCAGGTTGCTCAGCAGCAGGGCCACGCCGCCGCCGCGCTTGGACAGCTGCAGGGCCGCGTTGATGCCGCGCGAGATCGACTCCATGTTGTCTTCGATGCGTACGAGGAAGCAGCTGACCGGCTCGCCGCGCTGCGCCTTGCCGAGGTTGAGGAACGTGGGAGTGGCCGGCTGGAAGCGGCCGGCGATCATCTCGTCGAGGTACCTGACGGCGGCGTCTTCGTCGCCGGCGGCCAGCGCAAGCGCGACCGCGGCGCAACGCTGCGGGAAGTCCTCGAGATACTGCTTGCCATCGAACGACTTGAGCGCGTAGGAGCGGAAGAACTTGAACGTGCCGAGGAACGTCTCGAATTCGTAGTTGCTGGCGGCCGCGCGCGCGTAGAACGAGTCGAGGAACTCGGGGGAGTACTGCTCGAAGACGCGGGCCTCGTAATACTGGTTGTCGATCAGGTAGGCGAGGCGCTCGGCGGTGGAGTCGAAGCGGCGTGTGTTCGGCTCGATCTCGCTGGCGACGTACGCGCGTTCGGCCTCCTTGTCCTTGCCGAACTGGATGCGGTGGTGCTCGTCGTACAGGTTGAGCATCGCGTTGAGCGCGTGGTAGTCGGTGGACGGATCGTAGGTGGTGGGCATGGTCGGTCTTTCTGTGGGTCTTTTCAGGGGTTTCGGTGATGGACGGATGAAGGCGTTGCGGGGACGGCGTTGTTGAGATAAGGCCGTTATGGAGCCTGAGAGCGACCGTACCTCAACGTCGGCATCCCGATCTTGTTGAATTACGGTCGTTGCGCAGGGCTCGGAAGGCCGTAACTCAACATGTTTGCGGCGATCCTGTTGAGTTACGGCCGTTGTAGGCGGTGCAAGAGACCGTAACTCAATGTTGATGCGGCTCATGCGACTGACGCTGGGCGAAGAACCGTGCCAGCCCGTCGCGCGTCTTGCGTACGTCCTCGGGGGTGCCCATGAGCTCGAACGTGAACAGCAGCGGCACCTTGCATTTCGCGGAGACGATGCGCCCGGCCGCGCCGTACGCCTCGCCGAAGTTGGTGTTGCCGGAGGCGATCACGCCGCGGATCCATGCGCGGTTGTCCGGATCGTTAAGGAATCGTTTGACCTGCGGCGGCACGGCCTTGGCGACGACCCCGCCGCCGTACGTCGGCACGATCAGCACGTACGGCTCGCGTATGGCGAGCGGTTCGTCGCCGGCGCGCAACGGGATGCGGTAGGTCGCGATGTTCAGTTCGTCGAATCGGCAGCTCTCCACGAATCGGGTGGTGTTCTCGGATGTGGAGGAGAAGTAGACGACTGCGCCGGCGTGTCGTGTTTCCGATCGAAGTTGATCGCTGCGTGATGGTGCTGTGTTGCTCATGTGATGAGTTGTTGAAACGGTGATGATCGTGTCGTATGGATGCGTGGATCGTGATCATCGAGGCGGGTGTGACGTCTGTGTGATCACGGCGCGTGACGCCGTGTTTTTTTTTGGGGGGGGCAATGATGCCGGTTCGGCGGTGATCGCCGTGTCCGGGCGCCGGCCGATGGCGGTCGCGATGCCGGGCCGTGTGACGAGGCTATGCGGCCAGCACGCGCTGATCGGCAGTCGGCATCGAAATGACGTCGTGCTCGGTCACGGACTGGGCGGCAAAGGACTTCGCCAGACTGCGGATGAGATCCGGGCGGTATCCGGTCCAGGAATTGTCGGGCGTGATGACGACCGGCGCCTGCTTGAATCCTGCCTGCTGCAGCTGCTCAAGCGTGGACGGGTTCTCGGATAGATCGACGGTTTCGAACGGCACGCCGAGCTTGGTGAGCTGACGCTTGGTGGCATCGCACTGCGGGCAGCGCGGCTTGGTGAAGACGGTGACGGTCATGGTTGCCTCCATTTCGTATCGAATGAGTCCCGTGTACTCCGATGGTCGTTACGCGGTCGGTGACAGTTGCTCAATAGTACAACTCGGTGTTTCCTTCATGACCACTAGTTCTTGTGGCGTGTCGAGCGTGTCGATACTAGATGTAGTGGTTGGAATTGTGTCGGCAGTAAGCGTGTCGCGGCCGTTCGGCGCGTTTCCGCCCTGCTGCGTCGCAAAATGTCAGATAAATCACATCGTCGTCTCGTGGCGGTTTTCGCTCACTAGACGCATGGTCAGCGAGCGTTTTCCGCCACGACATTCCATCGCGTGGCGGAAACCTCTCGCTGAGTGCGTGCCCGGCGAGCGTTTTCCGCCATGTCGATGGGTGCGTGGCAGAGATTCCTCGTTCACTACCTTCCCGGCGAGTGATTCCTGCCGCTCATTTACCTGCGTGGCAGAAATCGCTCACTGAGACTCGGTGGGGCGAGCGTTTTCTGCCACGCGGCGATACGGAGTGTGGGGTAACGTAAGCCGCATGAGTGAAAGCGCTACGCAGACGGCATACTTTGCTGGAGGATGTTTCTGGGGACTGGAACGATACTTCCAAAACGTGGACGGCGTGACCGACACCACGGTCGGATATGCGCAGTCCCGAACAGAATCGCCCACATATGAGCAGGTGTGCTCAGGCGAGACGGATGCGGCGGAGACCGTGAAGGTCGTCTTCGATCCGGATCGTGTCACGTTGCGCACGTTGTCATTGCTGTTCCTCGAGGTCATCGACCCGTTCTCCGTTGATCGGCAGGGCGAGGATCGTGGTCGTCAGTACCGCACCGGCATGTGGTATACGGATGAATCGCAACGCGCCGTGTACATCGCCGCGCTCGAGCAGCTTGTCGACCGTCAGCCGCAGCGCCCCGCCGTCATCGTCGAACCGCTCCGCAACTTCTATCCGGCCGAGGACCGGCATCAGGACTATCTCCTCAATAATCCCAGCGGATACTGCCACGTGCCGCTCGCCGCGATCGCCAATGTGAAGAACCGGCAAAAGTACATCGAGAAAATCTGGGATCTGACCCTCGAACAGTTCGCGGTCACGCAACTCGCTGCCACCGAACGACCATTCGTGAACGAATATGATCACGAATTCGAGTCGGGCATCTACGTCGACATCGTCAGTGGTCAGCCGTTGTTCTCGTCCCGCGACAAATTCGACTCCGGCTGCGGCTGGCCCGCGTTCAGCAAGCCGATTGACGCAGGTTCGCTGACCGAGCATGAAGATCACCGTATTCCCGGCCGCGACCGCATCGAGGTGCGCACCGCCGACACGCAGATTCACCTCGGCCATGTGTTCGCCGATGGTCCGGCCGAGCGCGGCGGTCTGCGCTACTGCATGAATTCCGCGGCGCTGCGCTTCATTCCGCGTTCGCGCATGGTCGAGGAAGGCTACGCCGACTGGATTCCGGTCGTCGACGGTACGGGTGCCGATGGTACGGGTGCCGACTCTTCTCGCTGACTCACGCGACGTGCGTCAACCCCGTCTCTCTTAACGGACATGCGGCCGATTGCGCATCGTAATCGGCCGCATGTCCGTTAAGAGAGTGGGGACACGTCGCGGTGCCTCCGCTCGCAACGCCGACTTGTGTTGTCCGACGCAGATGTGTATCTTAGAAACGTTGCCCCTTTAGCTCAACGGTTAGAGCAGCATCCTTTTAAGTTGTGGGTTGTGGGTTCGAATCCCACAGGGGGCACAGTTCAACCCTTGGAATCTCAACGATTCCAAGGGTTTTTCTGTTTCATGGACCGCACGGTTCACAAATCCTGCACGCTCATGTGCGTGAGTTCCGCACGATGACGGATTTGATCACGTTCGTGCAGATAGATGCCACTCAGCACGATGGTCGGGATATTGCAAACGAGGAATATGGTGATCGCATGCAGCGCGGTGTTCCAGACTCCGGCCGAAGGAGTTGCGTTCCAAGTCAGCGTGCCGATCGCGGCGAGCAGCGCGATCAGCAGCGTGATTGTCGGCAGTATCAGGCCCAGCCATCGGCCGTCGGTTCGCGAGAGCTTGATCTGTAGCCAGACGACGCCGGCGCATATGACGATGAAAACGGCGAAGATGATCAGATTGTGTATGGAGAGTATGGCCATGGGAGGCTCCTTGACGGCGCGAGTGGGGGAGTATGGAGATGTGGTGGATGTCAGGCGTGGCGGGTGTCGAATGTGTGAATGCGATCATGCCGATGATCATTGCTGATCGCGGTGATCGAGTTGTTTGCGGTATTCGGTGATGAGGATCTTCGCGGTGCCGAAGTCGAGTCTGTCGTCGACGGCGAGTCGTTTGATCAGCGCGATGTACGGCTCGTTCTCGAGTTGTTCGCCGAGCTGTATCTTTTGGATGAGCCGGTCGAGCCGTAGCCTGACGGTGGGGTAGGAGACGCCGTATTCCGCGGCGACCTCCTTCATCGAGCCGGATGCCAGCAGGAATCGTTTGATGAATGTCAGGTCCTCGTCGTTCAGGTTCGTCATCCAGGGCGGGATGGTCGGTCCGGTCATTGGCTGCTCCTTCCGCGGAGTCGGATATCGTTGCCGGATAACGTAGGGTTACGTTTTGTAAAGACTTACTGAAGAAATATTTTAATAAAATTAAGTATAACATCAATAAATCGAAAGTCAATGACGAGAAAGCGACGGTGCCGGACACTGTCAGGCCTTACCCTCAACGGACATGCGGCCGATCGGGGATGCTGAATCGGCTGTATGTCCGTTGAGATGGACGGGCTAAGCAGTGCGGTCAGACCAGGTTTTGGAGATGCGGCTGGCGGGAGTCGCGGGGATGCGTGTCGATGGTGCTCCGTTGGAGGCCTTCATCCCTAACGGACATACAGTCGCTAAACCGTCGGAATCGGCTGTATGTCCGTTAAAAGGTCGGGCGGCTTGATATAGGGAAAGCGGCGTGACGCGCGCCCACAAGTGCCTTTTTCCGTAACGGACATACAGTCGATTGGCGGCTGCAATCGGCTGTATGTCCGTTGAGAGAGAGGGGTGCGCTGTGGTTGCCTATTCGTGGGGTGTGTTGAGCGGTCCGCGGGCAGGAGGGGCCGGGACCGACGTTGAACGACACTGCCCAGAGACGAAGAAAGCCCGGCGCGCGGCCGGGCTTGGAGAAGAAAAAGAAGAGAGAGAAGAAAGGGTTCAGTTATATCGGTCTTACGACCTGATACATAGTTAACCCCCGCTGGTTGGGGAAGTCGTGTATGTTGTCTGAGAATTCCATGGGAATCGTTTGTCAGATTCGCGACCTCAGTCGATCAGTCCCAGCTCCTGCAGCTTCTTCTGGATGTCGGTCGCGGACGGCTCCACCTGGAACGCGCCGTCCGAGTACAGCACCACCGGAATATGCTTCTGCCCGCTGATCTCCACCGCGCGATCGGCCGCGCCGTCCTCCGACTCGATATCGTGCCACACATACTCCGCGCCGAACCGCTGCAGCGCCGCCTTCGCGCGCTTGCAGTCGCCGCACCAATCGGCACCGTACACATCAATGGCCATGTCAGGCTCCTTTCGTCAGTTCAGTCCCCACTACTGTCTCACGACACGCCGGTCGCCTGATCACGACACGCTCTATGCGAAATCCGAAGTTGCGGAATCGTGCCAAAGCCGCAAACGTATCAAGCGTGTCGTGATCAGGCGGCCGGCGTGTCGCGCCATCCGCCGGAGGCCTGCTTCCGTCCGGCCGGCGTGTCCCCACGGCCATACCCGCGCGCACAATAGGGCACATGTCATGCACCACTATTCTCATCGGCAAATCAGCCAGCTACGACGGCTCGACCATCATCGCCCGTGACGACGATTCCGGCTCCGGCCGCTACGATCCCAAGCGTTTCATCGTTGTACAGCCACAAGACCAGCCGCGCCACTATCGCAGCGTGCTCAGCCATGTCGAGATCGACCTGCCCGACGATCCGTGCCGCTACAGCATCGTCCCGAACGTGCTGCCCAACCGCGGCGTCCTCGCCGAAGCCGGTACGAACGAGCACAACGTCGCGATGAGCGCGACCGAAACGATCTCCGTCAACGAGCGCGTCGCCGCGGCCGACCCGTTCGTCGAACTCGTGCCCGCCGTCGGCGAGCCGGGAACGGCGGAATACCAGCCCGAACAGCCTGGCGGTATCGGCGAGGAGGACATCATCACGCTGGTGATCCCGTACGTGAAGACCGCGCGCGAGGGCGTCCGCCGTCTTGGCGATCTGCTGGAGACGTACGGTACGTACGAGTCGAACGGCATCATCATTTCGGATGTGGACGAGATCTGGTACGTCGAGACGATCGGCGGCCACCACTGGATCGCGCGGCGCGTGCCGGACGACTGCTACGCGACGATTCCGAACCAGCTCGGCATCGACGACTTCGATCTGACCGACGCGTTCGGCGAACAGCATGAATACCTTTGCAGCGCCGACCTGCGTGAGTTCATCGCGGGACATCATCTCGACCGCACGATGCGAACGATGGCAGGCGCCGGCTCATCGCACGTCGGGTTCGCGGCGGACGGTTCCGTTTCGCAGTCCGACCGGTTCAACCCGCGCACCGTGTTCGGCGACAGCACCGCGCGCGACCACATCTACAACACGCCGCGCGCCTGGTACATGCAGCGCCACCTCAACCCGAGCGAGGATTGGGATTCGCCGGCCGCGCGCTACACGCCGGAGTCCGACGACATCCCGTGGTGCCGCGTGCCGGAGAACAAGGTGACGATCGAGGACGTCGATTTCCTGCTCGCGTCGCACTTCGAGGGCACGCCGTACGATCCGTACGGCACGAAGGGCACGCCGGAGTCGCGTCACCGCTACCGGCCGATCGGCGTGAACCGCACCGGTCACATGGTCGCGATCCAGTTGCGACCGTATGCACCGGCGTGCAACCGTGCGGTGATGTGGATTTCCTACGGTTCCGGCCCGTTCACCACGGGCGCGCCGTTCTATGCGAACGTTACTGACACGCCCGCATACCTGCGTGACACGACGCCGGAGGTGTCGACCGGCAACTTGTACTGGACGAACCGGTTGATCGCGGTGATCGCGGACGCGCACTGGTTCGAGACGGCCAATGCCATCGGTGGCTACCGTGAGAAGGTTCGCACGTTCGGACACCGGTTGGTCGAGGAGACCGACGCGGCGATCGAAAGCGGTCGGTTCGATGATGGTGCGGACGGCAACGGCGACGGGCGGTTGGACGGCGACGGATCGCTCGATGGGCGGCCGGTGACGGCGGTGCTCGGCGAAGCAAACGATCGCATGGCCGACTTCCTGCAGGAACATGCGACGAAGCTGCTGGGGCGTGTGCTGTACGACGGCAGCAATCATATGCATAACAGCTTCGCGATGTCCGATCGCTGGGTGTGAGGTCCGCAGTGCGGGCGGACGGTTAGGTTGGCCGGTATGGTCGGCGGGCCGTCCGACGGTCGCCTGATGGGTGGCGGATGGTCCGGCCTGACGCGTGCGTGGCGGTTTTCGCTCGCTGAGCGGGTGCTCAGCGAGCGAAAACCGCCACGCACGTTCTGCTATGTGCAGTGGAGTGCGCTGCCCGCCACAAGGATGAGGTCAACGCGGTCGGCGCCTGGCGCTGACCGGATGCGGCCGTAGCCGATGATCCGTCCAGCCGGCCGCACCGTTGACCGCACTAACTGCCTAGGCCGCCTGCTCGACCCGATACGTCTGATCGTGGAAGTCGCAGGTCACGGCGGTGCCGTCCGCGAACACGGACCGCTGCACCAGCCAGTCGCCGCCGACGAACTCGTGCCGCACCAGCTCGCTCATGCCGACCCGCTCGTGCAGTGCGGCGACCGCGTTGCACCGTTCGATGTCGTTCTCGGCCTGCGCCCGCTGCTCCGGGCTCATGTCGCCGTCCACGCCAACGTATGCAGCGTCGCGGATCAGATACGGTGCGCCGCCGTTGATGAGCGCGTACAGCATGTAGTCGTCGCCGCCGGCCACGCGCTCCATCATCCACGGTTCGATCACGCAGTCGTGATACACGAGGTTGTACAGCGGCACCGGCACGCCCTGCCGCGGCACGGACGGATCGCGCATCTGGAAGTCGTACGGTGCGTAATGGCAGAATACGAGACTCGGCACCGCCCAGTCCGACACCTCCTCCGAACTCGACAGAATGCCGTGCGACAGCAGGTATTCGAAGCATTCGCCGCGCCTGCCGTAGCATTCCCGGCGCGTCATGCGATGCTCCGGGTGCGCGCATTCGTCGCCTTCGTTGCACGTGAACACGTCGAGATACGCGCAGTCGAGCTTCACGCCGTTCGCGGCGATCTCCGCAAAATTCCTGCGAACGTAGTCAGGCGCGAGCTCGGCGCACAGGAAGGTCTGATGGCCGCCGGCCCAGATCGCCTGCTCGGGCATCGTGCCGTCGGCGAGCCGTATGGCGTTGCGCGGGTCGAACGTGCGCGCGGCAAAGTAGTAGTCGCGATACTGGTCGTGCGTGCCGAACAGGTCGCCATGCTCGTGGCACGAGTCGACGAGCGCCTTCATGCCGGCCCATCCACCGGCCTCCTCGCACGCGGGCAGATAGTCGGGGTGCTGGTTGTCGTAGCCTGGTTCGGCCCAGCCGTCAAGATGCATGTAGATGCGGCCGGCGCCGAGTTCGTGCAGCGTGGCGATCTGCTTGGCGCGTGCTGCGAACGATGTCACGTGCAGATTGTTCTCGGGATGCTCGTGATCGTAGAAGCGCGAGTCCGGTTGGACGACGGTCTTGATGCCGACGTGCATCCACGAGCAGCCGATCAGGCGGCGGACGGACGGGTTGCGCGCGGCCTTTTCCGCCAACGTACGCAGGCGGCCGCGTTCGTCGACGTACGCGCGGTATGCCTTGGCGACCGACGTGTGATCGGCGTGATCGAGGAAGCGGTACCGTACGACGCGACGGTAGTCCGTGCGACCGAGGCTCGGCTCGAACCACATGCCGACGGTGGTACCGGACGGCGTGCCGGTCGTAGCGTCGGCGACGCCGTCGGCCGGATGCTCGACCGTGTAGCCGGCGTTCCACGGGGTCTCGCAGATCGCGATGTACGCGGGGGAGTCATTGCCAGTCGTCGCGGGATCGGCCGTCGCGGCACCGGTCTGGCCGCCGCGGATCTGTGCGTACCACGGCATGTATCCGCCCGCCGTCTCGAACTGGCCTCTGAATACGATGTCACCGTGCGCCGAGCTCACTGCAGTCGGCCACGTGTTCGGAATCATCACGCCCTGCTGATGCGTGATCAGCGTGACGTTGCGGTCGTCCAGCTCGCCGAATGCCATCTCGCCCGGCCACGTAAGCCGCGTGACGGTGAACCCGGATTCATCCAACGGCATCCACTCGAAGATCACGTCGCCGGACGCGCGCTCGATCCACACATACGTCGCGAATGCGAACGTTGTTGCCTCGCCGAAACCGACGTACCGGCTGAACACGCCGACGCCGGTGCCGGTTTCGCGCGACTCGTGCGCGACGTCGTGCGCATCGGTGAATGCGAACGTGTGCGATTCTGCGGTTGCGGTAGCGTCCGTTGCGGTGAGGTCCGTCGTGTCGGTCGTCACGGTTGCTGTCGCGTCGGTGTCGGCATCGGCGAATCGTCCGGTGATCGTCGGGACGAATCCGTCACGCCATGTCCATTCCGTGCCGTTGCGGTGGAACGTGAGCCGCAGCGTTTCCTCATCGAACAGCAGCGTGGTTCCTGCGCAGGTGAATTGCATATCGTCTCCTTGCGGTCGCGTCATTGGTGATCCTGACAGACTAGACGATACGCCCGGATGCCCCGAACGCCCAAACGCACACACGCCAACGGACATACAGCCGATTCCAACGGTGCAATCGGCTGTATGTCCGTTGAGGGGAGATGGGCGGGCATGTATTGAGGGAAGATGGACGGACGTGTGTTGAGGGGGTGGATCAATCCGGGAAAGGTGCTATGCCCGTGCCTTCTCTAACTGCTATGCCCCTACCTTTTCTAACGGACATACAGCCGATTATGGGGTGGGAATCGGCTGTATGCCCGTTAAAGGGGAAGGCATGCGAGTCGTTCGCGAACCGTAATCCGCGAGCCGCAATCCGGTGAGTCTGCAACCCGCGAACCTGCAACCCGCAGAGACGAATCAGTTGAAACCGACGACGCGTTCGGCGATCACGTAGCCGTGACGGATGATCCACCGGCCGACAGGACCGGGCAGATTGATCGCGCGAGCCATCACCTTGCGTCGCACGTCACGATAGATCGCCGGCGAATACGCCTCGATCGCCGCCCACATCCGCCGTTTCTTCTCGTAGTTCTCCGGCTCACGCGACAGAATCAGGAACACCGACGCAACGCAGCTCTCGATCGTCAGGAAGTGGATCATGTACTGGTACAGCCCGTCCGGCACCGTGCCCGGCTCCGGCGTCGCCTCGGTCATATGCTCGTTCACGAGGATCAGCTGGTCCACACGGCGAATCATCACGTCGGTCTGCACCGACTGGCCTTCGCGGCCGATGAAGTAGTGGTAGTACGGCATGTCGAGGTAGATCATCGTGCGCACCTTGGTGAACGGTTGGTACGCGTAGATGAAATCGACGTAGAACGTGTGCTCCGGCAGCACCATGCCGGACTCGCGCACGACCGCGGTGCGGAACGTGAGCGCGTGCATGAGGATGTACTCCGCGAGTCCGAAGTGACCGAGATCATCCCACGTGAGCACGGTGTTCGGCTTCATGGCATGGCGGAAGTTGACCGTGTGCAGACGACGTTTGCCAACCTTGTCATACACGTAGTTCGATACGACCATGTCGACCGGGCTGGCCGAACGCGTCTGTTCGCGCAGTGTGTCCATCATCGTGTCGATCGACTGCGAATCGATCCAGTCGTCCGCGTCCACGACCTTGACGTATGCGCCGCGAGCGTTTGCAATACCGGTGTTGACTGCACCGCCATGACCCTTGTTTGGTTGGTGGATTGCACGAACGTTCGCAGGCCAGCGCTTGGCGTACGTGTCGGCGAGCTGCGGGGTCGAGTCGTGCGAACCATCGTCGACGATGAGCACCTCGATGTCGCTCGTGTCGTGCGCCTGCAGCAGCGACGTGACGCAGCGTTCGAGATACTCCTCCATGTTGTACGCGGGCACGATGAACGTGAGCGTGGGGGTTGTCCGGTTGGTCGGCCGGGCCGTCGTCGTGCTGGTTGCCGTCGTGCCCTGCGGCGACGTCGTGGTCTGAGTCATGGTCTCCTCGTTGCTGTCCGGTCGAGTCCTGCGGCGCGGCGGGCGGTCGGGTTTGCGCGATCGCGCCGTGCCGTGTCGGGCGTCCTGCTGTTGCTTCTCACCAAACCTAGCACCGGTGTCTTATCTGACGCTAGGGTTCGGCGTGATCTGCACATTCCGCGGCACGAACGGTCGGGTGGGGTGGCTGGCTGGGATGGTGCGTGGCGGCTAGTGGCGGTGTGGTTGGGGTGGCTGCCGCGGCGGTTTTCGCTCGCTGGGCGATGCGCTGGCGAGCGTTTTCTGCCACGCAGGCATTTGCGTGGCAGAAATGTCTCGTGGAGAGATGCATCAGTGAGTGAAAACCGCCACTCAGATGGACTCGTGGCAGAAAACGCTCGCTGACGGACGTCTCAGCGAGACATTTCTGCCACGAGGGTGGGGTGACGCTGGGGGCGATGAGGGATGATGCGTGTTGCGGCGGATGTGCGTCTGCTTGGGCGCGTGTCTGCGCGGGTGACGTCTATTTAGTTGGGGTGACGCCGGGGCGTACGTCTGCGCGGTTGCGTCAGTCGGTGGGTCGTGCGGGGTCGGTGGCTTCCTCCGGCGGACATGCAGCCGATTTCGCTTGCGGATCGGCTGCATACCCGTTAGCGGAGGAGACGGGATGCCTGCCCTCGAATCGCAGTGCCGGCTTGGAATCGAGCCGCGACAGGCCGTGCCATGCAAGGTCGACGATGTACGCGGCGAGCTGCTCCTTGCTCACCTTCGGTCGATCGGCCCAGTACTGGCCCGTGAAAACGATCATGCCGACGAGCATCTGCGCGTAGTACGGCACGCCCTTGGTCGACAGTTTCTGCCGTTTGAACGACGCGGTGAGCAGGTCCTCGACCTGCAGCGAGATGTCGCCGAGCAGCGAACTGAACGATCCGGCCGGATCGGTGCTCGGCGAGTCACGCACGAGCACCTGAAAGCCATCCGCGTTCTGCTCGATGTATGTGAGCAGCGCGAGCGCCGCGCGTTCGACGATCTGCCGCGGATGCGTGTCCGGATCGTTCAGCGTGGCCGTGATCGTACTCGTCAGCGTCTGCATCTCACGGTCGACGATCACCGCGTACAGGCCCTCCTTGCCGCCGAAATGCTCGTAGACGATCGGCTTGCTCACCTTGGCGTTCGCGGCGATCTCCTCCACGCTCACCGCCTCGAATCCCTTGGCGGCGAACAGCGCGCGCCCGACCTGGATGAGCTGCTCGCGGCGCTGGAGTGATGTCATGCGTGAAGTATTGGCCATGTGCCCCAGTGTAGCCGGGCGGTTTCCATATGCGGTCAGCGGGCGGCACGTCGCCGGTTGATTACGCCGTCATTCGCACAGCCAGTCGATAACGTTGCGTATGCGAATGCCCTCCTTGGTGACGCCTTCGCTGTACCAGTCGAGCGTGAGCACGAGGCGAGGGAACGCATCGTTGAGCCGCTGTAGCGGCGCGAGTTCGCGCGACCGGGTCTGCTCCTCCGTCATGTTCAGTGTGACCTGGATGTATTGCAGTTCCGTGTTGTTCCGGGCGATGAAATCGATTTCGCCGCCTGGCATGGTACCGATGGAGACCTCGTATCCGCGGCGTTTGAGTTCCATGAAGACGATGCCTTCGAGCTGAGCCCCGCGGTCGGCGCCGGTGAAGCCGGTGGCCAGATTGCGCAGCCCGTTATCCACCGGATAGTACTTGCGTTGCGGTCGCAGCAGTTCCTTGCCCCGCACGCGTGCCTGTTCGGCGGAGTAGATGATGAACGCCTTTTCCAGTGCGTCGATCTGGTTGTCGATGGTCGTGAATGTCGCGTTCGCGCCGGCTCCTTTGAGTGCTTTGACGACGTTGTTGACCGAGAACAGATTCGCTGATGTGGAGAACAGATACCGTGACAGTTTTTCCAAGGTGGCGATGTCGCGGATGCCGTATCGTTTCGCCACGTCTTTCATAACCACGGATTCGTAGACGGCGGTCAGTATTTCTGTCGCCTTGCGTTCATCGGGCAGCCCGGTGACGAAGAGTCCCGGCATGCCGCCGAACTGCATATATTGCGAAAACAGCAGGTCTACCGGCTCGCTCGCGCCGTCCGATGTTCGATAGTTCCGGTATTCCGCAAAGGAGAGTGGGTACACCGGGATGGTCACGTACCGTCCGGTCAGATAGGTGGCCAGTTCTCCCGACAGCAGCCGTGCGTTCGATCCGGTGATGTAGACATCGGTGTCGTCCCGGGTATGCAGGCGGCGTGCGACGTGTTCCCAGCCGGGTACGTCCTGAATCTCATCAAGGAACACGTAGAACGGGCCGGGTGCCGCGGCGCTCATCGCCGCGGCGAGATCGGCGTGCAGTGCTTGTGCGTCGTAGCCGATCGGGATGTCGAAGGCGTCGAATCTGCGGGAGAAGATGTTGGATGTCGGCACGCCGTCATGGGCGAGTGATTGGGCGTAATGGGCCAGCAGGGTGCTTTTGCCGCATCGGCGGACGCCGGTGAGCACCTTGATGTCCGGGCTGTCTCGATGCGCACGAAGTGTTGCGGTTAGTTTTTCACGGTTGATAAATATCATCGACTGGTAGCCTCCTCATTTTTATTATACTAGAAATTGATACATAAAATCGTTCTATTTTTGTGTATAGGGTAACTAATGGCTGCATTAGTGTGCCGATCATGGACGGCGCGTGTCGGAAGGGTAGATTTTTGGCTGTCCGTTGCGGTTTTTAGGCTGGGAGTATGGATACGAATGTGATAATCGGCATTGTGGCCGTAGTGGCCATCGCCGTGTTGTTGATCGCGTGGGGCGTGTGGAACGACCGCTCGCGCAAGACCGCGCTCAAGCAGGCCGAGGATGAGGCCAAGGCCCGGGCGGACGCGCGGATCGCGGCCGAGGAGGCCGAGGAACGCAAGAAGCAGGCCGCCGCGGCGGAGAGTACTCAGGCGACTGAGCGCGGCTCACAGGCCGGGCAGGCGGCTTCCGCCGGCAAAGGTGAGGAAGAGGCGTCTGAAGGCGCTTCGGGTGCGGCCCCCTCCGAGGCCCNGGCCCCAGCTGCCCCCGCCGCCGAGGTTGCGCCGAAGGCCGTGGAAAAGCCGGAAGCAGCCGGCTCACGCATCCAGCGGCTCAAGGCCAAGCTTGCCAACAGCGCGAATCCGTTCGGCAAGGCGCTGTTCTCGATCCTCACCAAGGACAACCTGTCCGAATCCGACTGGGAGGACGTCGAAGACACGCTGCTGCTCGCCGACGTCGGCGCGGAGGCCAGCGAACAGCTCGTCGACGAACTGCGCAAGGACGCCCGCATCACCGGCAAGGCCGACGCCGCGGAAGTCCGCGCCGGCCTGCGCGAGAAGCTCCTCGATCTTGTCGGCCGCGATACTGACCGTCGCCTCAACGCGAACAAACCCGGCGCGAACAAGCCGTCCGTCATCATCATGGTCGGTGTCAACGGCACCGGCAAGACCACGACCGCCGGCAAACTCGCGCGACTGTTCGTCTCCGAAGACAAGCAGGTCGTCATGGGCGCGGCCGACACGTTCCGCGCGGCGGCCGCCGACCAGCTCGAAACGTGGGGCGCGAAGGTGAACGTGCCCGTCGTGCGCTCCGACAAGGACGGCGCCGACCCGGCGTCCGTCGCGTTCGAGGCGAGCGCCAAGGCCAAGGAAGCCAACGCCGACGTACTCATCATCGACACGGCCGGGCGACTGCAGAACAAGGCCAACCTCATGGACGAGCTCGGCAAGATCCGGCGCGTCACCGAAAAGAACCTGCCGGTCGACGAGGTGCTGCTCGTGCTCGACGCGACCACCGGCCAGAACGGCATGACGCAGGCCAAGGTGTTCGCCGAGGCGATCGGCATCACCGGTGTAGTGCTCAGCAAGCTCGACGGCTCGGCCAAGGGCGGCATCGTGATCTCCGTGCAGAAGGAACTCGGCGTGCCGGTCAAGCTCGTGGGATTGGGCGAAGGCCCCGACGACCTCGCGCCGTTCGATCCGGAGGGATTCGTCGACGGGATTCTGGCGTAGTACTGGTTTGGGCTGGCCGGGCAGCTCCCCTCAGTCAGCTGCGCTGACAGCTCCCCTCAGTCAGCTGCGCTGACAGCTCCCCTCGGAGAGGGGAGCCACGCCTAGACCGTCGACATCCCTGCGCGAACCGCGTCATCAGCTCACATCATGGAACGTCCGCACCTGAAAATCGGGTGCGGACGTTTTTCGTAACATGGACGAATCGCCGATCATCCGCCGAGACAAACCCGCGAAAAACCGCCGTTCTGCATACGTATGCACGTCGCCGTCCGTACTCCCTCGTTTTACATTCGCGTAACGTTCCGTAACGTTTTCACAACACGTCAGGCGTTCCATACCGTCATGTGAGCTCCCCACAAAGGAGCGCAAAAGAGTTACCCGACCGCTCGGTTCGTGCAACGAGCTGGCGGACAAGACGAAAGAGAGGGAGGTTGACATGGACACCGGAAATGCTGCATGGATGTTGACATCCGCGTCCCTGGTATTCCTCATGACGCCGGGTGTGGCGTTCTTCTATGGCGGTATGGTTCGTGCCAAGGCCGTGCTGAACATGCTGATGCTGGAGGCGGCCGCGCTGTCGGTCACCGCGATCATCTGGACCCTGTGGGGCTGGTCGATCGCGTACGCCGGCACCTCGATCGGCGGCGTCTTCGGCGACCCGGCCACCGGTTTCCTGCTCAAGGACTCGATGGTCGCGCAGGACGGCGTCTTCACCGCCGCCAACACCGACGGCAACTATCCGGGCAGCATCGACGTCGCCTTCCAGACGACGTTCGCGATGATCACCGTGGGTCTGATCTGCGGCGCCATCGCCGAGCGCGTCAAGTACAGCACGTGGATGATCTTCGTCGCCCTGTGGATCACGTTCGACTACGCACCGATGGCGCACATGGTCTGGAACCACGGTCTGCTCTCCGGTGACGGCGCGATCTCGCAGGCCATCGGCGCGGCCGCGCACGACTTCGCAGGCGGCACCGTCGTCCACATCAACGCCGCAGTCGCCGCGCTGGTCATCGTCCTCATCATCGGCAAGCGCAAGGGCTTCGGCACGCAGCCGTTCCGCCCGCACAACGTCCCGTTCGTCATGCTCGGCGCGTTCCTGCTGTGGTTCGGCTGGTTCGGCTTCAACGCCGGTTCTGCGTTCGGCGCGAACGGCACCGCCGGCTACGCGTGGGTCTCCACTACCGCTGCCGCCGCGGCCGCCATGCTCTCCTGGGGCTTCACCGAGAAGATTCGAACCGGCCACTACACCGCGATGGGCGCGGCCTCCGGTATGGTCGCCGGCCTCGTCGGCATCACCCCGGCCGCCGATGTCGTCTCCCCGCTGTGGGCCATCGTGCTCGGCGCGATCGTCGGCATCCTGACCTGCCTCGCCTGCGGCCTCAAGTTCAAGCTCGGCTACGACGACTCGCTTGACGTGGTCGGCGTGCACGGCGTCGGCGGTCTGACCGGCACCGTCCTCATCGGCTTCTTCGGCGAAGGCACCGGCCTGCTGGCCGGCGGCGACTGGCGTCAGCTCGTCGTGCAGATCATCATCGCGCTCGTCGCGATCCTGTACTCCGGTGTGATCACCGCGATCATCGCCTTCGCGCTCGAGAAGACCGTCGGCTGGCGCGTCACCGAAGCCCAGGAGGTCGGTGGAATCGACCTCGCCGATCAGGGCGAACGCGCGTACGATTTTGCTGGAACTGCCAGCTCTGTTCTCAAGGAGGTGAGGTGAGATGAAGCTCATCACCGCAATCATCCAGCCCCATAAGCTCGACGATGTCAAGGAAGCGCTCGCCGCGGCCGGCGTGCACGGCCTGACCGTCTCCGAAGCCAACGGCTACGGCCGCCAGCGCGGCCACACCGAGGTCTACCGCGGCGCCGAATACACCGTGGACCTGATCCCGAAGATCCGCATCGAGGTGCTGTCCGACGACGCCGACGCCGAAACCCTGGTCGACGTGATCGTCAAGTCTGCCGGCTCCGGCACCATCGGCGACGGCAAGGTCTGGGTCGCGCCGCTGGATTCCGTAACCCGCGTGCGCACCGGCGAGACCGGTTCCGCCGCGATCTGACAGACTCCCGGATCGTCGATCGGTCTGACGTCTGGCTTGTCGGTCGGCCGGTTCGGGCATCAGTAAGACAGATCCCCGCACGCAGCGTTACGCCGTGCGGGGATTTTTCGTAAGTGAGGAGCGGTCATCAATGACTTCGGCGGTCGATCAACTCAAAACGCGGTTCATGGACCTCAGCCAGCCCGACAGCGACGGCATCTACCGTAACGGCGCGGCCAAACGCAAGGCGCGCACCGAACTCGCGATCGGCGCGCTGCGGCAGTTGTGGTCCGAAGCGACCGCCGGCGTCTCGTTCGACGTGTCGCCGTCCGGCATCGGGCTCGCCGCCGTCGGCTCGCTCGCTCGCGGACAGATCGGCCCGTCATCGGACATCGACCTCGTCATCATCTACGAGCCGCACGCGATCAACGATCAGCAGCTCAACGAACTCGCCAACAAGATCTGGTATCCGATGTGGGACTCCGGACTCGACCTCGACCACTCCGTACGCACACGGCAACAATGCGAGACGGTCACTGACAAGGACCTGCCGGCCGCAATGGGATGGCTCGATGTGCTCCCGCTCGCCGGCGACACCGGATTGATCACCACCACCGCGGCGAGCATTCTTGAACGGTGGCGCAAAGCCGCGCGCAAACGCTTGCCGGAACTGCTCGAATCCGCCGACAAACGACTCAACGAATTCGGGCGGCTGCCGTACCTCAACCAACCGGACATCAAGGAGACACGCGGCGGACTGCGCGACTCGGTGCTCGTCTCCGCGCTCGCCGCGTCATGGCTTGCGGACCGGCCGCACGGCGCATACGACGAGGCGGTTAAAGCGCTGCTCGACGTGCGTGACTGCATCCACCTCGTCGCCAACAAGGACACGAACCTGCTCCTGCCGCCGTATCAGGCCAAAGTCGCGGCCATGCTCGGCTTCGCCGACCCGACCCTGCCCGAAGGGGAGCGCGAGGCGAAATCCATCGAGGACCTGCAGACGCGGCTCGCGCGCATCGGGCGCACGATCGCGTTCTCGCTCGACTCCACGGCCTCGCGCGCCGAGCATTCGCTCACGCACGAGCGGCCGCGGTTCTCGTTCTTCCAGATGATGACCCCGCGGGCGGGCGGCAAGCGCGAGGCTCCGAAATTCGAGGTGCTGGCGCCGGGAGTGGTCGCGCACGAGCGCGAGGTGGTGCTGGCGCCCGGCGTGGACCCGTCGCGCGACGCGACACTGGCGCTGCGGGCGGCGACCGCGGCCGCCGAGTTCGAGCTGCCGATCAACCCGGCCACGCTGATGAATCTGCGGCGGTGCCCGATCCGCGACTCGGTATGGAGCGACGAGGCACGTGGGCTATTCGTGCGGCTGCTGGCCTCGGGGCCGGCGCTGCTCGACGTGTGGGACGAGCTGGACTTCGTGGACATTCCTGGGCGGTGGATCCCCGAATGGCTGGGCATTCGCAACCGACCGAGCGCGTCGGCGGCGCACCGGTACACGATTGACCGGCATAGCGTTGAGGTGGTGACGCGGCTCGGGCGCGAGTCGGCGGCGGGGGCTGGCGGCGGCGAGCGGTACGACGACGCGCATTACACGGCGCTGCTGCTGGCCGGTTTGCTACACGACATCGGCAAACGGCCGTTCGTGACCGATCATGCGGCCGAGGGCGCGAAACATGTGCCGGTGATCCTGAAACGCATGGGCTTCCCGCCGGACATCGTGCGCTGGGCCACGATACTGGTGCGCGAACACCTGACCCTGTCGGAGTTCGCGACCGGACGCAACCCCTCCGATCCGGCGGTTGGCGACGAACTGGCCGGGCGGCTCGACCATGACCCGGTGCTGCTCGACATGCTGTTCGACCTGACCCGTGCGGACGGCTCCTCGCTCGGCGCGACGGCGGGTGAGCAGATCACCAAGCAGTACGGGTGGTCGAAATGGCGCGAATCGCTGGTGCGGGCCATGTACAACGCCACGCGCTACCACATGTGAGCGGCGTTGCGGGCGGGTTTGGCACGGACAGGGGCTTTTCGCAAACTGAGAGGCAGATTCCGATCTGTGCAGGAGTCTTTCTCCAAACTGAGAGGCAGATCGTCCTGTCAAAGCACCTGATTCACCCCATTAAGGGAGTATGGCGAGGGGCCTGATCGTCCTTGACCTGCCTCTCAGTTTGGAGAAAGATCTCTGCACTGCGGCAAATCTGCCTCTGAGTTTGGAGAAAGCTGAAGAAGGTCGGTCTATGACGGTCGCGACTGACGCGTGGATCGCCCCTCTGCTCACCGCATCCAGCGGTCGGCGCGGATACGCAGGCCGTTGAACAGGGCGCGGCCGCCGACGAACAGCACGTTGATGACGGCCCACAGCACGACCGTCCGGGCGGTGTCGCTCGTGATGAGCCAGCCGTCGAGCGCGTTGACGCCGACGAGCGCGGGCAGATAGACCGCGGTGGTCGCGGTGCAGCCGACCGCCAGATACCGGTAGTCGCCGGCGCCGATAAGAATGCCGTCGAGCGCCCACATCCACCCGCCGAGCGGCAGGAATACGGCCAGCACGATCATGCCGACAACGATCAGATGCTGTACGGCGGCGGTGGGGGAGAACAGGGGAGCGGCAAACACCCCGACAGTCGCCAGCGCGATGCCGATGACCGTGCCGCCGATCAATCCGGCGCGCCCGGTCGCGTCGGTCATGGCACGGGCCTGCGCGCGATGGCCGGCCCCCAATTCGGTGGCGACGAGCGTCTGCCCGGCGATGGCGATCGCGTCGAGCATGTTGATCACGAAATTCCAGCTCGAATTCACCGCCTGATATCCCGCCAAAACCTGCGTGCCCATGTGCGTGGCGAGCACCACCGTGCCCACCATCGACGTGCGTAACGCCAACGTGCGCACGAACAGCGGCGCTCCGTCGCCCGCCGTGTGCAGGATGCCGCCGAGCCGCGGCCGCCAGCTCGCGCCGTCCGCGCGCGCCCACGCCAGTGCGGGAATCAGCAGGAACACGCCCATGAACCACTGCGCGATCAGCGTCGCCGCGCCCGATCCGGCGATGCCCCAGCCCAGTCCGAACACGAACAGCAAGTCAAGCACCGTGTTCAGCACTGCGCCGCCGGCCGCCGCGACCAGCGTGATACGCACCTTCTGCAGCCCGCGGAAAATACCGTTCGCCGCGTAGACGAGCAGCATGCCCGGCAGTCCGAACACGATCGCACGCAGGTAGGCGACGGCGTTGACGAGCACGTCGCTGCGCGCGCCCATCGCCGCGCACAGCGGTTCGGCGGCGGCGAAGATCGCGCCCGACACGACCATGCCAATGATAAACGCAAGCCACAGCCCGTCGATGCCGGCCTCGAGTCCTTCGCGGCGGCGGCCGGCGCCGATGAGCCGTGCGACCTGCGACGTGGTGCCGTAGGCGAGGAACACGCACAGGCCGACCGTGGTGAGGATGATGGTCGAGCCGACGGACAGTCCGGCCAGCGCGGCGTCGCCGATATGGCCGACGATGGCGGTGTCGATGAGGATGAAGGCCGGTTCGGCGATGAGTTGGCCGAACGTGGGGACGGCCAGCGCGAGGATGCGGCGGTTGACGGATGGGACGACCGTTGCGTCGGCTGCTGGCTGCGTCTCCTTGCTCATGTCGTCCACCGTACTCATACGGGTGGCGAATGGTGATGCCTGGGGTGCTTGGCGGCGGAAAACGAACATGCATGGCGTGCGGATGTGTGTGTTGCTGTTCGGTTGTGGTTGGTTTGCGATGCTTACCATAGGTTTGACTTTGTGACAAATCGGAGAGGTGCGGTTGTGGACTTGTCCACTGGTTATCCCCAAGTTGTCCACAGAGTTATCCCCATTATGTGGATAACTTGGTGGATTATGCACCGTGTTATCCCCGGAATGTGGATAACTCACTTTCTGTTATCCACATCGCATCAATCCGAGCGTGTCGCGCAATCGACGGCAAGATGAACGTCAGGTGACCGATGTTCATATGATCCCGTTGCTACGTTCTTTGCCGTCTCTTTTTTCCCGACGGACAACCAGCCGAAAAGCGCGGTTAAATCGGCTGGTTGTCCGTGAAGAAGGGAGCGGGGGATTGTGATATCGCTTGAGCGCCTTATGGACTCTGTGCCTTGGCCCCTCAACGGACATCCAGCCGAAAAGCATGGTTGAATCGGCTGTATGTCCGTTAGGGGGGTGGAGCGGGGAGGAGCGGGACGGGACAGAACGGGACGGAGGGGCGGGGCCGCCGCCGGCCGCGCGCCCGATACGCGCGTGAACCTATACTCGGTAGCTATGGCAGACGGAACTACTTGGGACGATACCCGCGCCCGCAGCGGCGGCGCCAACAGCATTGGCAGCGGCCCGGCCGGCGACGGCGGCGCGCCGGTGCGCGACGCGCTGTTCGACCGCGTGCCGCCGCACGACGACGACGCGGAAATGGCCGTGCTCGGCGGCATGCTCATGAGCAAGGACGCGATCGGCGAAGTGTCGCAGATGATTGACGTCACCGACTTCTACCAGCCGAAGCATCAGACCATCTACGACGCGATCATCGGCCTGTTCTCCGCATCCCAGCCAGTCGACGTCGTCCTCGTCGCCAACAAGCTGCTCGCCGACGGCGACCTCGACAAGGTCGGCGGCGCGGACTATCTGCACAGCCTCGTCGCGTCCGTGCCGACCGCCGCGAACGCGACGTACTACGCCGACATCGTCCATCAGCGCGCCGTTCTGCGCAACGTCATCGCGGCCGGCACCAAGATCGCACAGCTCGGCTATTCGGCGGAAGGATCGCAGGCCGAGGACGTCGTGAATCTCGCGCAGGCCGAAGTGTACGAGATGAGCGTCGGCAAGGTGCGGCAGGACTACTCCGCGATCGGCCCGGTCGTCCACGACGCGCTCGACCAGCTCGACAAACTACAGAACGGCATGATGGAGAAGGGCGTGCCGACCGGCTTCCGCGACATCGACGACGTGACGCAGGGCCTGCAGCCCGGTCAGATGGTCGTCGTCGCCGGCCGTCCGGCCATGGGCAAGTCCACGCTCGGCATCGACTTCGCCCGCGCCGCCGCGCTGCACCACGGCATGACGTCGATCGTGTTCAGTCTCGAGATGAGCAAGGTGGAGCTCGCCCAGCGCATCATCTCCGCCGAAACGAACATCCCGCTCGCGGCGATGCGCCGCGCCGACGACATCACGCCGGAACGCTGGAACACGCTCAACAACTTTTGGAACAAGCTGCACGACGCGCCGCTGTTCATCGACGATTCGCCGAACATGTCCCTTATGGAGATCCGTGCGAAATGCCGCCGGCTCAAGCAGACCAACGATCTCAAACTCGTCGTCATCGACTACCTGCAGCTCATGACCTCCGGCAAGCATGTTGAAAGCCGCCAGCAGGAGGTGTCCGAGTTCTCGCGTGCGCTCAAGCTGCTCGCCAAGGAGCTCGAGGTGCCGGTCGTGGCGCTGTCGCAGCTGAACCGTGGTCCGGAAATGCGCAACGACAAGAAGCCGCAGCTGTCCGACCTGCGTGAATCCGGCTCGATCGAGCAGGACGCCGACGTGGTGTTCCTCGTGCATCGCCCGGACTTCTACGACAAGGAGGACCGGCCGGGCGAGGCGGACATCATCATGGCGAAGCACCGCAACGGTCCGACCGAGACGTTCCACTTGGCATTCCTCGGCGCGACGTCGAAGTTCAAGGACATGCCGCAGGACTACAACGCGAATCAGGGGGTGTGAGATGACCGACGATGTTCGGAACATTCGGCACGCGGCGTGGAACGCATTCGCGACGCCCGCGATCGGCAAGCTCGTGCGCGTGGCCGCCCGCGCGACCCGGCATGGCGGATCCGCGTTCCCCGGCAAGGTCGTCGAGCGGATCGATCCGGGATTCCTCGCGCGCACGCTCGCACAGCTGCCGCTCGGTGTGGTGCTCGTCTCCGGCACGAACGGCAAGACGACGACCACGCGCATGGTCGCCTCGATGCTGTCCGATCTGGGACTGCGCGTGTTCACGAACCCGACCGGCTCGAACTTCACGCGCGGCGTCGTGTCCGCGCTGCTCGAACGGGTGACGCTCGCCGGACGGCTGGACGCGGACATCGCGGTGCTCGAGTTGGATGAGGCGTACGCCGTGCACTTTGTGCGGCAGGTGCGCCCGCGGTACGCGTTGCTGCTCAACGTGATGCGCGACCAGCTGGACCGGTTCGGCGAGATCGACAACACCGCGCGGCTGCTCGGCCATGTCGCGGAGGCGACGACCGGCACCGTGGTATTGAATCGTGAGGATCCGCGCATCGCGACGCTCGCGGATCTCGTGTGCGAGCCGGGGGCCGGCGTGCGGTATTTCGGATTGAGCGACGATCTGCGCTCGTTCTTCCCGTCCGACGACGACATGGCGACGACCGTCGCCGTGGAAGGCGACGGATCTGCGGACGACTCGGCTGGCACGGCTGCGAACGGTACCGCAGACGACGCCGAGTCCGCAGGGGCACGTGACGCACGCGACACGTCCGCCGGTCGCAATGCGCTTCCCGCCGACGTGACGCTCACCCGCGTGGGCGACCACGAGGCCGACTTCCTGTTCGCCGGCGAGACGCAGCCACGCTCCACCACGGTCAGGCTCGAGGGTGTGTACAACCTGTACAACGCCGCCGCGGCGCTCGCCGTCGTGCGTGCGGTCGTCGCCGACGCGGGCCGCATCGTTCGCCCGTCAGGCAAGCCGGCCGACGGGTTCGCCGACCGTGTGCATACGTTCGCGCAATCCGGCACCGACGTCTCCGCGCTCCTCGCCGCCGTCGCCCACGTCACCCCCGCGTTCGGCCGCGGCGAAGTCATCGACGTCAACGGCAGTCCGACCGAACTGCTGCTCGTCAAGAACCCGATGGGATTCCGCCTCTCGCTCGCGAGCTTCCCGCCGACCGCCGACACCGACACGATGATCGTCATCAACGACGAATACGCCGACGGCCGCGACATGAGCTGGCTATGGGATGTCGACTTCACCAGTCTGCGTGAAACGGGCGTGAAACAGGTCTCCGGCGTGCGCGCGTGGGACATGGCCCTGCGCCTCGAATACGACCAGGTGCCGGTCGGCGCGGTCGACACCGACCTCGACGCCGCGCTCGCCGCGTTCGTACGCCCCGATCCCGCGCATCCGCACGCGCCCAAGCACATCTACTGCACGTACACCGCCATGCTCGCCGTACGCGCCGCGCTCGCCCGCATCGCCGACGTCCCCGACGCCGGCGTCGGCAAGTAAGTCCCTTCGGCAAAGGAAGTCATCATGACCACCATCGACATCATGTCCCTGTATCCGAAGGACATGAACATCTACGGCGACTCCGGCAACGTGCTCACCGTCACGCGCCGGCTCGCGCTGTACGGATACGAGCCGCGCGTCACCGCATACAACCAAGGCGACGACTGGCCCGACCACGTCGACATGATCCTCGGCGGCGGCGGGCAGGACACCGGCCAGAAGAAGATCATCGACGACTTCTTCCGCCGCGCTGACCTGTTGCGAACGTTGGCGGCCGACGGCGTGCCGATGCTCATGATCTGCGGCATGTACCAGCTGTTCGGCGAGTATTTCGAGACGGTCGACGGTACGCGGCTCGACGGCATCGGCGTGATCGGCGCGTACACGGTCGGCCAGAACGTGCGTATGATCGGCAACCTCGTCGAGCACAGCGACGACTTCGGCGACGTGATCGGCTACGAGAACCATTCCGGACAGACGTTTCTGCGCGACGGCGTGCGGCCGTTGGGGCGCGTGGACGCGGACGGCTGCGGCAACAACGGCGAGGATCACACCGAAGGCGCGCGCGTGCACAACGTGATCGGCACGTACATGCACGGGTCGCTGCTGCCGAAGAACCCGGCGATTGCGGATTTTCTGATCCGTACGGCCGTCGAGCGGCGGTATGGGGCGTTCGAGCCGGAGCGGCATCAGAGCGCTGCGCAGCGCGAGGCGATGGAGCGGCTCAACGCGATCGCCGAGCGGGCGCGTCGGGTGGCGGCATCGCGGCCGCGGTAGTGCTCACAACGGACAACCAGCCGATTCGGACGGTGGAATCGGCTGGTTGTCCGTTGAAGGGGAAAGGGAGCGTTGCGGGTACAGGGCTGTTGCAGGTGAAGCGTTGTTTGCTGCGGCCGTTGTTAGCAAGGTGAGTCTCTTCCTCCCTCTCCTCTCCTCAACGGACATACAGCCGTTTTCGCCACCCGAATCGGCTGTATGTCCGTTGAGGAGAGGCTGTGCCGCGACGGTTCATCGCGATGCCGCTAACTCAGCAGCGCGGCGATGATCGCGATGAACACCGGGCTCGTCAGCGTCGAGATCAGGATGCCGTCGCGCGCGAACGTAAGACCCACGTTGTAGCGCGCCGCGTAGTTGTACACGTTCTGGCCGGTCGGCAGCGCGGCGAGCACCACGCACGCGTACAGCACGTTGCCGCGGAAGCCCATCACGAAGTACGCGAGCAGGAACGCGATGATCGGCATCACGATGTTCTTCAACACCGCCACCGTGAAGATCGCCGGCACGTCGCCCTTCTGCTGCAACGGCTTCGTGCCGTGCAACGACATGCCGAACGCCATCAGGATCATCGGCACCGCGGACTCGCCGATCATGTTGATTGGGTCGTACAGGAAGTTCGGGATGAACCAGCCGGTCTTCGCGTTGACGGCCGACAGGGCGATGCCCAGCAGCGAGCCGATGAGCAGCGGCTGGTGCAGCGGCTGCGAAAGGATCGCCTTGGCCGACACCTTGCCCTTGGTGGTCACGTCGAGCGCGGTCAGGCCGATCGGCGTGAACAGGGCCTGCTGCATGACGAGGATCGGGGCGACGATCGCGCCGTTGCCGAGGATGTACGTGGCGATCGGCAGGCCGATGTTGTTCGAGTTGAGGTACAGCGAGTTGAGCGAGCCGATGATCGCGTCCGGCGCGCTCATGTGGAAGAACATGTGGTTCAAGATCAGGAACACCACGCCGACCAGCATCGCGGAGAAGAACGCCACGACGATCGATGAGTGGAAGATGTCGAAGATCGGCTCCTTCGAGAGGATCGCGAACATGAGGCACGGGCTCGACACGAAGAAGCTGAAGCGATTGAGCACCATCTGGGCAGTCGAACCGCCGATCTGCATGCGCGCGGCGATGTAGCCCGCCAGAATCACGATGCCGATGACGCAGAAGCCTTCCATCGCGCTCAGCAAACCCGTCATAATCCCTCTTTCCCGCTGCTCCCGGCCACACAAACGCAGCATTCGTCGCGGGCATTGCGTTGGTGTGCCCCGCGAACCTGAACCTATCCCCATATTGCCACACGCCGTCTAATTGTGCGGTGACATCTCATTGCGGACGGTTGCAGGCGGCGTCGGGAGGCTTCCTGCAAACTGAGAGGCACTTTTCGGCGTTTGTTGACGTCTTTCTCGCAACTGAGAGGCAGCCGTGCCCCCGAAAACCCGTCCTGACGGCATGATTATCGTGGTTTTTCGTGATTGTATCGAGGCCATGCTGCCTCTCAGTTTGCAGAAAGACCCCGGCAGAGGGTGTAATCTGCCTCTGAGTTTTGAGAAGGCTGGGGGGAGTTATCGGTTTTCGTGCCACGGCACCCGGGAAGTGGGACGAACGGGGGAGCCGCGGCCGAAACCCGCTACGATGAGGCGCATGACGAACGAACTGGCACGGCAGACAGCGACGGCAATCGGATTCGATAGGGCGGCGACGCGTGAGCAGGCGCTCGCGGCATTGCTCGCGCAGATCATGGGCGCGTACTCGGTGAGCGACGACGAAGGCCCCCTGGCCGATGCGGTTGAAACGTTCCTGCGCGCCCAGCCGCATCTGACCGTGCACCGCCACGGTGACACGGTCGTCGCGAGCACCTCGTTCGGCAAGCCGCAGCGTGTGATCCTCGCCGGCCACATCGACACGGTGCCGGTGATCGACAACTTCCCGCCGCGCTGGCTCGAACCGGGCGATCCGCTGATCCGCGAGGACGTGGCCGCCGCGCATCCGGGCGAACGCGTGCTGTGGGGGCGCGGCGCGACCGACATGAAGGCGTCGGACGCGGTGATGCTGTATCTGGCCGCGGTGCTGAACGGCGGCGGGGATGGCCGCGACGGCGGCGCGAACCGCGGCGTCGACCCGAACTACGACCTGACCTATGTGTTCTACGACCATGAGGAGGTCGCGGCCGAGAAGAACGGCCTGCGCAAGGTGGTCGAGGCGCATCCGGACTGGATCACCGGCGATTTCGCGATCATCGGCGAACCGACCGACTGTGGCATCGAGGGCGGGTGCAACGGCACGATGCGGTTCGACGTGGTCACGCACGGTGTGGCCGCGCATTCGGCGCGCGCGTGGATGGGCGAGAACGCGATCCACAAGGCCGCGGAGGTGCTGCGTCGGCTTGCCGCGTATGAGCCCGCCGACGTGCCGGTGGACGGGCTCGTCTACCGTGAGGGCGTCAACGCAACACTGATCTCCGGCGGCAAGGGCACGAACGTGATCCCCGACGAGTGCCGCGTGCACGTGAACTACCGGTTCGCGCCCGACAAGACGATCGCTGAGGCCAAGGCGCTCATGATGGGCTCGGACTGCGGCGCCGAGCTGGGCAACGGCGAGCACATGGCGACCGGCGGCATGTTCGCGGGGTTCGGCATCGAGATGAAGGACGAGTCGCCGAGCGCCCGACCCGGCATGGACTCGCCGCTGGCGGCTTCGCTGGCGCGGCTGGTGCGCGAGCGTACGGGCCGCGAGCCGCTCGCCAAGCTCGGCTGGACTGACGTGGCCCGGTTCGCGATCCTTGGCATACCTGCCGTGAACCTTGGTGCCGGCAGTCCGCTCCTCGCCCACAAGCACGACGAGCAGCTCCCCGAATCCGAGCTCGCCCTTCTTGCCGACATCCTGGAGGAATGGCTCATCGGCGTCGAATAAACATCGTCGGGCGTGGCGTGGCTGCGGAATTGAGCTTGCTCGATCGCCATCATCACTCAGTGCGCGCAATCGGCGTATCGACGCGCACTGAGTGATGATTTGGATCGTCGTTTCGTCACTCAGTGCGCGCCACGGTGCCGATTGCGCACACTGAGTGACGGTTCCGGCCGTCTGCTCGCCCGAACCGCACCCCCGAACGCCGTGCGACGCGCGCACTGTCGCATGATTTCGCGGTTGTTCACCGGACGTCAATTTTTGTGTCATACTTGAATGCGGTGGTTCTGCAAGCCGCCGAGCATCCGATGGCGTCGATCCCCTCGCGTGGTTCTTTCCGCGGGGCTGGTGTCCGCCGTCGCAGCATTGACTTTTTGACCGGTGCTTCATATGGGCGCAATCGATGCGCGGCCACGGTGAGAGCGTGGTGTGACGACCGTATGGGGCTTGACATAAGGCGGTGCGATTGCAGCGCAGCGCCGAGGAGCATTGTGCCCAGCGTGAATAATGAGGGGCTCGGCGAAGCCGCAGCCGCAGATAATACCGTATCCACAACCGCATCGTCCGCCGCTGATTCCAGTGGTCAGGGTCAGCCCGCGTCATCCGCGGCGTCGCTCCCGTCGGTGTCTGCATCACAGCCCGTGGCGCCGCGTCGCCGTCGTGGCGGCCGCCGCGTCGTGCGTGGTGCCGGTGCCGCCGGTGCCGCCGTCGAACTGACGGTGCAGGAGCATGCCGCGCCGCTGTTCGAGGAGCCGCGCGTTGCCGACATCGTGGCGGCCGAGGCCGCGTCCGCGGCGAAGGATTCCCGCACGTCGTCCGGTGATGGCGATGCACAGTCGAGTGATGATGATTCGTCGGTCCGTCGTCCGTCGCGGTCCGTCGGCCGCCGCCGTGCCGCCGCACATACCGCGGATGATGGCGACGCGAGCGACAGCCGTGCCGATGCGCCGCGTGCGAACGGTCGCCGTGACGATCATGATGGCGACGACCGTGATGACGATCAGCCGTCGCGCCGCGTGCGTTCGCGCCGTCGCCGTGCGTCCTTTGACGACGAGTACGACGCGCGGTATGACGAGCCGCAGTCCGGCCGTTCGCGCCGTCGTGGCCCGGTGTCGGATTACGAGCCGTTCGATACGCGTGACGATCGCGATGATCGCGGCGATGCCGCGTCGCGTCGCCGCACGCGTTCCCGTGACGATGCGTCGGGTGACGAGCGCGCGTTCGACGCCGTCGACCTGCTGCCGATCGACCATGACGCGTCGCCGCGTGGCGTGCGTCCGATGACGTCGCTGCTGTTTCAGGAGCCGGTGCTGCCGGCGGTTGCCGCGCATGCGGATCGTAGCCGTGCCGCCGATCGCGATGACGAGACCGCCGATGCCGGCCATGACGATGATCGTGACGCGGGAGCGTCGCGTTCGTCGCGTCGTTCGCGTCGCCGTCGCGGTGCATCCACCGATGTGACGGTGGCGTCCGACGCCGCGGTCGATCGTCCGTCTGACGACGATCGTGCCGGCCGTTCCGCCGACGATGCTGACGCGCAGGACGATACGGCTGCGTCCGGCCGTTCGCGCCGTTCGCGTCGACTGAACGCGCAGGAGCGCCGCGCCGCCGCCGAGGTCGAGCAGATCGAGGAGGACCTCGAGTTCGACGACATCACGTACGCGCCGATCACCGAGGAGGATCTGTCGGAGGGGCCGACCCGTTCCCGTCGTCGCCGTCGCCGCGGCGGTCGTGACGCCGCACGTGACACCGAGCGCGACACCACCGAATCGGACGAGTCATCGTCCGCCGACGCCGACGACCGTGATCGTGACGCGGATACGCCGCGCCGTCGCCGCGACGACGAAGACAACGAGGGCGAGGAGTCGACCGTCACCCGTCGTCGCCGTCGTCGCCGTTCCAAGTCGGGTGAGGAGGCCGTCGAGGAACTCGCGCCGCGACGCTCGCGTAAGCAGCAGTACATCGACGAGATCACTGATATCGAGGGCTCCACGCGACTCGAGGCGAAGAAGCAGCGCCGCCGCGACAACCGCCGCGAGCGCAGCCGCCAGTCGCAGCTCATGGAACAGGACTTCCTCGCGCGCCGCGAGAACGTCGAACGGCTCATGGTCGTGCGTGAGCGCGGCCGCCACACGCAGATCTCGGTGATCGAGGACAACGTGCTCGTCGAGCATTACGTGTCCGACATCCAGGAAGTCGCGACGGTCGGCAACGTGTATCTCGGCCGCGTGCAGAACGTGCTGCCGAGCATGGAGGCCGCGTTCGTCGACATTGGTCAGGCGCGCAACGGCGTGCTGTACGCGGGCGAGGTCAACTGGGACGCGGCGCGTCTCGACGGCCAGCCGCGACGCATCGAGCTGGCGTTCAAGTCGGGTGATCCGGTACTCGTGCAGGTCACCAAGGATCCGATCGGCCACAAGGGCGCGCGCCTGACCTCGCAGGTCACGCTCGCCGGCCGTTTCCTCGTGCTCGTGCCGTCCGGCGGCATGACCGGCGTGAGCCGCAAGCTTTCCGACCGCGAACGCAGCCGCCTCAAGAACATCGTGTCGAAGATCGCGCCGAAGGACATGGGCGTGATCATCCGCACGGCCGCCGAGGGCGCGTCCGAGGAGGCGATCGTCAAGGATCTCGAAAGCCTCGTGCGCCAGTGGGAGCGCATCACCGCCAAGCGCGACGAGTTCCTGCACGGCCGCCGTCCGAAGCTGCTGCAGGGCGAGCCGGACGTGGCGATCCGCGTGGTGCGCGACATCTTCAACGACGACTTCAAGCAGATGATCGTCGAGGGCGACAAGGTGTACGAGCGCATCGAGGAGTACCTCGAGACAATGGCCCCCGACCTGCGCGACAAGCTCGTCAAGTGGGATCCGGCCGAGCACAACGGCAAGGACGTGTTCGACAAGTGGCAGATCGACTCGCAGCTCCGCAAGGGCATGGAACGTCAGGTGTACCTGCCGTCCGGCGGCTCGATCGTCATCGACCGCACCGAGGCCATGACCACGATCGACGTGAACACCGGCCGCTTCATCGGCCGCGGCAAGTCGCTCGAGGAGACCGTGACCCGGTGCAACCTCGAGGCGGCCGAGGAGATCGCGCGCCAGCTGCGGCTGCGCGACATCGGCGGCATGGTGATGATCGACTTCGTCGACATGGTCATGCCGGCGAACCGCGACCTTGTGCTGCGCCGTCTGGTCGAATGTCTGGCGCGCGACCGCACCAAGCACCAGGTGGCGGAGGTCACGTCGCTCGGCCTTGTACAGATGACGCGCAAGCGCATCGGCCAGGGCCTTGTGGAGGCGTTCTCCGAGGAGTGCCCGACCTGCAAGGGCCGCGGCTTCATCCTGCACGACGAGCCGACCGTGAACGCCGACTACGACGACCCGTACGCGCTCAAGGGCGGCGATCCGTTCATCAAGACGAACAAGCACGGCCGTGGCACGGATGTGCAGGTTCCGCAAGGATCCTCGCCGGACGTGAAGGCCAAGCTCGCCGCGATCGCCGCGGCCGCCGTCGCCGCGAACAACGCCGACGGCGAGGAGTGATCGACTCCTGTTCGACGCCATAATTTAAGATATTCCGGGTGTGTCGCGATTGACACGCCCGGAATTCAACTTGCGTTAGTACATAGGTCGGTGTACGTTAGATAGTCGGTGTCTGACCAGCGGCTTGCGTGCGTCAGGCAAGTAGCTTTATAACACCATAGCAAGGAACGAAGAATGTACGCGATTGTGAAGGCCGGTGGCCATCAGGAAAAGGTCGAGGTCGGTGACGTGATCCTCGTGAACCGTCTCGACGCCAAGAAGGGCGATGCCGTGGAGTTCCCGGTTGCCCTCGTTGTCGACGGTGCCAAGGTCACCCTGTCCGCCGCTGATCTGGCGAAGGTGTCCGTCAAGGCCGAAGTTGTTGACGATGAGGCCAAGGGCCCCAAGATCAACATCATGAAGTACAAGAACAAGACCGGCGTTGCCCGTCGCAAGGGTCACCGCCAGAAGCTGACCGCCGTCAAGATCACGGCGATCGCCTGATTTCAGGCTTGGGCTTAGGACCGAAAGGAACAGATCATGGCACACAAGAAGGGCGCTTCCAGCTCGCGCAACGGTCGCGATTCTAACGCGCAATACCTCGGCGTGAAGAAGTTCGGCGGCGAAGCCGTCGTGGCCGGCAACATCATCATCCGCCAGCGTGGCACCAAGTTCCACCCGGGCGAGAACGTCGGCATGGGCAAGGATCACACCCTGTTCGCCCTCACCGACGGCAGCGTGAAGTTCGGCGTTCGCCGCGACCGCAAGGTCGTCGACGTGATCGCCGCCTGAGACTGATTGGGTCTTCTAGGGCCGCACCGGTTGCCGGTGCGGCCTTTTTTGTACGGACTTCTGGTTCCCGGGATTGCGCCTGATGATCCCGGGAACCAGAAACGTAACATTTTCTATCATTATGTGACCTTGATATTGGCGGTATTGCGGGGATCGCTCCATACAATCGAACATCACGCAATTCCCGGGATGCGTCCGCCGGAATCCCGGGAACTGAGAGCAAGGTAGGGTATATCTATGAGTGATTTTGTGGATCGCGTGACCGTCCACGTCAAGGGCGGCGACGGCGGCAACGGTTCCGCCGGCATCAAGCGCGAGAAGTACAAGCCGCTCGCCGGCCCGAACGGCGGCAATGGCGGCGACGGCGGCTCCGTCATCTTCGAGGCGACGCGCAACGCGAACAGCCTGCTCGACTACCGTTTCGTGCCGCACCGCGCGGCCGGCAATGGCACGATGGGCCTCGGCGACACCAAGGACGGTTCCAAGGGCGCCGACCTGATCCTGCCCGTGCCCGTCGGCACGGTGATCTTCGAGGCCAAGGGCCAGACCGGCCAGTCCAAGCGCCCCGGCGAGCAGCTCGCCGACCTGCGCCACGAGGGCGACCGGTTCGTTGCCGCATACGGCGGCGCGGGCGGTCTCGGCAACGCGGCCCTCGCGAATCGCACCCGCCGCGCTCCGGGCTTCGCGCTGCTCGGCGAACTGGGCGAGGAACGCGACGTGATCCTCGAACTCAAGTCGATCGCCGACGTCGCGTTGGTCGGCTTCCCGTCGGCCGGCAAGTCCAGCCTGATCGCCGCGATGAGCTCGGCCAAGCCGAAGATCGCGGACTATCCGTTCACCACGCTTGTGCCGAACCTCGGCGTGGTCATGGCCGGCGACGCGCGCTACACGATCGCCGACGTGCCGGGTCTGATTCCGGGCGCGTCCGAGGGCAAGGGCCTGGGCCTTGAGTTCCTGCGCCACATCGAGCGCACGGAGATCATCGCTCACGTGATCGATTGCGCCACGCTCGAGCCGAACCGTGATCCGATGGCCGATTACGAGGCGCTCGAGCACGAGCTGGCCGAGTACGCCGACAAGCTCGAGCTGCCGCTGGGTGCGATTCCGATTCCGGATCGCCCGCGCATCATCATCCTCAACAAGATCGATGTGCCGGAGGCCAAGGAGCTGGCCGATTTCGTGCGTCCGGACTTCGAGAAGCTCGGCTTCAAGGTCTTCGAGGTGTCCACCGCCTCGCATGCGGGTCTGAAGGAGCTCGGCTTCGCGCTGGCTGCGATGGTCGCGGACATGCGGGCCGAGGTCGCCAAGCGCGAGCAGGCCGAGGAGGAGACCCGCGTGGTCATCAAGCCGCTCGAGCAGGGCGGTCGCCGCCGTCGCCGCGCCGACGAGGGTGGCAGCGCGCTCGACTTCACCGTGGAGCGTCGCGAAAGTGCGGATGGCGCGCAGTTCTGGTTCGAGGTGCGCGGCACCAAGCCGGAGCGTTGGGTCATGCAGACGAACTTCGACAACGACGAGGCCGTGGGCTATCTCGCCGACCGCCTCGCCAAGCTGGGCGTGGAGGACGAGCTGCGCCGCCAGGGCGCGAAGCCGGGCGACGAGGTGCGCATCGGCCGTGGCCCGCGTGCGGTCGAGTTCGACTGGGATCCGACGATCGCGGCCGGCGCGGAGATGCTGGACGGCGCGCAGCTGGGCGCCCGTGGCAAGGATCTGCGACTCGAGAGCGAGGAGCCGGGCGGCCGTCGCCGTACGAACTCCGAACGTCGCCGCCAGTACCACGAGATGATGGACGCGCGCGCGGCCGTGCGCGAGGCGATGGCCGCGGAACGTGCGGCCGGCCACTGGGCCGATCCGTCCGTCGACGACGACCGTCACGACGAGACGAGCCTGTTCGGCCGCGGTGATACGGACGAGGAGTAGTCCATGCCTACGGAAGCCGAGGTACGCCGTGCGATCGCGGCTGCGCAGACCGTCGTCGTCAAGGTCGGATCGAGTTCGCTGACCCAGCCGTCCGGTCATCTGGACGCCGGCAAGTTGGGCGCACTCGTCGCCGCGCTGTCGGCGGCCGTGCGCCAGGGTGCGCGCGTCGTGCTGGTGTCGTCCGGTGCGATCGCGGCCGGTTTCGGTCCGCTCGGCTTCGACTCTCGGCCGACCGACGTCGCCACGCAGCAGGCGACCGCAGCGGTTGGCCAAGGTCTGCTTATGGCCCAGTACGAGGCCGCGTTCGGCCGGTTCGGCGTGCGCGTCGGGCAGATCCTGCTCACCGCCGAGGATACGATCCGACCGCAGCAGTATCGCAACGTGCAGCGTACGCTCGGCCGGTTGCTCGATCTCGGCGTGGTGCCGATCGTCAACGAGAACGATTCGCTGGCGAGCAACGAGATTCGGTTCGGCGACAACGACCGGCTGTCGGCGCTCGTGGCGAATCTCGTGCGGGCCGACGCGCTCGTGCTGCTTACGGATGTGGATGCGCTATATACCGCGCCGCCTTCCGAGCCGGGGTCGCGGCGGATCGCGTTCGTGCCGGATGTGGTCGAGACGCTGGGCAACGTGCGCATCGGCGGATCGACGTCCGGCGTGGGGACGGGCGGCATGGTGACCAAGTTGGAGGCGGCGCGTGTGGCGGCGGTGTCCGGCATCCCGGCCGTGATGACGTGCGCGCGGTTCGCCGGGCCTGCGCTGATGGGCGACCCGGTGGGCACGGCGTTCGCGCCGGTCAAGCAGCGCGGATCGTCGCGGCGGCTGTGGATCGGGTTCGCGGCGAATCCGCGCGGGGCGCTGGTGGCCGATGCGGGTGCGGCCGCGGCGGTGCGCGGCGGGCGGGCGAGCCTGCTGGCGGCGGGCGTGCTCGAGGTGCACGGCGAGTTTTCGGCGGGCGATCCGGTGTGGATCGACGACGAGGCGGGTACGCATCTGGCGCGCGGTCTGGCGGGCTTCGACTCCGAGGAGATCCCGCAGATGCTGGGCCGCACCACCACGCAGCTCAAGCGCTTTCTGGGCGAGGAATACGCCCATCCGCTCGTCCACCGCGACAATCTGGTGCTGCTCTGACCCGTGTAGCGGACATACAGCCGATTTGTAGCTCGGTTTCGGCTGTATGTCCGTTGGAGATGAGAGCTTGCCGAGAGTGCGGCGGCCATCATCGCTGATATGTCATAACCTCTAACGGACATACAGCCGAAATCAGGCTACAAATCGGCTGTATGTCCGTCAAAGGGGAGGTCACATATTCCCAAAAATCGCAGTCATCGCAACATGCTCTCGCCTCCCAACGGACATACAGCCGAAACCGGGGTGCAAATCGGCTGCATGTCCGTTGAGGGGATGGGGATTCGGGGACGATGGAACGCCGCGACACCCTTGAGAAACATCGCGTGCGGGGTTTATCTTAGAAGCCATGACTATGGCTGATTGGCAGACTCTTTCCGACCGTATCAACAACGTGGCACCCAGCGCGACGCTGGCCGTCGACGCCAAGGCGAAGGCCATGAAGGCCGCCGGACTCGACGTCATCGGCTTCGGCGCGGGAGAGCCGAACTTCCCGACCCCCGACTACGTCGTCGACGCGGCCGCCGCGGCCTGCCGCGACCCGAAGAACTACCAGTACACGCCGACCCCCGGCCTGCCCGAGCTGCGCGAGGCGATCGCCGTCAAGACGCTGCGTGACTCCGGCTACGAGGTCACCGCCGATCAGGTCGTCGTGACCAACGGCGGCAAGCAGGCCGTCTACTCGACGTTCCAGGTGCTGCTCAACGACGGCGACGAGGTCATCATCCCGACCCCGTACTGGACCAGCTACCCGGAGGCCGTCAAGCTCGCCGGCGGCAAGCCGGTGCTCGTGTTCGCCGGCGGCGACCGTGGCTTCGAGCCGGACCTCGCCGCACTGGAGGCCGCCCGCACCGAGCGCACCAAGGCGATCATCGTCAACTCGCCGAACAACCCGACTGGCGCGGTCTGGTCGCCCGAAACGATCAAGGGCATCGCGCAGTGGGCCATCGACCACCACATCTGGATCATCTCCGACGAGATCTACGAGCACCTCAACTACGACGACGCGAAGACCACGTACATCGGCGCGGCCGTGCCGGAATGCCGTGACCAGCTCATCGTGCTCAACGGCGTCGCCAAGACGTATGCGATGCCCGGCTGGCGCGTCGGCTGGCTCATCGCGCCGGTGCCGGTCGCCAAGGCCGCGTCCAAGCTGCAGGGACACATGACGTCGAACGTGGCGAACGTGTCGCAGCGTGCGGCGATCGCGGCCGTGTCCGGCCCGCTCGACGCCGTGTACGCGATGCGTGAGGCGTTTGACGCGCGTCGCAAGGCGATCGTCGCCGCGCTCAACGACATCGACGGCGTGGTCTGCCCGACGCCGACCGGTGCATTCTACGCGTTCGCCGACGTGACCGGCCTGCTCGACCGTCCGCTGGGGGAGCGGGGCACCGTGTGCGCAAGCTCCTCCGAACTCGCCGCCGCGCTGCTCGACGAGGCCCACGTGGCCGCCGTGCCGGGCGAGGCGTTCGGCGCCCCCGGATACCTGCGCTTCTCCTATGCGCTCGCCGACGACCAGCTCGCCGAAGGCATGCGCCGTTTCAAGGAATGGACGAGCCGTTAAGCGCGAAGCCCGGTGGGCTTCGCGTAGGCGAGTCTCGAGTGAGGCCGATAGGCCGAACGAGAGCAGACTTGAGCCCGAGCGTAGCGAGGCCAGCTGTTGCTGGACCGAACCGTTAAGCGAACAGCCCAGTGGGCTGTTCGTAGGTGAGCCCTGAGCGAGGCCGGTAGGCTGAACGAAGGCAGGATTGAGTCCGAGCGTAGCGAGGTCAATAATTGCAGGACCGAGGCGTAAGCGCTGCAAATCAGCGTCGCCAGTCGGTGCGAGACATGCCGTACAAACGTTGAAATCCCGTGGTTTTTCCACGGGATTTTTTCGTACGATTGGACGAAATCGCCATCATCCGCTACTATATCGCCTTGGCGGTTTTTGCCGGGCGTAAGCGTCCTGTCGTTCAGGTTCGCTAGCATGGCAGAGTTCACCTAGGGAAGTGGCGCAATTGGTAGCGCAACGGTCTCCAAAACCGTAGGTTGTGGGTTCGAGTCCCGCCTTCCCTGCCAAGTCTTCTTGATGAATATGCGATCGTAAGGATGGTTATGGCGAAAGCAAGCAAGGCCGTCTCGGCAAAGAAACCAAATGTCTTTATGCAGATCGGCTTGTTCATCAAGCAGATCATCGACGAACTTCGTAAGGTCGTTACTCCCACCGCCAAGGAACTGTTCTTCTGGTCGCTGGCCGTGTTCATTTTCGTGCTGTTCCTCATGGCGCTCGTCACGGGTATGGACTTCGGTCTGGGCAAGCTCGTGCTGTGGATTTTCGGCTGATCTGATCAACCTGAAGGTGAATTGACGCATGAATGATGAAGTGAATCTCGAAAACCTCGACGGGCTTGACGAGAACGCCTCCGTTGTTTCCTCCGACGATGCCGTGGCCGATGCGGCCGACGTGACCGAGACCGCTCCCGTTGCGACGGACGGCGAGGCCGACGTCGACGAGACGACCAGCGAGATCGCATCCGACGATGCCGATGCGTCCGCCGACGCCACGGATGATGACGAAGTCGAGGATGCCGGCGCGAAGGCCGTCGCCGATTTCAAGGAATCGCTGAAGACCCTCGAAGGCAACTGGTACGTGCTGCATACGTACTCCGGCTACGAGAAGCGCGTCAAGACCAACGTCGAGTCCCGTATCGTCAGCTTCGGCCTCGAAGACAAGATCTTCCAGATCGAAGTACCGATGGAGGAAGTCGAGAAGCACACCGACAAGGGCAAGAAGATCATCACCCGCGTGCGTGTGCCCGGTTATGTGCTGATTCGCATGTGGCCGGATGAGGATGCTCGCCGCATCGTCCGCGAGACCGAAGGCGTGACCGGCTTCGTCGGCCCGACCAAGGATCCGGCTCCGCTCACGCGCAAGGAAGTCGTTGAGATGATGGCCCCGATGATCGCGTCCGAGGCGCTCAAGAAGGCCGGCGATAAGCCCGCCGTCGCCAAGAAGCGCACCGTCGAGGTGTCCTACGCGGTCGGCGATCAGGTCACCGTCACCGACGGCCCGTTCACCACGATGGCCGCCGTCGTCTCCGACGTCGAGCCCACCACCCAGAAGCTCACCGTGCTCGTGTCCATCTTCGGCCGCGATACGCCGGTGGAGCTGGGCTTCAACCAGGTGGAGAAATTACAGTAAATCACATAACGGAGCGTATACTGCCTTTCTTCACCGCTCGGCGTACGAAGTACGCCTTCGGGTTCAGACGGCAGTCTCCGCACGCGTTATGTGATTTCCACCGATGGAGGCGTTGTCCCGGGATGTTCCGGGGCAACGCCTCTTTCGTTTTTCTGACGGACATACAGCCGATTCGGACGGCGAAAGCGGCTGGATGTCCGTGAAGGGAAGAAGCTATAAGGGCTTTGGGTCGTTCCAGACGCCACACGCCTCACCCTGACGGACAACCAGCCGCTTTCGCCGTCCGAATCGGCTGTATGTCCGTTAGGGGTGAGGGCGTGTACCCGCAGAGGCCGTGAGCGTGTGGCGGCTGGGCGTTCCTTGGGGATCGGGCTTCTTCCGCCTACGGGCATACGGCCGATTTGGACTGAAAAACGGCTGGTTGTCCGTAAAGGTGAAGCGGTATGGCGCCAAGGAACGTTCCTCAGGACGCCAGCTTCGTTCCTCTACGGACAACCAGCCGTTTGCTCATTCCAAATCGGCCGTATGTCCGTTTCAGCGACAGGGCCTGGTGAGGGGCTGCCAGGGGTCGAGCTGGACCGGCTCGGCGGTGAGCAGCGCGCGCGTGGCCTCGTCGAGGAAGTCCTTGCGGATGATGATCTCGGTCACGAAGCGGTCGAACCACGCGTCGGACATCACGTAGTAGCCGTCCACGCCGTTGTCCTTGCCCCAGCTGTTCTCGACCTTCCAGCGGTTCGGCTTGCCGTCCTCGCCGAGGTTCACGCCGGTGAACGTCATCGCGTGGTTGCTCGGGCTGTCGCCGTATTCGAGGCCGTCGGCCTTGTCGAGCGGGAAATCGGTGCCGAACAGGCGGTCCACGCGCACGACGGACTGGTCGAAGAAGCCGGCGTCGCGCAGCGAGAACTGCATGCAGTCGCACGCGAACCAGATCGGATGACCGGCCGTCAGCTGGTCGATCGCGGCCTTCTTGAACACATCGAGCGGCACGTTGACGAACTCCATGTCGCCGGCCTCGGCCACGTTCGCGGAATACTTGATGACGTAGCGCTTGCCGAACGGCGTGCGCTCCATCGGCGAGTTGCACAGCGACGCGAAGTCGTTCACGTCGACCGGCACGTACTTCCTGTAGAACTCGAGCGGCGTGATGCCGGTTTCGCGGATGACCGGACGGTCGTCGATGCCGGAGTGCTTGTCGCCCTTGCATCCGCAGGACTTGCCGGACTCGCACGTGCAGTCGTCGCCGCAATCGCAGGACTCGGCGGCCTGATGATCGTCCTTGCAGCAGCCCTCGGCCTTCTTGCAGCAGTCCTTGCCGCCTTTCTCGGCCTTGTCGTCGCCCTTGGTGCGGGCGATCCAGTCGAACTTCGCCGGCGGCTCGCCGAGCGAGATCGCGCAGATGCGGTACACGACCAACATCTCCTCGTCCTTCGCCGCGCGCAACGCCTCGACCGGCTCGCCGGCCGCGTGACGGCGGCGCAGCTCGGCCGCGAAACCGTGCAGCTTCGAGTTGAGGTACTGCTTGAACGCGCCGGAATCGGTGGAGTTGGCGGACTCCGGGTAGGCGCTCTTCGGCACGAGGCCGTACTTGTTCACCAGCGCGGCGAACATCTGCCACCAGCCGCCGTCGTCGGACGGGCCGTAGTTGATGGCCTCGAAGACGCGACTGTCGGTCGGCTCGTCGAGTGTGGCGAGCACGTTCTCGAGGTATGTGTTGGACTTCTCCATGGCGTCCCAGAAGAACAGGTAGGTCTCGGAGAACTCGAAGTCCTCGAGGTTCCAGCGGTGCATGAGCTCGTAGCGCAGCGTGTTGAGCGAGGCGAACATCCAGCAGCGGCCGGAGTGCTTCTGGTTGGTGATCGAGCCCTGCTTGAGCTCGATCGAGAAGTCGCGCGGCAGTTCGCGGGCGCCGCGATAGTCGGTGGCGGCCTTGAGGACACCGGACGAGACGGCGGCGTCGGCGGCGACGAGGTTGGCGCGGTCGGCGTTGAAGTCAGCGGCGTACTTGGACAGCAGCTCGGGTTTGATGGCTACGTTGCTTGGCATGGGTTGGTTCCTTTGGATGGATGATAAACGGTGGTTGCCGGGTGGGTGTGCTCCCCTCAGCCAGCTTCGCTGACAGCTCCCCTCAGGACGGGGAGCCGGGACGGAGCCACGTACAGGCGGCAACTGAAAATCCGCAGACATTGTACTGCGTGTTCGCTGTACGGACTCGAAACGCAAAATTAACAAACGGGTTCAAAACGGGTCGATTAGCGCTAACTAAAACGGTTTTCGCAATACCCCCAAAGCGCAAATCCGTCAATACCTCATCTCATATTCTGGATTGAATTTTGCATGTTCACTTAGAAGGGTTAAACCTACTGAGGCTTTAGGAGGTGAAGGGTGCTCAAGTACATCATCAAGCGCATCGGCAACTACATCATCATGCTGTTCGTGGCAGTGTCGATGACGTATTTCCTGGCGAGTGCGTTCATGGACCCGCGTTCGAACTACATGTCGCGTAATCCGCGCCCGCCGATGGCATCGATCAACCGTTCGCTCGACATGGCGAACATCAACGATCAGACACCCGTCATCATTCGGTACGGTCGCTGGCTCAAGGGTATCGTGACCCGCTGGGACTGGGGCCTGAGCCCCGACCAGTCGCCGGTCGGCCCGGCCATCGCATCGCGCATCGCCGCGTCGCTCCAGCTCGTGACCCTCGCCACGATCCTCGCGATCATCTTCGGCGTGAGCATCGGCGTGTACACCGCCATCCGCCAGTACAAGTGGCAGGATCGCGTGCTCAACTCGATCGCCACGTTCTTCCTGGTCATCCCGGCCGCCGTCATGGGCCTGATGGTCGTGCTCATCGCCATCAACTTCAACAACCTCATCGGCACCCGCGCGTTCTACGTGACCGGCCTGCACTCGTACCAAGGCAACAACCCGGTCCTGTGGGTGCTCGACTACCTGCAGCACCTCATCCTGCCGACCATCGTCATGACGATCCCCGGCACGGTGAGCTACCACCTCACCCAGCGCACGTACCTGCTCGACACGATGAACGCCGACTACGTGCGCACCGCTCGCGCGAAGGGCCTGCCGCTCAACATCGCGATCCGCCGTCACGCGCTGCGCACGAGCCTGATCCCGACGGCCGTGGACGTTGCGTTCTCGATCGCAGGCGTGTTCACCGGCGCGGTCATCACCGAGAACGTGTTCGCGATCAACGGCCTGGGCATGTACTTCACGCAGACGATCGCGCAGAACGACATCAACGGCGCGGTCGCCGTGGCCGCGTTCGGCGGCGTGTGCACGTTGACCGGCGCGCTGCTGGCCGACATCTTCTCCGCGTGGCTCGACCCGCGCATCCGACTGAGCTGAGACGCCCGATCCCGATACGTGGAACGTGAGTAAAAGGACGATCGATATGATGAACGATTCCGAGAACATGGTCGCCGACGCGGACGCGACCGACGAGGTGCGCGACTTCCAGCAGGGAGACGGCCAGACGGCTGATGTGACGACGGACAACAAGTCCGGAAAGTCCGGCAAGTCCGAGCACGACGACTTCAAGCGCACCGGCCGCATGATGCTGTACGTGCGCCGCTTCTGCCGCCGTCCGTCCGCGGTGGTCGGCCTGATCGTGCTGCTGATCCTGATCTTCTTCGCCGCGTTCGGCGCGCGCTTCTCGCAGTGGAGCTACGATGAGCCGGACTTCGCCGCGCTCGCCGCGCCGCCGTCTTCCGAGCACTGGCTTGGCACGACCGTCGGCGGCTCCGATCTGTACGCGATGATCGTGCGCGGTCTCGGCCGTTCGCTCACCATCGGTATCCTCTCCTCGATCTGCATCACGATCATCGCCGCGCTCGTCGGCACCGCGGTCGCGTTCTTCGAGGGCTGGTTCGAGCACGTCGGCATGTGGCTGCTCGACATGCTGCTCGTCGTCCCGTCGTTCCTGCTCATCGCGCTGATCGTCGGCATGGCCAAGGGCGGCAGCGACTGGATCTGGCTGGCGATCGGCCTGACCGCGTTCGGTTGGATCGGCTACGCGCGAACCCTGCGCACGCTGACGCTCTCGCTGCGCGACCGCGAGTACGTGCGCGCCGCGAAGTTCATGGGCGTGCCGTCGTTCACGATCATCGTGCGCCACCTCGTGCCGAACCTCGGCTCTGTGCTCGTCATCAACACCGTCCTCGGCGTCATCGGCGCGGTCAACAGCGAAACCTCGCTGAGCTTCCTGGGCCTCGGCATCAAGGCCCCCGACACCTCCCTCGGCACGTTGTTGAACGCCGGCCAGTCGGTCGTGCAGACCTCCCCGTGGGTGCTGGTCTTCCCGTCGGTCATGCTGATCATCCTGACCTTCTCCGTGCAGCTCATCGGCGACGGCCTGCGCGACGCGATCGACCCGTACTCCCGTTCCGGCGGCAAGGCCGAGTAAGCCAGGACGGCGATCATCATGAACGACAAGAACGCAACGACTACGAACGCAACAGGAGCAACCGTGAACGACACCGCGAACGAGAACGAGCAGCCGGTCATCAGCGTGCGCGACCTCACCGTCAGCTTCGCCTCCGAAGCCGGTACGGTGCACGCGGTGCGCGGCATGAACTTCGACCTGTACCGCGGCCGCACGCTCGGCATCGTCGGCGAGTCCGGCTCGGGCAAGTCCGTCACGTCGATGGCCATCATGGGCCTGCTCGACAAGAACGCGAAGGTGACCGGCTCGATCACGTACCACGGCGACGAACTGCTCACCAAGTCCGATCTCGAGATGAGCAAGATCCGTGGGCGTGGCATCGCGATGGTGTTCCAGGACCCGCTGTCGGCCCTGACCCCGGTGTTCTCGATCGGCGACCAGATCAAGGAAGCGCTGGTCACCCACAACCCGAAGATGACCGAGCAGCAGATCCACGACCGTTCGATCGAGCTCATGAACCTCGTCGGCATCCCGGACCCCGAGGAACGTCTGAAGTCGTTCCCGCACGAGTTCTCCGGCGGCATGCGCCAGCGCGTCATGATCGCGATGGCCATCGCCAACGATCCCGACGTCATCATCGCGGACGAGCCGACCACCGCGCTCGACGTGACGATCCAGGCGCAGGTGCTCGAAGTCCTGCGCAAGGCGCAGCGCGAAACCGGCGCGGCCGTCATCTTCATCACCCACGACCTCGGCGTGATCGCCGGCATCGCGGACGACATCGTCGTCATGTACGCGGGCCGTCCGGTCGAAAAGTCCGACGTCGACACGATCTTCGCCAAGCCGGCCATGCCGTACACGATGGGCCTGCTCGGCGCCGTGCCGCGCTCCGACCGCGAACGCGCCAGCCGCCTCGTGCCGATCCCCGGCTCGCCGATGAACCTCGTGAACATGCCCAAGGGCTGCCCGTTTTCCCCGCGCTGCCCGCTCGCGACCGACGTGTGCCGCCAGAGCGAGCCGGCCATGCAGCCGGTGCCGGGCCGCGAAGGCCAGTTCGTCGCCTGCCATCGCGCGGCCGAGATCGTGAGCAAGGGCCTCACGTTCCGCGACGTGTACACCGTGGGCGAGGCCGTCAAGTCGAAGTTCGACGGCGTGCCGCGCGAGCAGCGCAAGACCGTGCTCGACGTGCAGCACATGCGCAAGACGTTCCCGCTGACCGGCGGCGGATTCCTGCGCCGCAAGATCGGCGAGGTGCGCGCGGTCGACGACGTGACGCTCAACGTGCGCGAAGGCGAGACCGTCGCGCTCGTCGGCGAATCCGGTTCCGGCAAGTCCACGACGCTCATGGAGATCATGGAATTCGCCAAGCCGCAGGAAGGCGAGATCGAGATGTTCGGCACCAAGCTCGAACGCAAGATGCCGCGCGAGCAGCGCCGCGAACTGCGTTCCGCCGTGCAGTACGTCTTCCAGGACCCGATGAGTTCGCTCGACCCGCGCCTGCCGATCTACGACATCCTCGCCGAGCCGATGAAGGTGCAGCACTACTCCAAGGAGCAGATCCGCGAACGCATCGCCGAACTCATGCGGCTCGTCGAACTGAACCCCGATCAGGTCGACCGCTTCCCGACACAGTTCTCCGGCGGTCAGCGCCAGCGCATCGCCATCGCGCGCGCCCTCGCCGTCAACCCCAAGCTCGTGCTGCTCGACGAACCGGTGTCCGCGCTCGACGTGTCCATTCAGGCCGGCGTGATCAACCTGCTCGAGGATCTGCAGAACAAGCTCGGCGTGGCCTATCTGTTCGTGGCGCACAACCTGTCGGTCGTCCGCCACATCTCCAGCCAGGTCGCCGTCATGTACCTCGGCCGCATCGTCGAATCCGGCGAGACCGAGGACGTGTTCGAGCACCCGCTGCACCCGTACACGCAGGCGCTCATCAGCGCCGTGCCGGTGCCCGATCCGGCCGCCGAGCGCACGCGCAAGCGCATCGTGCTCGAAGGCGAAGTGCCCAGCCCGACCGAAACGTTCAAGGGCTGCCCGTTCGCCGGCCGATGCCCGCTCATGCCCACGCTGAGCGCCGACCAGCAGGCACGCTGCCGCGGCGAAAAGCCGATGCTGCGCGCCGCCAATGCTTCCCGACCGAGCGGCCATCAGGTCGCATGCCATTTCGCATGACAGGTCGGACCCTGCGCGGGGGTTCCCACGCAGGTTGATTAGAGAGGAAACAACCATGAAGAACATGCGCAAGATGACCGCTGTCGCGGCGTCCGTCGCGGCGTTCGCCATGCTGCTCGCGGGCTGCGGCAGCACGGGCAACGGCAACGGTTCCAACGGTGCCGCCACCGCGACCGAGGAGCCGGCGGCCGGCTTCGATTCGTCGTACACCGGCGCGCTGCCGATGCCGAAGGCCGACCAGCGTTACGACAACCACATGGACCGTGACAAGGTCAAGGACGGCGGCACGCTGACCCTGCCGATCTCCGAGATCACGTCCAACTGGAACTACCTGTCCACCGACGGCAACACCGGCTACATGTCCGAGCTGTGGAGCTGGTACCAGCCGCAGTTGCTCATGACCGACGAGGTCGGCGGCGACCCGATCAAGGTCAACCCGGACTACCTGACCGACATGAAGCTCGTCAGCTCCGACCCGATGGTCGTGCAGTACGACATCAACCCGAAGGCCAAGTGGAACGACGGCAAGGACATCGACTGGACCGCGTTCGAGGCGACCTGGAAGGCCCTCAACGGCCAGGATTCCAACTACAACCCGCCGAGCACCGACGGCTTCGACCGCATCGCGAGCGTCAAGCAGGGCGACAACGCCAAGCAGGTCATCGTGACCTACTCCGAGCCGTACTACCCGTGGCAGCTCGTGTTCTCCTCGCTGGTCAACCCGGAGGCCGGCGACGCCAAGACCTTCACCCAGGGCTGGGTCAAGAACCCGCACAACGAGTGGGCTGCCGGCCCGTACAAGGTCGACTCCTTCAACGACAACAGCGTGACCTTCGTGCCGAACCCGAACTGGTGGGGCGACAAGGCCAAGCTTGACAAGATCGTCTACAAGGTCATGTCCTCGACCGCCGAGATCAACGCGTTCCAGAACGGCGAGATCGACGCCTCCACGTCCATCTCCACCAAGGACAACCTGAAGGCCGTGCGTTCCGTCAAGGACGCCCAGCTGCGCTACGGCTACAGCCTCAAGACCCGCGTGCTTGAGTACAACGGCAAGTCCAAGCCGCTCGACGACCTGCAGGTGCGCAAGGCCCTGACCCAGGCCTTCGACGCCGACACCTACAACAAGATCCAGTTCCAGGGCATGGACTGGGACGCCAAGCGCCCGGGATCCGAGATGCTGCTGCCGTTCCAGAAGGGCTATGAGGACAACATGCCCGCCGAGTCCAAGTTCAGCACCGACAACGCCAAGAAGACCCTCGAGGCCGACGGCTACAAGATGGGCGACGACGGCTACTACGCCAAGGACGGCAAGACCCTCGAGGTCTCCTTCACGTTCTTCGGCGACGACGCCACCCAGCAGGCCCTCGCCAACGCCTACCAGGCGATGATGAAGAAGGCCGGCATCAAGATCAAGGTCGTGAACGTGGCCGAGTCCAAGTTCTCCGACACCGTCATGAACGGCGACTACCAGGTGCTGCCGATGGCTTGGCAGGCCTCCGCGGCCCTCGGCTTCGTGACCTCCGCCCCGCAGCTGTACACCTCCGACGGCCCGTCCAACTTCACCTACGTCAGTTCTCCTGAAGTCGACAAGCTCGTCAAGGCCGCCGGCGCCCACGAGAAGTACGACGACCAGACCAAGGCCGTGAACGAGGCCGAGAAGGCCGCGCTCAAGCTCTACGGCACCGTCCCGGTCTCCAACCCGGGCCAGTACGTGGCCGTGAAGAAGGGCCTCGCCAACTACGGTCCGTCCGGCTTCGCCGGCAACCTGCCGCAGAACATCGGCTGGGAGAAGTGAGCCTTCTTCTCGCATAACTGAATTTCCCGCCGCCCCGGCGCGGGTCCGCATAGGGAACAGCGGACCGGTCGACCGGGTGACGACGGGACGGCGGTCACTGCCGCGCGCGTCCTTCTTCTCCTTAATTCTGCGCGCGCGGCCGTGATCAGTGCGTACCTCTCGCGGGGATTTCCTGCGGGAGGTTTTTCTATTTTTTCTATGCATAAACGGACAACCAGCCGATTCGGGTGGGTGGATCGGCTGGTTGTCCGTTGAGGGAGTGGACCCTTCTGGCCTCGATTGGTTGCCGTTGAAGGGAGAAATGGGCGCAACCTACGACACAGTGAATTTTTCCGTTGACGATATGTCTGTTGCGGGGAGGGACGTTGCTTCGAACGGCCTTGGTCGTATGCGATATCCCGATGGAGAACGGCCGTTGTATACGTAGGCCGCTTGGCGAGTTGCTTTGCCGGGATGCAGTAGGTCACGGGATGGCAGATTCGCGTGTTTTGCCATCGCGTGACGGCACCGAAGGTCACGGGATGGCAGATTTGTCCGATTTTCCATCGCGTGACGGTATTGGAGGTCACGGGATGGCAAAACGGCTTCCGATGCCATCGTGTGATTGGGAGAGTGTTGAAAAATAGCCGTTGTGGTGATTGCTCTCGGCAGTATTGAAGTCACGCGATGGCGGATTCGCCCGTTTTTCCATCGCGTGACTGAATGATGCGCCGGTGATGACGGATTGCCGTTTCCCGCAACGGACAACCAGCCGATTTGAGTGGGAAAATCGGCTGGTTGTCCGTTAAGAAAGAGGGGGCGTTGGTCTTGGGACGTTCCTTGGGTTGACTGGTCTGTCTCTCTAGCGGACATACAGCCGATTTGGGTGGCAAAAACGGCTGGTTGTCCGTGGAGAGTGTGGGTTGATTACCTTGGGAACGTTCCTCTGATAATCAACTCTTTTCTTCAACGGACAACCAGCCGTTTTTGCCACCCCAATCGGCTGTATGTCCGTTGGGGAGGGGTCTCGCGTCCCAATCGGATGGTTGTCCGTTGGGGAGGGGTAGAGGTGCTTAGATCGCGGCGGCGACGTCGGACTGCTGGGTGGCGACGCGGCCCGCGTGCTGCTCCTTGATCGCGGCGAGCAGCGCCGGATTCGTGAGCACGTCGAGCGCGGTGAACGCCAGCGCCTTCGCCGACCAGCGGATCGACTCGAGCGCGAACTCGCTCGCCGCCGCGGCCGCCACCTTCTCGTTATGCCCGCCGAGCGGCTCCGGCGCGATGGCGAACACCGGCTGGATCGTCGGTACCACCTGCGACACGTTGCCGACGTCGCTCGACCCGAAGCTCACTTTGTCCTGCTCGGTCGGCTCCACGCGCTGCCCGAGCGCCACCGCGTTGCGCTCCCACACCGCGTCGAACAGCGGCGTCGGGATCATGTTGTCGACCTGATGCTGGTACGGCTCCAGACTGCCCTTCGCGCCGGTGGCCAGCGCCGAACCGGCCACGATGTTCTCGATCTTGCGGCGCAGCTCCAGCAAACCCGGCACCGACGCGGACCGCAGGTAGAACTTGGCCTTCGCATAGTCCGGCACCACGTTCGGCTGCACGCCGCCGTCGGTGATGATGCCGTGAATGCGCACATCCTTGGGCAGGTGCTGGCGCAGCGCGTTGATCGAATTGAACGTCTGGATCACGCCGTCGAGCGCGTTGACGCCGAGCTCCGGGCTGCCGGACGCATGCGACGCCTTGCCATGGAATTCGATGTCGACCGGCTGGCATGCCAGGTTGCGCGTGGTCAGATGGTTGCCGCCGCTGCCCGGATGCGCGGCGAGCGCGATGTCCACGTCCTTGAAGAAGCCCTCGTCGACGAACGCGCCCTTCGCGCTGCCGTTCTCGCCGCCCTCCTCGCCGGGCGTGCCGTACACGCGCACCTGCCCGCCGAACTGGTCGATCACCTGCTTGAGCGCCGCGCCGGCCAGCGACGAGTTCGGCCCGAACACGCTGTGTCCGCAGCCGTGGCCGATGCCGGGTAGCGCGTCGTATTCGGCGAGGAACACGACGGTCGGCCCCGGCCTGCCGGTGTCGTACACCGCCTCGAAGCCGGTGCGGTGGCTGGCGACGCCGAGCGTCACGTCGAATCCTTCTGCCTTGAGTTGGTCGGACAGCGTGGTGGATGCGAAGAACTCGTAGTTGCTGACCTCCGGCTTGTCGTGGATGGCCAGCGAGATGCGCTGGTATTCGGGCAGCGACCGGTCGACGAAGTCGGCGATCAGCCGCTTCGCGTGTTCGACGTCGGCCTGCGGCGCGGCGTTGGCCGGTGACGTTGTGGCCGATGCTGCGGTGTTCGGTACGGTTGCGCTCATGTGAGATTCCCCTTCTCGTGATGTGCGTGACGATCGCACGATGTGATTGATGTATGTCTTACGATACGGCGCGATGTCGGTGACGTCGCCGGATTCGGGGGAAGTCGATTATAGGCGTTGGTGATAGCGGGCTATGGGGTGGTTGGGTGTACTCCCCTCAGTCGACTGCGTCGACAGCTCCCCTCGTGGAGGGGAGCCATGCGATGGGTGGAACGGCTGGGATTGATAGCGGCGTATAGGGAATGGCTATAGGCGGGGGCGTGTGTTGCGGCGGGTCGTGTGTGATGATGATGGCGGGCGATGTGCACAGGGTACACGCTCGTAGGGGGAAACATGAACGGCAGCAAGGCATCATCGCAGGTCCGCGGCGCAGTGCGCGGCCTGATGTGCGTGATGTACGCGATGATGTGCCGTTCCTGTCGAATGTGTCGCTGACCGAACGGCCGGATTAGGGGAGATTCGGACATGCGGCATCACCGCATGATGCGGTAGCGCCTTCACCAGTGGGGACTCGTCGGGCGCGACCACATCATCGACGCGTACGTACGGTCGGCCATCGCCGGTACGGGATCATCCGACCGTACGTATCACCACTTTCGATCATGTCCGATCATCCGTCTTCGATCGGCGCACATCCTGCTTACACGGACGCGCGTATCTGCACATATTCCACACGGATACGCGCTCAACCGTCACCAAACCGACATCATCTCGTCGGCAACGATCATCATCAATCATCACCGATCATCACATCACCATACCCAACCATAACCAAACGCAACCACACCATAAGAGAAGGGAAGATCAATATGGTTCGCCTTACCCCGCCGTCGCCGCACGCGACGCAACACACCTCCGCCCGCCGCCGCGCGTTCGGCGTCATCGCCTCGGTCGCGGCGATCGTCATGGCACTGTCCGCATGCGGCTCCGGCGGCACCTCGACCAACGCCGCCAACGCCAACGGCGCGAACGGCTCGTCGTCACGCACCACGCTCAAATGGGAGGCCTCCGGCGAGGTCACCACGATGGACTCCGGCAAAACCTACGACACGATCTCCGGCGAGGCCGTGGGCTTCTTCGCCGAACCGCTGTACCGCCAGGACTCCAACGGCGACGTGACCCCGGCGCTCGCCAAAAGCCTGCCGAAGGTCAGCGAGGACGGCCTGACCGTCGACGTCACCCTGCGCGACGGTCTCAAGTTCTCCGACGGCTCCCCGCTCACCGCCAGCGACGTCGTGTACGGCGTGCGTCGCGTCGTCGACCCGGCCACCGGATCGCAGTCCGCGAAGAACCTCAACTACATCAAGAACGCCACCGAAATCACCGCCGGCAAGCTGCCGGTCGACCAGCTCGGCATCAAGGCCGTGTCCGACACGCAGGTCCGGTTCACGCTGACCTCGCCCAACCCGTACATCACGCAACTGCTCACCGACACGCTGCTCTCGCCGGTCAAGCAGTCGTTCGTCGAGGAGAAGGGCAAGAACTACGCGCTCAACGCCGACAGCCTGCTCGCCACCGGCCCGTACAAGCTCGCCGACTGGAACGGCACCAACGTCAACTGGAAGTACGTGAAGAACCCGAACTACTGGAACGCGAAGAACGTCCACTTCAAGGAGATCGACGTGTCGGTCGTCAAGGACGCCGCCTCCAAGGTGAACCTGTTCGAATCCGGGCAGATCGACGGCGTGCACATCACCGGCGACTACATCAAGCAGTACCAGGGCAAGAAGGAGCTCGTCACCGTGCCCTCGCTGCGCGCCACGAACCTCGAGCTCGGCATCAGCTCCAACAAGAACCTGCAGAACCTCAACCTGCGCAAGGCGCTCTCGCTCGCCATCGACCGCAAGCAGCTCGCCAGCGCCATCCTCAACGGCGAAGCCACCCCGGCCGTGGGCGTGATCCCGAACGGCATCGCGAAGAACCCGGAGAACGGCAAGAGCATCGCCGAGGACTGGGGCAACCTCGCGCCCACCGACAAGGACAAGGCCAAGACGCTGTTCAAGAAGGCGCTGTCCGAACTCGGCACGTCCAGCGTGAAGTTCCGCCTCGTGACCTCCGACGACGACCAGAGCAAGAAGATCGGCCAGTACCTGCAGGCCCAGCTGCAGGACACGCTGCCGGGCCTGACCATCGACGTCGCGTCGGTGCCGAGCTCCGTGCGCTTCGAGGAGATGATGAGCTACAAGTTCGACCTCGCGCTCGGCGGCTGGTCCGGCACGTGGGACCCGACCTCGTACGTGCAGCAGCATGAGACCAGCTACGAGCACAACCACTCGCAGTGGAAGAGCGAGGAGCTCACCGAACTCGTCAACGACCTCAACACCAAGGACGGCACCGACTTCAAGCTCCGCTGGCAGCACCTCAAGGAGGCCAACCAGTACCTCATCGACAACCAGGTCGTGATCCCGCTGGTGCAGGCGTCCAACAGCTACCTCGTCAACCCGAACCTCACCGGCTACGTGACCAGCTCGCTGGGCGGCACCATCGACCCGGCGCTGGCCAAGTTCAACTGACGGACGGCTCCGATGCGACGTTGGCTCACCTTCATCGGCTCGCGGCTGGTCATGATGGCCGTGACGATGCTCATCATCGTCACCGTCACGTTCTTCCTCATGCACGCGCTGCCCGGCACGCCGTACAACAACCAGGCGTTGCTGAGCAACGACCAGCTCGTGCAACTCAACAAGAAGTACGGATTCGACAAGCCGCTGCTCCTCCAATACCTCGCGTATCTCGGCGGCATCCTGCACGGCGACTTCGGCATCTCGCTGCAGTTCTCCGACCAGCCGGTGACCACGCTCATGGCCACGCGCATCGGCCCGTCCATCCAGCTCGGTCTGCAGGCCGTCGTGCTCGGCACGGTGCTGGGCGTGCTGCTCGGCGCGCTCGCCGCCGCGAACCAGAACACATGGATCGACCGGTTCTGCTCGTCGATCGCGATCCTCGGCCGGTCGGTGCCGAACTACGTGGTCGCCGTGATCGTGCAGTCGATCTTCGCGATCTCGCTGCGGCTACTGCCGGTGGGTCTGTGGGATCAGGGCTTCCGTTCGACGATCCTGCCGACGCTGGCGCTGTCGATCGCGCCACTCGCCGACGCGGCGCGGTTCATCCGCACCGAGATGATCGACGTGCTCACGTCCGACTACATCGAACTGGCCCGCGCGAAGGGCATGAGCGAGCCGATGATCGTGGTTCGGCACGCGCTGCGCAACTCGCTGATCCCGCTGATCACGGTGATCGGACCGATGATCGCGGGCCTGATGACCGGTTCGCTGGTGATCGAGACGATCTTCTCGGTGCCCGGCATCGGCGAGCAGTTCACCAAGTCCATTCTGTCGAACGACTACTACACGATCATGGCCGTGACGATCTGGTATTCGGCCGTGCTGGTGGAGGTCGTGTTCCTGATGGACGTGCTGTACCAGATCGCCGACCCGCGCGTGCGGATCGTCGGCAAGGAAGGGGAGTGACGCGATGAGTGTTGCCGATATCGGGATCGCCGGCGTGGTGCCGGGGGAGATCGCCGGGGTGCGGCACGGTGTGGAACATGGCGTGAAACGTGACGGCGAACGCCGCGATGACGTACGTGGCGTCGAGCGTGACGTTACTCACGACGTTACACGTGACGTCACTCGTGACGTCGCGGACGGTCCCGCCGACCCGGCCGCCGTGCCGGACGCGCTGTTCGTACCGCGCGCGGCGGCCGTCGCCGACCATGACGCCGCCGACGTACCGCATCTGAGCCACGCCGTCCAAGCCTGGCTGCGACTGCGGCACAACAAAACCGCCATCGCCGCCGCGATCGTCCTCGTCTCGCTGTTCGTCGTCGCGTTCAGCGCGCCCGTCCTCGCGCCGGCCGACCCCAACGCGCAGAAGGTCGAATACGCGAACCTGCCGCCGTACTGGTTCTCCGACGCGGCCGAACAGTACCGACTCATCGGCGCGCAGAACCAGCATTTCGTCCTCGGCACCGACCAGTTCGGCCGCGACCTGCTGTCGCGACTGCTGTACGGCACCCGCATCTCGCTGACCATCTCACTCGTCGCCGCCGTGCTCGACATCGCGATCGGCGTGACCTGGGGCCTCGTCAGCGGCCTCGCCTCACGCCGCGTCGACGACCTCATGCAGCGCGTGCTCGAAATCATCAGCGGCGTGCCCAGCCTGATCGTCGTCGTGCTCATGCTGCTCGTGTTCCAGCCGGGACTCGTGTCGATCATCGTGGCGATGGCCATCACCTTCTGGATCACCATGGCGCGCGTGGTGCGCGGGCAGACCCTGCAGATACGCTCGCTCGAATACGTGCAGGCCGCCATCGTGCTCGGTACGCCACGCGCGGCCATCGCGGTGCGGCACGTGCTGCCGAACATCCTGAACCTCATCATCATCCGTCTCATGTTCTCAATCCCCACCGCGATCTTCTTCGAAACGTTCCTGAGCTTCATCGGCGTGGGCATGAAGATCCCGAACGCGTCGATCGGCACGCTGCTCAACGACGGGTTCAAGGTGGTGCGCATCTACCCGTACCAGATGTGGATTCCCGCGGCCGTGCTGTGCGTGATCATGCTGTCGTTCAACCTGTGCGCGGACGGCCTGCGCGACGTGCTCGATCCGAAGATGAGGGGGTAGTGATGAGTGAGATTACTGAGGATTCCGGGAACGTCGTTGAGACCGGGGGCATTGCGTCCGGGGCCGCCGCGTCCGGGACTGCCGCGTCCGCGGGCGGCGACGAGCGACCGGTGCGCGTGTCCGTACGCGACCTGCACGTCACCTTCCGCAAGGACAACCTTGACGTGCACGCCGTGCGCGGCGTGAGCTTCGACCTGCGCGCCGGCGAGACGCTCGCGCTGGTCGGCGAATCAGGATCCGGCAAATCCGTGACCTGCCGATCGCTCATGCGGCTGCTGCCACGCAACGCACGGCTGGACGGCGACGTGCGGTTCGACGGACGCGACGTGCTCGCGCTCGACCGCAAGGCGCTGCGCGACCTGCGCGGCAACCGCATCGCCATGATCTTCCAGGACCCGATGACCTCGCTCGACCCGACGATGATCATCGGCCGGCAGATCACCGAAACGATCCGCCTGCACACGTCGGTCGGGCGTCGCGAGGCGCGCGAACGGGCCATCCGGCTGCTCGACCAGGTCGGCATCTCTGACGCGGCGCGACGGTTCCACCAGTATCCGCATGAATTCTCCGGCGGCCAACGCCAGCGCATCGTTATCGCGATCGCGCTCGCCTGCCATCCCGACGTGCTCATTGCCGACGAACCGACCACCGCGCTCGACGTGACCATGCAGGCGCAGATCCTCGACCTGCTCGCCGACATCCAGCGCGACACCGGCACGGCGATCATCCTCGTCACCCACGATCTCGGCGTCGTGGCGAAGGCCGCCGACCGCGTGGCCGTGATGTACGCGGGGCGCATCGTGGAATACGGCACCGCGGACGAGATCTTCTACAACCCGCGGCACCCCTACACATGGGGACTGCTCGGCTCCACGCCGACGCTCGACACCGAGCGCGGGAGGCTGCGGCCGATCCCTGGCGTGCCGCCGAACCTCGCCGCGATACCGGCCGGTGACGCGTTCGCACCGCGCAACGCCTACGCGCTCGCGGTCGATGAGCGCTACGAGCCGCCGTTCTTCGCCGTGTCGCCCACGCATGCGGCGGCCACGTGGCTGCTCGACCCGCGTGCGCCGCAGGTCGAACCGCCCGCGGAGATCCGGTGGCGGTGGAGGATATGGCACGAGCTGCAGCATCTGGAAGGAGCGGCGTGATGAGCGGGACGAATGAGATTGTCGGAACCACCGTCGGAACCACCGTCGGGGTTGCCGTCGGACGACATGACGAGCCGGCGCGCGACGAACTGTTGCGGGTCGAGGGACTGACGCACGTGTACGGCGACGGACGTAACGGGCGTGTCGGGCGAGACGGGCGCGGCGCGACGCCGGCCGTCGACCACATCAGCTTTTCCATCGCACGTGGCGAAACGCTGGGACTGGTCGGCGAATCCGGCTGCGGCAAATCCACCACTGGCCGCATGATCGTCAAACTGCTGTCGATCACCTCCGGACGCGTGCTGTTCGACGGACGTGACATCAGCGGCATCCGCAGACGCGCGGACGTCGCCGCGTTCCGCCGGCAGGTGCAGATGATCTTCCAGGACCCGTACGCCAGCCTCGACCCGCACGCCACCGTGCGCGACATCATCGCCGAAGGCATCGATAACTTCCATCTGGTGTCCTCCGGACGCGGTGGGCGTGGTGCCCGGGCCGAACGGGCCGAACGCGTGGCGGAACTGCTCGACATGGTCGGGCTGCGGCCGGAACACGCCGACCGGTATCCGCACGAGTTCTCCGGCGGCCAACGGCAGCGCATCGGCATCGCGCGGGCGCTCGCGGTCGATCCGTCGTTCGTGGTGTGCGACGAGCCGATCTCCGCGCTCGACGTGTCGATCCAGGCGCAGATTGTGAACCTGCTGCAGGACCTGCAGCGGCGGCGCGGGCTGACGTATCTGTTCATCGCGCACGACCTGTCGATGGTGCGCTACATCTCCGACCGGATCGCCGTGATGTGGAAGGGGCGGATTGTGGAGACCGGGCCGGCCGACGAGGTGTACGGCAACCCGCTGCACCCGTACACGCGCAGTCTGATCTCCGCCGTGCCCGAGCCGGATCCTCGCGCCGAGCGGGCGCGTCGGCGGGTGGAGTTCGATGCGGAGGCCTTCGCAGCCGGGCTCGGCGGCGGCGGGCTGGCGGTGCCGCTGCGGGAGGTCGATCCCGGGCATTGGGCCGCCATCGCGTGACCGGTGCGGCGAGGAGAAAAAGAAAAACCCTCCGGGGGTGGAATCCCGGAGGGTTTGTGGAGCTGATGGTAATCGAAACCACGACCTCTTCGATGCGAACGAAGCGCTCTACCAACTGAGCTACAGCCCCGTGGTTTGTTGTCTTGCTCTGCAGGACAACTCGCATCACTTTAATACGCTCTTGCGGGGAACGCAACTTGAATTGTGAAGATTTTGTAATGGCTTCTGATCGATAGGGATTGGCTACTTGGCGTGGCGCGGCACGGCGGAGCCCGCATCGGCCGCGGAGTCGTCGCCGGACCGCTTCTTGCCGAACTTGGCCTTGAGCAGACCGACGATCGTCGGGATCAGCGAAACTGCCAGAATCAGCACGATCACCAGTTCGAAGTGCTGCTGCACGGCCGGGATGTTGCCGAAGAAGTAGCCGAGCAGCGTGAACAGCGACGACCAGATGAAGCCGCCGAGCACCGAGAACGGCGTGAAGCGGCGCCAGCGCATGCCCGAAATGCCCGAGATGAACGGCATGAACGTGCGAATGAACGGGAAGAAACGGCCGAGGAACACCGCGAGCGGACCCCACTTCTCGATCATCGCTTCGGTCTTTTCGATGCGCTCCGGGGTCATCGCTTTGACCTTGCCGGACTCGATGATGCGACGGCCGAAGAAATGGCCGATGAAGTAGTTGCACTGATCGCCGATGATCGGCGCGCACCACACGACCGGCAGCAGATAGTGCAGCGGCAGCGCGACCTGGCCGGTCGCCGCGTCGGGGGCCGCGAACACGCCGGCCGCGAACAGCAGCGAGTCGCCGGGCAGGAACGGGAAGAAGACCACGCCCGTCTCGATGAACACGATGAGGAAAATGAAACCGAGCGTCGGAGCCACGCCCATCGCGATCCAGCTGGCGATCGCCGCGCGCGGATCCTTGAGCAGTTCGATGATGAAATTGATGAAACCCATGAAAATCCCGTCAGTATCGTTGCATATGTCTCATTCGATAAGCTCTATGAACGATACCAGCGGGTCTGCACGCGGTTTCGTTGGCGAACGTCGGGTCTGCACGGGTTCCGTCGGGTCTGTATGCGATGTCGTCGGGTCTGCGCGCGGTTCCGTCGGCGAACGGCGGGCCTGCCGCTTTTGGCCGGTCCCACTCCCCGCACCGTCCTCCCTTTAACGGACATACAGCCGATTACAACGGTGTAATCGGCTGTATGTCCGTTAAAGGGAGGAACGGGAGAAACGGGAGGTCGGGCAGCACGGACCGTGACGGTGCGGACTTACTTATTTATCTAGCGAACGTGCGGCGCAGCCAGTCGATCGCAAGCCGCGGCCACGACTGCACGCACTCGACGATGCCGTCCGGCTGCTCATGCCACGCCGTCTCCCGCGTGCCGAGCGACAGCCCGTGCGCGCCCTCCGGGAACAGATGCGCCTCCACGCTCACGCCGGCCGCCTTGCACGACTGGACCAGCATCAGCGTGTTCTCCACCGGCACGGTCGCGTCGGTCATGGTGTGCCAGACGAACACCGGCGGCGTCTTCGCGTCGATGTGGCGCTCGATCGACAGCGCCTCCAGCCACGCCGCGTTGTTTTTGCGCTCCGGGCCGAGCGCCGCGTCGAAGCTGTCGCGGTGGGCGAGCGGGCCGGACGTGATCACCGGATAGGCGAGCATCAGCGCGTTCGGGCGCACCTCGTCGGGCTGGTAGCCGTGCTCGATGAGATCGGCGTCGCCGGTGACGGTCGCCAGATTCGCGGCGAGATGGCCGCCCGCCGAAAAGCCGATCACCGCGATGCGCCGCGCGTCGAGATGCCATTCGTCGGCGTGGTTGCGGATGATCCGCATCGCCTCGGCGGCCTCGCACAGCGCCGTCGGATAGCGGCTGGGCGCGCACGAGTAGCGCAGCACGAACGCGCTGTATCCGGCGCCGACGAATTGCAGTGCGACCGGCTCGGCCTCGCGGTCGGAGGTCATGCGGTAGCCGCCGCCGGGGATGACCAGTACCGCGGGACGGCGGCGGTCCAGGTTCATTTCCTCGCTGTTGTCGATGACGTACCCGATGAACCTGGCTTCGGTGTCGTCGATGCCCGTGATGGTGCGGTCGATGTATTGCATGATGCTCCTTTGACGATGCGCAGTACCGTTATGCCTCCCACTGTAGTGATGCGTTCGGTCATGCCGGATGGGCGGGCGACGTCGTCATGCGTGCTGACCGTGCGCCGGTTCCCTTCCCTCAACGGACAACCAGCCGATTGGATGGGGTGAATCGGCTGTATGTCCGTTGAGAGGGGGTGGCGGATGGACGGGGATGGAGCTGGGCGTTCGTGCCGTTCGGTCTGTTTTGACGTTTGGCCATGTTCCTCCAACGGACATGCAGCCGATCGGGCGGGCAAAATCGGCTGTATGTCCGTTAGGGGGAGGCGGTTTGGGCTGGGGCGGAGTGGAGCGTTTGGTTTTATCCGTTGGTTTTATCTGTTGGATGTTGCTGTCTCAGCTTCGGTTGTTTTTCTCAACGGACATACAGCCGATTCGGACGGCGGTTTCGGCTGGATGTCCGTTGGAGGATATGGGTTATGGGGATGACGGATGATGGGAAGAGCGATGCGATGGGCGATGCGATGGGCGATGCGACGAACGATGCGACGAACGATGCGACGGTTGGTGCGACAGTGGGCGTGACGGACGATGCGGTGCCCGGCGCGGTACTTAGTGTGGGGAATACTGGACGGTATGGGAAACGTGAATGATGGGCAGATGACGTACGAAGGCGCGGAACGGACTTGTGCGGATGGTGACGTCGCGGTGGATACGACCGCGCGCGCGGATGCGGGACGTGCGGCAGGGGAGTCGTACCGTACGATTGCGATTCCGCGTGGCACGGTCGTGCTGGCCGCCACGCCGATCGGCAACGTCGGCGACGCGTCCGACCGTCTCAAGGCGCTGCTGGCGAACGCGGACATCGTCGCGGCCGAGGACACGCGCCGTCTGTACGATCTGGCGAACCGTCTCGGCGTGCATGTGAACGGGCGGGTCGTCGCGTACCACGACCACAACGAGCGCAATAAGGCCGACGGTCTGCTCGATAGCGTCGAAACCGGCGCAACCGTGCTCGTCGTGTCCGACGCGGGCATGCCCACGATCAACGACCCGGGACTGGCGATCGTCCGCCGCGCCATCGATCGCGGCCTGCCAGTCACCTGCGCGCCCGGCCCCTCCGCCGTGTTGGATGCGCTTGCGTTGTCCGGACTGCCGACGGATCGCTTCTGCTACGAAGGATTCCTGCCGCGCAAGCATGCCGAACGCGTGCAGCACTTGCGCATGCTGCAACCCGAGCGGCGCACGATCGTGTTCTACGAGACGCCGCACCGCATCGCCGAATCCATGGACGACCTACTCGACGGATTCGGGCCGAACCGTCCGATGGCGCTGTGCCGCGAATTGACCAAGGATTACGAGGAGATTCGCCGCGGCACGGTCGCCGAGATCCGGCAGAGCGTCATCGACGATCCGCCGCGCGGCGAGATCGTGCTCGTGATCGGCGGCGCATCCGATGAAGAAGCAGTAGCGGCCGCGCCGGCCACGTTGAGCGTCGAGGAGCTGGCCGTGCTTGCCATCGACCGCGCGCTTGAGGACGGATTGCGCATCAAGGACGCGATCGCGCAGGTCGTCGAAGAGCACCCGTTGCCGGACGGTTCGCTGCCCAATCGCAAGCAGGTATACAGCGCCGTACTGGCGATCAAGCAGTGATGTGACGGCGGCCGTCTGCTGCTCCCCTCGGTCTCGCTGCGCTCGACAGCTCCCCTCGGGAAGGGGAGCCCAGGCTGACGCCGGGTTTGATCAGTCGCCGAGGAGAACGGTCAGGGCCTCGCGCACGCCCGGGCCACCGGACTGCGCCACGAATTCGAGCAACGCGGCATCCGCCTGAGGATTCGCCACCAGCCATCGTCGCAAGTGCGGCACGTCGCGTGCGATATGCCAGAGCACCTCCATATCGGTGGCCGGATCGCAGGCGACCAACGGCGTCAACGACAACGGTGGCGCCGGCGGCGGTCCCGCCGGTCCGTCACGCACGCGTCGTTGACGATCGACGTTCGTGCCATCGTCGGCACGTCGTTCCGCTAACGTACGTAATCGTCGCGGCACATCGACCGCCGGTCCGTCGCGCTGCCGTATCGTACGATGCCGCGCATGCCGTCGTTGCGCGGTCTTCGTCATGGTCATCGGCGACATCATGACTGCTCCAATTCCTCGAACAGGCCACGTGCCACCGCAACGCGCGGCCAGAACGGGTTTTCGCCCAGAATGTCGAGACAGTCGGCCGGCAGCACGCGATATTCCATCATGACGTCCATGATGATCCGGCCGATTGTCCCGTCGTCGGACGAGTGTTCCGGCAGCAACGCAAGATCGCAGACGGTGCGTGCCGGTGTCGTGACGCGCAGGTCGCCCACGCGCACGATCTGCCGATACGGGCTTTTGCGGTTGAACACGCGGATCTTGCGATCGTGCACGGGCGCGCGGTAGTGCGAGCGCGAAATGACGTCGACCGTTTCGGGGAACAACCCGCCGACCCAGATCCACGCCGCCGTCAACGCGCAGACGATGGTGCCGTGTGGCGCGATCTTCTGGACGATCGTCGACCGGCCGTACAACGTGCCGGCGTGGTTGGTCTGGTATCCGCTGTTGCCGTCGAGTCGTGACATGGCGCCGAATCCGGACAGTATGGTCAGACTGAGTGGCCCGGGCAGCTCCTTGTCGCTGAGCAGCGGCTTGCGTGCGGCCTGCTCGTCGATGGTGCGCAGCCGGGCGGGGACATGGGGATCGGCGGCGATCCCGTTACCTACTTCGTTGTGGTTGATGATCATGGTGACGACCTTATGCGATGAGACACGCCGGGTGCCATCGGCGATACGAAAAATGTGGATATGTGGACAAAAACGCGATTTTTGACAAAAATTGTGGATAAGTCAGTGGATAACGTGCGGATGGCCAATGACGATACAGTCGGTTCCCGCAAGACCGGTGCGGACATACAGCCGAAACCGAGTGGCTGCGAAACGCCGGCGTCAACGCCGTCCAAGCCGGGACGGTTCCGCACAGGCGAGCCGTGCGCGCGGTGTCCCCGCTGAGCCTGATAATCAGGGACTATGAGTCATATTCTGGTGAATGTTGCATGGCCGTACGCGAACGGCCCCCGTCATATCGGTCACGTCGCCGGCTTCGGTGTGCCGTCCGACGTCTACGCGCGCTACGAGCGCATGAAGGGCAACGACGTCCTGATGGTGTCCGGCACCGACGAACACGGCACCCCGATCCTCGTCGAAGCCGAAAAGGAAGGCGTGACCGCACAGGAGCTCGCCAACCGCTACAACCGCGTCATCGCCAAGGACCTGTGCGATCTCGGCCTGAGCTACGACCTGTTCACCCGCACCACCACCGGCAACCACGAGCACGTGGTGCAGGAGCTGTTCAAGCAGTGCCTCAAGAACGGCTATATCTACAAGGGCACGCAGAAAGTCGCGATCTCGCCGTCCACCGGCCGCACCCTGCCGGACCGCTACATCGAGGGCGAATGCCCGATCTGCCACACCGAGGGCGCGCGCGGCGACCAGTGCGACGCCTGCGGCAACGAGCTCGATCCGGACGAGCTCATCAACCCCGTCTCCAAGATCAACGGCGAAACCCCGCGCTTCGAGGAGACCGAACACTACTTCCTCGACCTGCCGGCGCTCGCCGACGCGAACCTCGCGTGGCTCAAGACCCGCACCGGCTGGCGCACCAACGTCATCAACTTCTCGATCGGCCTGTTCAAGGAGGTCAAGCCGCGCGCCATCACGCGCGACATCGACTGGGGCATCCCGGTCCCGGTCGCGGGCTGGATCGACAACCCGAACAAGAAGCTGTACGTGTGGTTCGACGCGGTGATCGGCTACCTGTCGGCGTCGATCGAATGGGCGCGCCGCAAGGGCGACCCGGAGGCGTGGCGCGCGTGGTGGAACGACCCGGCGTCCCCGGCCTACTACTTCATGGGCAAGGACAACATCACGTTCCACTCGCAGATCTGGCCGTCCGAGATGCTTGCGTACAACGGCCAGGGCTCCAAGGGCGGCGAGACCGGCGAATACGGCCCGCTCAACATGCCTGAGCAGGTCGTGGCTTCCGAGTTCATGACGATGGAAGGCAAGAAGTTCTCCTCCTCGCGCGGCATCGTCATCTACGTCAAGGACATCCTCGCCCGCTACCCCGTGGACGCGGTGCGCTACTACATCTCCGTGGCCGGCCCGGAATCCTCCGACTCCGACTTTACGTGGGCCGAGTTCGTGCGTCACAACAACGAGGAGCTGGCTTCCTCGTGGGGTAATTTGGTCAACCGCGTCGCGAACCTCATCAACAAGAACTTCGGTGAGATCCCGGCGCTCGACGAGGCGTCTATGACCGATGAGGACCGTGCGCTGCTCGACGAGGCCGAGGCCGCGTTCGCGACTGTCGGTGGACTGATCGAACACCACCGCCAGAAGGGCGCGCTGAACGAGGCCATGAAGATCGTCGGCGACATCAACAAGTACATCTCCGCCACCGAACCGTGGAAGATCAAGGACAATCCGGCCCGCCTCGGCACCGTGCTGCACGTGGCCGCGCAGGCCGTGTCCGACGCGAACCACCTGCTTGCGCCGTTCCTGCCGCACTCCGCGCAGAAGGTGTGGGAGGCGCTCGGCGGCACCGGCACCTTCTCGCCACTGCCGCGCATCGAGGAGGTCGAGGACCTCGACAAGCCGGGCTTCGAATACCCGATCATCACCGGCGACTACAAGTTCGGCGAGACCGTGCACCCGTGGAAGCGCGAGGCGATCGTGCCGGGCACCCCGGTGGCCAAGCCGACGCCGATCTTCGCGAAGATCCCGCAGGAGGCCGTGGAGGAGGAGCTGGCCCGTTTCGACGAGGCGCTCGCCGCCCGCCGCGAGGCCGAGGCCAAGCGCCTCGCTGCCGCCAAGGCCGAACTGAACAAGTGACGGCAGTGGCGCAGCGTCGTCACGGAACCGTGTGACGGGGTGGAATCCACAATCCCGTCACACGATTCACAGGGTTTTGTGAGGAAGGCGCATCGTTCCTCCAAGAAACGGACGGTTATATAGAGCATGTCAACGGTTACGGCCGATGGCGAGGTTCCAGGCGAACCCCATAACTGAACCCTTCTTCTCTCTTCTCTCTCGCCCGGCGGTCTCCCCGCCGGGTTTCTTCTTTTCTGCCTCTGCTCTTGATCCGTGACGGATCTCCCTGCCCCTGCCTCTGTGATGACGGACATACAGCCGATTACGCGCCGTAATCGGCTGTATGTCCGTCACAAAGAAAAAGGCAATCGGCGCGAGACGTGAGAAACAGGGCGTAACAACAGTGATAAGTAACGCCTGTAATCGTTGTAAATCCAGTGGTAATCGATTGCAAAATATTTTCTGATGATCGGAGTGTCGTACACGTCGCCGTCGTATCCTGAATACACCAATCAAACGCAGTGAACAGGGTTGTTACTCGAAACGAGGCAAGACCTGAGACTGGGCAACCGTATCGATCATTCCGTACGTCGCCCTGTCTCAGGTCTTGTTCGTTTCGGCTGAAATCGAGGACGACGGAAGGATCGACCATGACGACGACTGCATCATTCACCGAAACCACTGAACCCACCGAAACCAAAGCATCAACCAAACCCACCGAAACCAACGCCTCCGCGAACGCCGCCGGCATCATCGACACCATCGAAACCGTCGAATCGCGCACCTTCTCCACGCGATTCCCGCTCAACGGGGCGTTCATCTTCACGTTCGGCGCGCTCGGCGGCATGCTGTTCGGCTTCGACACCGGCATCATCTCCGGCGCGTCGCCGCTCATCGAATCCGACTTCGGCCTGACCGTCTCGCAGACCGGCTTCATCACGTCGTCCGTGCTCATCGGCTCGTGCGTCGGCGCGCTGTCGATCGGCGCGCTGTCCGACCGCTTCGGCCGCAAGAAGCTGCTCATCGTCTCCGCGATCCTGTTCCTCATTGGCTCCGGCCTGTGCGCCGCCTCCACCGGCTTTCTCATGATGGTCGCCGCCCGCATCATCCTCGGCCTCGCGGTCGGCGCGGCCTCCGCGCTCACCCCGGCCTATCTCGCCGAACTCGCGCCGAAGGAGCGCCGCGGCTCGCTGTCCACGCTGTTCCAGCTCATGATCACGTTCGGCATCCTGCTCGCGTACGCCTCGAACCTCGGCTTCCTCGGCCACGATCTGCTCGGCTTCGCCGACTGGCGTTGGATGCTCGGTTCGGCGCTCGTGCCGGCCGCGCTGCTGCTCATCGGCGGCATCCTGCTGCCGGAATCGCCGCGCTACCTCGTCAACAAGGGCGACGAGCGCAACGCCTTCAAGGTGCTCACGCTCATCCGCACGGACGTCGACCAGACGCAGGTGCAGCTCGAGCTTGACGAGATCAAGGAAGTCGCCGCGCAGGACACCAAGGGCGGCGTGCGCGAACTGTTTCGCATCGCCCGGCCGGCGCTCGTCGCGGCCGTCGGCATCATGCTGTTCCAGCAGCTCGTCGGCATCAACTCGGTCATCTACTTCCTGCCGCAGGTGTTCATCAAGGGCTTCGGTTTCCCCGAAAACGACGCGATCTGGGTGTCGGTCGGCATCGGCGTCGTGAACTTCGTCTCCACGATCGTCGCGACGATGATCATGGACCGGTTCGGCCGCAAACAGCTGCTCATCTTCGGTTCCGTCGTGATGACCGTCGCGCTGGCGATCCTCTCCGTGATGAACTTCGTGGGCGACGTGTCGGCGCTCGCCGTGCCGACGATGATCCTGATCGCGTTCTACATCCTCGGCTTCGCGGTGTCGTGGGGACCGATCGCGTGGGTGCTTGTCGGCGAGATCTTCCCGCTGTCGGTGCGCGGCATCGGCTCGTCGTTCGGTTCGGCCGCGAACTGGCTCGGCAACTTCATCGTGTCGCAGTTCTTCCTCATGCTGCTCGACGCGTTCGGCAACAACGTGGGCGGCCCGTTCGCGATCTTCGGCGTGTTCGCCGCGCTGTCGATTCCGTTCGTGCTGCGGTTCGTGCCGGAGACGAAGGGCAAGTCGCTCGAGCAGATTGAGGAGGAGCTGACCCGGCGCTGACGTGCGTCTCGTTCGTCTCTTCGTAACGGACATACAGCCGATTCGTTGCCCGTAATCGGCCGTATGTCCGTTGGGGAGGAGAGACGGTAGCGCGACGATTCCGCCGATGTACGGGTTTCCCCTCCCGTAACACACTTTTCTCAACGGACATACAGTCGATTTGCCTACCGTAATCGGCTGTATGTCCGTTGAAGATAGGGAGCAAGTTGACGAGGTAACAGTAATCTGCTGTCGTCGTTGCCATGCTCAGCGCTTCCCCGAACGTACATGCTTGCTCTCAACGGACATACAGTCGATTTCCCATACCGAATCGGCTGTATGTCCGTTGCGGTATGGGTGGGCGTTGTGATGGGCGAGTTGCGTGGGGAGTGCGAACGTCCGTCGACGTGACGATTGTCGTCACGATACGGCATAATGAGATGGTTTGTGTCTGGAGGGCCATCGACGTGCGGACAGTGCGTACGAAAGCCTGCTAGCACAGCACAGCAATCATACGGTTGCGGGAGGAGTTCGCCGCGGGAGACCAAGGCGTTCGCCATTATCACCGCTTCATAGAAAGAAGAACCATACAATGGCTCCTAAAAAGAAGGTCACGGCGCTGATCAAGCTCCAGATCCAGGCCGGCAAGGCCAACCCGGCTCCGCCGCTGGGCCCGGCTCTGGGTTCCCATGGCGTGAACATCATGGACTTCTGCAAGGCGTACAACGCCCAGACGCAGGACAAGATGGGTCAGGTCATCCCGGTCGAGATCACCGTCTTCGAAGACCGTTCCTTCACCTTCATCCTCAAGACCCCGCCGGCCGCGGCTCTGCTCAAGAAGGCTGCCGGCATCGAAAAGGGCACCGAGAACCCGCTGACCCACAAGGTCGGCTCCGTCACCAAGGCTCAGGTCCGCGAGATCGCCGAAACCAAGATGGCCGATCTGTCCGCTCGTGACATCGAAGCCGGCATGAAGATCATCGAGGGCACCGCCCGTTCGATGGGCATCACGGTCACCGACTGAGAAGAGGAGAAGGACTAATGGTACAGCGTTCCAAGAAGTATCGCGAAGCGGCCGAGAAGGTCGATCGCAACAACCTCTACACCGCCAACGAGGCCATCGCGCTCCTCAAGAGCATGCCGGAGTACAAGTTCGACCAGACCGTGGAAGCGGTGCTGCGCCTGAACGTGGACCCGCGCAAGGCTGACCAGCTGGTGCGTGGCTCCGTCCTGCTGCCTCACGGCACTGGTAAGACCGCCAAGGTCCTCGTGTTCGCCCGTGGCCCGAAGGCCACCGAGGCTACCGAGGCCGGCGCCGACATCGTCGGTGATGACGACCTGATCGCGAAGGTCGCTGACGGCTTCCTCGACTTCGACGCCGTCGTCGCCACCCCGGACATGATGGGCAAGGTCGGCCGCCTCGGCCGCGTGCTCGGTCCGCGTGGCCTCATGCCGAACCCGAAGACCGGCACCGTCACCATGGACGTGACCAAGGCCGTCAACGAGATCAAGGGCGGCAAGGTCGACTTCCGCGTCGACAAGCACGGCAACCTCTCCTTCCTCATCGGCAAGATGAGCTTCGACGAGGCCGCTCTGGACGAGAACTTCAAGGCCGTGGCCGACGAAGTCAAGCGTCTCAAGCCGTCCACCGTGAAGGGCCGTTACGTCACCAAGGCGACCATCACCTCCACGATGAACCCGGGCGTCCCGGTCGACCCGATGACCGTTGCCTGATTCCGTCTCGTTCGTTGAACGAATCGGATCATACGGTCACGGTGAGTGACTGACAGAGTGACTGACAGTACAGGGCCCGCGTTGCGTTACGCAGCGCGGGCCCTGTCGTATCTGGATGCCGTGCGGGAGCCTTCGTTCTCTTCCCCCAACGGACATACAGTCGATTTGGTGGGGTGAATCGGCTGTATGCCCGTTAGAGGGGTAAGCGGAACGTGTTGTCTGGGATGGATCGTCCGGTTGTCGTTTCCGTTAGGGGTGGTGGATCGTCCCGCTGGTACGTCCGTTTTTCCAACGGACAACCAGCCGATTATGTGGGTGGAATCGGCTGGTTGTCCGTTAGGGGGAAGGGGAGCGGAGGGGGATTAGGAGCGAGCGGCGGCGATGCGGCCTAGGGCGATGGCGGTGCGCAGGACGTAGGCCTCGCGGGGGTCGGTGGCATCCCATCCGGTGGTGTCGGCGGCGCGCTTCAACCGGTATCGCACAGTGTTCGGATGCACGTTCAGCGCCTTCGCCGTCGTCTCCAGCGATCCGCCGGACAACACGAACGTCGAGACCGTCTCCAGCGTCGGATCGTCCGCGCCGCCTGCGGCCAAACTGCCGTATACCGCGTCGATCAGTTCACGTTTCGCATCCTCGTCGCCCAGCAACGCCCGTTCGGGCAACGCGTCCTCTGCCCGCACCAGACGGTTCAATTCCTGCCTCGCGACGCTCGTCGGTCTACCCGCGCCTTGCGCCGCACGAGATTCCCGGATCGCCGGCGCCGCCGCCAGCGTGGCCAGCGCCGCACGGATCGTGGCCGACGCGCCGTGTACACCATGCCGTTCCGGACCGAGCGCCACCGGCCGGTCGGCGTCGAACACGCCCATCATCGCCGTGCAGGTCACCTCGGGCGTCGCTGCCGCACGCGACGCGGTCAGCACCACGCAGATTCCCTCATGCGTGCCGGCGATCACCAGCGATCCGCCCAGATCATGTGCCGTCGTACGCAACCGCGCCAACGTATGCATCACGGCATCACCGCCGAATCCGCCCGTCGCGCCGCCGCCGACAGTCGGCGCGAACCCGGCCACCGCAAAGCATCGCACGTCATCGGACCATCCCAACACATGCATCAGCGACGCCACGCGCGCATCCGTCAGCCCGCCTGCCAGACATTCGAACGCAACGGTCTCCACATCGCCGTCGTGCGTCGTGATCAGATCCAACACATCCCCGGCCGTACGTTGCGGCGTTACGCCGCTGCCCGTCGTCAGGTCTTGTTCCGTCATGTCACGTTGCGTCGTCATATCAGTCCAGCTTAGTCGTCTGCTCCGCGGCGCTCGCGTCTTCCGCGGCACTCACGTTCACTGCACTGCTTACGTTCGCTGTGTTGCCTACGTTCGCATTGACATTGTCGCCAACGTTCGCAGCCGTGCCAACGGTTGCGTTAATGTCAATGCCAGCGCTAACGTTCGCACCGTTATCCGACCGCGGCGACGTTTGAACTGTCGCCCGTTCCGCAGTCAGGCCAGCGTTCGCAGCCGCCGCTTTCGCCGCCTGCGTCTCCCGCCAGAACGTCAGACACACGAACCCGAACACGAACGCGACCGGCAGCATATGCCGTTCGAAATTGTTCGCCGGCGCGGTCGCCATCACGCCCATGAGCAACAGCAGCGGCATATGCGTGAGCAGCGTACGCCACCGCCGCAGAATCACCTCCGCCGCGCCGATGAGCAACGTCATCGTCACGTAGAAATTGCCGTGCGTGAGCCAGCCGAGCAGCGGAATCGACCCCCAGCCGCGCGCGAACCCGACCACGGTCTCGCGCCAGTCGTGATTGACCGACTTGAGCCACGTGCTGCTCTTCTGCACGTAGTCGCTCGTCACGTAGTAGTCCATCGACACGTACGGCAGATCGGTCGGATCGAAATAGCCGAAGCATTCCGCGAGCAGCGCGTCGAGCGCGATCACCGGGTTCGCCTTGGTGATCTCGAGCCATGCCGCGTTGAAGTCCTTCATGTCGTCGGCCGTGACCGTGCGCCACTTGTAGCTCACCTTCTTCGACTGGATGCCCGACGACTTGACCGGGTCGGCGTCCTGCCGGAAGTACGCCTCGGCCATCTGATCGAGGTTGAAGATCGGCTCGAGTTTCTTGCGCGCGTCGGCCGGGATGCCGTTCGGATTGAGTTTGGCGACGCGCGCGATCATCTGCAGCTGCACGCCGCGACTTTCGATCGGATCGCCGCCGATGATCATGCCCGACGAGATCATCGCCGTGGTGCCGCCGTGGATGAGGACAACCGGCAGGACGAGCGCGACGACGTACGTGCGCCAGCGTTTGCGGTCGGCGACCAGCGCGAGGACGATCTGCAACGCGACGATATACCACGCGTACTTCGCGGAGATCAGCATCATGCACGTCGACGCGACGAACGCGATCGTCGACCGTTTCGGCAACGCGATGATATGACCGAGCGGATTGCGCGCCGACACCTTGCCGCGACGCCACGTCATATGCAGTTCGATCCACACGCCGAACCACCAGACGAACGAGAACGCGAACAACGGCGACTTGGTCAGCGAAATCGTCGAGAACAACGCGAGCGGGCACGTCAGGAAGAACGCGAGGATCACGAACCGTGCGAACCCGCCGGCCGCACGATCCGGCCACGGCAGCGGCGGCAGCTGCGTGATCGTCAACGACGACCGCATGCCGCGCTCCGGCCGCGCGAACTCCACCGGACGGCGGTAACGCGGGCGCTCCGGGCGCAGATAGTCGGGCGCGCCGGCGGCGTAGGCCGGACGCAGCCACGGCAGGTTGAGGAACCGGTTCGCGGCCGACGCGCAGCAGAACGCGGCGAACAGCCACTGCAACGCCGACAGCACCACGAACCCGGCGTCGTTCGAGTCGGTGAGATAGCGGGAGATCGCCGCTGCGCCGCCGTAGATCACGGTGAGCACCACGTTGTGCTGATCGGTGAGGAACGTCGGGTTGTCGGGCCACATGTAGTGCGCGGTGGGATAGATGTCCATCGGCACGAACGAAAAGAAGCCGATGTACGGCTGCGTCATGCCGGTCCACTGGTTCCATGCCCAGCTGAACTCGCGCGCCTGCGAGCGGATGTCCGCGCCGAACGCGCTGAGCAGGGTGGCCGGGATCCACAGCCAGCCGACGAGCAGGATCAGCAGGATCTTCCACGAGCGGTCGGTGGCGTGGGTGAGACCGCGGCCGATGACGGCGAACACGCGGCGGAAGGTCGTCATGACCTTGCCGGCGCGGACCTTGCGGTTCCACGCGCGCCATTCCATCGGCAGGTGCCAGGTGCTCGGCAGGGCGCGCAGGCCGGCGCCGCGGCGGGCGAGCGTCCAGACGATGGCGAACGTTACTGCAAACGCGGCGATGGCGTACGTGGTGTTCGCTGCGGTCCAGTCAGCGATCGAGCCGTCCTCCCAGTAGAGCGGACCGACGCCGATGCACAGGGCGATCCACAGGCAGGCGAGCACGGCGAGGGTCCAGCGGGCGGTTGCAGCGATGCGGTGGGTGATGGCGGCGCGTGTGGCGGGTGTGCGGCTGGCGGTTGCGTTGCCGGGCGTGCCGGTTGTGCCGGGTCGCCGGTGTGGCTGGGGCTGTGCGGGTGCGGTCATAATACGCCATTCTATAAGGGCAGGCTGAAACGGCCGTAACTCAATGAAAACCGTACTTTGTCATTGAGTTACGGTCGTTTCTGGTGCCCGAAACGACCGTAACTCAACAGTAGGGAGATGTTGTTGTTGAGTTACGGTCGTTTGAGGGACCGTGGGAGGCCGTAACTCAACAGTGGGGAGGCGTTGTTGTTGAGTTACGGTCGTCTCGTACGTGATGTGCGGTCGGCGGTACGCGGTCGGCGATGCGCGGAGATGGACGGTCGGCGGGTGGCCGCTCCGTATGGGCTGTGGGTGGGAACATCGGACAGGGAGGCGGATGGGAGCATCGGATAGGGAGAGTGCGGGACGAAGTTGACGATCGGATGCGATTCGTCCATATCCCGAGCCGACCGGTGCTGCGCGTTTTGACGCGTCCGCGGTCGCGGCGTATCGTAATCCCATGATTTCCATGATGAAAGCCGCAACGCCGCGGCTTGCCGATACTGAACAAGTGGCCGACAAAGTCGTCGCCGAAGCCGCGGTCGAATCGACCCACGCCCTGGCGCGTCGCATGATCGAGCATAACGAGATCGCCCTGCAATCGCCGCACGGCATTCCGATCACCGTGCTCATGGCCGATCAGCTCGCCAAGGCGCTCGTACGGTTCGGCCGCACGTGGGTCACGCTGCCGGGCCGATCGTTCACGGCGACCTGCGTGGCGGTGATTCCCGAATCGGTGGCCGACGACGAGCTCGTCAACGGCTGGCTGCAGATGATCGCCGGACTGGCCACGCTCGACGCGTTGGAAGGAACGATCGACGCCGCCGGCGCGCGGCCGTTCGATCCCGAATGCGGATTCCAGATCAAATGGCCGAACGACATCTACTGTCACGGGCTGAAGATCGGCGCCACCGTCACCGAGGTGCTGCCGCTGGGCGAATCCGCGAGTGCTGCCGTTGCGACCGATGGCAGGCCGGCGAGCATGGCCGTCGTCTTCAGCGTCGGCGTCAACCTCAACATGCCCGCCGACCGGCTGCCCACCGCGCAGGCCACGTCGCTGCAGATGCATTTCGGTCCGCTGCCGTCCGTGGCCGAGCTGCGCGACATGATCGCCTCCCGTCTGGTCGAGTCGCTGCGGTCGCGACTGGCAGCGCTGGTGGCCATGCCGATGATTCAGGCCGGTCGTCTGCGGTCGGAGATGCGGCACGTGTGCTGGATGATGGGGCGTACGATTCACGCGCAGCTCATCGACGGCAGTTCGGTGCGCGGCGAGGTCATCGCGCTCAACGACGACGCGTCGCTCAGCGTGCGTACGCTGGACGGCGGGACGCGCGCGCTGCTGTCCAGTGAGGTCAGCCTTCTCGACTGAAGCTCACCCTCTTCATTCTTTCCAGCGGACATACAGCCGATTCGGGGTGGATGATCGGCTGTATGTCCGTTAGGAAGGGATGAACGGTAGGGGAGAGCGGGACGGTGCGCGGGTGTTCTTCCCTGTTGGGCTCTTTTCCCCTGACGGACATACAGCCGATTTCGTACGGTGAATCGGCTGTATGTCCGTTAAGAAAGGCGGGATGTTGTTTTTCTAACGTACATACAGCCGATTGGGATGGGGTAATCGGTCGTATGTACGTTGGGGTGGGAGGGGTTAGGCTGGTGGGATGAGTGCGATGAATGATGTGATGACCGCGGCGGCGCGGCGTGCGGGGGAACGGATGCCTCGGACGGTTGCGGCGGCGGATGGTGAGGTGTTGCTGTTCGATACAGTCGGATCGACGAATACGGTCGCGCGCGAGTTGATCGCCGGCGGTCGTCGGATCGCGGTGATCGCGACGGACGAACAGACGGCGGGCCGCGGTCGGCTCGATCATACGTGGAGCAGTGCGGCGGGGGAGTCGTTCACCGTATCATTCGCGATCGTCGTGCCGCGTGCGGTGGCGACCGACGCGTCGGTCAACGGCTGGCTGCAGATGATCGCCGGACTGAGTGCGTTGGATGCGTTGGATGGCGTTGTACGTCACGGTACGCGTGCGGAGGCATGTGACGATGTTCGCGCGAATAGTGCGACTCGCATGCGTGACGATGCCGATGGGCTGGGCGACGCTATGCCGTGCGACGATGCCGACGGACCGGACAACGCCGCGTTACAGCTGAAATGGCCGAATGATATCTTCTGCGACGGCAAGAAGCTCGGCGGCATCCTCGCCGAAATGGTGTTCCCTCCGGACGACCCGCAGTCCGTGGCGCTGATCTTCGGCATCGGACTCAACATCGCCGTGCCGGCCGACCGGCTGCCTACGGCGCAGGCCACGTCGTTGCAACTGCATTGGCGGCTGGACGGTACGACGGATGATGTACGCGACGCGATCGCGGCGAAGATCGTCGCGGCGCTGCGGTCGCGCATCGCGTGGTTCGTCGCGGATCCGCGCGGTGATGCGCGTGATCTGCTGGCGGAGACGCGCGGCGTGTGTTGGACGCTGGGCCATGATGTCGAAGCGCATTTCACCGACGGTTCGACGCTGCGTGGGATTGCGGTTGCGTTGAATGACGATGCGTCGCTGACGATACGGGATGTGGACGGGAATGTTCGGATCGTGCGTACGGCGGATGTGGGTGTGCTGGGATAGGAGGTGGTGGGTGTGACCCCCCCCTCAGTCGCCTACGGCGACAGCTCGTCCTGCGATTATGGACGAGCTGTCGCTCGCGTTTTACTGGCTCGCCTGTCGGCTCGCACATTGCCTACAAACAGCTCTGCTGTTTGCTCGACGGCAATGTCCTGTAGGAGGAGCCAGGGGGCGTATCTTCAGTCGGCTTCGCTCACGGGTTGTTGGCTTGCCTGTTGACAATGTCCCGCAGGGGGAGCCGAACTGAGGGACTAGCGACGGAGGGTGGCGGCGCCGGCGATGGCGAGAGAGGCGACGGCGGCCTTGACGAGGTCGCCGGCCACGAAGCCCATGGACGCTAGGGCGACCGCGCCGAACGGCATGCCGGTGATCGCGGACTGCACGGTGAAGCCGAACAGATAATCCAGCACGATGCAGCCGATGACCGCAGCGGCGAAGTAGCGCAACGCGGTCAGGATCGTGCGCACCGCACGGGAATCGGCAGTGCAATCGTCAGCGACGGAACCGTCGCTCGACAGGCCGGACGCGTGCGCCGCACCGCGCAGCAGATCGGCGCTCGCCGCCGTACGTCGCGCGGAGCCCTTGAGCAGCGCGGTCACGACCGCGGCCGGCAGGAAGCCGATGAGGAACCCGGCGCTCGGACCGAGCAGCGCCGCGGTGGATGCGCCGCCAGAGAAGACCGGCAGTCCGGCCGCGCCCGCCGCCAGATACAGCGCGATCGCCGCGCCGGCCTGCCGCCAGCTCATCGTGAGCGCGGCGACCATCACCACGAAGGTCTGTAGTGTGATCGGTACCGGCGTGCCCGGGATCGGGATGCGCCCGGCCATTGTCGCTAGTGCGAGCAGCACAGCGAACACGACCGGCTTGACGATGGCGCCGGCGAATGCGCGGCGGCTGGCGATTGCGGATGGAACGGATTGCGTGGTTTCGGTGAGATTGGCCATGTGATTCCCCTTTCGTATGGCGCCCTCGTGTGCTTCCCTCAGTCAGCTGCGCTGACAGTGTCCTGCGACTGTGGGCGGTCTGCTGCTGACGAAAGTGGCAGTTTCGTCAACTTGGTTCGGTATCGTACGCCGGCCGGCTTTCGGTTACGTTTGCGTATCCCGACAAAAAGCGGCGTCGCTTTTTGTCGGATCGTGTGCTGAATCGTCGTACAAATAGGGCTATGTTTTGACGGTATGACGAAAACTGTCAAAAAAATACTCATCGCGAACCGAGGTGAGATAGCCCTGCGCGTCGTACGGACCGCGCACGAAATGGGGCTCGCCACGGTCGCCGTCTACGCCGAGCAGGATCGCGACGCGCCGTACGTCGCGATGGCCGACGAGGCCTACCTGCTGCCGGGCGACACCTACAAGGACACGTATCTCAACGAGGATCTGCTCATCGACGTGCTGCGCCGGTCCGGCGCCGACGCGGTGCATCCCGGCTACGGATTCCTCTCTGAAGTCGCGTCGTTCGCGGCCAAGGTCCTCGCGACCGGCGCGATCTGGATCGGCCCGCGCCCCGAAGCGCTCACCGATCTCGGCGACAAGATCACCGCGCGCCGTGTCGCCACGCGCGCCAAGGTCCCGCCGGTGCCGGGCCTCAACGAATCGGCCGGCGATATCCGCACGCTCTACGACTTCGCGCACACCCACGGCTATCCGATCATGATGAAGCGCACCGACGGCGGCGGCGGACGCGGCATCACCATCGTGCGCAGCGACGACGAACTGCGCGGCTTTTACCTCAACCATGACGCGTTGCAGGGTGGCGACCTGAGCGAATACTTCGTCGAACGGTTCATCGACAAGGGCCGTCATGTCGAAACGCAGTGCGGCCGCGACAGCCACGGCAACTTCGCCGTCTATTCGACGCGCGACTGCAGCGTGCAGCGCCGCAACCAGAAGCTCATCGAGGAGGCCCCCGCGCCGTTCCTGCCGGAGGGCGTGCACGAGCAGCTCGAACGCTACTCGCGCCGGCTGTTCGAGGCGGTCGATTACGTCGGTCTCGGCACGTGCGAGTTCATGCTCACCGACACCGGCAAGGTGTACTTCCTCGAGGTCAACCCGCGTCTGCAGGTCGAGCACACGGTGAGCGAGGAGGTGTGCGGGCTGGATCTCGTGCGCGAGCAGATCACGATCGCGGACGGCGGCGAGCTCACCACGCCGCCCGAACCGCGCGGGCACAGCTTCGAGCTGCGCATCACCTGCGAGGATCCGGCCACGAACCTCACGCCGAGCTCCGGCACGCTCACGGTGCTGCACTGGCCGTCCGGGCCGGGCGTGCGCGTCGACTCCGGCGTGGTGGAGGGCGACACGATCTCGCCGAAGTTCGATTCGATGATGGGCAAGCTGATCGTCACTGCGCAGGATCGTGCGGCCGCGGTCGCCCGGGTTCGTCGCTCGTTGGGGGAGCTGCGAATCGAGGGTGTGCCGACGCCGAAGAGCCTGTTCGAGCAGGTGTTCCGCGACGACGAGTTCACGGCCGAGCACGGCCACGCGTTCGACGTGAGCACGAAGTGGCTGGAACGCAAGTACCTCAACCGTGAGGCGAACGCGACGAAGGCAGGCCAGCCGGCGTCGCTCAGCGGCGGTGCGGGCGGTGCGTCCGGCGCGGGCGCGACGCAGGCCGAACCGAAGCCGACGCCGACCGAAACGTTCGTCATCGAAATGAACGACAAACGGGTCAAGCTCACCGTGCCGCTCGACATCGTCGAGAACATCACCGGCTCGGCGCGCGCCCGCGGCGCGAAGCGTCCGACCCAGCCGCTGCGCGGGTCCGGGCTGCACCGGACCGCGGCCGCGAAGCCGGCGAACGCCGGCCGGCCGGGCGTCATCTCCGCGCCGATGCAGGCCGTGGTCACGCGCATCAACGTGGCTGAGGGCCAGCATGTTGCGAAGGGCGACCTGCTTGTCGTGCTCGAGTCGATGAAGATGGAGAACTACGTGTACGCGCCGGCCGCCGGCACGGTCACGAAGATCTTCGTCGGCCCGGCGGCCGGCGTCGACGCGGGGGAGACGTTGGTGACGCTCGACGTGGACGGCGCGAAGAAGGGAGATGCGCAATGACCGACATCATGCAGTCGCCGGCGGTGAAACAGTACGTGAAACAGCCGGATGGCGATCATCAGCCGATCCGCGCGGCCGTCGCCCGCGCCGCCGAACTCGCGCGCGACGCCGAGGCGCACGCCCGCGACCGTCAGCACGTCAAAGGCAAACGCACCGCCCGCGAACGGCTCGACCTGCTGCTCGACACCGGCACGTTCGAGGAGATCGGCCGGTTCGCCGGCGGCGACATCAACGGCGGCAAGGCCGGTGCGGCCGTCATCACCGGATTCGGCGACGTGTACGGCCGCAAGGTGGCCGTCTACGCGCAGGACTTCTCCGTGCGCGGCGGCACGCTCGGCCGTGCGGAAGGCGAGAAGATCTGCCGGCTCATGGATCAGGCGCTCGAACTGAAAGTGCCGATCGTCGCGCTCATCGACTCCGGCGGCGCGCGCATCCAGGAAGGCGTCGCCGCACTCACCCAATACGGCCGCATCTTCCGCCGCACCTGCGCGGCCAGCGGATTCGTGCCGCAGATCTCCATCATCCTCGGTCCGTGCGCGGGCGGTGCGGTCTACTGCCCGGCCCTCACGGACCTCATCATCATGACCCGCGAGAACTCGGACATGTTCGTCACCGGACCGGACGTCGTCAAGGCCGCGACCGGCGAGGTCATCAGCATGGACGACCTCGGCGGCGGCTACGTGCACAACGCGAAGTCCGGCGTCGCGCACTACCTCGGCGAAGACGAAGCGGACGCGATCGACTACGCGCGCACCGTACTCGCGTACCTGCCGTCGAGTTCCGACAGTCAGCCGCCGACGTACGCGTACGCCGTCACCCGAGCCGAACGCGACACCGCGAAACGACTCGCGCAGATCGTACCCGACAACGACCGCCAGCCGTACGACATGCTCGACGTGATCCGCTGCATCGTCGACTACGGCGAGTTCGTGCAGGTGCAGGAGCTGTTCGCCGGATCGGCCGTCGTCGGCTTCGCGTGCATCGAAGGCCGGCCGGTCGGTGTGGTCGCGAACCAGCCGAACGTGAACGCCGGCATCCTCGACGTGGACTCGTCCGAGAAGGTCGCGCGGTTCGTGCGGTTGTGCGATGCGTTCAACCTGCCCGTCATCACGCTTGTGGACACGCCCGGATACAAGCCGGGCGCCGAACAGGAGCACGCCGGCATCATCCGGCGCGGCGCGAAGGTGATCTACGCGTACGGCAACGCGCAGGTGCCGATGGTCACCGTCGTGCTGCGCAAGGCGTTCGGCGGCGCGTACATTGTGATGGGATCCAAGGCGATCGGCGCGGATATGAACTTCGCGTGGCCGAGCTCGCAGATCGCGGTGCTCGGCGCGACCGGCGCGGTCAACATCATCCACCGCAAGGACCTGCAGAAGGCGAAGGAATCCGGGCGCGACGTAGACGCGTTGCGCGCGCAGCTCGTCGCCGACTACCAGCGGACGACTGTCAACGCGAACCTGTCGCTCGAAACCGGGCAGATCGACGCGATGATCGACCCCGAACAGACGCGGCAGGCGATCGCCGAATCGCTGCGGCTGCTCGCCGGCAAACGGCGGACGCGCGCGACGAACCGGCACCACGGCAACCAGCCTCTCTGATGTCGCAGACTTTCTGAACACGACCGATCAACCTACGTAAAGGAACTCTTATGACTACCTTCTTCTTGAACAAGCTGGCGGGCGAGCCGCATGCGCTCGCGTTCGCCGGACAGTCCACGCCGTGGACCGCGGCGCTCAACGAGCAGACCGTCGACCCGACGCTCGCCGCCGCGCTGCACGACCACGCGGCCGTCGCCGACGCGATGCTCGCGCCGGTCGCCGCCGACCTGCTCGCGACCACCGGCCGCACACTCGACGTGTTCGCCGTCGCCGCGGCGAACGGCGCGAACTCGGCCAGGCTTGGCGCCGCGGCCGATGCGGCCGTCTCCGTGCCGGGCATTGCACTCGCCCAGCTCGGCGCGCTGCTTGACGCGGCCGCGCTCGGCTACGACGTCGCCACTGCCAAGCCCCTTGCCGTGCTCGGCCATTCGCAGGGCATCCTCGCCGTGCACATGGTGCGCGCGATCCACGAGGCCGGCTCGATCGACGCGGCGGCCGCCGACATCGACGAGATCCTCGCCATCGCCAAGCTCATCGGCATCGCCGGCACGCGCCGCGCCCGCGAACTCGCGCTCGTGCCGCGCCTCGCCACGGCCGCCGATGACGGTCCGGCCACGCCGATGCTCTCCGTCAAGGACGCGACGCGCGCGCAGGTCGACGCGCTCATCGCCCGCGTCGAGCAGAACCCGGCCACCCGCGGCCCGATCGCCGTGGCCGTCACCAACTCCGCGAACCACGTCGTGCTGTCCGGCTACCCGCAAGACCTCGCCGCGTTCGCGCTCGCCGTCGAGAAGGAACATAAGAAGCAGGCCAAGCTGCGCGCCGACAAGGTGCGCGGCGGCCGCGTGTTCGACCCGACGCTCGAATATCTCGACGTCACGCTGCCGTTCCACAGCCCGCTCATGGCCGCCGCGGTCGACCAGACCGTCGCGTGGGCGACCGCATGCGGTCTGAACGCCGACCATGCGCGCGAACTCGCCGCCGAAGTGCTGCTCAACCATGTGGATTGGGCCGCGCGCGTGCAGGATACGCTCGCCGCGACCGACCCGGCGCGTCTATGGATCGTGGACTTCGGCCCCGACGCGACCGTGGGCAAGCTCATCACGACCGTCGCGCAGGGCACCGGTGTGGGCGTGGTCGAAGCCGGCACCGCCGCCGACCGCGCCGCGCTGTCCACGATGGAGGGCGAACCGGCCCGCGCGCAGGACTGGCGCACGTTCGCACCCGTCGTGCTGCACACGCCGGCCGGCGACAAGGTGCGCACGCGTTTCTCCGAACTCACCGGCAAGGCGCCGGTGCTGCTCGCCGGCATGACCCCGACCACCGTCGACCCCGAGATCGTCGCGGCCGCGGCCAACGCCGGCTACTGGGCCGAACTCGCAGGCGGCGGTCAGGTGACCGCCGACGTGTTCGATCGTCACGTCGCCAAGCTCGAGGAGCTGCTCGAGGAAGGCCGCACGGTCGAGTTCAACGCGATGTTCATGGACCGCTACCTGTGGAACCTGCAGTTCGGCGGCACGCGCATCGTACCGAAGAAGCGCGCGTCCGGCGCACCGATCGACGGCGTGGTCGTCTCCGCGGGCATCCCGGAGCTCGACGAGGCGGTCGCGCTGATCCGCGACCTCAACGCGGACGGTTTCCCATACGTGTGCTTCAAGCCAGGCACCGTTGATCAGATCCGCCAGGTGATCCGCATCGCGAAGGCCGTCGCGCCGACCACGATCATCATGGAGGTCGAAGGCGGCCTCGCCGGCGGCCACCACAGCTGGGAGTCGCTCGACGACCTGCTGCTGACCACGTATGCGCAGGTACGCGAACAGAGCAACCTCGTGCTCGTCGCCGGCGGTGGCATCGGCACGCCGGAACGCGGCGCCGACTACATCTCCGGCGACTGGGCGCTCGCATACGGCCGTCCGAAGATGCCGGTGGACGGCGTGCTCGTCGGCACCGCCGCCATGACCGCCAAGGAGGCACACACCAGTCCGCAGGTCAAGCGCATGCTCGTCGCCACGCCGGGCATCACCGCGACGAACGGTGCGGACGCGGCCGACGACGACCCGTTCGCCCCGCTCGGCGAACGCTGGGTGCCCAGCGGCAAGGACGTCGGCGGCATGACCTCCGGCCTGAGCCACCTGCACGCCGACATCTACGAGGTCGAGAACTCGTCCGCCGCGTGCGGCCGGCTGCTCGTGCGCGTGATGAAGCACCCCGAGGAGCTCGAGTCGCGCCGCGACGAGATCATCGCCGCGCTCGACAAGACCGCCAAGCCGTACTTCGGCGACCTCGAAACCATGACCTACCTCGAGTGGGCGCAGCGGTTCGCCGAACTCGCGTTCCCGTGGGTCGACCCGACGTACGCCGACCGCTTCCTGCACCTGCTGCAGCGCATCGAAGCGCGCGTGAGCGACGTCGACCACGGCGAGATCACGTCGCTGTTCGCCTCGCGCGCCGACGTCGAAGCCGACCCGGACGCCGCGATCGCGAAGCTCGCCGCCGCATATCCGCAGGCCCGTACGCTGACCGTGGTGCCGGCCGACGCCGCATGGTTCCCGGTGCTCGTGCGCGAGTACCCGAAACCGATGCCGTTCGTGCCGGTGATCGACCACGACCTGCTGCGCTGGTGGGGTCAGGATCAGCTCTGGCAGTCCGAGGACGCGCGGTATTCCGCCGATTCGGTGCGTGTGATCCCGGGACCGATCTCGGTGGCCGGCATCACGAGCGTGGACGAGCCGATCGCCGACATCCTCGGCCGGTTCGAATCCGCGATGGTCGACCGTGTGGCCGGCGAGACGGCTGCTGCTGACGATCATGACGGTGCTGATCGTGATGGTACCGACGGTGCCGATCATGCGGTGACAGCGTTCGCACAGCTGGGCGGTGCGGACAGTGTCGAGGCATACGTTCGCAAGGCGCCGAACATTTCGTGGGTCGGCCATCTCATGACCAACCCCGCGTACGGCACCGCGGTCGGCGACCGCGACTACGAGATCACCACGGTGGGCGAGCGCGACGGCGCGACCCTGCTCGATCTCGACATCCATCTCGACACGCATTGGGACCACGACCCGGACGGCGGCCTGTCCAAGCACGCCGTGCGCGACATCGTGATTCCGCTCATCGTGCGTCCGGCTGAATCCGGCCTGCTGCCGGTCGTCGACCGCGAACGGTTGCCGAAACACGTCTACGCGATGCTCGCCGCCACCGCAGGCATCGGCAACACCGCCATCACCGGCGACATGCTCGCCGCGATGCCCGAGATCGTCGCCGCCGAAGGCAGGACGTTCGGCGAAGCGCATGCCACGTACACCCTCTCGGCCAACCTTGGCTTCGACCACGAGGCCGCCACCGCCGGCCAACTGCCGCAGGACCTCGTCGCCTCGCGCATCGCACCCGACGCACTCGTCGGCCCGGCATGGCCGGCGATCTATGCGGCGCTCGGCTCGGTCATGGTCGACGGCTTCCCGATCATCGAAGGACTGCTCAACGCTGTCCATCTCGATCACTTGATCGAACTCGACGTCAGCGAATCCGAACTGCTCAAGCATGTCGGCGAAACGGTCCGTCTCACCTCGTGGGCCGAACCGTACGCCGAATCGTCGTCCGGTCGCGTCGTGACGATCCACGTCATCCATACCGCCGCCGACGGCACGCCGCTTGCGCATGAAACCGAACGGTTTGCGATCCGCGGCCGCGCGTACTCCGACGCACTGCCGACCGCTGCTCCCGACAACGGCGACTGGCTGGCGATCCGTACGGCTGCACATGACGCACACGATAGCAATACTGACAACGGTAGCAACGCTGACAACGATCGCTTCGAGATCGCACCGACCGCGCGCCGCATCCTGCGCCGCGTCACCGTCACCGCGCCGAACGACATGACCGCGTTCGCTCGCACGTCCGGCGACTTCAACCCGATCCACACGTCCGTGCGCGGCGCGCGCATCTCCGGACTCAAGGCGCCGCTCGTGCACGGCATGTGGCTGTCCGCCGTCGCCCAGCACGTCGCGCAGGCCATCGACGCCAAGGGCGCGCACTACGAGATCGCCGGCTGGACGTACAACATGTACGGCATGGTGCAGCTGGGCGACCGCGTCGAGATCACCGTCGAACGCGTCGGCAAGGTGCGGCACGGCGGCCTTGCGCTCGAAATCACCTGCAAGATCGACGGTGCGCTTGTCTCGCGCGGCACCGCAATCGCCCGCGCGCCGATCAGCGCGTTCGTCTACCCCGGCCAGGGCATCCAGAAGCAGGGCATGGTGCTCGACGAGCGCGCCAAGTCCGCCGCCGCCCGCGATGTGTGGGAGCGTGCCGACAAACTCACGCGCAGCAAGCTCGGGTTCTCGATCCTCGCCGTCGTGCGTGACAATCCGAAGGAACTCACCGCCAACGGCGTCACCTACCGTCACCCTGACGGACTGCTCAACCTCACGCAGTTCACGCAGGTCGCGCTCGCGACCGTCGCGTTCGCCCAGACCGCGCGTCTGCGTGAAGCCGGCGCGGACATCTGGCCGTCGTACTTCGCCGGCCATTCGCTCGGCGAATACAATGCGCTGAGCTCGTTCGCCGGCGTCATCCCTCTGGAGACCGTGCTCGAACTCGTGTTCCACCGCGGCTCGACCATGCATCATCTCATCGACCGTGACGCGCAGGGCCGTTCGAACTACCGCATGGGTGCGCTGCGGCCGAACCAGTTCGGCGTGGGCGACGACGGCGTGCGTGAATACGTCGCGTCGATCGCCAAGGCCAGCGGCGAGTTCCTCGAGATCGTCAACTACAACCTCGCCGGCCAGCAGTACGCGATCGCCGGCACCATCGCCGGACTCAAGGCGCTGCAGGCCGACGCCAGCCGCCGCGCGAAGGAATACGGCGGCAAACCGCCGTTCATGCTCGTGCCCGGCATCGACGTGCCGTTCCACTCCACGTTGCTGCGCAAGGGCGTGCCGGAGTTCCGCGACAAGCTCGACGCGCTGCTGCCGCAGCACATCGACTATCGCGGACGTCTGGTCGGCCGGTACATTCCGAACCTCGTGGCCGCGCCGTTCGAGATGACGAAGGAGTTCGCGGCGAAGATCCTCGAGGTCGTGCCGTCGGAGCGCATTCGCGCCGCGTTGGACGATCCGGCCGTGTGGGACTCCTACGCGGCGGATGACCAGAAGCTCGGCCGGCTGCTGCTCACCGAACTGCTGAGCTGGCAATTCGCGTCGCCGGTGCGGTGGATCGAAACGCAGGCGCTCATGTTCTCCGACCGTACCGCCGGCGGACTCGGCGTGGAGGAGTACGTCGAGGTCGGCCTCGGCAACGCGCCGACGCTCGCCAACCTCGGTACGAAGACGCTGCGCCTGCCGCAGTTCGCGGATCGCTCGGTGGCCGTGTATAACGTCGGCCGCGACGAGGGGCGTGTGTATATGACGGATACGGACTCACTCGCGCCGGAAGTTGCGGACGATGCCGTTGTCGAGACTGCCGCGTCTGCGGCGAAGGCGACGCCGGCGGCCGCTCCGACGGGCGGTTCGGCGGTGGACAAGCTCGGTTCCGCGGCGGCTCCGGTCGCGGCGGCACCGGTCTCCGCTCCGGCCGCGTCGGCTGTTGCGTCCGCAGCGAATGACGCCGTGCCTGCCGGCCCGGTCTCTGACCTGCCCTTCAAGGCATCCGACGCGATCGGCGTGCTCATGGCGTACTCCGCCAAGGTGCGCCTCGATCAGATCGGCGCGTCCGACACCACCGACACGCTCACCAACGGCGTGTCCTCCCGCCGCAACCAGCTGCTCATGGACATCAGCGCCGAACTCGGCGTGGCCAGCGTCGACGGCGCGGCCGAGGCGACGCTCACGCAGCTCGCGCAGATCGTCAACAAGGCCGCACCGAACTACAAGCCGTTCGGCGCGGTGCTCTCCGACATTATCCGCGACCGTCTGCGCGCGCTGTTCGGTGCGGCCGGCGTCAAGCCGTCGCACATCCGCGACCGCGTGACCGGCGTGTGGCAGCTCGGCGAAGGCTGGGTGGCCGCCACTACCGCGGCGCTGCTGCTCGACACCCGCGAGGGCGCCAGCTCGCGCGGCGGCGATCTTGCGAAACTGCCGACCGGTGCCGTCGCGAACGCGGCCGCCGCCGATCAGCTCATCGATGACGCGGTCGCACTGGTCGGCCAGACCAAGGGTGTGGCCGTGTCCAAGCCGTCCGCCGGTGGTGCGGCGGGCGGTGCGGTGGTCGATTCCGCCGCGCTTGACGCGTTCGCCGCGAAGGTCACCGGCGAACACGGCGTGCTTGCGACCGCGGCGCGTACCGTGCTCAACCAGCTCGGCATCAGCGCGCCGGCCGTCGACTTCGACGCCGACGAGGCCGCCCGCAACGCGGCCGTGGTCGCGACCGTCACCGCCGAACTCGGCGCCGACTGGCCGCAGCAAGTCGAGCCTCGGTTCGATGCGAACAATGCGATCCTGTTCGACGACCGCTGGGCGTCCGCCCGCGAGGACCTCGCCCGCGCGTTCTACGACAACAACCCGGCGCTGCTCAACGGCGGCTTCCGCGGTCTCGGCAAGGCCGTGGCCGACGAGGCCCGCTGGTTCGCGGGCAAGGCGACCGGCGATCTGGCCGACGCGTTGGGTCGCATCGCGCACGAGGCGCTGCAGTCCGTGTCCGACGACCCGGCCGCATCGCGCTTCGCGGGCGACATCGCCGTGGTCACCGGCGTCGCACCGAACTCGATCGCCGCGCAGGTCGTCGCGGGGCTCCTCGCCGGCGGTGCGACCGTCATCGCCACATCGCACAGCTTCAAGCCGAGCGTCAAGGCATGGGCGAAGCAGACGTACCGTACGCATGCCACGGCGGGCGCGAAGCTCTGGCTCGTCCCCGCGAACCTGTCCAGCTACCGCGACGTCGACGCGCTGGTCAACTGGATCGGCAACGAACAGAAGAAGACGAGCGGCGCGACCACGACGATCCTGAAGCCCGCGTACGAGCCGACCCTGTTCTTCCCGTTCGCCGCGCCGCCGGTGCACGGCACGATGGCCGACTCCGGCGCACTGTTCGAATCGCAGGCGCGCCTCATGCTGTGGGGCATCGAACGCGCGATCGCCGGACTCGCGAAGATCGGCGCGGACACCGACGTGCAGCATAAGATGCACGTCGTGCTGCCCGGTTCGCCGAACCGCGGCGTGTTCGGCGGCGACGGCGCGTACGGCGAGGTCAAGTCCGCATTTGACGCGATCGTGCGTCGTGCGCATGCCGAACGTGTGTGGTCCGATCGCGTGACGTTCGCCCATCCGAAGATCGGCTGGGTGCGCGGCACCGGACTCATGGGCGGCAACGATCCGCTGGTCAGTGTGGTCGAACGTCACGGCATCCGCACATACTCGACCGCCGAGATCGCGACGCGACTGCTCGACCTGTGCACCGCCGAATCGCGCGCGGCCGCAGCCGTCGCCCCGCTTGACGTCGACCTGACCGGCGGACTCGGCAACGAGCCGCTCGACATCCGTGCATTGCGTGCGGAAGCGGAGGCGGACGCGAAGGGTATCGCAGGACAGGAGGCGGATGGCTCCGTCGTCGGACAGTCCACTGGACTGTCCTCCTCCTCGCGTGGGCAGCGAGTCAAGGCGCTGCCCACGCCGCACGTGCCGACCCAGCCGGCGGTCAACCTGACCGACTGGTCGAGCGTCACCGCGCGGCCGGAGGACGAGGTCGTGATCGTCTCCATCGGCGAACTCGGCCCGTGGGGCTCCGGACGCACCCGCGCCGAAGCCGAACTCGGCATCCACGCCGACGGTACCGTCGATCTGTCCGCCGGTGCGGTGCTCGAACTCGCGTGGAATATGGGCTTGCTCACGTGGCAGGACAGCCCGAAGCCCGGCTGGTACGATACCGACGGCAACCTCGTGCCCGAGGAGGACATCCACGACCGTTACCACGACGAGGTCGTGGCGCGCTCCGGCATCCGCCCGTTCGAGGACGGCATGGGCGACGACTACCGTTCGTCCGACGGTGGCAAGTCCGGCACTGTTTCCGGCGGCAACGACGAGGAGGAGGCCGAGGTCTACCTCGACCACGACGTCACCTTCTCGGTACCGACCGAGGACGCCGCGCGCGAATACGTCGCGCTCGACGCCGCGCACACCACCATCGCCCGCGATGCCGAATCCGGCGAGTGGAACGTGACCCGCCACGCCGGATCGATGATCCGCGTGCCGCGCCGCGCCACCATGACCCGTACCGTCGGCGGCCAGTTCCCGACCGGATTCGACCCGGTCAAGTGGGGCATCCCCGCCTCGATGGTCGGCGACGTCGACAAGATCGCGTTGTGGAACATCGTCACCACCGTGGACGCGTACCTGTCCGCCGGATTCACGCCGGTCGAGATCCTGCAGGCCATCCACCCGTCGATGGTGGCGAGCACGCAGGGCACCGGCTTCGGCGGCATGATGTCGATGCGCAAGCTGTACCTCGACCGCTTCCTCAACCACGAGATCCCGACCGACATCCTGCAGGAGGCGCTGCCGAACGTCGTCGCCGCGCACGTCATGCAGTCGTACATCGGCGGCTACGGCAGCATGGTCCAGCCCGTCTCCGCATGCGCCACCGCCGCGGTGTCGCTTGAGGAGGGCTTCGACAAGATCAAGCTCGGCAAGGCCGACTTCGTGGTCACCGGCGCGATCGACGACATCGGCGTGGAATCCGTGATCGGCTTCGGCAACATGAACGCCACCGCGAACTCCGCCGAAATGTACGGCAAGGGCATCGACGCGCGGTTCTTCTCCCGTGCGAACGACCGTCGCCGCGGCGGCTTCGTCGAATCGCAGGGTGGCGGCACGATCCTGCTCACGCGCGGCGACATCGCGGCGCGGCTCGGTTTGCCGGTCGCGGGTGTCGTCGGCTACGTGCACTCGTTCGCGGACGGCGCACACACGTCGATCCCGGCTCCGGGACTCGGCGCGCTCGCGGCCGGTCGCGGCGGTCGCGACTCGCAGCTCGTGCGCGATCTGGCCGCGCTCGGCGTCACGCCGGACGACATCGCCGTGGTCTCCAAGCATGACACGTCCACCAACGCGAACGATCCGAACGAATCCGAACTGCACAACACGTTGGCGCACGCGATCGGCCGCACCGACGGCAACCCGCTGTTCGTCATCTCGCAGAAGACGCTCACCGGCCACGCGAAGGGCGGCGCGTGCGTGTTCCAGATCAACGGGCTCACGCAGCTGTTCCGCACGGGCGTGATTCCGGCGAACGCGGCGCTCGACTGCGTGGATCCGAAGCTTGCGCGCGACGACCACATGGTGTGGCTGCGGACGCCGCTGGCGATCGGTGCGGGTGCTGCTGGCTCGGCCGGTGCTGCCGGTTCGCTTGCGGTCGACGCGGCGACGGCTGGTGATGGTGCCGCAGGTTCGACCGGTTCGACTGTCGCCGGACGTACGATCAAGGCCGGACTGGCGACGTCGCTCGGCTTCGGACATGTGTCCGGATTCGTGGCGATCGTGAATCCGGGCGCGTTCGAGGCGGCCGTTGCGCATGTAGACGGCGAGAAGGCGCTCGACGCGTGGCGTGATCGTGCGAACGCGCGGCTGGTCGCCGGTCAGCGTCGGCTTGAGGAAGGCATGATGGGTCACGCCGCGCTGTACGAGCCGATCGAGGAGCGCCGCTTCCGCAAGGATGGCACGCGTCTGCCCGACGGTTCGCGCTACGACGCGCACGAGGTCGAGAAGGCCATGCTGCTCGATCCCGACGCCCGTCTCGGCGCTTCCGGCTTCTTCGAAGCCTGAGCCACCTTCCCCTCAACGGACATACAGCCGAAAACAAGGGCGGAATCGGCTGTATGTCCGTTGGAGGGTGAGACGGAATCAGGTGTTGGAACGGTCTTTTCGTCTTTTCTTTGATTTTTTTCTCTTCTCTCTGATTTTCTTTCTGAGGTCCCTTCTCTCTAACGGACATACAGTCGAAAACGGGGGTGGAATCGGCTGTATGTCCGTTGAATGGGGGTGGGAGGAGTAGCGACTTGTGCGTTGCGGAAGCCGAATCCCATAAGCCGCGAGTGTTACGAACCGGTTACCCCGACATGTCCAGTCGCGTACGCGTCGTGGACAATCGGTCGTATGCGACATGCGCGCTGCCTACCATACGGTCACAAGCTTGAGTATCGATAACCCAACGCGAGCCGAGAGGAAGGCACTTCATGATCACCATGACTACCATGACCACCACCATGACACGCATCGCCCGCCGGACCGTCGTCGCGCTGAGCGCGGCGGCACTTGTCGTCGCACTGGGCGCATGCGGATCATCGAACAACGCCAGCGGCGAAACGCTGAAGGAAGAACCCGCATCCGGCACACCGTCGTCCTACAAGGGCACCCTGCCGATGCCGTCCGCCACCAAGGCATACAACAACACGCAGTCACGCGACAACATCAAGCAAGGCGGCACCCTCACCCTGCCGATCTCGTCGATCGGACCCAACTTCAATCTGAACACCACCGCCGGCTTCACCGCCTACACCGGATGGCTGTGGCAGATGTACATGCCGCGCCTGTGGGACTACAGCGTCGACGGCGGTACGGTCACGCCGAACCCTGACTATCTCACGTCGGTCAAGCTCACGTCGACCGATCCGGAAACCGTCGTGTACAACATCAATCCGAAAGCCAACTGGAACGACGGCACGCCGATCGACTGGACCGCATTCGAAACCGTGTGGAAGACCATGAACGGCGAGAACACGGAGTACTCGGCGTCCGGCACCACCGGCTACAGCAACATCGCGAGCGTCAAGCGCGGCGACAACGACAAGCAGGCCGTGGTGACCTTCTCGAAGCCGTACTATCCGTACGAGTCGTTGTTCGGCTACCTTATGCACCCGAAGAACCAGGACGCACAGGTCTTCGCGCAGGGCTGGGCCAACAACCCGCACAGCGAGTGGGGCGCCGGCCCGTTCGTGGTCGACAGCTTCAACGAGTCGCAAATCGTCTTCACGCCGAACCCGAAGTGGTGGGGCAACAAGCCGAAGCTCGACAAGGTCACGTTCAAGGCGATGGAGACGCAGGCCGCGACCAACGCTTTCCTCAACGGCGAAACCGACGCGATGGAGGCCGGCACGGTCGACGCCATCAAGAGCGCCCGCTCCACGAAGGACGTGTCGCTGCGCATCGGCTACGGCAACTCGCTGTACTACATCGTGCTCAACGTCGACTCCACGCCGCTCGACAACGTCGAGGTACGCAAGGCCGTCAGCCAGGCCGTCGACCGTAAGCAGCTCGCCAAGATCAAGTTCCAGGGCATGGACTGGAACCAGGACATCACCACGTCGAACGTCATCCTGCCGTTCCAGAAGGGCTACGAGAACAACTTCCCCGACGAGGGCAACTACAGTACCGCGAACGCCAAGAAGACGCTCGAGTCGGCCGGCTACACGCTCGGCTCCGACGGCTACTACGAGAAGGGCGGCAAGCCGCTCGAGATCAAGTGGACGATGTTCAGCGACGACAGCACCACCACCGCGATCGCCGCGGCGTTCCAGAGCATGCTGAAGAAGGCCGGCATCAAGGTCGACATGGACGTGCAGGTGAGCGCCAAGTTCGCGCAGGTACTTGAGAACGCGTCGTGGCAGGCGATGACGGTCGGCGGCGAGAACACCGATCCGTTCGGCTACTCGACCGCCGGCTCCGGCTCCTACGGTTCCGACGCGGCCAACGAGTGGGGCGGCACGGCCGAACAGCAGAAAGTGCTCGACCAGATCTCCGCCGAGCCCGACGCCGACAAGGCGCGCGACATGTTCAACACGCTGGAGAAGAGCGCGATGAAGCGGTACACGCGTCTGCCAATGTGGAACGGGCCGACGTCGTTCGCGGTGAAGGACGGGTTGGCGAACTTCGGTCCGGCCGGATTCTCCTCGACCGGCAGTGGCATGCTGCTGCACGTGGAGGACGTCGGCTGGCAGAAGTAGCTCGCTTGGCTTGCGTGTGCTGCGTCTTTCTCCAACGGACATACAGTCGATTTACCCCGTGGAATCGGCTGTATGTCCGTTTGTTTTTTCTCATATGACGTACATGCAGCCGATTCGGGCCACGTTTTCGGCTGTATGTACGTTAGAGGGGAGAGATGGGACCGAGCGTCGGAACGGTCCTTCTCTCTGGGATCCCCTCTCTTTTAACGGACATACAGCCGATTTGACCTATGGAATCGGCTGTATGTCCGTTAAAGGGGAAAGGCGATGAAGCGCTTATGGCAGCCTTGTATGTTTCATGCACCGCTCTTCAACGGACATACGGCCGATTCCGGCAGTGGTTTCGGCTGTATGTCCGTTTATGGTTGTGGACGGACATGTGGTTATGGCGTATGCGGTTGCGCGCGCGAATGTACGATGCATGATCATACGTGCGGACACTTTAATGCGCTATATATAAGGAGGACGACAATGCTGGGACTGGGGCATGACGTGGTCGACGTGGCCGCGTTCACGGCGCAACTGGCCGAACCCGGAACGCGGATGCGCGGACTGTTCTCTGTGCGTGAGCTGCGGCAGGCATCGGCGCGGGCGATGCGGAAACATGATGGCGAGGCCGTGCATCTGGCGGCGAAGTGGGCCGGCAAGGAAGCTGTGCTCAAGGCGTGGTGCGAGGCACTGGCGACTGTCGCGGATGACGGTGCGGCTGCCGGCGTGCGCGAGTTGCCGTATACGCTGGATGATTTCCCGTGGTCGAGGATCGAGATACTCGACGATGCGCACGGCGTGCCGCACGTGGTACTGGCCGCCGATGTCGAAGCCGCGTTGCGGCGTGGGTTTCCGGTTGACCGATGGCCGGCTGTGCGATGGCATGTGTCGTTGAGTCATGATGGTCCGGTCGCGTCCGCAGTCGTCGTGCTGGATGCGTGATCGGGCGGGCGTCCCGCCGCTCCCCTCAGTCTCGCTGCGCTCGACAGCTCCCCTCGGAGAGGGGAGCCGCACGCGGTACGCGTCCTTGCGCCTCCGTCTCGCCACTCTTTTCCTCAACGGACATACAGTCGATGTGGTGGGGTGAATCGGCTGGATGTCCGTTGGGAAAGGTTGGTGGAGATAGACTTGGGAACGGTCTTTCTTCTCTCATACTCTCGCTCCTTCCTCTCTAACGGGCATCCAGTCGATTGATGTGCCCGAATCGGCTGGTTGTCCGTTAGGGGAGCAGGAGTTCGTGACGGTTGGGTGCGTCCTGATTTTCTTGTTGGTTTCCGTCTTCATCCTCAACGGACATACAGCCGATTGATGTACCCGAATCGGCTGTATGTCCGTTAGAGGGGAGGGGCGTGAATTCGTGGGTCTGTGCCTGTGATTTTTCGTTGTGATTTTTCATTGTGGTGCTTTCTCGTATTGCTTCTTACGTCGTATTGCTTCTTACGTTCTTACGTGTTCTTGTGTTTTTTTAACGGACATACAGCCGATTTGGTGGGGCGAATCGGCTGGTTGTCCGTTAAGAAGTATGAAGAAAATGATTCGTTGCGCCGGGAGGTGGTCGTGTCGTTGATGTCGAACCGGTTTGACATAATCGGCTGCAATATAACGCAAGATCGAGGATCGACGCAGCCCATCGCGAGGTCGATCCGATATCCCCCGGAAACGAAGGAGTTTCGTATGACCAGCGCATCGTCCACGGTCGAGACCGCATCCGCCGAATCCGCATCTGCCGCATCCGCATCCGCGCAGTCCAAGACCGCACCCGCCAAGGCCACCGTGTCGGCGACCCGCGCCACCAAGACGACCCGGACCAAGTCCGCGTCGTCCACCGGTACCGCATCCCGTACGACCCGGACCAAGTCCGCGACCGCAACCCGTCGCACCGCAGCCAAGTCAACGTCAGCAAAATCAGCCAAGTCGGCAAAGTCGGCAAAGTCAACCACGGCCACCAAGTCCGCCGCCGCGACCCGCCCCGCGAAACCCGACGCGATCTTCCAGGTCCGCCTCGACCGTCACCGCGAGGAACTCGAACGCCTCGTCATGAGCCTGTACCACGACCGTGCCGCCTACGACCAGCTCGTCGACGCGATGACCGCGGCCGCCGCGGCGCGCCCCAAGGACCTGCGCCAGCTCGACGTCGCGCGCGAGGCCGACCCCGAGTGGTACAAGCGCGGCGACATGTTCGGCATGACCATGTACACCGACCTGTTTGCCGGCGATCTCAAACAGCTCGCCGCGAAGATCCCGTACCTCAAGGAGCAGAAGCTCACCTACCTGCACCTCATGCCGCTGCTGCAGATGCCGCACCCGAACAACGACGGTGGCTACGCGGTCGAGGACTTCGACAACGTCGACCCGTCGCTCGGCACCAACGAGGACCTTGCGAACCTCACCAAGAAGCTGCGCAAGGCCGGCATCAGCCTGTGCCTTGACTTCGTGATGAACCACACCGCGTCCACGCACCGCTGGGCCAAGGCCGCGCAGGCCGGCGACCCGGAATACCAGGACTACTACTTCTGCTACGACGACCGCACCATCCCGGACCAGTACGACGCCGTCGTGCCGCAGGTCTTCCCCGGCTCCGCACCCGGAAACTTCACGTGGAACGAGCAGATGCACAAGTGGGTCATGACCCAGTTCTACCCGTTCCAGTGGGATCTCAACTACCGCAATCCGAAGGTGCTCGTCGCCATGATGTCGAGCGTCATGCACCTCGCGAACCTCGGCGTCGAGGTGTTCCGCATCGACGCGGTGCCGTACATCTGGAAGGAGCTCGGCACCAACTGCCGCAACCTGCCGACCGTGCACACCATCGTGCGCATCCTGCGCATCATCCTCGAATGCGTGTGCCCAGCCGTGGTGCTCAAGGGCGAGGTCGTCATGGCGCCGAAGGAGCTCGCCGCGTACTTCGGCACGCCTGAAGCGCCCGAATGCCACATGCTGTACAACGTGTCGATCATGGTGAACCTGTGGAGCGCGCTTGCCAGCCGCGACGTGCGGCTGCTCAAGGCGCAGATCGACAAGCTTAACGCCCTGCCCGAGAACTGCTGGTTCGTGAACTACCTGCGTTGCCACGACGACATCGGCTGGGGTCTCGACGAGGATGTGGAGCGCTACATCGGCATCGATCCGCTGCTGCACAAGGAGTTCCTGTACCACTTCTACGAGGGCGCGGTGCCGGGCAGCTGGTCGATGGGCGAGCTGTACAACTACGACGAGGCGACCCGCGACGCGCGCAGCTGCGGCACGACCGCAAGCCTGTGCGGCATCGAGAAGGCGATCATCACGCACGACAAGCCGAAGCTGGAGCAGGCCGTGAAGCGTGACCTGCTCATGCACCGCGCGATGGCGTTCCTGCGCGGCTTCCCGATGCTCAACTGCGGCGACGAGATCGCGCAGCTCAACGGCTGGGACTACAAGGAGGATCCGGATCGCGTGGAGGACAGCCGCAACCTGCACCGCAGCAAGTTCGACTGGTCGGCCGCCGCACTGCGCAAGAAGCCGGGCACGCTGCAGCACGAGCTGTGGGAAGGCATGGAGGGTCTGCGCGAGATGCGCGACGATCCGTGCTTCGCGCCGGACGCGTGGGTGTCGACGTGGGATACGTTCAACGACTCGGTGCTTGCGGTGGTGCGCAAGGTCGGCGGTGCCGTGCCGGGTGCGGATGGAGTCGCCGGTTCGGCCGGTGGTGCCGGTGGTGCCGGTTCGACCGGTTTGGCTGGCGACGAGCGCACCATCGTCGGACTGTTCAACTTCTCCGAGCATCCGCAGCACGTGCACCTCAATGGATCGCAGTACATCATGAACTCGATGGACGCCGATCTCGAACCGTACGAAGGTCGCGTCGTCGTGCGGTAGATCGTGTGATAGGTCGTGCGGTTGCGTACGGTCACGGTTCGCAGTGACTGTGCGGTTGCGTACGGTCGTATTGCGCGACTCGTGCGGTGCCGCCGTCGTATGACCGCCCGGAACGTCGGGTTGCCGCGCGTGGGGATTTGTGTATAATGGCACAAGTCGTCACAAGCGGCACGCGGATGTAGCTCAATGGTAGAGCCTCAGTCTTCCAAACTGATTACGCGGGTTCGATTCCCGTCATCCGCTCCACGAAAGGCCGGAAACCTAGGATTTGCAAGGTTTCCGGCCTTTTCGCGTTGTTGCTCATCCTCTCAACGGACATACAGCCGATTCGGTCGGTGTTTTCGGCTGTATGTCCGTTAGAGAGGAGATCTGGTACATGCGGTGACGTGATGATGGGACCAATGACGAAGCATGTTCCCATTCCCCTAACGGACATACAGCCGATGTAACCCGCTGAACTAGCTGGATATCCGTTAGGGTAGGTGGTGACGTTGTTGATGTCGGAACGTTTCATTGTCTTCACGGACATTCAGCCGATTCCGTGGGGCTGATCGACTGTATGTACGTTGAGGGCTGAGGGTTGAAGAAGAGGCGCGCGAAGTTGCCGACGTCGGCTGTGAGTTGACTGAGCGTGATACGGCTCATGCATCCCAACGGACATCCAGCCGATTTGGTCGGTCAAAACGGCTGTATGTCCGTTGGGGTACCGGATGCCCGTTGGGGTATGAGGCGGCTTCTCCAAGTAGACATGCCTTTTCTCCAACGTACATACAGCCGATTCGGCTGGCGGCAACGGCTGTATGTACGTTCCGTGAGTGCTTGCGCAGCGTGTTCCGAGCCGACTGAGCGTGCCCGGCTGCGGCCGGCTCGATACGAATCGGTGACCGTCTTCACGGTCGCGTTGAGTGCGGCTCAAGAGTGACGGTGATTACGTTCGGTGATGATGGATGGATGCGACGGTCACACGATGGAAATTCTGTGCGTTTTTCCATCCTGTGACAGGAATGCCGGTCACAGGATGGAAAACGAGGGGCGATTGCCGTCCCGTGATTAACGGATCGTTGAAAAATGGCCGATCTTACGATTTTGTCCGTCGGCGCTGCGGTCACGGGATGGAAAATGTGTGTGATATTCCATCGCGTGACCACATGGAAGCGCACGTGATGGAATATGAAAATGAAATGCCATCGCGTGACCGGCGGGTGGAACGGGATGGTCGTCTGGTTGCGTGGTCATGCCTGTTCCCAACGGACATACAGCCGATTCTGTGGGGTTGACCGGCTGTATGTACGTTGAGGATTGAGGGTTGAGGGAAGGACGCGCGAGGCTGCCGACGTCGGCTGTGGATTGACTGGGCGTGATGCAGCTCATGCAGCCTAACGTACTTCCAGCCGATTTGGTCGGTCAAAACGGCTGTATGTCTGTTAGGGCATACGGTGGCTTCGTCAGGTAGACATACCTTCTTTCAGCGGACATACAGCCGATTTGACCGGTGTTTTCGGCTGTATGTCCGTTGGGAAAGTGACGTTGCGGTCCGGGACGCGGGATGTTGTTCTGTTTCCTTAACGTACATACAGCCGATTCCGTGGGGCTGATCGGCTGTATGTACGTTGAGGATTGAGGATTGGGGGAAGGACGCGCGAGGCTGCCGACGTCGGCTGTGGGTTGACTGAGCGTGATGCGGCTCATGCATCCTAACGGGACATACAGCCGATCTGACCGGTGGAATCGGCTGTATGTCCGTCAAGGGGAGGGGATGACTGTCGTATCCAGCAATGTTCACGGTGTGAGCGGATCGGCGACGTTCACCATGCGTTCATTTCGGTATGTGGATAGACACGCCGGGCGAATGTGTCTGTGAGGAAAACGACGCCGGCTGGTTCGGGGGTACGGATTCGGCTTGTGTGCTGGCATCGACGGCGGGTGGGGGTAGGTGCTGCACCCTACTGGGGTGTACGCATCCTGAGTAAGGGGGAATTAGCTTCACTCATTAGTGGGCGTGTACTGGCTTGTGTCTGGCAGCATGCGCCGAAAAGATAGGCGATGGATGAGGCTATGAAGAAGATTTCAGACCTATGGAGTGAGGCGACGGCCAAGACGCACCGCAAGAACGCGGCACGTCTGGTTGCATCGGTGTCTGCCGTGGCGATGCTGGCCACGCTGGCGGTTTCCGGCACGGCGTTCGCGTTGGGAGACAAGTCTGGCGACGGTGCGACGGATGCGAACGATGCCACGACCGTTACGCAGCAGACGCAGCAGGCGACCGACCAGACCAAGACCGATACAACCGGCGACGGTACGACTGATGCGACCAACGACGCAACGGACGCCGTGAAGGATGATGCGGCGGCGACCGATCCGACTAACGGTTCGGCCGGCAACGCAACCGACGGAACGGCCGCTGACACGTCCGGCGATCAGCAGAAGACCGACGCCCCGCAGCCCGATCAGCCGGCGGATGACAAGACTTCCGCTGATCAGTCAAAGTCCGATGCGGCCAAGGACGCTCCGCAGGCGGATAATGCTCAGACTGATGCGGCCGTGATCCCCGCTGCGTTGAACGACCACACCGTGCAAGGCGTGTCGCCGAACGGCACGACGATCAACGCGTTTGATTACTGGGCATGCAGCCAAGATCCTTCTCAAGACAACACGGACTGCCGGAATATAGCCAATACGGGCATTAACGGCGGACACAGCTTGAAGTTCAGGAATAACGACGGTACCTTCAGCGATCTTATCAATAAGTGGACGACCAGCTCTACTCCGCGACAGGGTCTTGTGTCGAGAATATTGGTCGACGGATATCCGCAACTGTCTGCCACGTATGGCAACCAATCGCTGTCCTACCTGTTTGACGGAACGAATGTGACCGGCAAAAGCGCCTATATGGATACTTCGGGCTTGCTGCAGGTGGATAGCAACGGTTATTACTACTACAACGCGATGAATAGTGCGTACCAGGATGGTACGTTCGACAGCGCGAATTTCGCCACGCTTGATACGGCTTCGAAGGCTTGGACCTTGTACGATACGTGGGCTGTCAAGCATGGCGGCAACGACGGCAATACGGACGGTCAGTTCTTCCCGTTCAACGCCGCCAGCGATGTTCTGTATGAGAATCGGCGCGGCAACTTGACGCAGGAGGATATCAGTTCCCGCTCCACGCAGCTCAACCACTATTTCGGTCTGTCCATGTCGTCCCGTTTCGTGCAGCCGAAGGGTGGCATCATCCAAGAGGGACTCGGCAAGGGCGAGCGCATGAGCTACCACTTCTCCGGCGACGATGACGTGTGGGTGTTCATCGACGGCGTGCTGGTCGGTGATCTGGGCGGCATCCATAACGCGTCCACGCTCGATATCGATTTCAGCACCGGATCGGTCCGCGTGAGCGGTGAATCCGATACGACCTTGCGTGAGCTGTATAACGCGGCGCGTCGGTTGAACACGACATCGTGGAAGGGCGATACCTTCGCCGACAACACGTATCACACGCTGAACTTCTTCTATCTCGAACGCGGCAACACGGATTCGAACATGAGCCTGAAGTTCAACCTGAAGACGATTCCGGAAAGCGAGATCCACAAGGTCGATCAGAACAACGCCGCGGTCGCGGGTGCGGAGTTTTCGCTGTACGCCACGGACGACAAGTATTCAACTGCCGGTCGCACCAAGATCGGTACCGGCACGACCGAAAGCGATGGCACGCTGGTTCTGAAGGACGCGGAAGGCAAGATCGTCAGCTTCGATGATCTGTACACCGGCGCCAACCACTACACGCATTACGCCCTCGTGGAGGACAAGGTTCCGGACGGCTACCGTCGTGCGCCTGACGCCACGGAAATGCACCTGCATTACAGGGTAGTGGACAACGAGCAGGGCACAGGTACCGAAAGCGGCGTGGTGCTGTCGGAAACCAATCCGAGCAATTCGGGCAGCCTGTGGCAGACCGGCTCCCTTGCTCTGGCCAAGGTGACCACGACCGCCACCACGAACATCACCGATGTGGATGGTCGCCCGATCGACCCGAGTCCCAATAACGGTGGTGTGATGTTCGCCGTGGTCCTCAAGCGCGACAAGTCGGTAGACGACATCAATTCGGATGCCGCGTGGAAGGGCGTCTCCGGCGATCAGCTCAAGGGCTGGCGGTACTCGACGGCCACTGGCTTGGCCGGCGTGATCGAGTCGTATAAGGCCAATAAGGCCAATGGCGAAGCGAACGAGTTCGAACCCACCACCAGCGGCGGCTACGAGGTCAATATCGAGAACCTCCCCGGAGACATCGAGAAGTACTACTACCTGCTCGGCAGCAACGAGAAGGACCAGACCGAATACACGGTCGCGTACTACTACTCCTCGGATAAGAACAATGTCACGGTGGATAACACCGTGCGCATGAACTTCGCGAACTTCACGCGACAGTTCTCCGCGAACTTCTACATTCCGAACATCAAGAACGAACTGTTCGTGCAGAAGGTCGATGAGGCCGGCAAGTCGATCGCCGATAATGCGACGTTCTCGCTGTACAAGATCAGCGACAGCGTCAGCGGCGCGGATGTCGACTGCTCCACGGCGACCTTGGGCAACGCATACGACACGGTGACCGTGAACGGCGGATCGACAGCGAACGGTCTGAAGATCAACGGCTCAGGTCTCTTCCCGACGGGGGCCAACAGGCTCACCAAGGGCACGTACTGCCTGGCCGAAACCAGCCAGCCGAACGGCTACAAGCTGAATACGACCAAGTCGAAGATCGTGGTGAACGATTACGGCGTGTTCGCCGATGCCGGTTCGGCCGATGACGACATGCGCGTGTACCGCGGCGCCGGCTGGTTGGTGCGCCCGATGTCGTCGTTCGCCACGAACGATGACGTGGACAACACACTGACGTGGATCAAGAGCTCGCCGCGCAGCGTCAGCGAATTCAATGCCACGAGCGGTTCCCCGACGGTAGGTGCGACTGCGGCCGAGGGATACCGTGCCAAGGTCGATAAGAACGAGATCGTGACCGCAACGGGCAAGACGACCACGGATCTGCAACTGAAGTACGACGTCGACGGCAGCCCGGTGCTGGCATACGGCTACAGCGCGCGTCAGGCTGGCGGCGATACGTTGTATGCGTTCGACGAAGGCTGGGGATTGGTCAGCTCGACCCAAGATGCGGTGCCGTCCGCGTCGGAAAAAGATTCCGACTACAATGCCGAGGCCAATCATACGAATCTCGGTGATCTTCGTCTGAGCAACCTCGTCACCGGTTCGGTGATCGTGCAGTTTGCCGACGAGACCGTCGATGCGAAGGCCCGTATCTCGCTGAACAAGCAGGTGAAGGGCGCGGATTGGTCCGGTGCGAACGACAAGAACTTCACGTTCTCGCTGGTTCGTACGGATACGATCAATGCCGATGTGACGGCCGGCGATACGAAACTCACTCAGTGCGCCGCGGCCGACTGGAAGGATTGCGTGACGCTGTCCGCTCACACGGTCGGTGAGATCGAGGACGGTACGACGCAGCGCGTCGGCGTGAAGGACGACAAGTCAGTCACCGATGGTGCGTTCTCCGAACTGACGTTCACGAAGGAAGGCACGTACACGTTCTCCGTCAAGGAAAACGATACGGAGAAAGCCGCCGGCTGGAAGTACGACGACTCCACGTACACCGTCACGGTGACGGTCAAGAAGAACGATGCTGACGGTTCGCTGAGCGCGACGGTCGCGTACGACAACGACGGCAATACCGCTCCCACGTTCGTGAATGCGTATGTGGCGGTGTCGGAGTTGCCGTTGACCGGTGGCGACGCGTCGGCTCGTGACTGGCTGATCGGCGGCGGCGCGTTCGCCGCGATGGCCGCGCTCGCGTTGGCGTTGACCTACGAATACCGCAGGCGCAAAGGGCTGACGGTATGAGTCGAGGGCGTTCGCTCTCGTATCAGGATTTGCGGATCGCGGAAGCCGGAAACGGTTCCTGCCTCCGCGATTGCAGAAAAGCAATAACCAAATAATCACAAGGAAATCAAGGAAGAGAGGGTTTCTCATGAAGTTGAGGAAGCTTTTCGCGGGTGTCGCCGCTGCGGCGACCCTGTTCGGTGGTCTCGCCCTCGGCGCCACCACCGCCAACGCGGCCGAGGGTGATCCGTCGATCACGGTGAACAACTCGCAGACCGATCACACGTATACGGCCTACAAGTTCGCCACGTTCTCCAACCCGACGACGGCCAACGGCAAGACGACTCTTGACGTCGCCACGGCTGACGGTTGGAACGAGACGCTCAAAAGCGCTCTCGATACGGCCAAGTTGACGCCGACTGGCAACGATGCGAACGTCTACCAGAACAACTGGGCCGCGTATGTCGCTACGTTGACTCCGTCTCAGCTGCGCCAGTTCGCCGATGCGCTTGTGCTGACCGGCAAGACCGCCGATAAGACGGTCGATGGTACGGACGGTTCCGCTGCGAAGCTCGAGAACCTTGCCGAGGGCTGGTACATCGTCACCGACACCAAGGCCGGAGCGAGGGGTGGCGCGACTGCTATCGTCGCGTCCACGCTGACTGACGCGACCGCTGCGAAGATCGCGCTGAACACGCCTGATGGCCAGAAGGACATCACGGCTGTTGGCTCGTTCAACTCGAAGGGCGAGGATCATGTGACTCCGCCGCCGACCAAGACCGCTGACAAGACGTCCGTGAACGTCGGCGACACCGTGAACTACACGATTACGTCCAAGGTTCCGGATGTGGCCGCTGGCTACGATTCCTATGCGGTGACGTTCAAGGATGTCGCTTCCAAGGGCCTCGACGTGACCACCAACCCGGGCTTCAAGGTCACGGTGCTCGAGGGCAACGCGAATGGCACTGACAAGGATCTGACCCAGACCACGGATCAGGCCGCCGGTGACTACACCCTCACCCAAACCGGTTCCGCTGCTGACGCGAACGGCACGACCACCACGATCGTCGTCACGAACGCCAAGGATTACGCCGGCAAGACGATTCAGGTCACCTACACCGGCACCGTGACCACGGATGCCGTGAATGAGGTCACCAACACCGCGACCGTGAAGAATAACAGCGACACCGAGTCCGAGGGCAAGACCGTTGAACTGCCGACCGCTGGCTTCAACTTCCAGAAGGTCAACAAGGACAACACGGGTCTGAACGGTGTCACGTTCAACGTGTACAAGGACTCCGTCGCCGATGCCAACAAGCTGGTCTTCACCAAGGAAGCCGATGGCAAGTACGTCAAGGCCGCTGCCGACACCAAGGGCGCGACTGCTGATCTGACGACCGCCAAGGTTGGCACCGCGGACGGCTCCCTGTACGTCCGTGGTCTGGCCGATGGCGACTACGTGGTGAAGGAAACCACCCCGCAGGCCGGTTATGACAAGAACTTCCTCGCTGAGTTCACCGTCACCGTCAAGAATGGTGTTGCCACGATCAAGCAGGACAACCTGCACCTGGTCACCCCGGGCGCTGCTGATGCGTCTACGGCTACGGTCCTCAACGTGAAGTCCGCCGCCCAGCTCCCGCTCACCGGTGCCGCCGGCACCGCGCTGTTCACGATGGTCGGCCTGCTGCTCGCCGCCGCTGCCATCACCGTGTACGGCAAGTCCCGTTCCACCAAGCGCGCTCTCCGCGCCTGATGCGACGTTGACGATCTGACGCGCATGCTCGTCCGTCGGATCGATAGATAGCCAAAAGGTCCACAGCACGTATGAGCTGTGGACCTTTTGTTACTTCGGATGACCGCTCGTGTTCCTCCGGTTGTTCGAATCCACAGCATCCACCATCACAATCATTCCTATCGAAAGCGCGGCAGCCATGGCCACCAGAAACGATTTCAAACTAGTCCAGCTCAAGGCCCTCAAACAATTCGATCTCATCCAACAAGAGATCGCCGATTTCCGGAACGATGCGCTCAACGATGTCGATAAGGCCCGGCTCGGCTTCTACTTCCTCGGGATCGAGTGCGCGACGGGGCAGAAGGATTTCCGCGTCATCCTTGACAGCATCATCGATACCAGTTTCTGCGGAACCATTTTCCACGAACCGGGCAGCAACGACGGCGGTGTGGACGCGGTGCTGTTCGATGAAGACAACCACGTCATCAACCTCTTCAACTTCAAATATCGGGAAAGCTTCAAGGTCCAGGCCGGGCAGCACCTGCAGGACGCCGTCGATTCCACCAAGTTCCTGATGGCCGTCGCCCAGGAGGATGCGTCCGGCTTCGCCGGGCGGCCGAAGGAGAAACTCGAGGCGATCATACAGCGCGAGAACTCATCGGAGATATGGACCACACGTCTGTTCCACATCTCCAACGAATCCCATCCGATCGACCCCACGCCGGAACTCGACCTCATCCAACGGCAATACGACATCGACTACCAGCCGGTCGTGCTCGATGACCTGCTCGTCTATCTCGACGAACGGCCGCACGACACCACAGCGGAATTCATCGTGGACTCCGACGCCGCGCTGTCGTTCACCGAATCCGACCTGTCGTCGGCGAAGTCGTACCTTGTCAGAATGCCGGCCTGCGAACTCATTCGTATTACGGCAAAGGACACGGCGCTGGCAAACAACTACGCGCTGTCGGATCTGTCCGCGCTGCGCGACGCCGGACTCGACTTCCAGGTGCTGTACGACAACGTGCGCGGCTATCTCGGCGAACGCTCGTCGTACAACAAGTCGATGATCCAGACGCTGACGCAGGAGCCGACCCGGTTCTTCATGTACAACAACGGCGTCACCATCATCGCAGACGACATCACCGCCCAGCCGGAAAACGGACACAAGAAATACCACTTCACGATACGCGACTTCCAAGTGGTCAACGGCGGCCAGACCCTGCGGACGCTGTACCAGTGGAAGGCCGGCCTCAAGAGCGGCGAGGACGAACTGGCGATGCCGTCCCTGCTCGTGCGATTGTTCAGCACGAAGGGCGACCCCGACCTCGGCAATAAGATCGCCGAATTCACGAACAGCCAGAATGCGGTGTCCCCGGCGGATCTCAAATCGGTCGATCCGGTGCAGATCCGCATTGAGCAATACCTGCGCGAAAAAGGCATCCTATATGTGCGCAAGGTCGGCGATACCGGTCTCGACATGGGAACGCACGGTGGGCAACGGGAATACACCCGGCGTATCGATATGGAAAAGCTCGCGCAGATACTGTATACGATCAAGGGATATCCGGAACGTGTCGGGATGCAGAAGAAGCGGCTGTTCGTCGACTACTACTACGACATTTTCGGCGGGGCGAACAACGGGGAACCCAAGTTCGATCTCGACAGGCTGCCGGGTTACATCGACCGGTATTATGCGTATCGCGAGCGCATGGGGCAGCTGGGAATGTCGGTGTACGACCAGAAAGTGTATTACGCGCTGTACGTGGGCCAGCGGCGGGCGGAGGCCGGCGGGAAGGACGATATCGACGCGGATATCCGGCTGGTTGATTCGGCTTTGGCCGAGTACCGCAAGGGCGAGTCCATCTCCGAGGCGCGGAAGTCTCTGAATGTGAAGTTCAAGGAGGCCTTGGATCAGGCCATTGCGCAGCAGCTGTAGACGTCCATCGTCGAGGGGCTGTGCGGGTGTTTGTGCAGGTCTGTGCAGGTGGCTGATGGAGCTCTGTGCGGGGTTCTCTGCCGTGTGCCTCTAACGGACATACGGCCGATATGTGGGGTGGTATCGGCTGTATGTCCGTTGAGAGAAGGGAGCGGGAGAATGACGGGGCGCGAGCGACCTGCATCTTAACGGACATACAGCCGTTTTTGTCGTATGAATCGGCTGTATGTCCGTTGGGAAGACGACGGAGTCTCGAACCTCGTATCGACGGGGTTACGGGGCGGAAAATTACCCCTTAAGGGGGTAAAGCATGCCGCATGCAGCGGGACTAGTTTTGAACCAACAGCGATAAGGGGTTGTTTGGCTGTGATGAGGACAATGAAAACACCCCGATGAGCGCCGATCGGAGGGATCGGAGCCGATCGCTGCCGCATAAGGAGGTTCCGTTGGCCAGCGGAGGAGGGGCCTTCAGCCCCGAGGAAGTCGCATATCTCAGATCATTGCCAGCCGTCGTCGCAGCGTCGCGCAAACGCATCACGTACTCCGACGCGTTCAAGGAATACTGCATCCGTCAGTATAACGAAGGGGCATCGCCGGTCAAACTGTTTCGTGAGGCCGGACTCGATCCCGCACTGATCGGTCACAAGCGCATCGAACACTGCTTCGCACGGTGGCGGCAGTCGTTCAAAGCGGCAAACGACAGCGCCGGCACCGGCGCGCGTCGCAACGATCACAACAGTGCCGGGGGGGGGGG
>NZ_WBSM01000025.1 GCF_009299505.1 Bifidobacterium ramosum | reverse complement strand
CAAGTTGAATGCGGCGGCGTGCTACTCTCCCACACCCTATCGAGTGCAGTACCATCGCCGTGCCAGGCCTTAGCTTCCGGGTTCGGAATGGGACCGGGCGTCTCACCTGGGCCATGACCGCCGCAAATCTATAATTATCACCCCGGAACAACCCAGGGCGGCAAGGGACCGTGACGGTCCGGGAACCGGATCATGGACGCGAAAACCGTAATGTGACCGCACAGCATTCCATGATGCCAATGCGTGAACCTGCAGAAGAAAGATGTTGCCACCACCAACCCAAAAAAGGCCGGAGGAAGATGATTGCCTCTCCCCCGTTAGTACCGGTCGGCTCCACCGCTTGCGCGGCTTCCACGTCCGGCCTATCAACCACGTGTTCTGCATGGGGGGTACAGGAGGTCAAGCCTCCACGGAATCCTTATCTTGGAGCGGGCTTCCCGCTTAGATGCTTTCAGCGGTTATCCCTTCCGAACGTAGCCAACCGGCCACGCCACTGGCGTGACGACCGGCATACCAGAGGTTCGTCCACCCAGGTCCTCTCGTACTATGGGCAGGCCTCCTCAAGATTCCAACGAGCGCAGAGGATAGAGACCAAACTGTCTCACGACGTTCTGAACCCAGCTCGCGTGCCGCTTTAATCGGCGAACAGCCGAACCCTTGGGACCTGCTCCAGCCCCAGGATGCGACGAGCCGACATCGAGGTGCCAAACCATCCCGTCGATATGGACTCTTGGGAATGATCAGCCTGTTATCCCCGGGGTACCTTTTATCCGTTGAGCGATGCCGCGCCCGTGCGCCGGCACCGGATCACTATCTCCGACTTTCGTCCCTGCTCGAACCGTCGTTCTCACAGTCAAGCCCGCTTGTGCGATTGCACTCGACACCCGATTGCCAACCGGGCTGAGCGGACCTTTGAGCGCCTCCGTTACTCTTTGGGAGGCAACCGCCCCAGTTAAACTACCCGCCAGGCACTGTCCCAGAGCAGGATGACTGCTCGTGGTTAGACGTCAAACGAGAACAGAGCGGTATTTCACCTTGCGACTCCACCCAAGCTGGCGCCTGGGCTTCGAAGTCTCCCGCCTATGCTACACAATCCGCGCCTAACGCCAATACCAAGGTATAGTAAAGGTCCCGGGGTCTTTTCGTCCTTCTGCGCTTAACGAGCATCTTTACTCGTACTGCAATTTCGCCGAGCTCCTGGTCGAGACAGTGGGGAAGTCGTTACGCCATTCGTGCAGGTCGGAACTTACCCGACAAGGAATTTCGCTACCTTAGGATGGTTATAGTTACCACCGCCGTTTACCGGGGCTTGAATTCACCGCTTCACCACAAGGGCTGACGGATCCTCTTAACCTTCCGGCACCGGGCAGGCGTCAGAGCGTATACAGCGGCTTGCGCCTTCGCACGCTCCTGTGTTTTTGGTAAACAGTCGCTACCCCCTGGCCTGTGCCACCCCCCAAAGCTCCCGTCGCGAGGACGTTCACCCCGAGGGGTCTCCCTTATACCGAAGGCACGGGAGTAATTTGCCGAGTTCCTTGACCAGGATTCGCTCGATCGCTTCGGTATACTCTACCAGACCACCAGTGTCGGTTTGGGGTACGGGCGGCACCGCGCCTGACGCCGAAGCTTTTCTCGACGGCATGGGATCACCGGATTCGGCCAAAAAGGCCCCATCATCGCGCCTCGCCCTCACGCCCCCCGGATTTGCCTGGGGAGCGGGCCGCACGCTTGACCACGGAAAACCACCTCCGCGGCCGGCTACCCGTCCGTGTCACTCCTGCGCTGACCTACTACGACTACGCTCCCAACAGCACGCGGATCACCAACCCGAAGGAAGGATCACCACGAACCGGAGGTTAGTACTCATCGGCTCGGTTTTGTCGGTTCGATGCCGGTACGGGAATATCAACCCGTTCATCCATTCGACTACGCCTGTCGGCCTCGCCTTAGGACCCGACTCACCCGGGGACGACGAACGTGGCCCCGGAACCCTTGGTCATCCAGCGGGCGGGATTCGCACCCGCCTCTCGCTACTCATGTCTGCATTCTCACTCCCCTGCAGTCCACGGACGTTTACACGCCCGCTTCGCCCCGCACGGGACGCTCTCCTACCCAGCACAAAACGTACTGCCGCGTCTTCGGTGGCGTGCTTGAGCCCCGCTACATTGTCGGCGCGGAACCACTAGACCAGTGAGCTGTTACGCACTCTTTCAAGGATGGCTGCTTCTGAGCCAACCTCCTGGCTGTCTATGCGACTCCACATCCTTTCCCACTTAGCACGCGCTTGGGGACCTTAGACGACGATCTGGGCTGTTTCCCTTTCGACGACGGAGCTTATCCCCCGCCGACTCACTGCCGGAATACGCACCACGGGTATTCGGAGTTTGGCTGCTGTTGGTACCCGATACGGGCCCGCAAGCATCCAGTAGCTCTACCCCCCGGATGTAATCAACCGACGCTGCACCTAAATGCATTTCGGAGAGAACCAGCTATCACGGAATTTGATTGGCCTTTCACCCCTAACCCCAAGTCATCCCCCCGGTTTTCAACCCAGGTGGGTCCGGTCCTCCACGCGGTCTTACCCGCGCTTCAACCTGCTCAGGGCTAGATCATCCCGCTTCGGGTCCAGGACACGCGACTCAACGCCTTTTAAGACTCGCCTTCGCTACGCGTACCCCACACGGGTTACGCTCGCCACATGCCACTGACTCGCAGACTCATTTTTCGATAGGCACGCCGTCACCCCGAAAGGCTCCGACGGATCGTAGGCGCACGGTTTCAGGAACTCTTTCACTCCCCTCCCGGGGTGCTTTTCACCTTTCCCTCACGGTACTAGTACGCTATCGGTCAGACAGGAATACTTAGGCTTACCCGACGGTCCGGGCAGATTCACGCGGGATTCCACGAGGCCCGCGCTACTTGGGAACAACGATCGGAAGGCCCTGGTCCTTCGGCTAAGGGGCTGGCACCCGCTGCGGCCCGGCCTTCAATCCGGTTCGCCTCAACCAGAGCTTTGTCACTTCCGCCCGCCGCGTCGGCGACGGGACACGCATCCCACAACACCCCGAGCGCAACCCCCGACGGGTATCACACGCTCAAGGTTTGGCCTCATCCGCTTTCGCTCGCCACTACTCACGGAGTATCCTTTCCTGCAGGTACTGAGATGTTTCACTTCCCTGCGTACCCCCCGCACAAGTGCGGTACCGGCCCATGACGGCCGGTGGGTTTCCCCATTCGGACACCCTCGGATCAAAGCCCGCTTGGCGGCTCCCCGAGGCTTATCGCAGCCTGCAACGTCCTTCATCGGTCCTGTCTGCCAAGGCATCCACCATACGCCCTTGCAAGCAACCATCCGCACAACGGACGTCCGCTAGCAACAACGAGCAAATTCACGCTTGACAACACATCATCACACTAACGATCACAAAACGATCAAACAACCAGACTCCAAAAAGAAGTCCGGCGAAAAATACAGCAAAAACAAACAAGAAAACCTCATTCGTTTCTGCTCGCGTCCACTATCCAGTTCTCAAACCACCACGCACCACGACCCCAGACAACCAAGACCACACGTCCCGGCCCGAAGGCCATGGGCACGAACCGCACCAGGAAAACCCTGGGGTGGCGGTCCGGGAGCCCAAAAGCGCATCCATACCACTACATCAACGCCCTGATCTCTTCCACACCAGCAACCCCAACCAACCATGGACTATCCACGGCGTGGGGCACACACCGGCTTCCAAACAGAAGCCTGAAATCTCCGTAGAAAGGAGGTGATCCAGCCGCACCTTCCGGTACGGCTACCTTGTTACGACTTAGTCCCAATCACGAGCCTCACCTTAGACGGCTCCCCCCTCTTGCGAGGTTAGGCCACCGGCTTCGGGTGCTGCCCACTTTCATGACTTGACGGGCGGTGTGTACAAGGCCCGGGAACGCATTCACCGCGGCGTTGCTGATCCGCGATTACTAGCGACTCCGCCTTCATGGAGTCGGGTTGCAGACTCCAATCCGAACTGAGACCGGTTTTCAGGGATCCGCTCCATGTCGCCATGTCGCATCCCGCTGTACCGGCCATTGTAGCATGCGTGAAGCCCTGGACGTAAGGGGCATGATGATCTGACGTCATCCCCACCTTCCTCCGAGTTAACCCCGGCGGTCCCCCGTGAGTTCCCATCCAAAATGCTGGCAACACGGGGCGAGGGTTGCGCTCGTTGCGGGACTTAACCCAACATCTCACGACACGAGCTGACGACGACCATGCACCACCTGTGAACCCGCCCCGAAGGGAAACCACATCTCTGCGGTCGTCGGGAACATGTCAAGCCCAGGTAAGGTTCTTCGCGTTGCATCGAATTAATCCGCATGCTCCGCCGCTTGTGCGGGCCCCCGTCAATTTCTTTGAGTTTTAGCCTTGCGGCCGTACTCCCCAGGCGGGACGCTTAACGCGTTAGCTCCGACACGGAACCCGTGGAAAGGGCCCCACATCCAGCGTCCACCGTTTACGGCGTGGACTACCAGGGTATCTAATCCTGTTCGCTCCCCACGCTTTCGCTCCTCAGCGTCAGTAACGGCCCAGAGACCTGCCTTCGCCATTGGTGTTCTTCCCGATATCTACACATTCCACCGTTACACCGGGAATTCCAGTCTCCCCTGCCGCACTCCAGCCCGCCCGTACCCGGCGCAGATCCACCGTTAAGCGATGGACTTTCACACCAGACGCGACGAACCGCCTACGAGCCCTTTACGCCCAATAAATCCGGATAACGCTTGCACCCTACGTATTACCGCGGCTGCTGGCACGTAGTTAGCCGGTGCTTATTCAACGGGTAAACTCACTTACGCTTGCTCCCCGATAAAAGAGGTTTACAACCCGAAGGCCTCCATCCCTCACGCGGCGTCGCTGCATCAGGCTTTCGCCCATTGTGCAATATTCCCCACTGCTGCCTCCCGTAGGAGTCTGGGCCGTATCTCAGTCCCAATGTGGCCGGTCGCCCTCTCAGGCCGGCTACCCGTCGAAGCCACGGTGGGCCGTTACCCCGCCGTCAAGCTGATAGGACGCGACCCCATCCCATACCGCCGGAACTTTCCCACACCCCCATGCAGGAGCGTGGAGCATTCGGCATTACCACCCGTTTCCAGGAGCTATTCCAAAGTACGGGGCAGGTTGGTCACGCATTACTCACCCGTTCGCCACTCTCACCAACCAGCAAGCTGGTCGGATCCCGTTCGACTTGCATGTGTTAAGCACGCCGCCAGCGTTCATCCTGAGCCAGAATCGAACCCTCCACAAAAAA
>NZ_WBSM01000024.1 GCF_009299505.1 Bifidobacterium ramosum | reverse complement strand
TGTTTAGCTTCAGCGGATAGTTGACGCATGTGTCGGGGCATGGTTGACGGTATGTCCTGGGGCATGGTTGACGGGTTTGGGTGGTGACAATGGTGTATGGACACGTTTTCATCATCATCGGCCGGCACCGACGCCGGCGGCTTCATCAAATCCGACGCGGCGCCCCATGGCACCGTGCTGCGCAATCGCGCAATCGTCACGGCCATCAGGGGCGGGGAGCCCGTCGCCTCCGCGGCCCGACGCTACGGGGTGTCACGGCAATGGGCCCACGCGTTGGCGGCCAGATGGCGCGCTGAGGGCGATACGGGACTGCTGCCGCGGTCCCGCGCCGCGCGCACGATCCGCAACAGGACCGACGAGGACATGGTCGAACGCATCATCACGTTGCGCGACGAGCTGGACGGCCAGGGCCTGGACGCGGGCGCGGAATCCATCGCCGCACGCCTGGAGCGCTCTGGAGCGGCCCCTCCCGCGAACTCGACCATCCACCGCATCCTCGTCAAGGCGGGCCGCGTGGTCCCCGAGCCCCGCAAACGCCCCAAATCCAGCCTGCGCCGGTTCGAGGCCGGGCTGCCCAACGAGCTGTGGCAGTCCGACTTCACCCACTGGCCCCTGGACGCCTCGTCGGACGCGTTGATCGTCTCCTGGCTCGACGACCATTCCCGTTTCCTCCTGTACGTCCACGCGTTCGACCGTGTGAACAACGCCGTCATCGAGGACACGTTCCACACGGCGTGCGCCGCTCATGGAATCCCCGCGTCCGCCCTTTCCGACAACGGGTCCGAATACACCAGCCGGCTCCTGAGCGCCGACCCCAGCCACTTCGAACGCACGCTCGCCGCGATGGGCGTGAGGTTCAGGCACGGCAGGCCCGGGCACCCGCAGACCCAGGGGAAGATCGAACGCTACCACCGCACGCTCAAGCAATGGCTCGGCGGACGGCCCAAGGCCACCGGACTGGACGCACTGAACGAGCAGCTCGCCGAGTTCATGCGCGTATACAACGACGAGCGGCCCCACCGCGCCCTCAAACGCCGGACCCCCGCCGAGGCGTACCGGGCCAAGGGCAAGGCGGCCCCGGACCCAGAACTGGCAGAGCGCCACCGTCTCTCGCAGATCGCGGAGGCGGAACGGGCCGAGAGGGCGGAACGGGAACGGCTGATACGACGCGAGCAATCCGCACGCAGACGTCGCAAACGCATAGCCAGGCCCGTCGCCCCGCCCGCGACATGCGACGCCGACGAGCCGGGACGCGATCTCACCATCGACCGCAGGGGCTGCTTCACCATGACCATGGTCGGCGCCAGACGCACCATCAACGCGGGAAAGGCGAACCACGGACGGAAGATCACCGCGTCGCTCGAGAAGGGACGGATCCTCGCATGGGACCGGCAAACCGGGGAGATACTGGTCGACCAGCCGCTCGACATCTCACGCGACTACCAGCTCCGGCCAAGAAACAAACCGACAGTTGAATGACACCGACATGACGCATGTGTCAACCATGCCCCAGGACATACCGTCAACCATGCCCCGACACATGCGTCATTTAGGCCCCGAGACATTACA
>NZ_WBSM01000023.1 GCF_009299505.1 Bifidobacterium ramosum | reverse complement strand
AAACCACTGCAAACACTACCATCCATCGGCGTGTCGCAAACACCCAAAAACCAGCAAAAACCCACCCACACCACCACACAACACCAACCCAACCAACCCAAAAAACCACCAACACCGGCGTGTCGAAACCAACAACACACAACAACACAACAAACAAACAAACAACAAACCCCGGCGACCACCGATCGCACACGCCCACACACCCCCACGCGTGTGCAACCCAAGGAAACCAACACCACGCATCCAACAACAACAACGATCGGCAGCCCCACCTGCCAGACACACGCCCAGGCACCCGCCCGACAAGAGAAAACCGCCACAACCCACAGCGACCAACCGATCCCCTCATCAGCCACCAACACCGCATCGTCCTCATGAACGCTCATTCATGAAGAACCGCGCCCACCCGCGTCCTACACTGAAGACATGCGACGCACCGAACTGGCATCCTTCAGCACAACGTTCCCCGATGCAATCCGCCCGTTCATCGACGGCGGACGGATCTTCGACAGCAGCTCCTCGCCGGAAGCACGCGTGTATTACTCAACGAAAGACGACGGCTATTTCATCAAGACCGCCGCTGCCGAGGCCTTGCGCCGGGAGGCGCACCTCACCGCGTATTTCCATCGTCGCGGACTGGCCGCAGCGGTGTTGCGTTACGGACAGGATGAGTCCGGCCGCGACTGGATGGTGACGGCGCGCATACCGGGCGAGGATTGCGCCTCGCCGCGTTACCTGCAGCAACCGGAACGTCTGACGGAACTGCTGGCACGTCGGCTGCGCATGTTGCACGATATGGATTACACCGACTGCCCAGACGGCGATCGTTTGCACTCATATCTCACGACGGCTTCACGCAACCATACCGCTGGACACTGGGATACGTCGTTCTATACGGACCTGTACGGCAACGCCACCGTGGACGAAATCTATGCGATCGTTTGCAATCATGGTCCGCGGCTACATGCCGATGTACTGGTGCATGGCGACTACTGTCTGCCGAATGTGATCCTGGACGACTGGCGGTTTACGGGTTTCGTTGATCTGGACTGTGCCGGTATCAGCGACCGACATGTGGATGTGTACTGGGCATTGTGGACGCTGCGATTCAATCTGTATACGGATCGATACCATGATCGATTTCTGGATGCGTACGGGCGTGACCTCGTCGACGAGGATCTGCTGCGTACCGTTGCGGCGATCGAGGTGTTCGGGTAGCGACGTAGTGGCGGAAAACGCTCGCTGACGCTGCGCTCAGCGAGCGTTTTCCGCCACTACGCACCATGGTTGGCGGTTTTCTCTCGCTGACGGCCTCGTCAGCGAGAGAAAACCGCCACGCGGATTATCCGATAACGTACATTATGTTCGAACTACAGCAGTCTGAGATGACATTCAACAAGAGCAAGGATCATCCGGCAGCGTTGCCATCAGTCGATCAAGCTCCCGCTGGTTCCGGACTACGACGACGCTGCCGCCGTAGTCACGCATAACGTCACGGTACTCCTGCATATGCGCGGCATCGCAGCCCTGATGCAGAATCCACCACACGAACGCGGCATCCATACGTTCCTCGCAACCGCTGGTCATGGATGGACGCGATCGACCGTGATACGTCCGCAGCCGCATGAGCACACGACGCAATCGAACCCAACGATTGAACAGCATGACCACGATCAGATCGGAGTCGTTGAGACGCCGGCGATACGACAGGTTGGTGTAGTTGCCGTCGATCACCCATGACTCATGATCGTCGAGAAATCTGCTCACCATGGCGCGTTGCTCGTCGATGGGACGGCTGCGCCATCCGGGAAGAAATTGAACGGTATCCAGATACAGTGACGGGATGCCGTAATGCTCGCCGCAGTATCGGGTCAACGTTGACTTGCCGCTGCCAGTGAGACCAATGACGGAAATGCGCATGGTGCCGATCATAGCCGAGCCGGCGCCACATCGGCTGTAAGTCCGTCAAGTGAGAGATGAAGGTCGGTACAGAGGGAACAAGATCAGAGAGATCCCAGCATCCGCGTCAAATAACGTCCGGATGCAAAAGGACCCCGGGAGCGTTACCGCTCGACCGGGGTCCAAACAAGTTGAATGCGGCGGCGTGCTACTCTCCCACACCCTATCGAGTGCAGTACCATCGCCGTGCCAGGCCTTAGCTTCCGGGTTCGG
>NZ_WBSM01000022.1 GCF_009299505.1 Bifidobacterium ramosum | reverse complement strand
GCCGGCCGATGATGATGAAAACGTGTCCATACACCATTGTCACCACCCAAACCCGTCAACCATGCCCCAGGACATACCGTCAACCATGCCCCGACACATGCGTCAACTATCCGCTGAAGCTAAACACTTCAATGGGGAAAAGATGTATTGCCAAACCAAGCCCAATATCGCCTGAGCCGGAACTCCAAGGAAGAAAAACAGCGACCGAGCAAAGTTGCGTCCTAAAAACTGCTTATTGAGTACCACAGCAAGCCAGATTGCGAAAACCGTAACCAGAGCTGTCGACGCAACGGTGAACATGATCGTGAAGCCCAGTCCACCAAGCAATGATGGGTCGGTCAACACCGATACATAATTCGACAACCCCACAAAACTGAATTCACTGGTGTACCCATTGTAGTCGGTGAATGAGTACCAGATCGTATTCGTTAAGGGAATAAGGGTCAATATGACGAACACAATGAGCAGCGGAGCGGTAAATGCCACCGGCATATACCGATTAAAAGCGGTCTGCGACATGTGCCTGTGTTCGCGCGGCTGCGATGTATGAGACATGGGAATCATATCCTTGATGTTTTCGATAGGAGTCAGGTGCGGCACCGCTCGATAATGCGCGGTGCCGCACCTCGCTGTCAACGAGCCGACTGCATTTTCTGGTCCAAGGATTTCACCAATTCCTCAGGAGTGGTTTTACCTTGAATCATCTCTTGGGTCTTGGCGATTTGATCAGCGGTAATCGGCGCAGGATCCTTTTGGAAAATGGTCCAGAAGATGTTGCCCTTCTCCGTTGCCTCATACGCAGCTTCAAAGCCTTTCTGAGCCGGTGCAGTATATTTCGAGGAAATCGAAGCATAGCCGTTACCCTCACAATACAGCTTGAGGCCCGTCTCGGAATTGATGAACCGGAGCAGCTTCTTGGCGGCTTCCTGCTTCTCAGGCGAAGATTTTGCCGAAATCGCGAAGCCATGATCAACCGCTCCGGCAACGAACGGCTCTCCACCGGGATATGCGGGGAATGGGGCAACGCCATAGTTCATACCGGACTTCTGCAGAGTCGGGGCATCCCAAATACCGGTGGTGTACATACCGAGATCATTGGACAGGAATGCCTGATTGAGCGCATCTCCCGTCAGAGACAACGAATCAGGAGTCAGGATACCCTCATCGATCGCCTTCTTCCATACGTTCAGCACCGGCAGATACTCCTTCGCAAACGTGGTCTTGCCATCAGCGATCTTCTGATCGACTTCCGTCTCGCCTTCGGCCTTGTACTTGCTGCCAAGCAAAGCTTCAAACGAATAGGAGAACGCACCCTGACCCTCAAGGAAGGGATATGTCACGCCGTTGGATTTCATTTTCTTGCCCATTGTGATGAAGTCATCCCATGTCGTGGGAAACTCATCATAGCCTGCGGCTTTCACCAAATCTTTGTTGTAGACAATGAATCCCATCCAAGCCTGAGTCGGCATGCCGTAAATTTTCCCGTCTTTGGCGAACGTCGAAAGATACGTATCAGGTATGCCTTCCAGTGCCGCATCTCCAGAAAGGTCAAGAGCGACCTTGTTATTCTTGATATCGACCAAGTTATCGGAAATGATAGTGAAGACATCCGGCGTCTTGTTTCCTGCAATACGAGTCTGCAGACTTTGCGCGTAGTCTCCTGACGTAGGCATATAGCTTGCCTTCAGCACAATGTCAGGATTTTCTTTCTGAAATTCCTTGAACATGGCCGAGACCTGGGTCTCCAGATCATAGACATAAACGTTAAGTTCGGTTTTGCCGGAAGCAGATGTCCCACTTCCGCAAGCCGCTAAAGACAACGTTACGGCAACTGCCGCAACACCGGCAAATAGTTTCTTAACTCCCATTTTTGTTTCTCCTTCTTGAGAATGAATCTATGCTGCATTGCATAGGCAACAATGTCGGCTAGAACGGTTCGACAATGAACGTCTGCTCTTAGCCAGATCAGTCACCACCTTCCTTCTTCAAAACAAACCAAACAACTCCATGAGCTTCGATGTCAGCATGAATGACTCGGTTCACGCCTTGACCTTCGATATGGATCAAGTCCCGAGCGGACCCGTTCCACAAATTACGCACAATCCATTGATCGGTAGCAGCGGCAACCCCGACCGCACTTTGCAGTTCCAGCTGGCATGAATGAGGTTGGTCTCCCGTCCAAAACAACGCGATATAGACGCCTCCCGGATATAGAGAAGCAGTACCATCCGGCCGGTCGGCAGCCACGGCACGCCATACGATGTAGTCACCGATATACGTGGAATCATCACCCCATACGCGACGAACACGTTCCCGAATAATCTCTCGATTATCCGACGATCCGGCAGTGACCTCTCGGAGCATGGGATTGGATAGCAGTTCGATCGTCCTTGTCTCGCTGGTGGGCAGATCTCCCCCAACCATCAGAGGACTACGTGCCATACTCCAGAGCGTGAGCATCGTCCGCTGTTCGGCATCGGTCAAAAGCGATTGACGATCATTCCCCTGCTCCGCAGTGATGCCGATATGGCCAAGCGGAAGCATATCGGCGTCAGCCCAGTGACCATCGCCTTGATAAGGAGCCCAGTGGGCCAGCCTTGCGAATTGTGCATAGCAATCGCTCCATTTATCCCATTGTTTAGCTTCAGCGGATAGTTGACGCATGTGTCGGGGCATGGTTGACGGTATGTCCTGGGGCATGGTTGACGGGTTTGGGTGGTGACAATGGTGTATGGACACGTTTTCATCATCATCGGCCGGC
>NZ_WBSM01000021.1 GCF_009299505.1 Bifidobacterium ramosum | reverse complement strand
CAGCTCCGGCCAAGAAACAAACCGACAGTTGAATGACACCGACATGACGCATGTGTCAACCATGCCCCAGGACATACCGTCAACCATGCCCCGACACATGCGTCATTTAGGCCCCGAGACATTACACTCCATTTATCCCATAGATCATCTGAAATTCGCCACATCTGGGCGTGTTCACGCAAAAAATCGATATGTGTAGTAGGCAGAGCCCCTCCAGGAGACAGCGAGAATACCACACTTTTCCCATACCGTTGCTCAGCTTTCCTGATGGCACTGGCATACGCACGTATCTCATCCGCATGAAAAGGCACTTGCATATCATCGGCTTTGATGAAATCCACGCCCCATGAAACCAGCTGATCTACCTGAGCATCATAATATGCCTGCGCTCCTGGATGCCCTGGTTTTAAGCCGTAATTGTCTGGATTCCAACCGCAGACATGCTCCTTGTCGGCTACATCAGACGCAGACCACTCCGTTCCTAGGATCGGACAGTTCCGTTCAACGGCCAATCGAGGAATTCCTCTCATGATGTGCACGCCAAATTTCAACCCCATATCATGGATCCGATTGGCAAGCGGTCTGAACCCATCGCCATTCCGTGCAGAAGGAAACCGCATTGGAGCGGGAAGTTGACGGCCAAAATCGTCAAGCACAATCGGCGCATCCGCATTGTACCCATGCGACTTTGCGGTCGGATCATACCAATCAATGTCGACGACCACGGTGTTCCATCCGTATTGAAGAAGATAGTCATGCATAAAGCGGGCATTGGCCAGCACAGCATTCTCATTGACTGCCGTTCCATACGAGTCCCAACTGTTCCATCCCATAGGGGGTTCTGATGCCGATTGTTGATTCATTGGTTCCTCGTTTTCGACTGCCATTGTCTTGATCCAGTCAGGCTCTGCACTCCCCCGCCTGACATATGTATACGTTAACACACTAAGGTACGTTACGCAACCATTGCGACCATCTTGTTTATAAATGCTTGAAAATACTTATTTTCAAGCATCAACCCGTAGGAGTTACCGGCGTTTCATCATCTATAATACAGATATATCTGTATACGTTTATATAACGTGAGTCAAATGTGAGCATATGACACTGGCGTTATGATGAGTACACAGTCACAGCACAGTCAAAGGAGAATCCATGCCAGCAGCAGGAAAACCAGCCTCGATCAAGGACGTCGCATCCCTGGCTGGAGTATCCACCGCGACGGTCTCCCGCTATCTCAATAACAACGGGTACATCAAGGAAGAGACCCGGCAACAAGTAGCCAAAGCCATTGCCATGCTCGGCTATCATCCCAACCCATATGCGCGAGCTTTGGTGACTGATCGCACCACACGTATCGTCGTCTTTTGCGGCAGCATCACCTTATACGGACAGATACACACTCTGGAAGGCATCGAACAATGCTGCGCAAAAAATGGGTATATTTTTGATGTCGTCGTCGTCAGCAATGAATCTCCCGGCTCCATAGAGAACAGTGTCAAGGAAGCTTTGCAGCAGAATCCTGCGGGCATCATCCTTCTTGACTATGACACTCCGTCTGATGCCGCACGAGAGTTCATTCCCGATGGCACCCCTTTCGTGTTTGTTTCCGGTACACCGCACGTCGATGGCCTCTGCCAAGTCTGTCCGGAAGAACATTCGACCGGATACCAACTCACCAGACACCTGATCGATCTCGGGCATCGGTCGCTCTGCTATGTCTGTTTTCCAGGGAATGCGGGTCCGGCAACACGCCGAGGAGGTTCGGAAGACGCGTGCAGAGATGCACGAATTCCTTCGCCAACATTATTCCACTCAAGCTGGGATGCACAGGATGCGCGGTCTATTGGCCGGCTCATCGGAGAAAAAAGACAATGGTCCGCAGTAATCGCCGATAACGATGAACTAGCGATTGGTGTATTACGCGGACTTGTCGACGTCGGCGCACGAGTGCCGGAAGACATCAGCGTAGTTGGATTCGATGATCACACCCTCGCGAAACTGTGGAATCCCGCACTCACCACAGTACGTCAGGATTTTAATCGCGTTGGTCAGGAGGCATTCTCCTTGTTGCAAGCCCAGATTAACGATGAACGAGAGGGTCGCGGTCGAACGGACAACTGGGACAGATATTCCATCATTCGTAGTGAAATGATCATACGCGAATCGACGGCAACCCCCAACGAGGATTTTCTGACTCGGTAAGGGCCATGTTCCGGCATGGGTAATATGCATGCCGGAACAGCCCACCATCAGATAGTTCCCGTTTCCACTCCACTACTCCAGACCTTCGATGGTGCGGCGCATCTGGTGAAATGCACCATGTTCGCGTAGATAGTCGCGCAGGTACGGCAGCTTGAAATCCACGTACCCGTACGAAGACTGAAAGATGATATCCTCCTTGATCAGCTGCGTGCGATATACATTGGCATAGATCTGGTCACGCTCAAGCCGTTTCGCAATGTCGCCGATAGCCGATGGGCCATCATCCTGCGCCATGGCCAACAAGTAGTCACGGGCCATGGGCGATAGGCCATCCAACGCCGGACCATGCACCATGTCGCCCAGATGTCGACGCTACGCACGACGAAGGAACGTGAGAACATTGTCGTTGATGACATCCTCCACCATCGATGGCAGTCCCGCGAATACGAACGCGACGTTGCGACGTTCGCGGATCAAATACTGGATGGCGGTGGCCAGTGCGCGAATTCCATCGATCCGCGAAACCTGTACCTCATTCAATGTAATGAGAATGCCGCGATTCTTCTTCTCCAATACCGCAAGACGATCGGTCATCAGGTCATCACCTTACGGATATTTAACGATCGTTCCGACGGCGAGAACTGAACCGAACTCAGGCTTATTCCCACACCGATCACGGATCCCGGGATCGACACCGACGCCGTAGGGAGGCTCCAGCTGCTCAATCGCGTCCTTACCGTCCGCATCAGCTTGCACCGCATCGGTCAGACGACTGATGAAATCGGCGTCGACCGCCTCATCGATAACCAACCGTCTCGCTGCTGAGCAACATCACCCAACGCATTAAGCATCACCGTTTTACCGACGTCACAGGCACCGATCACGTACATCAGGCGTCCCGGAGCGCCGACGCCATCATCCAAGGCATAGGAGAAATCCTCGATACCACCGGCTCGGCTGATCAACACCGGCGGAGTCATGCCGGCCGCTGGCTTGAACGGGTTGCCCACGTCATCTCCTTACTCCCCGAAAACGTACCGTTCAGAACAATTTAACGCTACTTATAAAAGATATAAAGCTTATAAAAAGTTATAATGCGCAACTCGATGCGGGGATCACAGCAGACAATCTGTTTTCCCGAAATTCTTGCGCTGACATCGGCTCAGCGCAAGAAATTCAGGAAAACAGACGCTTTGTCCCGAGTTTCCGACACTGAGTCGTTGTCAGCGCAACTATTTCGGGACGAAGCCGTTTATTTCCCGAATTTCTTGCGCTGGAGTGATCACTGATCGACCTACAATCGACCGAGTCAACGGAGCGGACAGAGCCAACCGAAACCAGCGAAACGATCGAATCGGAGGAACGATCGAACAGCGCCCCCATCACCTCCTCGCATATCCACACGCCACGATTCACAGACAACACTCAGCTTCAACCCATGTTGCGCTAGGAAATGGCTGGTTATATAAGAGTCAGCGGTCGAACAGACCGCGACATGAACTTCCTTTCTTCCTTCTTCCTCTCTGCAGAAGCCCGGCCCAACCGCCGGGCTTCTGTGGTTTCCGGCCCCGCCACCGCCAGACACGCCACCACCGACCACCACCCGTTCGCCTGACCGCTGATTGCACTGGCCGCACCGCCACCCTCCCACTACAATGGCAACCATCAGTCCATACACCATATGAATCGGACAATCAGGGGGAAATCGCTCATGACCACAACCACAGCAACCAGCCGCTTCGGCACGCAACCGACGATCACCTTGAACAACGGCACGGTCATCCCACAGATCGGTCTCGGCGTCTTCCGCACGCCGGACGGCGACACCACCGTCAACGCGGTCCGCTCGGCGCTGGAGGCCGGCTATCGGCACATCGACACGGCCCGCATCTACGGCAACGAAGCGTCCGTCGGCGAGGGTATCCGCGAGTCCGGTGTGCCGCGCGAGGACGTGTTCGTGACGACCAAGCTGTGGAACGACGATATTCGCGCCCATCGCGCGAAGGATGCGTTCAACGAAAGCCTGGATCGTCTTGGCGTGGATTACGTCGACCTGTATCTGATCCACTGGCCGGCGGATGGCTGGCAGCAGGCGTGGGATGATCTGCAGGAGATCGCCCAGTCTGGGCGCGCCAAGGCGATCGGCGTCAGCAACTTCCATCAGCATCATCTCAACGAGCTGCTGGCGAACAGCGATGTCGTGCCGGCGGCGGACCAGATCGAGTCCTCCCCGCAGTTCACCAATCAGGAGCTGGTCGATTTCGTGCACGGCCACGGCATCGCGGTCGAGGCGTGGAGTCCGCTTGGCGGCACGGGCGGCAACCTGCTCGGCACTCCCCTACTGGCCGAGATCGGCGCGAAGTACGGCAAGTCGGCCGCGCAGGTCGTCATCCGCTGGCATCTGCAGCGCGGCATCGTCGTACTGCCGAAGTCCACGCACGCCGAACGCATCCGTCAGAATTTCGACGTGTTCGATTTCACACTGACCGACGCCGACATGGCCGCGATCAACACGCTCAGCACCGGTCATCGCAACGGCGCCGACCCCGACAACTTCGGCTTCTGACAACGACGCCTCCAGTCAGGCAGCAACAAGCGGCCGCGCGGATTGCCATTCGCGTGGCCGTTCTTGTCTCTCAGCGCAACGTCGCGACTGCGGGGAATGGGATAGCCGCCCCTTGCTACAGTGGGACGCATGAGTGATGAGATTCGCGATGTGGTTATTGTTGGGTCCGGCCCGGCCGGATATACGGCGGCGATCTATCTGGGTCGTGCCGGATACCGTCCACTGGTGATCGCCGGCGCGTTGACGCCGGGCGGCCAGTTGGTCAATACGACGGAGGTCGAGAACTTCCCCGGGTTCCCGGATGGTGTGATGGGACCGGATCTGATGGACGCCATGCAGAAGCAGGCCGAGAAGTTCGGCGCGGAATTGGTATACGACGACGTGGTGTCGACCGACTGTTCCGGTGAGGTCAAGACGCTGACGTTGGACGGCGGCGACGTGATCCACGCACGTGCGATGGTCATCACCACCGGTTCGCGGTACCGCAAGCTTGGTGTGCCCGGCGAGGAGGAGTACTCCGGTCGCGGTGTCTCCTACTGTGCGACGTGCGATGGATTCTTCTTCCGCAACAAGCCGATCATCGTGGTCGGCGGTGGCGACAGCGCGTTCGAGGAGGCGTTGTTCCTGACTCGCTTCGGTTCATCGGTAACGCTGGTACATCGTCGCGACGAGTTCCGCGCGTCAAAGATCATGGTCGATCGGGCTCGCGCACACGAGAAGATCACCCTGCTCACCAATGCAGTGGTTGATGCCGTGAACGGCGACGGCAACGAGGTAACGTCGATCACCGTACATGATGTTGTTTCACGTGAAACGACTACACTGCCGGCCAGTGGTGTGTTCGTCGCGATCGGTCATACGCCGGTCAGTGATTTCCTGAATGGCGCGGTCGCCACGGACGATGACGGTTACATTCTCGTGGATGGTGCATCCACGCGCACGTCCGTCCCCGGCATCTTCGCCGCAGGTGACGTGGTCGACCGCACCTACCGTCAGGCGATCAGTGCCGCCGGCATGGGATGCCGTGCCGCCATCGATGCCCAGTCCTATCTCGCCGACAAGCTCGATCCGGCGAATCACTAAAGTCACATCTGCCCAGTCGCCGATCATGGACAACAACAAGGCGCGGGCCGAACTGACGTGATCAGTTCGGCCCGCGCCTTTCCATATGCCGATAACCGACTTACTACTTCCAGCCGTCGTTGGCGGCGGACTCGCCACCATCGGCCGTGGGCATGAGCAGACCGATGATGCGATCCATATCCTCAGGCGAGGAGAAGACGATCTCAATACGGCCGTGCGTCTTGGAACCCTTGATGGACACCTTGGTGTCGAAGTGGTTTTCCAGATGCTGCTGCACCGGCGAGTTCGCCCACGGGTTGTTCTTGTTGGCGCGGGCCTTGCGCGGCTGCTCCCCCTGAGCGATCTTCATGGCGACGATCTCCTCGGTGGAACGCACCGACAGGCCTTCGGCGATGATACGCGTGGCGAGCTTGTCCATCTCCTCTTCGTCGGTCAGCGCCAGCAACGCGCGCGCATGACCGGCGGACAGAATACCGGCGGCTACTTTCTTTTGTACGGAGGCCGGCAGGTTCAGCAGTCGCAGCGTGTTGGCGATCTGCGGACGGGACTTCGACACCGACTTGGACAGTGCGGCCTGCGTCAGCCCGAACTCATCGATCATCTGCTGGTAGGCTGCGGCCTCTTCCAACGGGTTCAGTGCGACGCGATGCAGATTTTCCAGCAATGCGTCACGCAACATGTTGTCGTCGGCCGTCGTCTTGACGATCGCAGGGATGACGGTCAGCCCCGCCAACTGCGACGCACGCCAGCGGCGTTCGCCCATGATGAGTTCATATGCGGTCTGATGCTCGCTGTCAGTCCCAGTATGTGATGTTTCATGTGAAACATCACCGGCCTTCGTGCGCTTCCGTACGACGATGGGCTGTAGGATGCCGACTTCCTTGATGGATGCGGCAAGCTCGTTCAATTCGTCCTCGTCGAAAATGGTACGCGGCTGATGGGCGTTCGGCCCGATGTCGGTGACCTTCAGCTCGGCAAGATATCCGCCGTACACTGGCTTCAGCTCGGGTTCGTCCGACTGATCCTCGGAAGATGTTTCATGTGAAACATCTCCAGCAGCGGACGACACAGTGTTACCTTCGCCGGATGGAACAGCAGGCACAGCCGCAACGGCAGGCTGCGATGCGATGGACTGGACTCCGTTCGTCTCCGGCACATCGAGCTCGCCGAAGAATAGATCGCTTGGATGGACGATCGCTTCCAGCCCCGGCATGGCGGCGCGCTTGGACTTTGCCGTCTTGCCCTTCGTAGCAGTATCCTTGACCTCGGCAGCGGCATGCTCGGCAACGCCGCTCCCCGACTCGGTCGCCTTGGCCACGGGCGACGGCTTGCTGTCGCTTTTGGCCGTCTTCGCCACCACATGCTTGAAGTCGGGCTTCGCCTCGAGATTCAGCTCGGCAGCCATGGCCTCGGCCTTGACGCCGCTCTTTGTCCGGCTGGTATGCAGACCGTGCTGCACTTCGGTCGGCGTCTTGACCGGCGCCGACACTCCCGCACCGGCAACCGTCTTACGCGCGGGCGCCGGTTTCGCCTGATCATGCTGCTCGTCGTGGGGCTCCCCCGGCAGATCGGGGAACAATGCGCCCAGCCCCTTGCCCAAACGTGACTTAGCCATATCAGTGTTCTCCTCGTTTAATGGCGATGGCTTCCAGTACCTGTGCCGAACGCTTGGCGATCTCCAGCGCCGCCTCGCGGTACGACGTGGCGCCCATACCCTTCGGATCGTAGGCGATGACGCTCTGGCCGAAGCTCGGCGCCTCGGAAATCTTCACCGTACGCGGGATCGTGGTTTCCAGCACGATCGACGGATAGTGCTTCTTGACTTCCTCGAACACCTCACGGCTGAGCAGCGTACGCTTGTCGTACATGGTGACCAGCATCGTGGATACGAGCAACGCCGCATTGAAATGCTCCTGCACCAGACCGATCGTGTGGATGAGCTGCCCCAAGCCTTCCAGCGCGTAGTACTCGGCCTGAATAGGAATAAGCATCTCGTTCGCCGCGCACATCGCGTTGATGACCAACAGACCGAGGCTGGGCGGGCAGTCGATGAACACATAGTCATAGTGCCGATCGCTGTTTGACAGGAACATTGCCAGGGCGTCGCGTAGCAGGTTGTTACGGTTCGGCGCATCGGCGACTTCCAGTTCCGCACCGCTCAGGTCGATGGATGCCGGCACCACATCGAGATTGCTGAAGTCAGGGCATACCTGTTTGGCGTCGTCGATCCCCAGACGGCCTTCCAGCACATCGTAGACGGAATCGCAGCCGGATCCGTGTTCGATGCCGAGTGCCGTGGACGCGTTGCCCTGCGGATCCATGTCGATGACGAGCACCTGCGCACCCGACAACGCCATCGCGGCGGCGAGGTTCACCGTGGTTGTGGTCTTACCGACGCCGCCCTTCTGATTGGCGACGGCAATGATGCGCGTTTTCGCCGGCTTGGGGAAGACCTGTGCCTCGATCGCCGAATATCGCGTGGACTCCTGTGCGATCTGCGCGCCCAGTGAGGAATCGTCATCACCGAAGATGCGGTTGATTACCTGAGCCACCGCTTCGGTTGGCGGTTCCGTGGGCGTGGCATCGTGTTTGGACACAGCTCCTCCTTCACAAGACAGTATGTTCCAGTTTCATCGTTCGCATGGACATGGGATGGTCGGTATGGGATGCCTTCCGCGCGGTGGAATCGTTGCGGAACGTTGACGTGCAGTAATGCACACAGTTATCCACAATGATGTGGATAACTGTGGATAAGTACCTTGTGGATATCGCGTTCACACCGCTGTTGAGACGGTCGAAAACCCTTACTTTTCAAGGTTTTTACACCTCACCTATCGCGACCCCTATATATTGTGGATAAATTATTCACCGACCACAAAATGTGGATAACTCGGTTGGCTTCTAACTCTTGCTCCCCTCAGTCAGCTTCGCTGACAGCTCCCCTCGGAGAGGGGAGCCAGGCTACAACACATGGCTCCCCTCTCCGAGGGGAGCTGTCGGCGGGTTCTAGTGATCGTTGCAACACCTGTGTTGCTTCTGATTTGATTGCGTGAATCGTATCATGCTGCGTTGATCAGGTCGAGGATAACCTCGGAAGGCTTCCGGAATCCGAGTGTCTTCCTCGG
>NZ_WBSM01000020.1 GCF_009299505.1 Bifidobacterium ramosum | reverse complement strand
AATGACGATAGCTGTTGAACAGCGTTTCGAGCCGCCCTTGCAGCGCCTCGAGATCGGCGTAGTCGTGCAGTTCGTTGATCGGCGTGAGCTCCGGCGGCTTCGAACGGAAGCGCAGCTTGTCACCGTCACGGTAGGTGAGCTTGGCGGCCGCGCGGTTAGAGTCCTTGATCGCGGCCTTGGCCGCCGCGTCGCGCAGCGTACGGTTACGCTTGCCGTTGACCGTACGCTCGTAATGGTCGAGGGCCGCCTCCACATCGATGTGGTCGTACCACGCGTCGAGATAGTCCATCTGCGAGAACTGCCGCAGATGATCGCGATACGAGTGGACGCAGCGCTTGACGGCTTCGCGACGCTCCAGCTTGCGGATGCCGTTCGCTCGCCCGCAGATCTCGACTGACACGGCGAGTCGTTTGATGTCCCATTCCCACGGGCCGGTCGTCGTCTCGTCGAAATCGTTGATGTCGAACACAAGCCGCTGCGAAGGGGAGCGGAACATGCCGAAGTTGCCGATGTGCGCGTCGCCCACCGCCTGCACGGGAATGCCCGTGACGGGCGTGCGCGCCAGATCGTTCGCCATGATGAGCGCCGTGCCGCGGTAGAACGTGAACGCGGACACGCTCATGCGCTGGTAGCGCAGCGGAATGAGGTCCTGCACGCGCTGGCGCGACTGCTCCTCCAACAGGCCGATCACGTCGCGGCGGTTTTCGCGCACCTGCCACAGCGCATGACTTTCCAGCGGCACACGGAAGCGGCGGTCGAGTCCGGCCTGCTCGCGTTCGGCCGGGGTCGGGGCCTGATGCCACGACGTCATGTCGATGATCGGATGGTCGGCGTCGGCCGTCTTCAAGATATTGCTCTCACTCACACTCACAGGCACTACCTTACCGCGTGCCCCGCCATGCTCCGGTATGTTAACGAGGTTCGTAACACGCGAATGGAACCATAGGTCGTTATGGATAAACAGCAGGAGTTTGCGCTGCGCACGGTCGAGGAACGCGACGTGCGCTTTATTCGGTTGTGGTTCACCGATGTTCTGGGCACGTTGAAGTCCGTGGCGATCGCACCGGCCGAACTGGAGGCCGCGTTCGAGGAGGGGCTTGGATTCGACGGCTCGGCGATCGAGGGCATGACCCGCGTGTCGGAGGACGACATGATCGTCCAGCCCGACCCGTCGACCTTCCAGATCCTGCCGTGGCGCGGCGGCCCGCAGGGCACCGCCCGCATGTTCTGCGACATCCTCACGCCCGACGGCGAACCGTCGCTCGGCGACCCGCGCCATGTGTTGAAGCGCGCGCTCGCCAAGGCGAAGGAGAAGGGCTTCACGTTCTACGTGCACCCGGAGATCGAGTTCTACCTGTTCGAGCATCAGGACGACTGGTCGAAGGCTCCGACCCCGATCGATGAGGGCGGCTATTTCGACCACGTGCCGCGCAGCCCCGGCATGGACTTCCGCCGCGCCACCGTGAACATGCTCGAGCAGATGGGCATCTCGGTGGAGTACTCGCACCACGAGGCGGGCCCCGGCCAGAACGAGATCGATCTGCGCTACGCCGATGCGCTGACGACGGCGGACAACATCATGACCTTCCGCACGGTGGTCAAGGAGATCTCGCTGGAGCGCGGCATCCACGCCAGCTTCATGCCCAAGCCCCTTGCCGACGCGCCGGGTTCGGGCATGCACACCCACCTGAGCCTGTTCGAGGGCGACGCGAACGCGTTCTACGAGGCCGGCCAGGAGTTCAACATGTCGATGACGGCCCGCCAGTTCGCCGCCGGCATCCTGTATCATGCGGCGGAGATCTGCGCGGTCACCGACCAGTACGTCAATTCGTACAAGCGTCTGTGGGGCGGCAACGAGGCGCCGAGCTACATCTGCTGGGGCCACAACAACCGCTCCGCGCTGCTGCGCATCCCGCAGTATAAGCCGGGCAAGGGCAACTCGGCCCGCATGGAGTTCCGCGCGCTCGACCCGGTCGCCAACCCGTACCTCGCGTACTCGGTGCTGCTGGCCGCCGGCCTCGACGGCATCGACAAGCAGATGACGCTCGGCGAGCCGACCAGCGACGACGTGTGGGAGCTCACCGACGCGGAACGTCAGGCGATGGGCATCCAGCCGCTGCCCGAGTCGCTCGACGAGGCGCTCAAGATCATGGAGAAGTCCGACTTCGTGGCCGAGGTGCTCGGCGAGCACGCGTTCGAGTACTTCCTGCGCAACAAGCGTCAGGAATGGGACGCGTACCGCCGTCAGGTCACGCCGTACGAGCTCAAGACGTACCTGCCCAAGTTGTAGTATTTTCCCATGACCCTTACCAAGGATGCGGGTGCCGACGGCACCCGCTTTTTTACGCTTCCCGTCATCGTGCTCATCGCCTCCAGCTTCATGCTGGGCATGAGCGAGTTCATCGTCGTCGGCATCCTGCCGGACATCGCCAAAGGCTTGTCCGTCTCCGAGGTCACGGTCGGTAACCTCGTGTCGCTGTTCGCGTTCGTATACGCACCGGTCACGCCGCTCGGCTCCGCGCTATCGGCGCGCTTCCCGCGTTTCGCCACGCATCTGACGCTTATCGGCGTCTTCCTCGTCGGCAACATCCTGTGCGCGTTCGCGCCGAACTATGCGGTGCTCGTCGTCGCCCGCATCATGATTGCGCTTGTGTCCGGCACGCTCGTCGCCATCGCCATGACGTACGCGCCCGACGTGACGACCGACCGGTACCGTACGAAGTTCATCGCGTGGGTGTTCTCCGGCTTTTCGATCGCGTCGGTCGTCGGCGTGCCGATTGGCACGTGGATCGCGAACACGTTCGGCTGGCGCTGGTCGTTCCATCTCATCGACCTGCTCACCGTCGTGCTCATCGTGCTCATGGTCGTCGTGCTGCCGCGCAACAGCCATCTCATGAAGGTTGGCTTCCTGCCGCAGTTCCGCCTGTTCTTCGACCGGCGCATCTGGCTCGGCGTGTTCGCCGTGGTGTGCGGCGCCGGCTCCAGCTATGTGTTCTACACGTATCTGACGCCGATCATGCGCGACGAGATCTATATTCCCGAACAGTATCTGAGCCTCGGCTTGGTCGTCTATGGCGTCGCCTGCCTGTGGAGCAACCTGTATGCCGGCAAGCTCGCGGAGCACGGCAGGGGAGTGGAGCCGCTGTACCACCTGCGCTGGGTGTTTCTCGCGCACGGCGTGCTGCTGTGCTCGCTGGCGTTGGCCCGGGTGATCCCGCTGTACGGCGCGGTGCTGCTCATCGCGCTCGGCATGTTCATGTACCTGTTCAACGCGTCGTCGCAGGTGCTGTATATGGATGTTGCCGCCGAGGCGCACCCCGGTTCGATGAATCTCGCCGCGTCGCTCAACTCGATGTCGTTCAACATCGGCATCGCGATCGGTTCGGCGGTCGGCGGCGTGGTCAACGACACGCTCGGCCTGACGTGGCTGGGACCGTTCGGCGCGGTCTTCTCGCTGATCGCGGCCGGCATCTGCTTTGCGCTGGGACGGTACGTCGGCGTGCGCGTGGAACGGTAGCGTGACGTGTGGCTCCCCTCGCTGAGGGGAACCACACGTGCTTTGGCTGGTCAGCGCATGGAGCCGAACCAGCTCTGGTAGATGATCGCGAAGTTGCGGTTGCCGTAGCTCGAGCAGGCGTCGCCCTCGCCTGCGCCGGCGGCCAGCGCAGCGTCGTTCGGCTGGTACGGCGTGTAGATGTAGAGCAGTGCGGTCGCCTTGTTGCGGATATACACGTTGGTGCCGCCGCAGCTCGCGTTCGGATGGTATTGGATGTAGTTCAGCGCGTTCGCATGGTAGCCGTAGCGGTCCTCGTGCCGCACGTAGTACTGGTAGCGTTTCGCCGCGCCGTACACCTGTTTGAAGAATCCGGCGTATTGCGGGTCGCAGTTCGCGTCGTCCGGGCAGCTCAGTCCCATCGCCGACTTGTATTGGAAGTCGGTGATGGTCGTGGCCGTGACGAGATGCTGCTCCTTCTGCAGTACGGTGAGCAGGATCTTCTGGCTGATGCCGCACGCCTTGCCGGCCTTGGCGATGATCGCGGCGGCCGTCTCGTGCTTCGCGCCGCGATACGCCGCGCAGTAGTCGTCGGCCGGCTGGTCGGTGGTGTCGAACGTCTTCGACCTGAGGCAGTCGTGGCCGGAGCAGGCGGCGCCCTGTTCGTCGAGGAACGACTGCACCTCGGCTTCGCTCATCGCGTTCGCGTTGAAGAACTGGCCGTCCGAGATGATGTCGCCCGGGTCGAAGTCATAGGTCTGTATGAGCTCGAGCTGCCGGGCCTCCGCCGCCTTCACGTCGAGCCGCCACTGCACGAACCGTACCGTACCCATCGCCAACGCCATCGCACAGACGACCGCCACGAGCGTCCACGTCACGGCCTTGACCCGTGCGCCGAGGGTTGCCGTCCGCCACCATTGCGCCGGTGACGTCGGCCGCCGTGTGCCGCTGCGCGCCGGCTTGCGATTGCGTGCGGACGGACGTGTACGTGACCGTGCGCGTGCGGCCGACGACTGCGGCGTGCGCTTCGTCCGGCGCTTTCCCGATGCCGGCGACCGTCGTTCCCGCTCCGCCGGCGTGCGCTGCGGCTGACGTGATCGTTTCGATTGCGACTGTTGTGACTGCGCCTGTTTCGACTGCGTGTGCTTCGACTCTGTATGTTTCGACTGTGCTTGTTTCGTCTGTGCCATCGTGCAGTCATTGTAACGTCCCCGTCTGTGCGCGGCGAGATCCGTCGCCGTACGCGAACGGACGCGCATGCCAGCGTCCACCGCCGGCAGACGGGCGCGCATTCAGGCGTTGTTGTAGTGCCGCATCGTGAAGCTCGTGCGATAGCGCGTGGGCGTCAGGCCGGTGTGCTGTTTGAAGACGCGCATGAAATACTTCGCGTCGTTGTAGCCGCTCGCCTCGGCCACCTGCTGCACACTCATCGACGTGGACAGCAGCAGCTCCTCGGCGCGTTCGATGCGGATCTTCGAGATCTGCGTGGTGATGCTCACCCCGAAATACTGCTTGTAGATCGTCGACAGATAACTCGGCGAATAGTTGAACTGATCGGCGATCTGATTGACCGACAGATCCTCGAACGCATTGATGCGGATCCACTCGTGCACCTTCTGCAACGCATGGCGTTCACGCTGGTCGTTGTCCGCCCGCGCGGCGCGATCCGTCAGCGACATCACCTCGTACAGCAGGCAGATGGTGAAGTAGTCGCAGTACGAGCTCGGGTTCGGATAGCTGCGCTGGTAGATATCGAGCAGCTGGTTGAACATGATCGTCAGCCGGTCGGTGTCCATCTGCGAACTGAACAGCGGCAGCATCATCGTACGTCCCGCATCGTCGCCGGGCGCCGCCTCGCCCCCGACCGCGTCCGAACGCCGCCAATGCCGCGTCTGGAAATGCACCCAGAAAAACTCCAACGTGTCGGTCAGATACCCGGATCCCTCATGCGTGGTGTGCGGCGGGATGATCGCGATGTCGCCACCGCCGATGCGCAGATCGCGCGAGCCGACGCGCAACGGCAGAATCCCGCGCTTGACGAAGATCAGTTCGAAACTGTCCAGCGTCCGTTTCTCATGAATCCAGCCGGGCGTGCCGATGAACTGCCCGGCCGATTCGAACGACACATCGGCGGCCGGCACATCAACGGCAATCGTCGTCATGCTGCAACCTCCTGCGTCGGATCGCGCGACTCATCTCCCATCCACGCGTCCGTTGACACGTGACACATCACGCAACAGTATCGTACGCGACTTGCGCCGCGCCGCAACTCTCTTTTTCTTCGGAACAGCGTAGTTTTCTCCACCGAATCGAAGGAAGCTCGGCACACGCGCACCCGCCGGGCAATAAGCTTGGTGTATATTCGGTCGGTACCGTACCGGTCCGTGCCGCCGTTGCGCTCCGGCAACGACGGCAGTCCACACAAGGAGGCGAAGCAGTGTCCATTGCCTTCCTCGAATCATCCCGCCAGTTCCATCTGCGCAACCGCGACGTCAGCTACGTGTTCCGCGTGCTCGAAGGCGGCGAACTCAACCACCTGTACTTCGGCGGACGGCTCACCGACGACGGCCCGCTCACCGACCTGCAGGACATCCTCTTCCGCGACATGCTGTGCGTCAGCGATGACCGCGGCATGCTGTCGCTCGAACAGATTCGACAGGAGTATCCGGTGACCGGCTCCGGCGACCTACGGCCGTGCGCGCTGACCGTCTGCGACGACCGCGGATCGCACGTGGCGCGCATGCTGTACGCCGGACACACGATCGTACGCGGCAAGCCGCCGTTGACCGGACTGCCAGCGACCTACGTCGAGGACACGAGCGAGGCCGAAACGCTTGAGATCACGCTGCGCGACGACGACCTCGGCCTGCAGGCCGTCCTGCAGTACACGATCTTCGAACAGCTGCCCGTAATCACCCGCAGCGTACGGCTCGAGAACGTCGGCGGCCGCACACTCGCCGTCGAAGGCGCGTACAGCGCCGCCCTCGACCTGCCCGACGCGCAATGGGACATGCTCACGCTCACCAACACGTGGTCGCGCGAATGCGAGGTCGAACGCGCCCCGCTGCGCGCCGGCGGACAGCGCGTCTCCAGCCTCGACGGCCGCAGCAGCCAGCACGCCAACCCGTTCGTCATGCTCGCCCGGCCCCACACCGACGAACTGCACGGCGAGGCGTTCGCCGTCAGCCTCGCCTACAGCGGCAACTTCGACATCGACGTCACCGTCGATTCGATCGGCGGCGCACGCCTGCTCGCCGGCATCAACCCGACCCTGTTCCGCTGGACACTCGAACCCGGCGGCTCGTTCCAGACACCCGAGGCGATCATCGCGTACTCCGACCACGGCATGAGCCCGCTCAGCCAGACCATGCACACGCTGCTACGCACCCGCATGGCGCGCGGCCCGTGGCGCGACCGCCGCCGGCCCGTCGCGCTCAACACCTACGAATCGCTGTACATGGACGTCAACGAACGCAACGTCAAGGAACTCGCCACCGAAGCCGCCGACCTCGGCGTCGAACTGATCGTCGTGGACGACGGCTGGTTCGGCGAACGCGACTGGGACGACGCGTCGCTCGGCGACTGGACGCCCCACCCACGCAAGTTCCCCAACGGACTCAAACCCGTCGCCGACCACGTGCACGGCCTCGGCATGAAGTTCGGCCTGTGGTTCGAACCCGAAATGGTCAACCCCGATTCCGACCTGTACCGCGCCCACCCCGACTGGGTGCTCGGCGACACGACGCGCGAACTGAGCATCGGCCGCCACCAGTACGTGCTCGACCTGACCCGCGCCGACGTGCGCGACCACATCGTCGCCGCCATGGGCGACGTGATCGCCGCCAACGACGTCGACTACATCAAATGGAACATGAACCGGTCGCTGTCCGAAGTATTCTCCGCCAGCTGGCCCGCCGACCGGCAGGGCGAGATCTACCACCGGTACGTGCTCGGCTACTACGACCTGCTGTCGCGGCTGCTCGACCGCTTCCCGAACCTGCTCATCGAAGCCGGATCCGGCGGCGGCGGGCGGCTCGACCCGGCCGTGCTCGCGTTCAGCCCGCAATACTGGATCTCCGAGGACACCGACGCGATGGAACGCGTGAAGATCCAATACGGCACCTCGTTCGCCTACCCGCTGGCCATCATGTCGAACCACGTCACCCCGGTGCCGAACGCGCAGACCGGCCGCAAGTCGTCGCTGAAGACGCGCGGTGACGTCGCCATGTTCGGCGCGTTCGGCTACGAGCTCGACCCGCGCACGCTCGGCGAGGAGGGCCGGGCCATCGTCCGCGAGCAGATCGCACGATACAAGGAATACGCCGATCTGCTGCGCGACGGCGACTACTACCGGCTGCTCGACCCGTTCCGCCCGAATAGCGCGTTCGCGCCCGCCGACGCCGCATGGATCGTCGTGTCGAACAACCGCCGCGAAGCGCTCGTCGGCTACTATCGCACCCGTATCGGAGTCAACGTGCCCGTCCGCTACCTCAAACTCGCCGGACTCGACGAGCGCACCCGATACGCGGTCGACGAGATCGGCTTCGACGTGGAACGGCGGCCGCGCTACGGCGACGAACTCGAACGCGTGGGCCTGTCGCTCACCGACGGGTCCAACTGCCAGCTGCATCCGCAGGTGCCGTTGGGCGACAACCTGTCGCGCATCTTCCACCTGCACGCGCTGGAGGAATAGCCGCGTGCCGGCGTGCCGCAGCTACCGCAGCCGACGCCCGTACCGCAACAGGACCGCACGGCACAGCGGCAAGACGTTAGGGATCGATCGAACAACAGGAAGGAGCACCGGATGTTCAGCATTCTCGACATGTTCAAAATCGGCGTGGGACCGAGCTCGTCGCACACGGTCGGCCCGATGTGCGCCGCACACGAGTTCGCCGTCTCGCTCAAGGACGGCGGGCTCATCGACCGTGTGGCCCGCGTGCGCAGCACACTGTACGGCTCGCTCGCTCTCACCGGCATGGGCCACGGCACCGACCGCGCCACCGTCGCCGGACTCGAAGGCAACCTGCCCGCCACCGTCGACACCAACCACGTGCTCACCATCAAGCAGGAGTGCGAGCGCACCGGCAGGCTCAACCTCGCCGGATGCCATGAGATCGACTTCGACTACGAGCACGACGTCGTCTTCGAACTGTGGCAGCGCATGGCCGCGCACCCCAACGGCATGCGCTTCCAGGCGTTCGACGCCGCCGGCAACCTCGTCGACGAGCAGGTGTGGTATTCGATCGGCGGCGGGTTCATCCGCAAGGGCCACCGCGACGACCTCATGATCGGCATCCACGACCGCCCGCCGGCGGGCACGTCGTTCGCCGACGAGGACGAATCGTCGTCCGTCGACTTCGGACCGGACGTGCCGTACAACTTCACGTCCGGCAGCGAACTGCTCGCGATCTGCAAACGCGAACGCATGCCGATCGCCGACGTCGTCTGGGCGAACGAGATCGCCATGCGTCCGGCCGAACAGGTGCGCGCCGACCTGCTGCACGTGTGGAAGACCATGCACGACTGCGTGACGAACGGCTGCATGAGCCCGATGAAGACGCTGCCCGGCGGCCTCGACGTGCCGCGGCGCGCGCCGAAGATGTACGCGCGGCTGTCGGCGAACAGCGATCTGCTCAACCGTCGCCGCCGTCCGGACGCGGTGCTCGAATCGTCCGACGCCGCATGGGTCGATCTGTTCGCGCTCGCCGTCAGCGAGGAGAACGCGGGCGGCGGCCGCATCGTCACCGCGCCGACCAACGGCTCGGCGGGCATCATCCCGGCCGTGCTCGAATACTACTGGCACTTCGTCGACGCGGCCGACGAGGACGGCATCGTCACGTTCCTGCTCACCGCCGGCGCGGTCGGCTACCTGTTCAAGCGCAACGCGTCGATCTCCGGCGCGGAGGTCGGCTGCCAGGGCGAGGTCGGATCGGCCTGTTCGATGGCCGCCGCCGGCCTGTGCGCGGTGATGGGCGGCACATCCGCGCAGGTCGAGAACGCGGCCGAGATCGGCATCGAACACAACCTCGGCCTTACCTGCGACCCGGTCGGAGGACTCGTGCAGATCCCGTGCATCGAACGCAACGCCATGGCCGCGAACACCGCCATCAACGCGGTGCGCATGGCCATGCTCGGCGACGGCTCGCACATCGTCACCCTCGATCAGGCCATCAAGACCATGAAGGACACCGGCGAGGACATGATGGCCAAATACAAGGAGACGTCGCAGGGCGGCCTCGCCGTCAACGTCGTCGAATGCTGACCGTCGGATATCGGCCGGCGGGCGGCCGGCGATAGGCTGATGACCGGATACGACGATGCGATCGGCCGGCCGCATCGGCCGTACGTCCGGTGAACGGGCCGACGATCGGCCGCACTCACGAAAGGAAAACCACCGCATGAGCGACATGCAATATTCGTATGAGAACGCGATCCGCGAGTTCGTATACATCGAACTGCCGTTCGACGGCGACGCCGACGGCCGTAAGGACCTGGTGCGCGCCGACATCATCCGTCCGCGCGAACTCGACGGCACGGCGAAGATCCCCGTCATCATGGATCCGAGCCCGTACTACGAACTGTACGACCGCCACGGCGAGAAATCCGAATACGCGCATCCCGAAGACAAGTGGAACAGCCCGCTCAAACTGTTCCCGTTCTTCTACGACAACTACTTCGTGCCGCGCGGCTACGCGGTCGTGCTGCTGAGCACGTCCGGCACGTCGCTGTCCGAAGGATTCTGCGACATCGGCGGGCCGAAGGACGTCGCCTCGGCGAACGCCGTGGTCGACTGGCTCAACGGGCGCGCCAAGGGCTACATGACGCGCGACAAGCGCACGCCCGACAACGAGATGACCGCCTACTGGGCGTCCGGGCTCGTCGGCGCGATCGGCAAGTCGTATGACGGCTCCGTGCCCAACGGCATGGCTGCCACCGGCATTGAGGGCCTCAAGACCATCGTGCCGATCTCCGCGATCTCCAGCCAGTACGACTGGTACCATCCGCACGGCGCGCTGCTCAACGGCGACGACGCCGACGGCGGCTGGTGGGAGCCCGACAACTTCGCCGCCAGCCTCGAATCGGCGGCCGATGGCAAGCTGCAGCGGTTCAACACCAAGGGCGGCTGGCAGCGGCTGCACGACGGCTCCGACAAAGAGTACCGCAGCTACAACGAGTTCTGGGCCGAACGCGACTATCGTTCGCACGCCGACCGGTTCAAGGCCAGCGTGTTCATCGTGCACGGCGTCAACGACCTCAACGTGATGATGAACCAGGTTGACGACTACTGGCGGGCGCTGGGGGAGCACGGCGTGCCACGCAAGATCTGGCTGCACCAGTACGCGCACGACGACCCGTTCGACGTGCGCCACGACGCATGGCTCGCGACGCTCGAACGGTGGTTCGACTACTGGCTCAAGGGCGTCGACAACGGCATCATGGACGAGCCGGAAGCCACGATCGAGGATCCGGACGGCAACTGGCACGAATATGCGAGCTGGCCGGTGCCGGGGGCTGTGGCGTGTACGTTCGGCGTGCGTGCGGGTAATGACGGCGGTGATGGTGACGGCGACGCCCGACTCGGCGAGCTGGTCGAGGTCGCGGACGGTGCCGATCGTGCGGCGTCCGGTACCGGCGACGTCGCTGCCGAACCGACGCATGTCGCGACGGTCAAGGGCGCACGGATCAAGGAACTCACGACGTACGCCGAATCGACCGCCGCGCACGACGACCGGCTGCTCGTCGTCGGCGCGACGCTCGAACGCGACTGGCACATCTCCGGCACGCCGCACCTGAGCCTGCGCGTCAAGGCGAGCGCCGCCGACACGAACCTGTGCGCGTCGGTCATTGAATACGGCGAAGGCAACTACGTGCAGGTGAGCGAGGACATCCACGCGCTCGTCGAACTCAAGGAGAAGCGCCCACCGGTCGGCGGCTTCAGCGACGACGACAAGGCGTCGTTCGTTGTATGCGTGCCGCGCAAGTCGCACGAGATGCAGAACATGGTGACGCGCGGCTGGATCGCCACCGCGCACAAGGACGCGTTCGACGCGTTCACGCCCACGCCGGTCGACGAGTGGATGGACGTGTCGTTCGACCTGCTCGCCACCGACTGGACCGTGCGCGCCGGGCATCGTCTCGCGCTCGCGATCTACAACAACTCGAAGCGCCTCGCCGCCGTGCCGCTGTCCGACTTCACGATCGACCTCGACTCGGTGCGCCTCACCCTCCCCGTCGCCTGATCCCCCGACGGACATACAGCCGAAACAGAGGCCGGAATCGGCTGTATGTCCGTTAGAGGGGAGGTAGCTGGTAATCCGGTAGAGCGGTAATCCGGTACGTCATTAGGGAGCGTTCCCAAGGGCCGCATGCTCACCCCCTAACGGACATACAGCCGATTCCAACCCCCGTTTCGGCTGTATGTCCGTTAGAGGGGAAGGATGAAATGGTTGGGGGAGTTCTTAATGGTTCACTATTTATGGCTTACTACTTGATTCTGCCCGTAACCCCCTAACGGACATACAGCCGATTTATGGGGGCTAATCGGCTGTATGTCCGTTGAGGGTGTGGGATGTGTATAGCTTTTCTGGGGACGGTCAGTCGTCAGAGTCGACGGCCATGCTGTCGTGATCGAGGAAGCTGCGCAGGTACCGCTGCGGGTTATGCTCGGACAGCCACTGCTCGATCTCGTCCGACGTGCGCGGATAATCGACCAGCACCTCGGCGCCGTGGTCGGTGATTAGGATATCGTCCTCGACGCGTACGCCGATGCCGCGGTACTCCTCGGGGATGAGCAGATCGTCGGCGTCGAAGTACAGTCCCGGCTCGATCGTGAAGATCATGCCCGGCTTGAGCTCGGCGTCGGGATAATACCGGTTGCGCGCATGCTGGCCGTCGTGCATGTCGATGCCGAGCATGTGGCCGGTGCCATGATACAGCCAACGGCACTGCTGCTGGCCATCGGGGCCAAGCGCCTCCTCCACGCTCACCGGCAATATGCCCATGTCATGCAGCGATTGTGCGATGCTCGCCATCACCGCATCCTGAATGTCACGGTACCGGGCGCAGGGGCGGCTCGCGGCCTCGATGCCGGCCATCTCGCTGGCCACGACCGCATCGTAGACGCGCCGCTGCGTCGGCGTGAACCTGCCGTTGACCGGGAACGTGCGCGTGATGTCGGCGGTGTACAGCGAATCCAGTTCGCCGCCGCCATCGATAAGCACCAGATCACCGTCCTTGAGCGAGCCGGAGTTGTCTTCGTAATGCAGCACCCCGCTGCGCACGCCCGACGCGACAGCCGGTATGCCCGCGACCACATGGCCCTCGTATCGCGCGCTGCCGGTGAACACGGTCTCGAGCAGCCGTTCGCCGCGCGCGACCTGCCGCGCGATCGGCAGCATGTCGGCGACGCGGTCGAACGCGCGCAGCGTCGCCCGTACCGACCGACGCATCTCCTCGATCTCCACCGGCGACTTGATCAGACGGATCTCGCCCAGCCGTTCCTGCAGCACTTCGTCGAGGCCGGCGTTCTCGTCGGCGCCACCGAGTCCGCAGTCAATCCGCACTTGGTCGACCAGCGCGTCGACGAGCGCATCCACGTCACGGCACAGCCGCAGCCGCACGCCGTCCGGGCCAGCGTCGGCACGCAGCGCATCCTCCAGCTCGGTCCGGTCACGCGTCTCGATGCCGGTCATGACCGCGAAATCCGCCAGCGTGGGCTGCGGGCCGGTCCAGAACTCGCCGTGCTTGTAATCCGAATAGAACCGCGGATCGGAACGGTCGATGGGCGGCTCGACATACAGCACGTCATGGTGGCCGACGACGCCGTCCTCGGTGACGATCGGGTCGATGACGAGCACCGAGTCGGCCTTGTATCCTTTGCCGAGCCCGGTCAGATAGGCGAAGGCCGTGCCGATGCGGAACGGTTGGAAGTCGATGTCGTTGACGCGCGTCTTGGGGATGCCGGCGGGGATGACGAGCCGTTCGCCGGGCAGTAGTGCGGCGATGGCGTCGCGGCGGCGTATCGCGTCGTCGGCGAACCGGCTGCGGCTGACGGCTGGACGTTGCGCCGTGCCCCAGCCGCGGTAGATGATGTCCTGGAATCCGTGCGCCTGCAGCCGTGTGCCCATGCCGCCGCACTGATGTTTCGGTTCGGGGGCGGTGTCGTTGTCTGCCGCGGCTGCGCGTATGCGTTGCAGTTCGTTGGTGTCCATATCGGCTCCTTTGCTGTGATGATGAATGACACTTGGTGATGTCCTCCCTAACAGACATACAGCCGATTCATAGGGGTGAATCGGCTGTATGTCCGTTGAAGGGATGAGATGGAATCGTCAGGGAACGCTGTTTGGCGATGCCGGAGCGCGCCCACCCTCAACGGACATCCAGTCGATTTACCCCTATGAATCGGCTGTATGTCCGTTGAGGGGAAGTGTGAGACGGATGGGTTGGGTTACCGGGCGACGGCGTCGCGCAGTGCGTCGACAAGCAGCCGATACGTGTCCTCGCCGGTGGTGGCGTGCGGGGCGATGCGAATCGTCGACGGATGCACCGAGCAGGTGACGCCGGCCTCGCGCAGCCGTCGTCCGATCGCAGCCACGTCATGCCCAGGGAACGCCAGCGGCAGAATCGCCGACCAGTGGCGCGGATCATCGTCGCGTACCAACGCGCCGCCCATCGTACGCACATCCTCGTCGAGACGCTCGGCGAACCGCGCGACCCGCGACCGGATCCACGGCACGCCCACCGACTCGACCAACGCCAGCGCGGCATCCAGCCGTCCGGCGGCGATCGGACTGAGCACGCTCGCCGCGAACCGATCGGCACCGGGCAGCGGTTCATGCAACGCGGCGTCATAACGCTCGGAGCCTTCCGCGCCGGACCATCCCGACAGCAGCGGCCGACTCAACCGCTCCAACGCACGAGGCGAACACGCCATGAACCCGGTGCTCCAGCCGGCGCGCACCCACTTCTGCCCGCCCACGGCGAGCACGTCCGCCTGACTCCAGTCCGCGTCGACCACGCCGAATCCCTGAATGCCGTCGACCACCATCAGCCGGTCGCCGATCGTCTCGCGGATCTCGTCAAGATCGGCAAGATAGCCGGTACGGAAATCCACCACGCTCAGCGACACGACATCGACGCCGTCCAGCAGCGGCGCGATGGATGCGGCGTTCGCCGGGCCGTCGTAGGTGCGCACCGACACCAGTCCCGCGGATTCCGCACGCTTCCACGGGTACAGGTTCGCCGGGAACTCGTGGGCGTTCAACAGCACGACGGGCACATGGTCGTCGGCCGGCAGCGAGAATGCGGCATGATACAGCGCCGTGCTGGTGTTCGGCTGCATGGTGATCTCATCGGGACGGCGGCCGGTCATCGCCGCGACGCGACGGGCGGCCGCGCGGGGCGCCTCCATGAGATCGGCGACGGTGTGCGGGCCGGCGGCGGCGAGCTGTTCGAGCATACGTTGTTCGGTCTGCAGCACGGCCTGCGACGGCGCGCCGACGCTGGCGAAGTTCACATAGCCGATGCTTTCGTGGAACTGACTGAAGTATGCGGCCTGCGTGTCGGTCGGCGTTGCGTCGGTTGCGGATGGTGGGATGGGATGATTGTCGGTTGTCATATGGTCGGCCCCTTCGCCGTGATGGCCCGTCGTGATCGACGATTGGCTTCATGCTATCGCGTGTGACGGTTGACAAAGGGCGGTTCGGGTGGACTCTCCTGTGCAGTTGGCGAAACGGACATACAGCCGAAATGGAGGCCGAAATCGGCTGTATGTCCGTTGAAGGAGGAGGCAGAAGCGTCATGGAACGTTCCCAAGGGTCATATGCTCACCCTCTTACGGACATACAGCCGATTTCGGCCTCCATTTCGGCTGTATGTCCGTTAGAGGGATGAGGCGAAACAGTTGGGGAACGTTCTCGATGGTTCGCTGCTTGTTCTGCCCACAGCCCTCAACGGACATACAGCCGATCCGCGGTCCCTTTTCGGCTGTATGTCCGTTAGAGGGATGGAGCGTATAGCTTCTGGGAACGTTTCATTCCGTAGCGGTATCGTCCATCTCCTTCAACGGACAACCAGCCGATTTGGGGCCGTCAATCGGCTGGATGTCCGTTGAAGGGGGGTGTTCGTCCTTGGGAACGTCCCGGGGTGTTCCCGTCAGGAGAGGGTGATGGTGACGGGGCCGTCGGCGACGGGGACGGTGAGGTCGCGGGCGGCGGCGTGGCCGACGGCCACGGACGCGCCGTCATGGGTGAACGCGCGTAGCGTGGCGTGGCCGTCGAGCGCGTCGACGATGGTCAGCGTGATCGCCGTCCGTCCCGACTCGACTTCACTGATCGTCACGTCGGCGAATCGCGCGTTCTCCAGCAGCACGTGCGTGCGGTCGGTGGCCGACCGGATGAGATGCAGCCGGCGGTTCACGCCGTCCGTCGGCGTGATGCGCGTCACCCGCACGCCGGACGATGCCTTGGTACCGTCGCCGTCGCCGTCGCGCACGTCAGCCGTACCGCCGTACACGACCCGTCCGAAATCGGGATCGTCGGCCACCACGACCGCCGCGCCGCGCAGATACCCGCAGTAGCCGAGATCCGTCTCGCATCCGTAGATCCAGATGCCGCGCTCGGCCGGCTGTCCCAGCCACGTCGTCGCATACGGCAACGGTTCGAACCCGCCGCTCGACGCGCCCTGATTCTCCGCACCCGGGAACCAGTAGCCATATCCGCTCGCCGCATCGCCCGCGTTGATCAGCGCCCACGAACTGAGCAGCGACGCGTACGCCAGCCGCAGCAGCGCGAACGGCGACCCGTCCGCATACAGCGCGTCCTCAAGCAGACCCCATCCGCCCATCTGCGACATGTAGCTTAACGTGTACTGCATCGTGTCGCCGCGAATGTCGGAACCGGAGATGTAGAAGCCGTTCTCCAGCCAGCCGCGGCAGGCGACGTTGCATGCGCGCTGGTACCGGTCGAACCGTTCCACGTCGCCGGCGCGATACGAGACGACGGACCGGCCGTCCGTGTTCCACACGCGCATCGCATGATCGCGTCCCCAGTCCACCACGGCCTGCGTCGTCTCGAAGCCGGTCGTGTCGAACGCGTATTCGGAGCCGAACAGATCCTTCGCCTGACGGATCATGAAATCCGCCTTGTGGTTCCAGTACGCCTCCAGCTGCGCGGCCTTCGCCGTCTCGCCCTCGTCACGCAGCGCGTCGATCACGTCGGCGATCACCAGCTCGTTGTAATAGCCGGTCTTGTACGGCGATGTGTTGTCCAGTTTGCCGGTGTAGTCGTATTCGACCTCGTCGGGATAGCGGTACATCGCCGTGAACGTGCCCCACGCGCGCGTCAGGTACTCGCGAGCCGGCAGCGACGTCCACTCGGGGTTGCGGCGGGCGATCCGGTACATCATGAACCAGGCAAGCGCCACGTGCGGGAAATCCCACAGTCGGCTGATGTGCAGCTGCTCGTTGCCGTTGAGGTTGCGGTGGTCGCGCAGGGTGCGCCAGTCGGGCACGCCGTACACGCCGTACGGCCACGGCTCGTCCGTCGTGCGCTGTAGGCCGCCCCACACGAACGTGGTGAGGTATTTGTCGAGCGCGCGCACCTGTGATTCGACCGGATGCTCGGCGTTCTTCGCGGCGAGGAACGCGGGCTTGCTCAGTCCCGGGTCGTCGCACGTGACCTCGTAGATGCGCCAGCCCTTGATCTCGTCGTAGTTGTCCGGATTGAGCAGCGCGCCGGTCTTCGTGTTGCGTTCCTGCAACAGGCCGTCGTACCACTTGTCCGGATCGTTCGCCTGGCAGCGCGCGATGTAGTCGGCGCGTGCCGCGATGAGCTCGTCGACCGGCAGCGTGGCGAACAGTTCGAGGTAGCCGACGCGGGTGCCGGCGGTGTCGTGACTGTGACCGTCGTCATCGCCGTAGTGCACTGTCAGCAGGTTCTCGCCGAGCCGGTCGAACCGTACGCCGTAGATGCGGCGGAACGTCGGCGTGTCGCCGTCGTCGGTCACGCTGTCCTCGACCAGTCGGATGGCCGTCGTGTCCGCGTGCTCGGCGCTGATCGTGACGTTCGCGTACTGCGAGTCGATTTTGACGAGCGCCTCGGTACCGCGCGGCAGCGTATAGCCGGGCACCACCTGCACGTCGAGCTTGCCGTGGCGCACGAGTTCGGCGCGCGCCTGATCGTATCCGTCCACCCACAGCAGGTCGAACGTGAACGTGCGACGTTCGCCCGCCGCGAGCGTGAGCGTCGTGGTCGGCAGCCGCCAGCGGCCGCCCTCGTGCGTGCGCGCCTCGTCGGCCGCGGCCTGCCCGTACAGGTGGATGCGGTACACGTCGCGCTCCTCGCCGCCGCGCGTCGGCTGCTTGCCGAGATCGAACAGCTCCCAGCGCATGCCGTCCTCCGGCACGCACAGCAGGTACGGCGGTTTGCCGTCGGACGGCGTGGCGAGGAAGAACGAGTTGTCGCCGGCGACCTGCGTGTGCCGGATCATGCGTTGCGCCGCGTCGACGCCCCACGCCATGCGGCTGTTGAGCGGTACGGCCATCGCCACGTCGGTGAGCGTGAGCGGCTCGTCGCCCGTGTTGGCGAGCGTGATCGCGGCGCGCAGCGTACGCCCGTCGAGTCGGAATGCGAGCGTCGTGGCGAGCGGGCCGTGCGTGTCGTCACGGAACGCCGCGTCGCCGTGCGCGTCGAGATGGCCGTCGAGTCCGACGGTGGAGAACGTGCCGCCGTCCGCATAGGTGATGGTCACGTCGCCGAAGCCCATGTCCGGGTCGATCGCCTCGATACCGCCGGTTGGCGTGGTCAGCGAGGCGAGCCGCCCGTCGGTGATCGTCGCCGCCTGCCAGCCGTTGACCAGATCGTGGCTGGCGTGGATCGACTTGGGATCGTCGAGCAGGAAGTGATACAGCGAATACATGCCGTTCGCGCCGTCCGCGAAGCCGAGCGGCGTTTCGGCGAAGCGCACGAGGAACGACGCGATGTCGTGCTCGCTGGCGGCGAACGTGAGCAGCAGCGTGAACGATGCGGAACGGCCGGGGGCGAGCGTGAGCGAACGCGCCGGGTTGACCCAGCGGCGGGTGGCATGCGCGGCGGATGCGTCGTACGATGCGCGGCGGCCGGCGGAGCGCAGATAGCAGCGGTAGACGGGGGCGTGCGGTGCGCCGTTGTCGTGCGGTGTGCCGTGCGGTGTGATCGTCTCGACCAGTTCGATCTGCGTCGTGTTGTACGGCATGACGAGCAGACGATGGTCGCGTTGGCCGGCGTACGGCAGCAGTAGATATGCGTCGGGTGTGTCGAGCGGATGGTCGTCGTCGGCGACGGCCGTGTCGCTCGTGACGACGGCCGCGTCGTCGGCGATGCCGAAGTCGAGATACAGATCGTCGAGCGTGACCGGTTCGGCGCCTGCGTTGCGCACGGTCAGCGTATAGCGGACGTAAGCGTCATCCGATGCGGCGGGCGCGAGCGACGCGGACGCGACAAGTCCGTCGGCGTTCGGCTGTGCGGACAGGGTTGTGGATGCGGGACGTCCGTGGACCGTCGCGCCGACGGCGATCGGTCGCAGCGGACAGCGGATGCCGTTCGGATCGGACAGGATGACGGATGATGCATCGTCGTTGATGAGTTCCATGATGAGGCTTTCTGATGATGGGTGGGTGGGCGTCGGAGGTCGTTCCGTGTGCTTCCCTCAGTCAGCTGCACTGACAGCTCCCCTCGGAGAGGGGAGCCAAGACGGGCGAGAAGGGAGCCAAAGGACGGAGAGACGAAAAACGGCCCCCTCCGCGTGGGGAGGGGGCCGGTGGTCAGGCTACTTGGTGCGCACGTAGGCGTGGTAGTGCTCGAAGCCGATCGTCGAGAGCGGCACGAACTTCAGTCCCGTGGCCTTGTGCGTGAACGTGAGTGTGCCCGGCTCATGCTCGAACGCCGCATCCGGGTCGGCGTCGTCGACCGGCACGTCGAGGAACGACGTCTCGTCGCTCAGCGCGGCGAGCACGTACGGACCCCATGCGACGCCCGCCAGCTCCGGACGGTCCGGCGTGGCGAACAGGTGCATGTGCGGGTTGAAGCCGAGCTCGAGATGCGCGCCGTCGAACGAGTCGAGGCCGAGCAGCGCCGGCGAGAACGCCAGCTCGCCGGTCGCGGTGCGGGCGGCCTCCACCACGGCGGCGTCCACCGCGCGGCCGTTGACGCTCACCGTGACCTTGCCGTCGACGCTCCAGGACGGCACGCGCAGGCGCAGCTGCTTGCGGCCCAGACGCTCCACGTCGATCGCCACGTGCTCCGGCGTCGCGTCGGCGACGGTCACGGAGAGCTTGCCCGCCTCGTCGTCCAGCGTGCCGTTGAGGTACAGGCGCACGTACAGCGCGTCGGCGTCGGTGTAGTAGGCGCCTTCCGCGTAGTAGAAGTGCGATTCGAGGCCGGTGCCGTGGCAGCAGCTGTTCTCCACGTCGAAGCTCTTCTGGCCGCCCGGCTGGGTCGGGAAGAAGTACATGCTGCCGCCTTCGGGCACGTGGTCGGTCGTCGCGGCGATGTGGTTGAGCGTGGTGCGCTCGTAGTAGTCGCCGAGCTGAGCGTCCGGGAAGTAGCGGTATAGTTCGGCAGTCAGCTTGAGCATGTTGTACGAGGCGCAGCTTTCTGCGGTGTTGTCGAACAGCAGATTGCCGATCTCGTCGGGCTGGTGGAACATCTCGCCCTGGCCGGTGCCGCCGAGCGCGTAGAGGTGGTGGCCGGTGACCGAGTCGTAGAAGAACTTCGCCTGATCGAGGTAGTACGGCACGCCGGTCTGCTCGAACAGCTTGACCGAACCGATCACCTGCGGGATGTGCTGGTTGGCGTGCATGCCGCCCAGCGAGTCCACATGCTGGCGCATCGGCTCCATCAGGCGGTCGTTGTCGAACAGGCGGGCCGCGGCGAGATGCTTCGGGTTCTTGGTGATCGCGTACAGGTTGGCGAGCGACTCGTTCATGCCGCCGAACTCGCCGGCGATGTACATGCTCCACATGTTCTGCAGCTGCTCGTGCGGCAGCTTCGACAGGCGATCGTACGTCCAGTCGCCCATCTTGGACGCCACGTCGAGCGCGGTCTCGTTGCCCGCGTACTGGTAGGCGTCGATCAGGCCGGCGAGGATCTTGTGCAGCGTGTAGTACGGTGCCCAGATGGTCGGATACGGGGCGTACTTCTCGAGTTCGTTGAACTGGAACTCCGAGTAGGCGGACAGGAAGCCGGGATGGAAGCCGGGCTTGCCGTCGAACGCGCGCTGCACTTCGGCGAGCGAGTCGACCATGTAATCGAGCTTCGACTTGATCGTCTCGTCGCCGCTGGCGGCGTAGGCGAGGGCCAGCGCGGACACATAGTGGCCGGTGGTGTGGCCGCGCAGCAGCGCATCCGGCGCGTCCCAGCCGATCATGTCCGGCGCGCCCTTGGTGTCGAGGCCGGCGGCACGGCGGAATTCGATGAGCATCTGGTCGTCGTTTACGGTGCGCAGGAACTCGATGCGGCGCTGCTGGTTGCCGGCGAGCACGCCGTCGCCGGTCAGACGCACGTGCGCGAGCGGCACCGGGTTGAGCTTCGGCGTGGCATCGACCGGGGTCTGCGGGTCCTCGGCGAGCACGTGCACGGTGGCGTTCGCGTCGATGGTGCTGCCGTCGATCAGGCCGTGGAAGGTCACGTCGCCGGGCTCGCCGGCGGTGTGTTCGACGCCGTCGTCCCAGTTGATGCGCTGGGAGAGCAGACGGCCGTCGTCGGTGAGCACGGCGGCGAACATCGGCAGGGCATAAGTGGCGCCCGCCTGAACGCTCAGCTCGATCGGGAAGAACTCCTTGACCTTGATCTTGTTGGCCTGTTCGAGCACCTTGACGGTGAACTCGCGGGTCGCGGTCGCGTCGCCGTGCGTGACCGTCGCGGTCAGCGTCACGTTGCGGTCGCCGCGGCCGTATTCGGGCATGTGGACGGTGCCGTCGGGCTGGATCCAGCGTTCGTCGCTGGACGCCCACGTGACGGTCGAGCCGTTCTTGCCTTCGGTCGGCAGGGTCAGGTCGAATTCGACGGTGCCGGTGTTGCCGATGTACAGCAGTTGCGCGTCGGTGTCGACGATCTGCTGGTCGGTGAGTGTGGTGTCGCTCATGGTGTCCCTTTCTGTTGTGGTGGGTGATTGGTTGGTTGATGAGACGGTTGTTGGTTGATTGGATGATGGACGGTCGCGGGTTGCGCAGATCGCAATCGTGGCCGGGTCGTGTCAGATCGCGGTCAGATGGAACAGCCGCGACAGGTTGTCGCCGCCAGGGATCTTCGACTTCCATTCGCCGGCCGATCCGTCGATGAACCGCAGGCCGACCTCCTCGAGTTCGTCGCCGTACCGGTCACGCCATGGGTTCGTGTCGAAGCCGATCTCCTCGACGTGGTATTTCGCCGTGCGGTCGAGGCCCGCGAGCCGCAGCTGGAACGGCAGCAGATCCACGCCGACATGCGTGCGATAGTAGCCGACGAGCGCCTCACGGCGATCGGGGGAGACGACCATCCACGCGGCGTGCGCCATGCCGAACGCCGGATTGGCGGCGAACGGGCTGATCAGCCGGTAGAAGTCGCCGGTGGCGACCAGCGAGGCGAATCGCTTGTCCTGCTCGATCTGCTCGCGGATCTGCGCGCGCTCGGCCTCGTCGGTCACGGTGCGCGGATCCAGCTCGTAGCCGAACGTGCCGAAGTACGCCACGTCGGCACGGGTCTTCAGCGGCGAGACGCGGCCGGTCTGCGCGTTCGGCACCGCCGAGACGTGGTTGCTCATCATGCTCAGCGGATAGGCGAACGAGGTGCCATACTGGATCTTCACGCGTTCCATCGCATCGGTGTCGTCGGAGATCCACGCCTGCGGCGCGTAGGCGAGCACGCCCGGGTCGACGCGGCCGCCGCCCGAGCAGCACGATTCGATGAGCATGTCCGGGAAGTCGCGGTTGAGCCGGCGCAGCAGCTCGTAGTAGCCGAGCACGAACCGGTGGTACACCTCGCCCTGCCGTTCCGGCGGCAACGTGGGGGAGTACACCTCCGACAGCTGACGGTTCATATCCCACTTGATGTAGTCGATGCCGCCCTCGCGGATCGTCCTGGACATGATGTCCTCGAGATAGTCGACGACCTCCGGGCGCGTCAGATCGAGCAGGTACTGGTGGCGGCCGACGCTCAGCTCCACATCAGGGTCGCCGAGCACCCAGTCGGGATGCGTTTCGAACAGCACGCTGTCGCGGCTGATCATCTCCGGTTCGAACCACAGGCCGAGCTTCATGCCCAATGCGTGCACGCGCTCGCCGACCGGCTTGAGCCCGTTCGGGAACTTGGCCGGGTTGGCGAACCAATCGCCCAGCGACGTGTCGTCGTAGTTGCGGTGGCCGAACCAGCCGTCGTCGATCACCAGCATCTCGATGCCGAGGTCCTTGGCGCTCTTCGCCACGTCGACGAGCTTGTCCTCGTCCATCTTCATGTAGATGGCCTCCCACGTGTTCACCACGATCGGGCGGCGGCGGTCGCGCCACGGGCCGCGGGCCATGCGTGTGCGGTACAGCCGGTGGTACGTGCGGCTGAGCGCGCCCAGACCGGACGTCGAGTAGGCGAGCACGACTTCGGGCAGCTGCAGCGATTCGCCGGGGTCAAGCCGCCAGCGGAACAGTTCGGGGTTGATGCCGAGGCGCAGACGGGAACGCAGGTAGCTGTCGACGTGCACGTCTGCGTCGAAGTTGCCGCTGTACGCCAGCGACGCGCCGATGGCCGCGCCACTCGTCTCGGTGGCGTCGGGGCGGGCGAGCACGAGGAACGGGTTGGCACGGTGGCTGGTGTGGCCGTTGAGGCTGGCGACGCCCTGATGGCCGGGGCGCAGGCGGGCGCGGGTCGGCGTGCATTCGCGGCCCCATTCGCCGGTGAGCGTGATGAGGTCCCAGTCGGCGTCGGTCAGGTCGAGGTCGGCGCTGTAGGCGGCGTCCACGTCGAACGGCTTGTTATAGCCGGCGCCGGTGTTGGTGAGCCGGGCGCTGCGGGCGATCGCCGGGAAGTCGACGAACAGCGTGTACAGCAGCTGCACTTCGAGGCCGAGACGCTCGTCGCGCAGCGTGATCTCGAGGGTCTGCGCCTCGTCGTCGTGTTCGGTGTAGGTGGAGGGCAGTCCGTCGAGTTCGGGCTTGCCGTCCATGATGCGGTAGCCGGCGTAGAGCGGGCGGACGACGTGCGAGCCGCGTGCGTCGGTGATGGCCAGTGCGGTCGGGTTGAGGTCGCCGGAGCCAGCGGCCGGGTATTCGAGATGCTCGTCCTCGACCGAGTAGGCGTCGGCCGCGTCGTGCGTGAGCAGACCCTGGCTCGGCGGGTTCGTGGCGTCGGTCAGCGGACCGTCGTCGACGAGTCGCGGGCCGAAGTACACGTGTGACAGCTCGCCGCCCGGCAGTACGCGCATCACGTAGCTGATGCCGTCGTTGCGCAGGTGGAACTGCCGTGCCTGCGGATCGTAATGGATGCTCATCAATGCCACCTTCCATATGGTGTGGTGAAGGGCTTCGATGCCGCTTCGTTGCCACCCAGTGTATGGAACGTCTCGCGTTCGTCGCACTCGCCTCCTGTGCGATTAGGTGGATTTTTCTTTACTGTGTGTTGTTCTTAGGTTTGTTTAGCTTCAGCGGATAGTTGACGCATGTGTCGGGGCATGGTTGACGGTATGTCCTGGGGCATGGTTGACGGGTTTGGGTGGTGACAATGGTGTATGGACACGTTTTCATCATCATCGGCCGGCA
>NZ_WBSM01000002.1 GCF_009299505.1 Bifidobacterium ramosum | reverse complement strand
CGCCGACTGAGGGGAGCCCCGGTTCACGCTTCAAGGAGGCGCCATGTATGATCGCAGGCTCGACGCGCTGATCGCGGCGGCGGACACCGGCAGTTTCGCGCAGGCCGCGCGCCGGTTGCACCTGTCCACGCCGGCCGTCGCCAAACAGGTCACTACGTTCGAACAGGAATATGGCCTCACGATCTTCAACCGTTCCCGCACCGGCGTCACCCCGACCCCGGCCGGCGCGGCGTTCCTTGACGACGCGCGATCGCTCGTCCGCGAGTCGGACGAGATTCTCCGCAGAGCCCGCCAACGTATGCATCGGCACGCCGATCCGGTTCGCCTGGGCATCTCCATCCTGCGTCCAGCTCGCCACATCCTCGATCTATGGCAGCGGGCCGGCCAAACCGACATCCGTCTGGAACTCGTATCGATGCCGGACAACAGCACGCCGATCGACGACATCATCGCGCGACTCGGCGAGGACATCGACGCGATCGCCACCGCATTCGTGCCGGATCACTGGACCGGCATCTGCAATACGCAAGTCCTGTCATACGAACCGCTATGTCTCGCCGTGCCGCGCAATCATCCGCTCGCGCGACGGGCGAGACTGACGATCGACGACCTGACCGGCGAGCGCATCCGCATCCTGCCGCGCGGCAACGGCACCGATGACATCGCCCGCGACCTGTTCGAGCGCAACCCCGGCATCACGCTGGTCGACATCGACCGGTACGACCTCGACCTGTTCAACGACTGCGCCGAATCTGGCGACCTGCTCATCTCCAAGCCGATGTGGAGCGACGTGCACCCGCAGCTCGTCAACGTGCCCGTCGACTGGCCCGAACCGGTCGGCATGCAGTACGGTTTGCTCTCCCCGCTCTCCCCCGCCCCGCAGGTCGCCGCGTTCGTCGAGCGCATCGCCGCGCTCAACCAACGGTTCGCGGATCGCTGACGATCGTGCGCAACCTGTCAACATCCATCGACTGTGAGCGCTACCATAGGAGTCGTGGGGAACAATATTTCCATGACGATGGATAGATGAATATGAGTGATATGAACGATATGAATGACAGTATGAGTAGCGAACAAGCAGATAACAATCAGAACAATCATCTGAACGTCACCGACGCCGACACCGCAGCCGAGACCAGCACACCAGCCGCAACCGCACCCGTCGACCGCACGTGGCTCACCAAGGCGAAGGACACCATCGCCCAGTGGGCGTACATCATGTTGAAGGACGCCGACGACCACGACATCGATTGGGATTGGGTGCGTTCGCTTGACCTCGAACACGGCATCGGCGTCGCCCAGCCGGTCGATCTCGAACCGGGCGCGGCGAGCAATGTGCACGACCTGCTCAAGGCCGATCTTACGATCCGCGACCGGCTCGAGGCGATCATCGCGAAGATGAGCATGGTGTTCATGCGCGACTTCGACCGGCATATCAAGACGTATGAGCTGCCGCGCGCGCTCGCGTACGCGGACCGCCGCCTGACTGACCAGATCGACCTGCTGCGCGACCGCGGCGTCGCAGAAGGCCTGTGGACGGTCACCGACGAGGACCGCGAGCGCGTCACCGTGCCGGTGCTACATGCGGTCGAGGGCGGTCTGCTCACCGACGACGATCTGGCCGACGTGCAGGATCGCACCGCGGAGATCGTCAACGCGCGTGCCGAACAGCGCAAGGCCGACCGTGAGAAGCGCGAAGCGGCCAAGCATGAGCGCCAGATGGCCCTGTTCGCGGCTGATGAGAAGCACTACGGCTCCGTCGAGGCTGGCCCCGACGAGTCCGCACCGGCCGATTCGAGTTCGGACGCGAACAGCGCGGACGATCTGATCGAGGGTCCACAGGTCATCAACGACGACAATCCGGCCGTACCGAGCATCGAACAGGTGCGCACGAACGAGACGGCCGTGCCGGAGATGCGTTACGAGAAGTCGCGTCATGCGGCCGCCGAGCACGTGGCAGCCCGTCAAGCCGCCGCGCCGAAGGACTACTGGCGCGAGGTCTACCTGCCCGGCCGCGACGTGGACAACGTGATGGGCATCGACTTGGAGACGAACGGCACCGAACCGTACCGCGCGTACATCATCGACGTCGGCTTCGAATACATGAACATGAAGTCGCCGCGCCCGACCGCCCTGCCCGACGACTACCGCTACGACAAGGACTATTACGAGTCCGGCGACGCATATGACCAGCACCGCTTCTCGTTCGGCGTGACACCCGAGGCGGCGCGGCACGGCAACGCGTTCATCATCCAGCTGACCGGCATCGACATCAGCCAGCGCACCGGCGCCGAGTTCCCGCTGTTCGACGAGGATCCGGCCGCGCAGGCCGACCTGCTGCACCGGCTCACGTCACAGCCGTTCGTGGCGCATATGGCCACGTTCGAGCACAGCTTCTTCATGCTCAACGTGGCTGGCTACGCGGAGGCCTACCGCAACGGGCATGTGACGATCATCGACACGCTGCCGATGAGCCGTCTGTGGGACGAGGGTTCGATCCCGTGCGAGGGGCACCCGGACGGCGACAACACGCTGGACGCGTATGCAAAACGGCAGGGCGCGCTGCACGAGGACGATGCCGAACGGCATCTGGGTCTTGAGGACACGCACATCATGCTGCTCGCGATGAAGCATCATCTCACGCAGCTCAAGGCCGAGGCGCGCGGCCCGTGGGGTCCGAGCGGCAAGGCGGGCGTCGGCGGCAAGCGCATCGTCAACTACCGTCGCCGCAGCTGGCGTCGGTAGGGCGCGGCGCCGTCCGATCCACCGCGTGATACCGAAAACGTCACTGAGTGCGCGCAATCTCGACATGCGCGCGCACTGAGTGACGTTTTTGGTATCGTAACCGTCACTGAGTGCGCGCACGCATCGTGATCGCGCGCGCATAGTGACGATATCAGTGACGATAGGGAGTCGCCGACGGATGACGACGGTCCGGGGCGACCGATCCGATCACCGTGCCGCGGCCATCCGCGCGCGCACCTTGACGACCACGTACCAGACGAACAGCACGACGATCACCGCCGCGACCGCGTACTGGAACCGGTCGAGCACGCCGAGGATGCCGCACCACTGCGAGCCCAGCAGGTAGCCGGCCATCACGAGGATCGTGTTCCACACAAGCGAGCCGAACGCGGTGAGCAGCGTGAACCGCAGCAGGTTCGTGCGCGCGATGCCAGCCGGGATGGAGATCAGCGAGCGCACGATGGGGATGACGCGGCCGATGAGCACTGACCACAATCCGTAGCGGGCGAACCAGTCGTTGGCCTTGTCGATGTCGGTCGCGTCGGTGAGCGGCATGGCATCGAACAGGCGGCGCATACGATCCGCGCCGATCGCATAGGCGATGCCGTAGAGCACGAGCGCGCCGACGACGGAGCCGAGCGTGGCGCCGCCGATCGCCTCGAACAAGGTCATGCGGCCCTGCGCGGCGGTGAATCCGGCGAGCGGCAGGATGACCTCGCTGGGGATGGGCGGGAATAGGTTTTCGAGGAACACGGCCACGCCGGTGCCAAGCCAGCCCATGGTGGACATGAGGCCGACGAGCCAGTCGGTGATCGCGCCGATGAAGCCGCCCGTGGAGACCGGGCAGGACGTGATGGCGGTGGCGGCGCCCGGCGCGGCGACGTTCTGGGCAAGCGGCTGCGCGGCGGTGAGGACTGTTGCGTTTGCGAGGGTTGTAGTGATCATGGCCGCCACGCTACGGCACGTCGGCTTAGGCAACGCTAAGCGTCGGATGGGTGCTGACAGGTTGCGTATCAGGTCGCGCGACGGGTTGCATGTCAGCGCTTCATGTCGCGTGTCAACGTATCAAGCGGCAGCTTCAGCGGTCTCCGTCAACGGCAGCGTGATGAGCATGGTGGTGCCGTGCGGCGACGTGGATTCCACGTCGAGCGTGCCGCCGTAGCGGCTGGCCACGTCGCGGGCGAGCGCAAGTCCCAGCCCGTACCCCTGGTGGGCGGTGCCGTCGTCGTCGCGCGCGAACCGGCGGAACAGCCGTTCGGGGTCGTCGCCGATGCCGCCGCCGTGGTCGGTGATGCGGATGGCGACCGCGTCGCCGTGATGCAGGTAGCCGAGCGACACCGACACGTCGGTGCCGTCCGGCGCGTGTGCGATCGCATTGTCAAGCACGGCGACCATGCAGCGCGACAGACCGACCGCGTTGCCCTGCACGACGAAATGCGCGGGATCGCCGTCGATGCGGGTCGTGACGGTCACGTGGCGTTCGTCGGCGAGCGGCCGCACCGCGTCGACGGATTGGCGGATCGCCGATTCCAGCGGCACCGGTTCGGTGTTGACCGCACCGCGCGCCGCGACGAGCAGGTCGGTGAGGATGGCGTTCATGCGGTCCACGTCGGCGCGCAGGTCGTCGATCGCGCTGTCGATCGGCTGTCCGTGCGAGCGCCGGAAGTCGATGAGGTCGATGCGCGTGGCGATCACCGCAAGCGGCGTCTTGAGCTCGTGGCTGGCGTCGGCGACGAAGTGCTTCTGCAGTTCGAGCGCGTGTTCGAGCGGCGCGACCTCCTGGTGCGAGTAATGCCAGCCGATGAGGGCGACGGCCACGACGACGCCGGCGACGAACAGCAGCGTGAACGCGATGGCCTTGCGCGTGTCGATGACCATCATGCCGGAGCCGAACTGTTCGGTCACGGACATGGCGTTGGGGTCGAGGCCGCGCTCGGCGAACTCGTGCCGCGAGCCGAGCAGCACGCCCGCCGCGAACAGAATGCCGCCGATCACGGTGACGGCGGCCATGGCGACGGTCATGCGCAGGCTGATCAGCCCGGCCTTGGTGTGGTTGCGCCGCAGTGTGCCGCGCAAGGCGGCCGTGACGCGATGCCATACGTGACGTGGTGTCGTATCGTTCATGTGATGTCGATTTCTCGTGATGCCGATTGATGCCGGTTCCGCATGGGATGGGATGACCGACTGTGGTGACCAATTGTGGTGATCGACCGTGACGATCGGCTGTGACGATCGTCGTCGGACGGCCGCGTCGAACAGTCAGCCGGCGAGCGGACTGCCGATGCGGTAGCCGCGCCCGCGTACCGTGTCGATGATCGTGCGGTCGGTTTTGCCGCGCACGTAGGAGACGTACACGTCGACGGTACCCGCGTCGGCACCGTCGGAGAACACTTGGCTGAGCAGTTCGTCTCGGGAGAAAACGTGGTCGGGCGATGCGGCGAGCGTGGCGAGCAGTTTCGTTTCGGAGTCGGTGAGCGAAACGGCGCGGCCGTCCGGGTCCTCGATGAGGTTGGAACCCGGTTTGAGCAGCCAATCGCCGATCACGACGCCGGCGGCCTGCGCGTGGAATCCGCGCAGCAGGGCGCGCAGTCGGGCTTCGAGTTCGACGAAGTGGAACGGTTTGGTCAGATAGTCGTTCGCACCGGAGTCGAGGCCTTCGACGATGTCGTCCACGCCGGACAAGGCCGTGAGCATGAGTGCCGGCGTGGCGATGCCGCTGCCGCGCAGGGTGCGGATGAGGTCGAGTCCGTCGCCGTCGGGCAGCCTCCGGTCGACCACGAGCACATCGTAGGTGCCGGCCCGCAGCCGTTCCCGCGCGGCGGCCACCGTCCCGGCGCAATCCACACGATAGTCCGGTTCGAGCATTTCGCTGGTCATCGAACAGAGATTCGGATCGTCTTCGATCAGCAGCACCGCAGGCAGCAGCATCCGCAGCGGGTCGGTCGCCTCCCGTTGCATGGTCCCGCCGGTTGTCGTCTCACTCATCGTCCATCACGTTCCTCATTCTAGCGGCCACGCGCATCGTCGCGACCCATCCGACCCGTTGTCGCGAACGGCTTCACGGCCGGCTGCACAACCGTCCCATCATCGCAGCGTCCACTCAACGCCAAGCCGTCTAAGACAACGCTTAGAATCGCCGCGAACGGCCGGATCGTCGCGTTTCCTCGTAGCATTGCGAGCATGGATACCAGTATTCAGCCATTGTTCACGGCCGAGCATGCGACCTGTCGTATGCCGAAGACGACGACGGCCGCGGCGGACGATGCGGTGCGGTTGCCGTCGTTGTTCCGCGGCTTTGCGCACCGGCATGACGACGTCGAGTTCAAGACCATTTTCTCCGACGTGGCGTTCACGTTGCATCGCGGGGACATCGTCGATCTGGTCGGACCGTCCGGCACCGGCAAAAGCACGCTGCTGACGACCGTCGCGCAGCTCAACCCGTATGCGAGCGCCGATCTGACGTTGGAAGGCACGCCGAGCACGGCGATGACGCCGGAGCGTTGGCGGCGCGAGGTGGCGTACCTGCCGCAGCGGCCGACGCTGACCGGCGCGAGCGTACGCGAGGCGATCCTCATGCCGTTCACGTTGCGCGTACACCGGTTTTCCGATGATGGATCATCACTGGACGAGCGCCGGCCGGACGAGGCGACGCTGCGGCGCACGCTGGACACGGTGGGCTGTTCGGACATCGAGTTGGAACGGCCGCCGCAGGATCTGTCGGTAGGCCAGCAGGCGCGCGTGTGCCTGCTACGCACGCTGCTCACATTGCCGAAGGTGATGCTGGCCGACGAGGTCGACGCCGGTCTGGATGAGGAGAACGCGGACAAGGTGGGCGAGATCCTCGCGTATGCGGCGCGGGAGAAGGGCATGGCGATCGTGCGCGTGCGGCACCGTGCGGCGGACGGCCGGGCGACGCGCACGCTGCATCTTGAGGCGGGCGTGCTGACGGAGATCACGGGGAACGTCGCGGCCGTGCCGGCGCAGGCGCACGGCAACGAACGTACGGAAAGCGAGGCGACGCGATGAGCACCGGGAATGCGGGAGCCTATCCCATCGACGTATGGGGTCTGATCATCACGATCATGCTGGTGGCCGTGGCCGCCGGCCTGTCGTATGCGATGCGGCTCGGCGTGCACCGGCAGATGCTGTGGGCGACGATCCGTTCGCTCATCCAGCTGCTGGCGATGGGCTACATCCTCAAGTTCGTCATCGAACAGAACAACCCGTGGCTGGTGTTCGCGCTGATCGCGGTGATGATCCTCGCGGCCGTGCAGATCACGATGTCGCGTGCGGCGAACATTCCGCGTTCGGTCATGCCGTCGGTGTTCCTCACGTTGACGGCGAGCGTGATCCTGCAGGTGTGCGTGGTCACGGAGATGGTGATCCGCCCGCATCCGTGGTATGCGCCGACCGTGCTGGCGACGATGAGCGGCATGCTGCTGGGCAACGTGGTGTCGGCGATCGCCGTGGCGATGAGCCGCTTCTTCTCCGACATGGACGCGCGACGCTACGAGATCGAGATGATGCTCAGCCTGGGCGCGACGCCGTTCGAGGCGGCCAAGCCGTCGATCATCTCGTCGGTCAAGCTCGGTATGATCCCGACGATCTCGCAGCTCGCGTCGAGCGGCATCGTGCTCATCCCGGGCATGATGGCCGGCCAGGTAATCGCGGGAGCCGACCCGCTGACGGCTGCGAAATACCAGTTCGTGGTGCTGGCGGTGATCAGTGCGCTCACGCTGATGGCCGATTCGCTCATCATGATCCTGATCTACAGGACCTCGTTCACCGCGCTGCACCAGTACCGTCCGTCGGGCGAACGGTAACGGCGAACGTCAACGGCACCGGCCGACGGCACAGCAGTCGTATACGACAGTTATATACGAGTTCGGGCGTACGTCACATGAACGCGACGTACGCCCGAACTGTATTCACCGGCGATCCCGAATCGGATCCCGAATCAGCGTTCGCGATACACCTTCGTGTACGAGCCTTCCGCACGCGGCCGCACGACGATCGAATCGACGTCGACGGTGTCCGGCTGGGCGAGCGCCCACCGCACGCATTCGGCGATGTCCTCGGCCTTGAGCGGGCTCGGCACGCCGGCGTACACAGCGGCGGCCTTCGCCGCGTCGCCGCCGAACCGCTTGAGCGAGAACTCGTCGGTCTCCACCATGCCCGGCGCGATGTCGATGACGCGCACCGGCTCGCCGATCTGTTCGAGGCGCAGCACGCGGGCCATCACCTTCTCGGCGAACTTCGACGCGCAGTAGCCGGCGCCGCCCTCATACGGCTCGATGCCGGCGGTCGAGGAGATCACCAGCACGGTACCGCCGCCGGGCGCGGCCTTGAGCGTCGGCAGCAGCTTCTGCGTGATGCGCAGCGTGCCGAGCACGTTCAGCTCGTACATGCCGCGCCAGTCGTCGAGGCTCGCGGTGGCGACCGGGTCCTTGCCGAACGCCGCGCCCGCGCAGTTGACGAGCGCCTTCACCGGGCCGCCGGCGATGATGCGGTCGATGGCGGCCTGCGTGCTCGTCTCGTCGGTGATGTCGCAGACGACGTAGCTGGCGGCGTCACCGAGCTCGTCGCACAACGCCTTGAGTTTGGCCTCGCGACGGGCCAGACAGACCACGGTCCAGCCGTCCTTCACCAGCGCACGGGCGCTCGCCGCGCCGATGCCGCTGGATGCGCCGGTCACCACGGCGCGTTTGGCTGCTGGCTCCGATGCGGCGATGGTTGCGGAATCCTGCGATGCGGTCATGACATAACCTCCTTGGTTCGGCGTCTCGGCCGGCTTGCAAGCCGCGTCGGCCGTACGACGTCATTGACACGCGTGTCCACCACCATCCTACGCCGGGCGCGTCGTCGCATGCGTCAGGTTTCGGTCATGCGCCGGCGTCATTGGAGCGATTGCGGTAGCGTGAACGGTAACGTGACGACGAACGGCCAGGAACCGCGTGCGGACGCCAACGACGTACGCGAACGGCCGGAAAGGAAGGTCGACGATGACTGATGCACAGCATGCCGCGACGGCGGTCGCGCACTGCGGTTCCGTATCCGCGCTGACGTTGGGATTGCCGGCGGCGACGGCGATTCCCGAAGCGAAATCCAGACTGCCGAAGGCACTGTTTGTCGGCCATACGCAACTGTCGGCCAAACTGAAGCAGCGGCTGACGAACGACATCGCGGGCATCACGATGCTGGCGTTGCTGCGGCCGGCGAACACGCGGCTGGCGGCGGGGACGCGCGTGCCGGAGGTGCTCGTGATCGGACTGCGGCTAGCGCCGAAAGCCACGACCGTGCCGACCGAGGTGATCGAGCTGATCGCCGCGCAGCGCAGGTCAGGCATCGTGTTCGTGGTGGTGCGCGACTGGATGCACGAGGGTACGGTGCGTGAGGAATGCACGCTGGCCGTGCGGCGCGCGCTGCCGGGGCGAGCCGGGCATCTGCCAGTGCACGAGGTGTTCGCTGACGAATGGCGGCCGGCCGGCGAGGCGACGCTCGACATCGATGACTGCACGGCCGCCGGCGCGTACGGCGCCGGATCATCGTCCGCGGCCGACACCGCCACCGCTGATTCAGCTGGATCGATCGGTACTGCCACGATCGACGATCTGTGGGCGTCATGCTGCGCGCAGGTCATCCTCGGCACGACGGACGGCACCGATCTGGACGCGCGCATCGTGCGCCGCACGCAGATCACCCAGTTGGAGACGACGATCGACAAGCTCGCCCGCGACCATCAGCGCGCCAAGGACGCCGACCAGCGCAACGAGATCTTCGCCAAACTCCACAAGGCCAAGCAGCAGCTCGAGTCCCTCCGCGCCCAAGGTCAGTAGGCCCGCATCATCCGCCGTTCGCCGTCCTCCCTCCCCACTTCTCAGCCCGCGCTTTTCCTTAACGGACAACCAGCCGATCCCACCCCTCAAATCGGCTGTATGTCCGTTAAAGCAGGGAGCAACACACGGTAACCGGTTCTTATTCCCACCACTTTCAACGGACAACCAGCCGATTTCAACCGTACTTTCAGCTGTATGTCCGTTGGAAACGGCAGGTAGCGACGTCACATGAGCAGGACAATGCCATCGCCTATGCAATCGTTTGCTTGACGAACGGTAATTAAGTGTCGCACACTGTGAACGCTCCCATTAGCGACCGACACGACAATCCGGGATGAATTTGCGACAAACTATGCGCGTCACCACCTATCACGTCGCCTCTCACCGTTATGATTCCAGTTGTCTGACCACGTCAAGGAACATCAAAGGAGAGCGCATGTCCACCCTCGCCGTCGACATCGGAGGAACCAAGATCGCCGCCGCAGTGTGCGATGCAAACGATTCCATTATCCAGCGCTGGCGTATTCCCACGCCGATGGACGCCGACGCCATCAACCAGAACATCGCGAAGATCTACCGCGAGGCCATCGCGTCCGGCCACACCGACATCGAAGCCATCGGCGTCTCCGCAGCCGGCAACGTCGGCGCGGACCGCAAAACCATGACCTTCGCCGCGAACATCCCGGCATGGATCAACTATGATCTATCCGAGCACATCGGCGCGCTCATCGACCATGCCGTGCCGGTCGTCATCGAGAACGACGCAAACTGCGCCGGCTGGGGCGAATACGTGCACGGTGCAGGCCAAGGCAGCCGAAACATGGTGGCGCTCACCGTGGGCACCGGCCTCGGCGGCGCGATCGTGATCAACGGCGAACTGTACCGCGGTTCCTTCGGCATGGCCGCCGAACTCGGCCACCTGCCGATGGTGCCGGACGGCGACACCTGCGGCTGCGGTCTGCGCGGTTGCGCGGAACGCTACACGTCGGGCAGCGCACTCGAGCACTTCGCCAAGTCCGCCGTGCGTCGTCGCCCGCAGGACGCCAAGCGTCTGCTGGAACTGTGCGGCGGCGACATCGCCAAGCTCGAAGGGCCGATGGTCTCGCAGGCCGCGCAGGAGGGCGACGTGCTCGGCCTGTACGCGTTCGGCAAGATCGGCGAATGGCTCGGCCGCACGATGGCCGCGACCGCCGCGGTGCTCGATCCGGACATCTTCGTGATCGGCGGCGGCGTGGTGGCCGTCGGCGACATCCTGCTCGAGCCGGCGCGCTACAACTACGCCCGCTTCCTCGAAGGCAGCGCCTACCGCGGCCACGCGAAGATCGTCGCCGCCACGGCCGGCCAGGACGCCGGTCTGATCGGCGCGGCGAACCTCGCCCTGCGCTAGGCCGTTCCCGCCACTTTCCCTCTCCCCGAGGCGCACCCCACATTCACCGTGGCGGTGCGCCTCATGTTGTTTTGCGGGGGTTTCCTAGGGTTGCACACGCAACCCGCCCGTTTGCCGTGTAGGTCTCGGGATTTTCGCCATGTCCGGCCCGGGGTTTCCCACGGAAAACCCGCTTTTGGCGTGGGCAGCCCTAGGAAACCACCGCATAGCAGCCACGACCGGCGGCATCCGTCGAACACGCCACGGCGGTACACGCCGCCGCACCCCGCGACGATCTATCATGGAAAACACTTTCCCCACCGATCGAAAGGCGGCAACGATGGCGGCCATCACCACCTCACAGCCCGGCGACGAAGCCGGCCCCACCACCGACACCACCAACACCACCAACACCACCAACACCACCAACACCACCAACACCGCGGACGCAGCGCAGCGCCCGTACGACCCTGAACTCATCCGCAAGTTCGCATACTGGACCGAGATCGACGGCGATCTCACCGATCCCGCAACGCTCGGACTGTCGCCCGAACGCGCGGAGGCGTTCCGCCGCAACCGCTACGACACCGCCCTGTTCGACCTGCCGCGTTCCGCATACTGGCACGACCCCGACGACGTGGACGTCATCGCCGACCTCCCCTATCTGCCGGACGGCGGCACCGACCGCACGGCCGGCCAGTGCCGCGGGCATCTGCTCGACCTGTATCTGCCGCACGAGGCCGTGGTGCGCGGCGGCCGCGTGCCAGTGTACGTCGACATCCACGGTGGCGGATTCACCTACGGCTATAAGGAACTCAACCGCAATTTCAACACGCATCTGGCATCACGCGGATTCGTGGTGGCATCGCTGAACTACCGCCCGGCACCGCAAACCGATCTCAAGGGGCAGCTGGCCGACGTGCAGGCCGCACTGCGCTGGCTCAAAGCCCACTTGGCCGAATATCCTGCCGATCCGAACGCCGTGTTCATCACCGGCGATTCGGCCGGCGGCGCGCTGGCGCTGCTCACGCTGGCGATCGAACGCAGCGCGGATGCAGCGGCCGCGTTCGGCGTCGCGCAACCGTCCGGACTGCGGTTCGCGGGCGGCGCGCTGGTGTGCGGCGTATACTCGCTCGCCTCCCCCGCCGCCGTCGCACGGATCGGTTTGGCCGGCATCGCCTACGATCCGGCCAAACGGCTCATGCTCGAACGCATGCTCGGCCCGGAGTTCTTCGCCGGACTCGACGCCGCCGATCCGACGTATCTCACGCCGGACAGCATCGTCGCCAACGTCGATCTGCCGCCGCTGTTCCTCCTCACGTCCAGCGACGACTTCCTCGAGGCGGATTCGCTGGCGCTGGCCACGGCATTGTCGCGCAAGGGCGTGGACTTCGAACTGTCCGACCGCAAGGTCGCCCGGCATGAGACGCTCGGCCACGTCTACCCCATCGGCATGACGTGGCTGGACGAAAGCCAGCAGGCGCTCGACGCCATCCGCCGGTTCTCGTACGACCGCTGCTGACCGCCGCGTCGGTCAACGCAATCGATCCCGCGCATGCTCGCCGGATCCACCCATGCGGGCGTCACACCGTCGTGCCGCCCGCATATCCATCATCACAGGAGATGACCATGACCAACGATCCCATCCAACTCATCCACGACACGCTGCCGCCGCTGGACCAGACGCTGCGACTGTACCAGGACGCCGACTGGCGCGCCTACACGCGCGATCCCGAATACCTCATGCGCGCGATCGCCGGCTCGCGCACCGTGATCACCGCATGGGACGGCGACGAACTCGTCGGTCTGATCCGCGCGGTCGGAGACGGCATATCGATACTCTACGTGCAGGATCTGCTGGTGCTGCGTTCGCACCAGCGCCGCGGCATCGGCACGCGACTGATGCACGCGCTGTTCGACCAGTACGAAGAGGTACGGCAGAAGGTGCTCAGCACCGACGTTTCGTCGACGACCGACGCGTTCTACCGGTCGTGTGGCATGCAGCCGCTGGCCGATTACGGCAGCACGTCGTACGGCATCTTCCGGTTCGCGTAGGACGCTCGAGCGCCGTCATTCCAGCCCTTCCGATACCATGGTGGGCGGTGGTTTGGCATGACTGCGACCGCTATGCGGACAGGTTGCACACCGTGTCACCGCATCGGGCGGCCGGCATGCGAAAACCAAGGAAACGGTGGAATTCCAACACTCTTTAAGGAGCGACTGCAAGTGGCAGAATTCATTTACCAGATGATCAAGGCGCGCAAGGCGTTCGGCGAGCGCGTGATCCTCGACGACGTGACGCTGAGCTTCCTGCCCGGCGCGAAGATCGGCGTAGTCGGCCCGAACGGCATGGGTAAGTCCACGCTGCTCAAGATCATGGCCGGTCTCGAGACCGTGTCGAACGGCGAGGCGTACCTGACGCCGGGCTTCACGGTCGGCATCCTGCAGCAGGAGCCGCCGCTGGACGACACGAAGACCGTGGGCGAGAACATCAAGATGGCGTTCGGCCCGATCGCCGAAAAGGTGGCGCGCTTCAACCAGATCGGCGAGGAGATGGCGAACCCGGACGCCGACTTCGACGCGCTGATGGACGAAATGGGCAAGCTGCAGACCGAGATCGACGCGGCGAACGGCTGGGATCTCGACTCGCAGCTCGATCAGGCGATGGACGCGCTGCAGTGCCCCGACCCGGACACCCCGGTGAAGGTGTGCTCCGGCGGCGAGCGCCGTCGCGTGGCGCTGTGCAAGCTGCTGCTCGAGGCCCCGGACCTGCTGCTGCTCGACGAGCCCACCAACCACCTCGACGCCGAATCGATCCTGTGGCTGGAGAAGTTCCTGCACCAGTACAAGGGCGCGGTCATCGCCGTCACCCACGACCGTTACTTCATGGACAACGTGGCCGAATGGATCTGCGAGGTCGACCGCGGCCACCTGTACCCGTACAAGGGCAACTACTCCACGTATCTGGAGACGAAGGCCAAGCGTATGGAGATCCAGGGCGCGAAGGACGCGAAGCTCGCCAAGCGTCTCAAGGACGAGCTTGACTGGGTGCGTTCCTCGCCGAAGGCCCGTCAGGCTAAGAACAAGGCCCGTCTGGAGCGGTACGACCAGATGGAGCAGGAGGCGCGCAACAACAAGAAGCTCGACTTCTCCGAGATCCAGATCCCGGCCGGCCCGCGCCTGGGTTCGGTGGTGCTCGAGGCGAAGCACATCCACAAGGCGTTCGGCGACCGCGTGCTCATCGACGATCTGAGCTTCACGCTGCCGCGCAACGGCATCGTCGGCGTGATCGGCCCGAACGGCGTCGGCAAGTCCACGCTGTTCAAGACGATCGTCGGCCTCGAACCGCTCACTTCCGGCGAGCTGAAGATCGGCGACACGGTGAAGATCAGCTACGTCGACCAGAACCGCGAGGGTCTCGACCCGAACAAGAACCTGTGGGAGGCGGTCTCCGGCGGCCTCGACTTCATCGATGTGGCGGGCACCGAGGTGCCGACCCGCGCCTACGTGGCCAGCTTCGGCTTCAAGGGTTCCGATCAGCAGAAGCTCACGGGCGTGCTCTCCGGCGGCGAGCGCAACCGTCTGAACCTCGCCTTGACCCTGAAGCAGGGCGGCAACCTGCTACTGCTCGACGAGCCCACGAACGATCTTGATGTCGAGACGCTGGAATCACTCGAGAACGCGCTGCTCGGCTTCCCGGGCTGCGCCGTGGTCATCTCCCACGACCGTTGGTTCCTCGACCGCGTCGCCACGCACATCCTCGCGTGGGAGGGCGACGACGAGAACCCGGCCAAGTGGTACTGGTTCGAGGGCAACTTCCAGGCGTATCAGGAGAACCGCGTCGCCCGCCTCGGCGAGGACGCCGCACGTCCGCACCGCCTGCACCGCAAACTGACACGCTAGGCGTCGCGTTCCCCTCGACGGACATACAGCCGATTCGTGGCGTCAATCGGCTGTATGTCCGCTGGGATAGAGGTCAGCGTCCATATTAGTAACGGGCTTGCGGCCGATTGTCTTATGCAATCGGCCGCAAGCCCGTTGTTCGTATTACCGTACGACGCATTTGTCATTCTTCCCGACGGACATACGGCCGATTCCGCATACGGTTTCGACTGTATGTCCGTTGTGGTTACTGGCCACCGGTCATCGTTACTGGCCACCGGTCACGGGACGCGTCGCAGCAGACGTCATGCCCGATCAAACTGGTCCACGAGGGCGTTCATCCAGTCGAGCAGATTGCCGTATTCGGCCGGCATCTGTTCGGTGAGTTCGACGATCGGCACGTTGGCGCGCTTGGCAGCCTCCGTGATCTGATCGGTGGTCGAGTTGGACTCCTGCGTATTGACGACGAGCATCGCGATGCCGCCGTCGGCGAGCGCATCCTGGAAATCCTTGATGTCCGCGGGAGTCGGCTCGCTCTCGTTGGCGGACGCCTGCGCATAGCCGGTCGGCGTCGCGTCGGTCATGCCGAGATCGTCGGCGAGGTACCAAGCGACGGATTCGGTCGCCGCGTACGACCGTCCCTTGGTGGTGGCGGATGCATCCTTGATCTTGGATTCGAGGGCGTCTTCCTTGTCGTGCCAGGCCTTGTTGAGCCGTTCATATTCGGCGTCGTTTGACGGGTCGGCCTTTCGGTAGGCGGCGGTGATCGCGTCGGCGGCGGCGTTGCGCACCTTGGCGGAGAACCAGACGTGCGGATTGTCGCCGTCCTTGACTCCGGCGACGTCGGCGGCATCGACCAGTGTCGCCTTGGTGGATGCGGCGGCCTTGGACGCCCACGCATCGTAGTCGGCGCCGTTCACGATGGCGACCGCAGCCTTGCCGAATGCGGCGACGTCACGGCTGGTCGGCTCATAGTCGTGTGCCTCGACGTTGGTTTTGGTCATGATGTTGGTGACGGTGACGTGATCGCCGCCGAGGTCGGCCGCGACGGATCCCCACTGGTTGATCGATGCGACGACGGCAAGCCTGCCGCCCTCCGCATTTCCGGTGCCGTCGCCGTTCGCCGTGCCGCACGCCGCAAGTCCTACTGTTATCATCACGCCCGTCGTCAGTGCGACAATCTTCCTCCATGCAGTCATACCGTTATGTCCTCTTCTACAGTCGTATGTTCCGGTTGACGGGCACCACCATAACACATAATGAGAATTATTATCATTATTGATAACAGATCGGCGTGTCGCACGACGCGCGCAGGACACACGTAACGTACAGCACATAGCACGAATCACTCCGCGCAAAGCAAAGAAACGCGGAATCGACGCCACGCACCTACGCATGTCACGCCGACCCCGCGGCAATGCGCACCACCGGGTGGCTCAGGCGGCCCGTTGGCAATCGGGACACAACCCAAACACTTCGAGCGTATGGGATTCGACGGTAAACCCATGCCCGTCGGCCACCTTGCGCAGCCACGTCTCACTCGGCGGATCGATCTCCACCGTCCGCCCGCACTTGCGGCACACGAGATGATGGTGGTGCCCGTCGTCGCCGCACAGACGGAACAGCTGCTGGCCGTCGAGCCGGATCGTGTCGGCCGCACCGGAATCGGCGAGCGCGTTGAGCTGCCGGTATACGGTCGCCAGACCGATCTTCGTCCCCTCGTCGTCGAGTTTGCGATGCAGTTCCTGCGCCGACACGAAATCGTCGCAATCGCGCAGCTGCTGCAGCACGGCGTCCTTTTGCCGCGTGTGCCGCGCCGGTCCGTTCGCCACCATCATCCACTTCCTTGGCCTGGCCGGCGGACGCCGTCGCGCACGTCGGTATTATCATTAACAGTCAGCTAATGATAATACCGCGGCGACGGCGATCATGGTAGCGCGTCGACGGCAATCGGCCGCATCGTCCGCCGGCAACGCGTCACTTTCCTGCGGCCACGGACGTCACGCGCGCCATGAAGTCGTCGAGGAACCGCGATACGTTGACCGCGACGGCCACGCTCGTGGTCTTGAACGGGTCGCCCAGCCGGTCGTAGTCGCCGATGGTGCGTCCACGCGTGGGACCGTCGAGTTCGACCTTGAGGTTGATCGGCAGTGTGGCGACGATCGTCGGATCGATCGCCGCGGCCACGGCGAGCGGATCATGCAGACCGCAGCCGCCGAGCCCCGGCGCGGTCGTCTCGTACGCCGTGATGTAGTAGTCGGTCATATCGGCGAGGAACGCGCCGGCCGGCGTGCCGAGATCGCGCCACTGCTGCGTCTGCCGCCGCGTGAGCAGGGTCTGCATGGTCACGTCAAGACCGATCATCTTGGTGCGCGTGCCGGAACGGAATAGGAAGTCGGCGGCCTCCGGATCCTGCGAGATGTTGGCTTCGGTCCACGCGTTCACGTTGCCGGGGACGGTGAGCGCGCCGCCCATGAGCACGATGTCGCCGAGCAGGTTGCGAATTTCGGGGGCGCGCTGCAAGGCGGTCGCAATGTTGGTGAACGCGCCGGTCGGTACGTAGGTCAGTTCTTTGCCATAGGTTTTCGCCGCGTCGATGATGAAGTCGACGGCCGGTTCGGATTCCGGCTCGCGCGTCGAGTCGGGAATGTCGATCTCGCCGATGCCGTTCTTGCCGTGAATGAACGCCGATCCGGCGCTGACCGTGAACGTGTCCTTGGCGAGCGGGTGGTCGACACCGCGGTAGACGGGGATTTCCGGATGGCCGAACAGGTCGGTGACGGCGAGCGCGTTGCGGACGCCCTGATCGACGGTGACGTTGCCGTAGGTGCCGGTGATGCCGATGAGTTCGGCCTCGCCGCTGCCCAATGCGTAGGCGATGGCCAGCGTGTCGTCGATGCCGGTGTCGAGATCGAGGATGATTTTCTTCATGACGGCCTCCTTTGCCGATGTTCTCGTACGATGATCCGGTTTCAGCCTATCGCCGAATACGGTGCGGCGGAATGACGCGGCGCGAATCGACATGGAGCGTTCAACTAACGGTCATCTTACGGGTCGAATGGGCGGAGGAGCGCCACGAAACGTCACGCATGATGGCACGACTGATACGCGGGAATCGTGCGCCGCACATGGGACGTGTATATGCGTGGGAACACGGTCGGCGAACCGCCGGTTCACACGCCGAACCGTGTGCGAATCTGCGCCGTGGTGCCGTATGACGCCTGCGCGCCATATCCGGTCGCCGCATACGCGGACACGTACGAGGCGAGCTGGGCCGCTTCGCGCAGCGCGAATCCGGAGGCGAGGCCGGCCAGCACGGTGCCCATGAACGCGTCGCCGCATCCGGTGGTGTCGACCGCGTCCACACGGACCGGTGCGATGCGGGTGATCGGCGGGATGGGAGACGCAGCGAGGCCGGACGCGGCGACGGTCGCATCCAATACCACCGATCCATCGCCGCCGAGCGTCACGATCGCGCGGTCGAAGCCGCACGCACGCATACGTTCCCATGCAAGTGTCCAGTCGAAGCCGGACCAGTCGCCGTTGTCCGGTTCGTCGATGTCGAACATCTGCACCATCTCATGCTCGTTGACGAGTAGGATGTCGGTGTTTGCGATCAGCTCGTCCGGCAGCGTCGCCATGAACGGCGAGTTGTTGAGCAGTACGGTCACGCCGGTCTCATGTCCGATGCGCGCGGCTTCGGTGACGGCTGCGATAGGGCTTTCGAGGCACAGGCCGAGGACGTTCGATGCGGTGATCGCATCGCGCGACGCGTCGATGTAGTCGACGTCGACCTGTGCGTTGGAGCCGGGCGAGTAGACGATGGTGTTTTCACCCCGGGCGTCCACGGTAATGACGGTCGTGCCGCTGGCACCCGGCACATGCCGCACATGCGTGGTATCGACACCGGCCTTGTGCAGTTCCCCGAGCAGAAAATCGGCATTGCCATCGGATCCGACTGCGCCGAACATGCGCGCATCAGCACCGATCCGCGCGGCCGCGGCGGCCTGATTGCCGGATTTGCCGCCCGGCAGGATCCGCAACGGACCGCCGGTGATCGTCTCCCCCGGATTCGGCAACCGTTCGGCGGTCACGGTGTAATCGGCATTCATCGACCCGACCACGGATACGATGCCGTCGATGCGCTCCAACAGATCCAGTACCACCGCGGTCTCACCCATGTTGAGTCCTTTCCATGATCTCGGCACCAGCGTATCGCACGCTCCTTGTAATACGCGTGTGGGGATCCCCATCGAGAGATCCCCACACAAAGCTATTCGAGTTCCACCGCACCCGTGTAGAGCTGCGGAGCCGTCAAGCGGACAGTCCAGTGAACTGTCCGTAGGCGACGCCGAAGCGCGACAGCGCTGAGGTAGATTAGCAGCCGGCCGTCAGGCCGTCCACACCCACTCGTTACTCGAGCTCCACCGCACCCGTGTACAGCTGGTAATACTCGCCCTTTTGCGCGATGAGCTCGTCATGCGAGCCGCGTTCGATGATGTTGCCGTGGTCGAGCACCATGATCACGTCGGAGTTGCGCACGGTGGACAGACGGTGTGCGATGACGAACACGGTGCGTCCTTTCATGAGCGCGTCCATGCCGGCCTGTACGACCTCCTCGGTGCGGGTGTCGATCGACGAGGTAGCCTCGTCGAGGATCAACGCCGGCGGATCGGCGACCGCGGCGCGCGCGATCGAGATGAGCTGGCGCTGGCCTTGCGACAGACCCGAACCGTCGCCTTCGAGCACGGTCTGGTAACCCTGCGGCAGCATGCGGATGAAGCCGTCCGCGTTCACGAGCGTCGCAGCCTCAATGCACTCCTCGTCGGTGGCGTCGAGCCGGCCGTAGCGGATGTTGTCCATTACGGTACCGGTGAACAGGTTCACGTCCTGCAGCACGATGCCGAGCGAACGGCGCAGGTCGGGCTTTTTGATGCCGGCGACCGAAATGCCGTCGTAGAGGATCTGGCCTTCCTGAATGTCGTAGAAGCGGTTGATGAGGTTGGTCACGGTGGTTTTGCCGGCGCCGGTCGCGCCGACGAGCGCGACCTTTTGGCCGGGCTTGGCGAACCAGGTGATGTCGTGCAGCACCGGTTTGTCGGGATTGTAGCCAAAGGTCACATTGGTGAAACGCACGTCGCCGCGCAGCAACGTATACCGCCCGTCCGGCGAGGTGATCGCCTGCTCCTTGGCCTTGAGCGCCACCTCGCGGGCGGAGCCGCGCAGCTTTTCAGCAGCTTTGAGCGAACGGGTGCCGTCGTCGCCCTCCTCGCGTTTCCATGCCCAGTGGCCGGTCTCACGGTCGACTTCCTTCATGGTGCGGCCGTCCTCGCCCAGTTCGACGTTGACGAGCGTCACGGTGCCGTTGTCCGCCTCCACCGGTTCGTCCATGAGCGCGAAGATGCGCGACGCGCCGGCGAGCGCCATCATCACCATGTTGAGCTGCATGGACACCTGGCCGAGCGGGTTGATGAACGAGCGGGATAGGGTGAGCAGGGAGATGAGCGTGCCGAGCGTCAACGTGCCGAAGCCCGACAAACCGACGTTGCCGACGCCGCCGAGCGCCATCGCGCCGCCGACGATGGCGAGCAGGATGTAGAGCACATAGCCCATGTTGCCGACGACCGGCATGGTGACGTTGCCCCACGTGTTCGCTTCGGCCGCCGCCTCGAAAAGCTCCTCGTTCTTCTCATCGAAGGTCTTCTGCGTGGCGTCCTCGTGGTTGAAGACCTTGATGACCTTCTGCCCGTTGACGGATTCCTCGACGAACGCGTTCACATCGCCGAGCCACTGCTGCTGCTTGACGAAGTAGCGGCCGGCACGTGAGACGATGACGCGCACGATGAAGAACAGCAGTACGGTGAACAGCAGCACGAACACGGTGATCGGGATGGATAGCCACAGCATGGAGATGACGGCGGCGATCGCGGAGATCATCGAAGCGAACATCTGTGGGAACGACTGGCTGATGGCCTGACGCAGGGTGTCGGTGTCGTTCGTGTAGCGGCTCATGATATCGCCATGCTCGTTGGTGTCGAAGTAACGGATCGGCAGGTACTGCTGGTGAGCGAACATGTCGTCGCGAATCTTCTTCAGCGTGCCCTGTTCGACGGTGACGATAAGCCACTGCCACAGCCAGCTCGCCACGATGCCGGCGACGTACAGGCATCCCATCAGGGTGACGGCACGCAGCAGCGGCCCCCAGTCGGGGTTCGCCGCACCCACCATCGGCAGAATGTACGTGTCGATGAGCGACTGGAGGAACAGCGCGGAGCCGGCCTGTGCGGCCGCGCCGACGAGGATGCAGATTACGATGACAACGACGCGCCACCGGTATTGCATGATGTAGCCGAAGATGCGCTTCGTGGTGCCGGGGGCCGGCTTGCCCATGCCCGGCTTGCGATTGTTGAAGTTCTGCTTCTTGTCGCTCATCGCGCCGCTCCTTCCTGCTCGTTGGCGCGCACCGCTGCAGCCTCCTTGGCGGCTGCAGCATCGAGCGCGGCCTGGCCTTCGGCGGTGTTCTTGGTCTGGGATTCGTAGATGGACCGGTATTCGTCGCAGGTCTTTAGCAGCTCGTCGTGCGTGCCGCGGGCCATGATGCGACCGTTGTCCATGACGAGGATCATGTCGGATTCCTGCACAGAGGCGACGCGCTGGGCGATGATGATCTTGGTCGTGTCCGGGATCTCGTTGTGGAACGCGGCGCGGATCAACTTGTCGGTCTTGGTGTCGACGGCGGAGGTCGAGTCGTCGAGGATCAGGATCTTCGGCTTCTTGAGCAGCGCACGCGCGATGCACAGACGCTGCCGCTGGCCGCCGGAGACGTTGGTGCCACCCTGTTCGATGTACGTGTCGTATTTGTCGGGGAATTCCTGGATGAAGCCGTCTGCCTGCGCGAGCTGGCAGGCGTGGCGGATCTCCTCGTCCGTGGCGTCCGGGTTGCCCCAGCGCAGGTTCTCGGCGATGGTGCCGGAGAACAGCACGTTCTTCTGCAGGACCATCGCTACCTGGTCGCGTAGCACCTCGAGATCGTAGTCGCGCACGTCCACGCCACCGACCTTGAGCGAGCCTGCGCTCACGTCATACAGGCGTGGGATGAGCTGCACAAGCGACGATTTGGCCGAACCGGTGCCGCCGACGACGCCGACGGTCATGCCGGAGCGAATCTCGAGGTTGACGTCGTCGAGCACCGGCTTTTCGGACGTGTCGGAATATCGGAACATGACATGGTCGAAGGAAATCGAACCGTCCTTGACGTCCATGACCGGCTTGGCCGGGTCGGTGACGGTGCTTTCCTCCTGCAGCACCTGGCAGATGCGTTCGGCGGAGGCCTGCGAGATGATGATCATGACGAAGATCATCGACAGCATCATCATGGCCATGAGGATCTGCATCGCGTAGGTGACCAGCGCGGTCAGGTCGCCGGTGGTGAGTCCCAGCGCGGCGTTGTTGCCGGAGGCGACGATCTGCTGCGCGCCCATCCACGAGATGAGAATCATCGACGCGTAGATGCAGAACATCATGATCGGGCTGTTGAAGCTCATGATGCGTTCGGCCTTGGTGAAATCCTTGAAAATGCGCTGCGAGATGCGGTCGAACTTGGAGATCTCGAAGGATTCGCGGTTGTAGGACTTGACGACGCGGATGCCCTGCAGGTTCTCGTCGACGACGTTGTTGAGCGCGTCGTACGTGTGGAACACGCGCTCGAACACCGGGTGTACGAGCACCGCGAGGCCGCACAGGCCGATGGCCAGGATCGGCACGCAGGCGAGGAACACCATCGAGATCGACGGCGAGATGCGGAACGAGAAGATCCATGCGACGACGACCATGATCGGGGCGCGCACGCCCATACGGATCATCATGCCGTACGCCATCTGCAGGTTCGTCACGTCGGTGGTGAGCCTGGTGATGATCGATCCGGTGGAGAACCGGTCGATATTGGTAAAACTGAACGCCTGCACCTTCTCGAACTGGTCACGGCGCAGGTTCTTCGCGAAGCCCGCGGCGGCGATAGCCGCGAACTTGCCGGCGAGGAAGCCGCAGGAAAGCGAGACCAGCGAGCAGACGAGCAGGATCAGGCCGAACTTGACGATGGCGGGCATACTGCTGCCGGTGATGCCCTGATCGATGAGCGAAGCCATGACCGTAGGGATCACGATCTCCAGGATGCTCTCGATGAACACGAACAACGGCGCCAGCAGGCTTTCCTTCGTGTACTGGCGCATCGATCCGCCAAGCGTGCGGATGATGTGTTTCGGCCTGGCCGGTTCGACGGCCTTGCGCGACCGCTCGATGGCCGCTTCGGTGGCGGCTGCGTTATCGCTCATGCGTGTTCCTCCTTCATATGATCGTGGTCCTGCGAGTCCGGTTTCCCTTCCGGCGATGTCGCCGCGGGCGTACGGGGAACCTCATGCTGTTCGAATTCGTGCTGCGCCTCGTTGATGTTCTCTCGCATGCGTCGGATGCAGTACCGCATCGTTTCCTGTTCCAGCGGACTCAATCCGTCGATCAGCAAGCGTTCCGTCCGCTCGGCGTTCGCTCTGAGATCCGCGACGATGTCGTCGGCCTTGGACGTCAGCACGATGCGCTTGAGCCGTGCGTCATGCGGCACCGGCTCACGTACGATGAGCCCTTTCTTCTCCATCAGAGCGAGCACGCGCGATGCGGTGGAACGGGTGATGCAGAATTTTTGCTCGATGGTGTGCTGGTAGATGTCCTTGTCGCGGTTGCGGGCAAGGAACACGATGATATGCGCGTTGCCCCCGGTCGCCACGCGCGCCGATTCCGGCATGCTTTCGCCCAGATAGCGATCCACCGCCTTGCTCAGCGAGCGCATTTCGATGCTGAGGACATGCTGATCCATATGCCTCCCATCATGATGTTGTACCTGCAACAATCCCATATGAAACTGTTGTATATGCAACATACAAGCATAATGCGTACCGCATACAACAGTTGCACATACAACAATCGGCGTGTCGTGCTATCTGGCGCCCACAAATTGCGACACGCCGGCGAAGCGATCACGACACGCATGATGTACATCATCGATCGGCCATGTTCAGCCCAACCCGAAAACACATCATGCGTGTCGTGATCACCTCGCCGGCGTGTCGCACACGCCGCAGCTCACGCCACGGTAAACGAGACCGCCTTAAGATCCTCCAGACGCGACGAATGGCCGATTAGCAGCTCGAAGTCACCCGGCTCCACGAACCGTTCGGCATCGGGACCGACGATCGTGCAGTCGGCGACGGGGATGTCGAACGCGACGGTCGCGCGCTCCCCCGGCTTCAGGGAGACCCGTCGGAACGCCTTGAGTTCGCGATCGGTCCAGCTGTAGGAGGTCACGACATCGCTGATGTACGCCTGCACGACCTCGGTACCGGCGCGGTCGCCGGTGTTGGTCAACGTGATCTCGGCATGCACGGTGTCGCCGACCGCGAACGTGCCGTCGGCGTTGGACGCGCCACCCACGATCGTCGGATCACCGTATGCGAACGTCGTGTAGCCCCCTCCCTCGCCGAACGCGAACGCCGGATCCTGCGTGAGGTCGGCGTAGCGGTTGCCGTGCTGGCCGCGGATCTGGTTGTAGTAGACCGGTAGCTGGCCGGCGTGGCGCGGGAACGTGATCGGCAGACGGCCGGAAGGATTAGTCAGGCCGAGGATGATCTCGGCGATCGCGCGGCCGCCTTCCATGCCGGGACTCGGCGCCCACAGGATCGAGCCGGCGCCGACCGCGGGATCGTTGCACCGCTTGGCGAACACGTCGTTTGCGCCGACGATGCTCGCCGGCAGTATCTGCGGCTTGGAACTGATGAGCACGGTCACCATCGGCGTGCCGGTCTCGCGGGAGACGTTGGCGAGCGCGTCGAGCAACGCGTTCTGTCCGCCGAGCAGATCGAGCGTCGCGGTCGAGCAGCATTCGCCGATGAGCTGCACCACGTCGCCCACCACGGCGACGATGAGGTCGGACCGACGCGCGTTGGCCACGGCCTCGTCGATCAACGCCTGGTCGACGGCCGCATTGACGGCGACCTTCGGCCTCGGTTGGCCGTCAGGATAGTATTCGCCGTCCGGGTCGGGCACGAGGTCGACGATGTTCGCGCCGCGCGAGTATACGACCTCGCAGGTGTCGCCCACGAGTTCACGCATGCCGTCGAGTACGGTCGTGATCATGTCGCGCGGCTGGCCGTCGGGCATCCAGTTGACCTGGCCGGAGTCGCCGGCCCAGTCGCCGAGCTGGGTCTGCGCGTCGTCGGCGAGCGGGCCGGCCACGGCGATGCGCTTCGCATGCGTCGCGGCCGCATCGAACGGTAAACCGCCGTCATTGCGCAACAATGCAACGGATTCGCGGGCGAGATCGAGGTTGAGCCTGCGGTGTTCGGCCGAACCGATCACGGATGCGATACGCGCCTTGTCGGGCAGGCGCGGATCCTCGAACAGGCCGAGGCGGAATTTGACGGCGAGGATACGCGACACGGCCGCGTCGATGAGCGATTCGTCAAGCAGCCCGGTGCGGACGGCTTCGATCGCGCCGTCGTAGAACTGCGGCGTGGTCATGATGAGGTCGTTGCCGGCCTTGACCGCGTCGGCGGCCGCATGTACGTAGTCCGGCTTGACCTTCTGCTCCCAGACGGAACGGCCGACGTTGTCCCAGTCGGTGATGAGCATACCGCGGTAGTCCCACTGCCCGCGCAGCTTGTCGGTGAGCAGCCATTTGTTGAATGTGACCGGAACGCCGTCGATCGATTCGTAGCCGAGCATGAACGTGCCGCAGCCTTCGCGCGCGACGCGTTCGAACGGCGGCAGGAACCATGATTCGAGCTTGCGGTGGCTCAGGTCGGCTTCGGACGCGTCGCGACCGCCCTGCGTCTCCGAATAGCCGGCGAAGTGCTTGGCGCAGGCGAGGATCGCATCCTTGGGCAGGGGCTCGCCGGCTTTGGCGCCGCCCTGATAGCCACGTACGATCGCGGAGGCGAGCTCGCCGATCAGCGTCGGGTCTTCGCCGAACGTCTCGCCCACACGCCCCCAACGCGTGTCACGGCCGATGCACAGCACCGGGGAAAACGTCCAGTGCACGCCGGTGCAGGACACTTCCTCGGCGGTGGCGCGACCGGCGGCCTCGATCTTGTCCGGATCCCAGCTGACGGCCATGCCAAGCTGTTCGGGGAAGATCGTCGCGCCCGGCCAGAACGAGTAGCCATGGATGCAGTCGTCACCGATGACCAGCGGGATGCCGAGTCGCGTCTTCGTGTTGACGAGGTCGACGGCTTTCGACAGGTCGGCGGGACTGGTGTGCAGGATGGAGCCGACGTGCTTGTTGACGATGAGGTCCTCCAGGTCGGCACTGCGCGCGTCGAGCTGCATCATTTGGCCGACTTTTTCTTCGAGCGTCATGCGGCCGATCAGGTCGACGATGCGTTCGGTATCAGACAGGTCAGGGTTTTTGTATGGCGCGGTTGTGGCGGTTGCATTCATGATGGCTTCGCTTTCCTCGATGAAATCGAACGACGGCGTTTTCTTTAGTTACCAATCGGTAGTTTACCGCGCGGCGTGCGTTTAGTCAAACGTACATGCAGCCGATCGTAGCGTTGCGATCGGCTGCATGTACGTGCGCGTTGCGTAACCTCGACGGACAACCAGTCGCACCCTCGTTTTTGTCGCGGACGATCCTCACAATGGCACGACCACCGCTCGTCAGCGACGACGAAACCGCACCGCCGCCAGAAAGGAGGCAACGATGACGAAGCCGCATCCGTCCTCATTCGCGACCACGTTCGACGTACCTGCATTGCCCGGTCACACATTCGTGCGCCGGATCGGGCAAGGCGCCACATCCGAGTTGCTGCTGTATCGCGACCGTCGAACCGCACGCGTCGTCGCGGTCAAACACTCGCATGCCATCCTCGACAGCGCGGCCGCCGAACGGTTCCGCGTCGAGGCCGCATGCCTGCGGCGTCTGTCCTCGCACCCGAACATCCTCACGATGTACGGAGCCGGCGTCACCGACGACGGCCGTGGCTATCTGATGCTGGCATACGCCGAACATGGGTCCTGCAAGGAACTCGTCTGGCCGAAGCATGGTCGATGCCGCCCATTGGCCGCCGCCCGCACGTTGACCTTGGGAATCGCGATGGCGCAGGCCCTGTACGCGGCCCATCGCGTCGGGATCATCCATCGTGACGTCAAACCGGCGAACATACTGCTTGACCGGCACGGAACGCCGCTGCTCGCGGATTTCGGCATCGCCTCCAATCTGTACCGCGCCGATACCATGACGGGATATTCGCCGCTGTGGGCTGCGCCGGAAGTGGCCGCCCACCGGAGCGGCGGCGACGAATCCTCCGACCTGTACGCGTTGGGAGCGACGCTGTTCGCCCTGCACACCGGTATGCTGCCGCCATTCGTCGAACATGTTGCGCCAGCGGACGATATGTCGCGTGATCTGATGCACGTACTGGATCAGGCCATGGCGGAGAATCCCGATGACCGTTTCCGTCGATCGGCGAAGGTCTTCGCCGCAGCAATGGAAGACGTACTGCGTCGACACGGCGTATCGTCCGAACGTTCCCGTATGAGAACGAGGGTGCCGACCGTTGCGCCATCGACCGGTACCGTTGTGGTGCGAATCCCGAAACGTATGGCCCGTGCCGGGATGCCCGGCGGGCGATCGGCCCGGCGCCGCGGCGTCATGGCGCACGCCATCGTCCCGTTGGCCGTCGTCGGCGCAACGATCATGCTGGCATGTCCAACGCTGTGGCATGGCCGTTCTCCGCCCGCGCTGCCGAAAGTCACGACGATCGTCAACGCCGATGAAATACCGGCCATGGATGATGACGCACTTCGTCTGCAACCGGATGGCACCGCCACCACCCCATAGCCCATGTTTCCACGCATTCCGACACGCCCGGCATCCGCGCCGCAATCCATCACCGTCATGACGCAAAGGAGCCCATCATGGCACCCCTTACCGCCATCATCCGTCACATGCTCGCTCAACGCCGGCACGCGGTCGAAGTCAGTCACGCGCACGATGCGCCGCTGGCCGGCGTCCGATTCGCTCTGTGCTGCACGGCGGCAGCGGCATTGATCATCATCGCCGGCTCATGGGCCTACGGCTCGGTGGTGCAGCCGCGGCTGCAGTTCGATGACGGCACGGTGTGGGTGACTTCGGCGAACGATCGTCAAGCAGCCCGGCTTCATGTACGTGCCGGAGAACCTGACGCCATGGTGCACGCTTCGTCGACCGGATTCGATGTCGTGCAGCACGGGACCGACACCTTGCTGATCGATCACCAGCAGTTGACCGGCATTCGTGCCTCCACCGCCGCCCTTGACGTCCGTGTGAGCATCGCCTCCGGAACCACCGTCATGACGGGTGGCGGCACGGTGGCGTTGATGGATGATCAGGGACGGGTTTGGGCTGGCAGGAGTGATGATCTCGAGGCGGTGTCACCGCTCAGGAGCACGCCTGCACTGCGGCTCGGGGCGGGAGGCCGTGTCGCGGTCACCCATGACGGTGCCGTATATGGGTATCGTCCGCAGGATGGCATGGTGATTCGACTGATTCGGGGCGCGGAGACAAGTGATTCCATCGAGGTGGGATCGCTCAGTGATGATGAACGTCTGGAGGTCGACGATTTTACGGTGGTCGACGGGGAACCGGTCGTGCTTGCCGGCACCACGATTCGTTGGAGGCACGGTGCTGCGGAAGTCGAGGGCGACGAGCATTTGCAGTTGCAATCGGTCGATGCCGAAGGCGTGCAATCAGGGTGGGTCACTGTTGCCGGCAGGTCGGGACTGTATGCGGTGCGGCTGCTGCGCGGCGCGCAGACCGTCGTCGCATTCGGATCGGTATCGCGGAACAACGATTCATCCAGTACCGGCTCGGCCGTCGGCGATCAGCATCAGACAGGCGGCTGGCCGGCCAGCGCTGCGGCGCGCCCCGTGGCGTCCGGCGGTTGTGTGCATGCAGCATGGGCGAAGCGATCCGAAAACTATCTGCGCATCTGTTCGGCGCAGGGCGATGATGGACATGGCAAAACGAGCGTTTTGCGTACGCTTCGGTCCGTGCACGCCACATCGGATTTGGTGTTTCGAGTCAATCATCGTCTTGTGGTGCTGAACGATATAGCCACCGGTACCGTGTGGAACACCGCTGACGAATCCGGCACGACGGTCGCACTGTCATGGAATCGATCGGAGACATCGACCGCAAACCAAGCCAATGCGGCTCAAACTTCGACCAGCACCCGCCGCTCTTTCACGAAGACATGCAGTGAGGGGTCGGGAACCGTCGAGGCCGAAGACGATGCGTTCGGCGCACGCGCCGGCAAGACAAGCGTTCTCGATGTGCTGCGCAACGACAGACAGACCGACTGCGCAGTATTGCGCATCACACGGGTCAGCGCGCCGAACGGCGCAAACGTGTCCCTGACGCCGGTGCATGGTGCTCGGTATCTGCAACTGGACGCCACGAACGCCCGGACGGGCACGGTGACTGCGACCTACGACATCAGCGATGGACGGGGGCAGACGGCCTCAGCCTCCATCACGGTCACGTTGCATGATGGCGATGTCAACACGGCCCCGATGCAGCTTGGCGATCCCATCGAGCACGAGGTCGAACAGGGGACATCGTATGTGACGAACGCGTTGGCGGGGTTCGTCGATCCGGATGGCGATGCATTGATGCTTCTGTCCGCCACGCCGCAGGACGCCGAAACGGTGGCTGTGTCCTCACGCGCCGACGGACGACTGACCTTTCAAGCGGGGGCGATGACGGCCGGTCGCGTCGGCGTGGAGCTCACGGTATCGGACGGCGATCTCACAGTAACCGGCATCACGTATTTTTCGATCCGCCCGGCACGAACGCTTGCCGCCGTCATCGATGCGGTCAGCGTGCAGACGATGCCGCAGACGCGTGTCGACATCAGCCTGCGACCGTATGTGCATGGCACGTCGGCGCAGCCGGCACAGCTTGCCGCAGTGGACGCTCCCGAACATGCGACCGTGGCCATGAGGGCCGATGCCATGTCCTTCTCCTTCATGGCTGCGGCACCGGGGACCTATTACGTGCCGTTCACGATCATGCAGAACGAGGTGCCCGGCATCGGTCTGGCTCGTATCGAAGTGACGCCGGCATCCGGTGAAGCCGCTGCGCCGATCGCCGTCAACGATACGGCGATATTCAATGGCGACGGAACGGCGATCGTCGAACCGCTGCACAATGACATGGATCCGACCGGAGGCATAATGGGCGTCACCTCAGCGTCCGTCGATTCCGACAGCGGCATTGATATCCATGTGGAATCCCATCGACGGATCCATGTCATGGCACGTACGGCACCCGTACGACCACAGGCGATCAGATATACGGTCGAGAATGCCGCGGGATCCTCGACCGGAACGATCACGGTGCTCCCTCCGGCAATGTCGTCGCAGGCCGCGCCGGTGGCCGGAGACATCACCATGAGTGTGCGCACCGGCGGCATCGTATCGTCGGATGTGCTCGACCATGTCACCCATCCCGATATCTCGGTCATCACCCTGACCGACGTGTCCGGTCATCGGGACGATGCGTTCCGTGGCCTGTTGTTCGTCTCCGGCACCACGATCCGTTATCAGGCGGGTACCGAGACAGGCACCTTTCACGCGAGGTATACGGTCACGGACGATCTTGGCAATGCGAGTTCCGGGACGATTGCCGTGACGGTGCACGAAAGCGATGCGACGTCCAAAACAGCTCCGACGCCACGCGACGTGCAGGCGCAGGTGGCAGCGGGACGCACGACGCGTATCCCCATACCGCTCTCCGGTATCGACCCGGATGGCGATGACGTCACCCTGCTTGGATTGGGCGGCACGGCTCCCACGTTGGGGCGCATCACCGCGGTGGGGGCCGATCATATGGTGTATGAGGCATATGCCGATCCATCCGGCACCGACACCTTCACCTATGCCGTTGAGGATTGGACCGGGCAACGCGCGCAGGCCACCGTTCGTGTCGGCATCGTACATGACCGAACCGCTTCCGGCGTATGGGCCCGGGACGACCATATCACGCTGCGCCCGGGAACGACGGCAGCCGTACCGGTCGTGCAGAACGACATCGCCGATGATGATGCTGCGTTGTCTCTGGACCACGAACTTGAAACGCAGTGGATTGACGACGCCTTCGTGTCGGAGGGCATGATCATACTGATCGCCCCGCGCGAACGATGCGTCGCTTATGTCACGTACACCGTGCGCGACGAGACGGGGCTATCCGACACCGCGACGCTGACCGTGACCGTCGATCCGGATGCGCCGATCAATCCACCGGAGGCCCATGATTATCGGGTTCCCGCAACGTCCACCATCGACAAGCGATCCGTCGACGTGGATGTGTCCGCATGGATCACGAATCCGGCCGGTACCATGGATGAGCTTGCGATCGGTGTCGATCCGTCGGCATCCGACGCCTACATGGTGGACGGGCAGCCGACCGTGATTCGCGTGGAACTCACCGACACGGCCAGATCCATCCCTTATACGGTGACGAACGTTACCCACGGTCTGACGTCCATCGCGTTCATCCACGTGCCCGCCTACGGTGTGTTCCCGCCGATACCTCGGCCGAAAGCGCCACCTCTGACCGTAAACGCCGGAGAGACGATCATCATCGAACTTGCCGATCATGTGCGTGTGGGTGCGGGAAAGACTGTGTACGCCGAACCGGAATCAGTGCATGCCACGAAAGCAGCCGATGTCGCGGTCGACAACGACGCCCGTTCCCTGATCTTTGCCGCAGCCGGCGACTATGACGGTCCGGCGTCGGTCACGTTCACCGCCATTGACGGGCAACGGCAAGGCCAAGACACCCATATCATCAATACGGCGGTTATCACGTTGCCGATCACCATCGTCGGCGGCACGGCATCCTCCCCCATATTCGTGTCACCGACGATCGAGGTGGCGGCCGGAGAAACTCCGACGACCATTGACCTTGCCTCGTTCACCCGATCCGCATCCGTCACACGCACCGGGACGCATCACTACGGCTACGCATTGCAGGAGACGTCATCCACGCATCCGGTCACGGCGTCATTGTCGGATTCCGGCCGGCTGACCGTAGCCGCGGCCGCGACGGCGATCCCCGGCACAACGATGAGCATCCCCATCGTCATCCGATACGGGCACGGTAGTCTCGCCGCCGGCGTCACCGTACGAGTGGTCGCATCCGGGCGTCCACTGTCGCGGTTGCAGGATCGGACGCTGACGATGCGAGCCGGCGCATCGGAACGTGTAGACGTGCTGGCCGACGCCTACAACCCGTTCCCTGACGTTCCTCTCTCCATCGTCGGCTGCTCCGATGCCGCCGTGTCCAAGCTGACGGTCTCCGGTTGTGCCGGCACCGGCCCATTGACGATCTCGGCATCATCGGATACCGGAGCGTTCACGAGCCGTATCACCGTCACCGTACGCGACGGCACTGCGGCTGCGGAACGGCAGGTGAGCGCCACGATCGTCATCTCCGTAGCCGATCGCCCTGCACCGCCATTGCTGTCCCCCGTATCCGGCACCCCGTCCGACGGCATGGTCCGATTGGAGTGGATCGCCGGAGCCGCCAACGGCAAGCCGATCCTCGAATATCTGGTGGCCTGGAACGACGGCACCCGCTCCTGCGGCGTTATGACCAGTTGCCGTATTGAGGGACTGCGCAACGGCACGACCTATACCTTCACGGTGCGGGCGCGCAACGAGGTCGGATGGTCGGAACCGTCTGCAGAGGTCACGGCCAGACCGGATATTGCGCCGCCGTCGCCGACATCCGTGACGGTTACGCCCGGGTACCGTTCCGCTGTGGTGCGCTGGCGTCAGCCGACCTCTTCCGGCACCGCCCCCGATCGGTACCTTGTGACGTTGTCCAGCTCCACCGGCAGCTATCGCAGTACCGTGACCGTTACAGAGCCCTATGCCGAATTCGAGATTCCCGATACGGCCATCACCGATGGGATGACGGTTTCGGCGACGGTCGCCGCCGGCAATCACGTCGGCTTCGGGGAGACCAGCCAGACCAGCCAGCCGGTGCGGCCGTGGGGCGATCCCGCCATGTCGGAAGCATCGTTGTCCAATATCGACGATCACGGCGGCATGCGGCTGGCCATCCTCCTCGGCGACATGCGTAACGCCGGCTGTGCACGTGTATCGCTCTCCGGTGGCACCGTCGGACAGCTCACCTGCGACACGACCGAGCATACGTTCACCGCAGCGAAAGGTCAGCTGCGTATCCCCATGACCGTCACCATCGCGGTTCATCCGCAACGTGACGGCGCACAGCCCGTCACCATCGTCAGCAACGCGAGTACGCCCGGCTACACGATCGGTCAGCCGTCCGATGTGCGGTATACCTGTGCGGAACAGGTCTGCGAAGCCGTGTGGGAGGCGTCGGGCATGGTCGACGCCTTCATCGTGGAGACCGGCAACGGCGTCGTACGAACCGTCACCGAGCCGCACGCCGTATTCACCTTGGAGCCTTGGCAGACCTTCAGTGGGCTCTCGGTGCGTCAGACGCTGAACGGCCACGACGGGCCAAAGGTTTCGGGAACCGGCGAACCGTATACCTATCAGGTTCCCGCCCATATCGAGTTGCCGCAATCCGTCTCCTGGAGCGTCGACGATCCCGACATCATCGATGTCATCGGCGGCACCATCGATACGTGGGGGCGTGCCGCCGAGGCCATGCTCGTCATCACGCCGGATGCCGGCATCTCATGCATGCTGCCTTGGAGCGGCGGCAACGCCAAACTTGATACCTCGCACTGCAGTCGAGCACAGTCCTACACCTGGTCCGTCATGGTCGCCTCCACCGCGGGCGAACCGGCATTGGATCGCAGTATGGACGGCGGGACGATCGACGGCATACGCATCGAACCTGCCGTTCCCCTCGCCTTGCATGCCAATGGTTGGGTCAGCCCGTTCCCCATGCACACCCTTTCCTTCAGCAGAACCGTCATCCAGTCGATCAGCCAGCAGATGACTGGCGAGGCAACCAGCAAGGAGCGATCATGACCACCACCCTGCGCCACGACCAATACGGCAGTGATGATGCGACTCGTCTGCCGGATGCCGCGCATCCGTTCGATGATGCGACCAGAATACCGTCAGATCGTCGTTTCATGTCGATCCGGCAGACATCGGACGCCACGCTGACGCCGGCGTATACGCCGATGTCGGCGCCGGCCGAGTCGCCGTTGCCGCAACTCGAAGACGATGATTCCGTCATCACGCTCTCATCGGTCTCAACGCCACCGCCGGATAACGACATCAGCTGGTTCCAACGGTCGTTCGCCGCATTGACGACGAACATCGCCAATGCGGTGTTGGACAAGACGATGGCGATCCGTCTGTGCGTCACCGCGCTCATCGCCGGTGGCCATTTGCTGATCGAAGACGTTCCCGGCACCGGCAAGACGCAACTGGCCCGGAGCCTGGCCAGGTCGGTGCACGCGCCATGCCGCCGCATCCAGTTCACCCCCGATCTGCTGCCGTCCGATGTGACGGGCACGACCGTATACGACCAACATCAGGGTACGTTCTCGTTCCGTCAGGGGCCGGTGTTCTCCTCCATCGTGCTGGCGGACGAAATCAACAGGGCGTCCCCGAAAACCCAGTCGGCATTGCTGGAGGTCATGGAAGAAGGTACCGTCACCGCGGCCGGCGTCACTTATGAGGTGCCGAAACCGTTCATGGTGATCGCCACGCAGAACCCGATCGAACAGACCGGCACCTATCGGCTGCCCGAAGCACAGCTGGACCGGTTTATCATCGCGACTTCGATCGGTCACCCGGGACGTCAGGCCGGTCTCGCCATACTCAAACATCCCGGAACCGCATGCCGGTCCGATGCGGTACGGCCGGTATGCCACGGCGACGACATATTGTCTTTGCGTGGCGTCGCTGCGCACATACGTATGGATGACATGGTCGCCGAATACGTCATGCGCATCGTCGAGGCGACGCGGGTCGATGATGCCGTGGCGTTCGGGGCATCGATGCGTGGAGCGCTTGCACTGGCCCGGTGCGCGCAGGTGTGGGCCGCCGCGGAAGGGCGTTCGTATGTGGTGCCCGACGATGTCAAAACGCTGTCACCGGCGACGTTGGCCCATCGCATCGTGCTCACGTCCGAAGCCTCGTTCCGCGGCATGACCGGCCTTCGCGTCATCGAACGGATCGTGGAGGACGTACCGCCGCCCACACTGGGTCCCTAACAACCCGACACATCGTCATCTGCCAGCCGCAACCGTTAACCGTATGATGCAGAAAGGAGTAATCATGGCAACAGGGCCGATGCCAAGACCACGACCATGTTCCGGCATTGTTCGAGCTCGCATGTCCGCGGCCCGTCTTGCCGCGGACATCGTTGACGGCATGCGACCGGCAGGATGGCTGCTGGCATGCATTGGACTGGCTGGCACCGCATGCTATCCGATCACCGGTTGGCGGGAAACGCTTTCGAGTGGCATATGCGCGCTGGCTGTGGCGATCATGGCGATGGTCTGCTCACGGAGCCGCCCACGGGGCACGGCATCCGTGGCGATCTCGCGTCGTCAGGCGAATATCGGCGAGCGCATCGACATCACGGTCACGGTCTCCCCTCGTGGACGGTCGACCATCGGCGGGACCACATGCGCGATCATGATCGACGATTCGCGGGAAGCCCTGACCCTACCGTCGATGCAGGCCGGTGGTGCCGCGACTTTCGCACTGTCCTGCGTCGCATCGGCGCGGACCGTGTTGATGATCGGGCCGGTCATGATCGGCACCGGAGACCCGCTGGGATTCTGCACGCACGAACATGTATTGGCCGAACCGCAACCCGTATACGTTCATCCGTCTGTCGTGCCGTTGCGATCGCGACGATGCGGCGCATCATACGGTACCGAGGGTGTGGCGGACGGCACCATGGCCGATGACGATTTTGATTTCCACGGGTTGCGTGATTACGTGCCGGGCGATGATCTGCGCCAGGTGCATTGGCCCAGTTCGTCCAGGACCGGCACCTTGATGATCCGGCAATATGAGGCGGTTCGGCATATGCATACCGGGCTGGCGATCGACCTTGATCCGCAAGGGTATGCCGGGCGCCAAGAGTTCGAACTGGCGATATCGTGCTATGCGTCGATCGGCGCGCACTGTCTGCGCATTCGGCAATCACTGGTCGCCTATGCGGGCGACCGACGTATCGATGCCCCGCATACGACGGCTCTGCTGAACGCCTGCAGTGCCATCGAACCGTTGGCTCCGTCCGGTGACGGCATGTCGTACGCGATTCATGCATTGTCTCGAGTGCAGTGTTCATGCCGTATCTTCATAGTGGGATCGGCGTGGGATATTGCAGGAGCGTCTCCGCTGACGCAGTCGACCGCCCATGATGGCGTTCTCATCGCGATACGGGTGGAGGATGGTGCGGCTTGGAACGTGCGCAGGATCGGACGCATGGTGTCGGTCACGATGGGCGCTCTTGATGATCTGCCGTTGGTGTGGGAGGTGATCTCATGGCGATGACTCATTCTTCCAATCGGCCTGCCGCCACCTTGCACAACGACAATGGATGGGACCATGACGTCCATCGTCCGATCGCCGCGGTGTATCGGCCCCACCGTACGGGTGGACGGCAGCAGCATGCCATACGCCGAAACGACAACGGCACGATGCCGTCCTTGATAGGCATGGCACTGTTGACGTTGGTGGGGTCTTCCGGTCTGATCGACGTGTATGGCACCGTCCCGATATGGGCGTTGGGTGCCGTGCCGGCGACGGCATGCGGCATTACGATCGCCCACGTCGGGCACAACGGCGGCATACGTCATATATGGCAGGTCATACTGCTGATGCTCTGCCAATGTCTGGTCGGTCCGGTCATCGCCTGTAATGACACCACGATCGTCCATGTGCTGCCGACTTGGGATACGGTGCGGTCGGGATGGCGGGCCATGTGCAATGCCTTTGCGTATCTGATCGCGACCACGCCTCCGGTCGATGTCGCATCCGGCTCCCTGATGGCGGTGTGGATGATCTGTTTGTGGGGTTCATTCCTTGCCGGAACACTGGCCTGTGCAAGACATCGGATCCTTATGCCGTTCGGGATCATCGTTCCTCTTGCAGTACTCATCGTATGCGCTTTGCTTGGCACGGCATCATCCACACGGCGTATCGCCACAGGTGTGGCGTATGCGCTCATCGCCGTCATCTGGCTGTCCCGGCAGACGATCCATCGATACGACATCGTCAGACGCCGACCACTTGCCGCCAGTGTCGTGATAGTCGTCGCGGTCGGTCTCGCGACGTCCGGTGCCCTGATGACGACGCCACACCGATTGGTACTTCGTGACCGTCATGTGCCGCCGGTCAGCGTGGTTGAACGAACCAGTCCGTTGAGCGGCATGCGCGCGTACGTCAAACGATATCGGGACGACGTATTGCTGACCGTGGATCACATGCCGTCAGGGGCGCACATACGGATCGCCGTCATGGATGCATTCGACGGCAATATATGGTCCATCTCCGACGGCGATGCCGCATCCGCTGCCGGGGCCGCATCCACCGGCAATACCGCGTCCACCGTGCAACGGTATCGTCCATGGTCCATTGCGGCATCCGCGCCGGCGGCGTTCGGCGCATGCGATGTCGGCAACCGGCACAACGGCAAGGCATCCGACGAAACGGATGCAGCATGGTCCGCGACCTTGACCATCGGCGAACGGTGGTCGGGCATCTGGCTGCCGTTGATCGGCACGCCGGACAGCGCAGCCGGTCCGCATTGCACCGTCGTATCCATTGCCGACGGGCATGCGGCGCCGGCGGATCGCTCGTTCGATATCACGGACGACGCTACGGTCGGTACCAGCGATACCGACAATACCGCCACTGCAACCGGCATGACCGCGTACTATCACGCGTCCTATCGCACCGCGATATTGCCGTCGGGCGTGCCCGCGGCGATGTCCTATACGCAGCATGGTGTGATGACGGCGACGCCCACCGATGCACAGATCAACGATGCGAAGGCGGCCTACACGCCGCAACCGGTCGCGCAGGAAGTGCCAAAGTCCGTCTCCGCCTTCGCCTCCACCGTCGCGGGAGGCGTACCGGCAGGTGGCGCGGCGGCACAGGCGCTGGCTGATGCTTTGCGGGATCGAGGTTGGTTTTCCCAAGGGTCGGAGAGCGAATATCCATCGCCTCCTGGGCATGGCAGTCATCGTATCGACGAATTGTTGTCCTCATCGATGATGGTCGGCGACAGCGAACAGTACGCGTCGGCCATGGCGTTGATGGCACGTGAGCTCGGCATGGCGTCCCGGGTGGTGTTTGGATTTCGGACCGATATACCAGCATCTACATCAGCATCACAACCAATGACGTTCACGGGCAATGACGTCGAAGCGTGGGTGGAAATCCTGCTGGAACAGTATGGGTGGGTGGCGTTTCATCCCACGCCGGATCGCGCCAAACAGCCCGATGCGGCACAGCAGGCGGCGTCGGAGCAATCCACGCCGGTCGTTCGTCAGCCGCCGGCACCACTCGTCGACCAGCCACGGGATGACACGCGGTTGCAGGGAGGTTCTTCCGTGACCGGTCAGGATGCCGAGGCATCGTCATCGGATGACGGATCATCAGCCCTGGCCGTGGCCGGACGGATGGCACGCATCGTAGCGGTCGCTGGCAGTCCGGTATGGGTGGTCATCACGATCAGTGCGCTGGTATTGCTGATCAAGGCGTTGACCTTAGCTCGATGGCGACGTACCGGCGATGTGCGTCAGCGCATCACCGCCGGCTGGCATGCACTCCGTGTCCTGTCCGCGCAGAGCGGTGTTGCGCTCAACGGCACCCATCGCGAACAAGCATCGCGGATCGCACGATCGTTTCATATCGATGCCGATCTGCTGCAGACGTTGGCCGCTCGGACCGATCACGCGGCGTTTTCGGGAGAAGTACTGCCGGACCGCCATGCGGAATCGTTCTGGAACGACGTGATGGCCGTGCGCCGGCGGATGCTTGTCGGGCAACCTCCGCTGCGTCGTTTGCGCACCCGTCTGTCATTACGATCGATACACGTCTCGCCGTCCAAGGCGCCGCTCAAGGTCAAGACAACGATCGCGTTCACAACCGAATAAGGAACCGAATAACAGGGTTATTATAGGCCACCACTACAAAGCAGACACGAAAAAGCGGCTCGTATCACACGCGTTGTCGCGTACGATACGAGCCGCAATCAGACTCCGATAACCGGTCGATCAACCACAGCCGGTCAACCACGGTCAGTAGTCAAACGCGGTCACGCCAGAAACGACCAGAGAGCGCTCAGGAAGACCCGTCAAACGCTTGGTCACGGCTACGCGCCGTGACCAAGACGCAGGTCCAAAGGCTCTCGCCCCGGTCACCTTGGCGTCAACCGCGCTCAGACGGTCTCAGGACCGTTGGCGCCGTTGTTGCCGAGGTCGCCCTGACCACCCTGGTCGTCCAGGAAGTCGTCCGGGTTGAAGTCGTCGCCGAGCTTCAGATCGCCGAAGTCGATGTTCGCGAAGTCCACATCGGACAGGTCGGCGTCGGAGAAGTCGGTGTCCGCGTCGGTACCGCTGCCCAGACCGAAGTTCGGGTAGATGGTGTCGCGGATCGCCTTGTCGGGCTCGACCACGGCGTTGCGGTAGCGGGCGAGGCCCGTACCGGCCGGGATGAGCTTACCGATGATGACGTTCTCCTTGAGACCCTTGAGGTCGTCGACCTTCTGGCTCAGGGCGGCTTCGGTGAGCACGCGCGTCGTCTCCTGGAAGGAGGCGGCGGACAGCCAGGAGTCGGTGGCCAGCGAAGCCTTGGTGATGCCCATGAGCTCCGGACGACCGGCGGCCGGCTTGCCGCCGTTCTTCACGGCCTCCATGTTCGCCTCCTTGAAGCGCGCCTGATCGACCAGCTCGCCCGGCAGCAGCGACGTGTCGCCGGAGTCGATGATGGTGATGCGGCGCAGCATCTGGCGCACGATGACCTCGATGTGCTTGTCGTGGATGTCGACGCCCTGCGAACGGTACACGGTGTGCACTTCGTTCACGATGTTGACCTGGGCGGCGCGCGGGCCGAGGATGCGCAGGATCTTCTTCGGATCCACGGAACCCTCGGTCAGCTGCTGGCCGGCCTCGACGTGCTGGCCGTCCTTGACGAGGAGCGGCGCACGACGGGTCACGGTGTAGACGATCGGCTCGACGGTCTGGTCGTCCGGGGTCAGCGTCATCTGGTAGACGTGATCGGCTTCCACATCGGTCTTGATCACACCCGGGAACTCGGCGATCGGCGCCTCGCCCTTCGGGGTACGGGCTTCGAAAAGCTCGGTGACACGAGGAAGACCCTGCGTGATATCGGAAGCCGCCGCGACGCCACCGGAGTGGAAGGAACGCAGCGTCAGCTGGGTACCAGGCTCGCCGATGGACTGGGCCGCGACGATGCCGACGGCCTCACCGACGTCCACCAGCTTGTTGGTGGCCAGCGACCAGCCATAGCACTTCGCGCACACGCCGCGCTTGGACTCGCAGGTCAGCACGGAACGGGCCTTGACCTCTTCGACGCCGTGCGCCACGAGGTCCTTGAGCACGTCCATGCTCAGCGCGTCGCCGCGCTGGTACAGCACAGTGGTGCCGTCGGCCGGATCGACCACGTCGGCGGCGAGCAGACGCGAGTACGGACCGCCGTCGGCGGCCTTGACGAGGTGCAGCATGCCGTCGGCGTCACGTTCGCCGACCTGCATCGGCAGACCGCGCTTGGTGCCGCAGTCCTCCTCGCGCACGATCACGTCCTGCGAGACGTCAACCAGACGACGGGTCAGGTAGCCAGACTCGGCGGTACGCAGTGCGGTATCGGCCAGACCCTTACGTGCGCCGTGCTCGGAGATGAAGTACTCCAGGACGGACAGGCCCTGACGGTAGTTCGACTCGACCGGTCGCGGAATGACCTCGCCCTTCGGGTTGTTCACGAGGCCTCGGATGCCCGCGATCTGGTTGATCTGGGTCATGTTGCCTCGTGCGCCGGACTGGACGATGATGGCCAGGTTGTTCTTCGGGTCGAAGTGCTTGACGACCGCGTCCGACACCTTTTCGGTGCACTTGGTCCACTCGTCGATGATCGCCTGACGACGCTCCTCTTCGGTGAAGAAGCCGAGGTCGTACTGCTGGTTGATCTTGGCGACCTGGGCCTCGGACTCGGCGACGAGCGCCTCACGCTCCGGCGGCTCGGTGACGTCGGAGAACGCGAAGGTCACGCCGGACCACGGGGCGCGGGTGAAGCCGAGATCCTTGAGCGCGTCCAGCGTGGCGGCCACCTGGGCGGTCGAGTAGCGGGTCGCGATGTCGTCGACGATGCGCGACAGGACCTTCTTCGGGGCCTGCTCGTTGACGAACGGATAGTCGGTCGGCAGCGTCTCGTTGAACAGGAGACGGCCCATCGAGGTGCCGAACAGCACGGTACCGTCGGTGAAGCGCTCCTCGCGCACGACCTCGGGGCTGCCCGGCTCCGGGTCGACGACCTGGATCTCGCCCGGCTCCCAGTCGGTCGGCAGCACGAAGTCGGCGGGCAGACGCACGAGCACCTTGGCCTGCATGTCGATCTCGTGCAGGTCGAGCGCCATCTGCATCTCGGCGATGGACGAGAACACACGGCCCTGGCCCTTGGCGCCGTCGATCACGGTGGACAGCCAGTACAGACCCAGGATCATGTCCTGGGACGGCATGGTCACGGTGTGGCCGTCGGCCGGCTTCAAGATGTTGTCGGACGCGAGCATCAGCGAACGGGCCTCGGCCTGCGCCTCCGCGCTCAGCGGAAGGTGCACGGCCATCTGGTCGCCGTCGAAGTCGGCGTTGAACGCGGCGCAGGCGAGCGGCGGCAGGTGGATGGCCTTGCCCTCGACGAGGATCGGCTCGAACGCCTGGATGCCCAGACGGTGCAGCGTAGGCGCGCGGTTGAGGAGCACGGGATGCTCGGAGATGACCTCTTCGAGCACGCCCCACACCTCGGTGTCGCCGCGGTCGACCATGCGCTTGGCGCTCTTCATGTTCTGCGCGTAGTTCATGTCGACGAGACGCTTGATGACGAACGGCTTGAACAGCTCGAGGGCCATCGGCTTCGGCAGACCACACTGGTGCATGCGCAGCGACGGGCCGATGACGATCACGGAACGGCCCGAGTAGTCGACGCGCTTGCCGAGCAGGTTCTGACGGAAACGGCCCTGCTTGCCCTTGAGCATGTCGGACAGCGACTTGAGCGGACGGTTGGACGCGCCGGTAACCGGGCGGCCGCGGCGGCCGTTGTCGAACAGCGAGTCGACGGCCTCCTGCAGCATGCGCTTCTCGTTGTTGAGCATGATCTCGGGGGCGCCGAGCTCGATGAGTCGCTTGAGTCGGTTGTTGCGGTTGATGACACGACGGTACAGGTCGTTAAGGTCGGAGGTCGCGAAACGGCCGCCGTCGAGCTGGACCATCGGGCGCAGATCCGGCGGGATAACCGGGATCACGTCGAGCACCATGGCCTCCGGCTTGTTGCCGGTGGTCAGGAAGGAGTTGACGACCTTGAGGCGCTTGAGCGCGCGGGCCTTGCGCTGGCCGGAGCCGGTGTCGATCTCCTCGCGCAGCTGCTTGGCGGCGCCTTCGAGGTCGAAGTCCTGCAGACGCTTCTTGATCGCCTCGGCACCCATGCAGCCGTCGAAGAAGTCGCCGTAGGCGTCCTGCATGCCGCGCCACAGGTCGACGTCGGGCTCGAGGTCGCCGGGCTTGAGGTTCTTGAAACGATCGAACACGGCGCTCTGACGCTGGATTTGGTCGTCGTAACGCTGACGGATGGCCGCCATCTCGCGCTCGGCGCTGTTGCGCAGCTTGGCCTTGGCGGCGCCGGTGGCTTCGCCGGCGTCCTCAAGCTCGTGCAGATCGGCCTCGACCTTCTTGGCGCGCTCCTCGATCTCGGCGTCGCGGCGCTTGGCCATGGCATGGATCTGGGTGTCGAATTCGGCCTGCAGGTCGGGCAGGTTCTCGTGGCGGGCTTCCTCATCCACGCTGGTGACCATGTACGCGGCGAAGTAGATGACCTTCTCAAGGTCCTTCGGCGCAATGTCGAGCAGGTAGCCCAGTCGCGACGGCACGCCCTTGAAGAACCAGATGTGCGTCACCGGGGCGGCCAGCTCGATGTGGCCCATGCGCTCGCGGCGCACGCGGGACTTGGTGACCTCCACGCCGCATCGCTCGCACACGATGCCCTTGAAGCGCACGCGCTTGTACTTGCCGCAGGCGCACTCCCAGTCGCGGGTCGGGCCGAAGATCTGTTCGCCGAACAGACCGTCCTTTTCGGGCTTGAGGGTACGGTAGTTGATGGTTTCGGGCTTCTTGACCTCGCCGTGGCTCCAGCCGCGGATGTCGTCGGCGGTGGCCAGGCCGATGCGAAGCTTGTCAAATGCGTTGACGTCCAGCACTCTATTGTCCTGTCTGTAAAGCTGTCGATATGTGTTTCGTTACGTAGTGATACGTACAGTCGTCGCGTGATCGTCGCGTGGACTCACGCGGGGCGCGTGGGATGGCCGCCGGTCAGGACGGTCGGTCGATCAGATGACCGTACCGACCGTCCGTTGGGGACCGGCGACCATGTGGCTCACTGGTACTCCGGCTCTTCGGCCTTCTGGTCTTCCTTCGCGGCCGCGTCCGGACGCGCGCCGATGTTGAAGCCCAGATCGTCGCTCGCGGAGCTCGGATCGTCGTCCTCGTCCTTCATGTCGATGGCCACGCCTTCGGCGTTGAGCACCTCGACGTTCAGCGACAGGGACTGCATTTCCTTGAGCAGCACCTTGAACGACTCGGGGATGCCCGCCGGCGGCAGGTTATCGCCCTTGACGATCGCGCCGTAGACGCGCACGCGGCCGTCCACGTCGTCGGACTTGGTGGTCATCATCTCGTGCAGCGTGTAGGCGGCGCCGTAGGCCTCGAGGGCCCACACCTCCATCTCGCCGAAGCGCTGGCCGCCGAACTGGGCCTTGCCGCCCAGCGGCTGCTGCGTGATCATCGAGTACGGGCCGGTGGAGCGCGCGTGGATCTTGTCGTCGACCAGGTGGTGGAGCTTGAGCATGTACATGTAGCCCACGGAGATCGGCTTGCCGAAGCGCTCGCCGGTGCGGCCGTCGAACAGCCACGCCTTGCCGTCCTCGCCGACCATCTGGTCGCCGTCGCGGTTCGGCAGGGTCGACTTCATGAGGCCCTTGATGACCTCCGGCTTGACGCCGTCGAACACCGGGGTGGCGATCGGCGTGCCCGGCTCTCCCTTTTCGGCGCCGGCCGGCACGTACTTCTTCCATTCGGCCTCGAGGTCCGGGTCGAGCGAGATGTCCCAGCCGGAGTGCGCGATCCAGCCGAGGTGCAGTTCGAGCACCTGGCCGAGGTTCATTCGCGACGGCACGCCCAGCGGGTTGAGCATGATGTCGACCGGGGTGCCGTCCGCGAGGAACGGCATGTCCTCTTCCGGCAGGATGCGAGAGATGCAGCCCTTGTTGCCGTGACGGCCGGACATCTTGTCGCCGACGGTGATCTTGCGATGCTGCGCGATGTACACACGGATCATCTGGTTGACGCCGTTCGGCAGCTCGTCGCCGTCCTCCTCGGCGTCCTCGCGGGTGATCTCCTTGACCGCGATCACGGTGCCGGTCTCGCCGTGCGGCACGCGCAGCGAGGTGTCGCGCACCTCGCGGGACTTCTCGCCGAAGATGGCGCGCAGCAGACGCTCCTCCGGGGTCAGCTCGGTCTCGCCCTTCGGCGTGACCTTGCCGACGAGGATGTCGCCAGCCTCGACCTCGGCGCCGATGCGGATGATGCCGCGCTCGTCGAGGTTGGCCACCGCGTCCTCGCCGACGTTCGGCAGGTCGCGGGTGATCTCCTCGGCGCCCAGCTTGGTCTCGCGGGCGTCGATCTCGTACTCCTCGATGTGGATGGAGGAGAGCGTGTCATCCTGCACGAGGCGCTGCGAGATGATCACGGCGTCCTCGTAGTTGTAGCCGTTCCACGGCATGAACGCGACCAGCAGGTTCTTGCCGAGCGCGATCTCGCCCTTCTCGATGGCCGGGCCGTCGGCCAGCACGGTGCCGGCCTCGACGCGTTCGCCGCTATTGACGATCGGGCGCTGGTTGTAGCAGGTGGTCTGGTTGGAGCGCTGGAACTTGGCCAGCTTGTAGCTGGACTGGGTGCCGTCGTCGTTCATCACGCGGATCAGGTCGGCGGACACGTAGGTGGCCACGCCCGGCTTGTCGGCGATGATCACGTCGCCGGAATCGTACGCGACGCGCCATTCGGAACCGGTGCCCACGAGCGGGCGCTCGGATTCGACCAGCGGCACGGCCTGACGCTGCATGTTGGTACCCATCAGCGCTCGGTGGCCTTCGTCGTGCTCGAGGAACGGGATCAGCGAAGCGCCGATCGACACCATCTGGCGCGGCGAGACGTCCATGTAGTCGACGGAGCTCACCGGGACGTCGACCGCCTCTTCCTCGTCGGCTCGGGCGAGGGCCATGTCGGTGGCGAACTTGCCGTTCTTGTCGAGCTTCTGGTTGACCTGCGCGATGACGTGGTCGTTTTCCTGATCGGCGGTCATGTACTCGACCTCGTTGGTCACCTGACCGTCGATGACGCGGCGGTACGGGGTCTCGATGAAGCCGAACGGGTTGACGCGGCCGAAGGTCGCGAGCGAGCCGATCAGACCGATGTTCGGACCTTCAGGGGACTCGATCGGGCACATACGGCCGAAGTGGGACGGGTGCACGTCGCGGACCTCCATGGAGGCGCGGTCGCGCGACAGGCCGCCGGGGCCGAGGGCCGACAGACGGCGCTTGTTGGTCACGCCGGCCAGTGGGTTGTTCTGGTCCATGAACTGCGACAGCTGCGAGGTGCCGAAGAACTCCTTGATGGTGGCGTTCACCGGGCGGATGTTGATCAGCGACTGCGGGGTGATCGCGTCGGCGTCCTGCGTGGTCATGCGTTCGCGCACGACGCGCTCCATGCGGGACAGGCCGGTGCGCAGCTGGTTCTGGATCAGCTCGCCGACCTGACGGATGCGGCGGTTGCCGAAGTGGTCGATGTCGTCGGTCTCGACGCGCAGGTCGACGTCCTGGCCCTTGCGCTTGCCCGGGAACGTCGCGTCGCCGGCGTGGAGGGTCACCAGGTACTTGATGGTGGCGATGATGTCCTCGCGCTTGAGCGAACGGTCGTTGATCTCGTGCTCGAGGCCGAGCTTACGGTCGATCTTGTAGCGGCCGACGCGGGCGAGGTCGTAGCGCTTGGTGTTGAAGTAGAAGGAGTCGAGCAGGTTGCGGCCGGCCTCCGGCGTGGCGGTGTCGGACGGACGGATCTTGCGGTAGAGGTCGGTGAGGGCCTCGTCCTGCGTGTCGATGGTCTCCTTGTCGAGCGCGTCGAGGACCAGCGGGTAGCCTTCGAACGCCTCGCGGATCTCCGGCTTGGTCATGCCGATGGCCATGAGGAAGACGATCGCGGACTGCTTGCGCTTGCGGTCGACGCGCACGCCGAGCACGTCGCGCTTGTCGATCTCGAACTCGAGCCACGCGCCACGCGACGGGATGATCTTCGCGCCGAAGACGTCCTTGCCGGACGCACGATCGGTGGAACGGTCGAAGTAGACGCCCGGGGAGCGCACGAGCTGCGAGACGATGACGCGCTCGGTGCCGCCGATGATGAAGGTGCCGTGCGGGGTCTGCAGCGGGAAGTCGCCCATGAACACGGTCTGGGACTTGATTTCGCCGGTGTCCTCGTTCTCGAATTCGGCGTTGACGTACAGCGGCGCGGAGTAGGTGTAGTCCTTCTCCTTGCACTCCTGCACGGTGTGGCGCGGCTCCTCGAAGTACGGATCCGAGAAGGTCAGCGACATGGTCTGGGCGAAGTTCTCGATCGGGGAGATCTCGTTGAAGACCTCGTCGAGGCCGGACATGTGCGGCACGGTGTTGGTGCCGTTCTTCTCGTCCTCTTCGACGCGCCTCTTCCAACGCTCCGAGCCGATGAGCCAGTCGAAGCTGTCGGTCTGCACGCCCAGCAGGTAGGGTACATCGATGGGCTCGCGGATGGAGCCGAAGTTCACACGGTCCGACGCCTTGTGCAGATCAATGTCGTGCTGGTCGGCGCGTGCGATCATGGTGGTGGTGTTCGTCATAGCCTCAGTAGCCAATGGACGTTCCTTATCGCTCGCTTGTTCGTTCGATACTCAATGGTTCCCGACAAGCGCCGCTGTGGCCGCCATATGCCTAGATTCGCGGGCGCTTCGTCATTGTCAGCATGCCCGCAATATGACACGCGTATACGCAAATTCTTGAGTATAGCACAACCCCAAGCGTGTCGCAACATGCGTGTCGATCGGAACGCCACCGGAACACGACGATTCGAACGCACCGCCCGGCAACAACAACACATCGAGACGGTATCAGTACGCGCCCTTGTGTCCGAGCACGGCGCTCACCGTGCGGAACATGATAATGACGTCACCGCCGATCGACCAGTTCTGCACATAGGCGACATCCAGCTGCTCGCTCTCCTCTGCGGACAGGTCGCTGCGGCCCGACACCTGCCACGGACCGGTGATGCCCGGCTTGACCAGCATACGGGTGGCATACACCTTGTTGTAACGCGCGTATTCCTCCGGCAGTGGCGGGCGCGGCCCCACCACCGACATGTCGCCGACGAACACGTTCAGGAACTGCGGCAGTTCGTCGATCGAGAACCGACGGATGAAATGGCCGACCTTGGTGATGCGCGGATCGTCCTTCATCTTGAAGATGAACCGGTCCTGCTGACCCGTCTGCGCGGCCAGCTTGGCCTTGAGCGCATCCGCGTTCACCACCATCGAACGGAACTTGATCATGCGGAACGGCTTGCCGCGCAGACCAATGCGTTCCTGCGTATAGAACACCGGGCCGCCGTCCGTCAGTTTGATGGCGATCGCCACCGGCACCGTCACGAACAGCGACAGCAGAATCGCCAACGACGAAACAATCAAGTCGAACGCGCGCTTGACCAGTTTGTTCAGCGGCGAATACTGCGGCAGCCGCAACGTGACGATCGTCGTCCCTTGGATCGAACGGACCTGCGTTTCATGGCCGGCCGCATCCGCCGCGGACGAGATCAAGGCGATCTCCAATCCGAGCGATTCCATGCGCACGGAGAAGATGTTGAAATTGTCGGAGAACCGGCCCAGCACGTCCGACACCATCACGGTCTGGATCTGGTTGCGTACGAATTCCTCGGCCAAGCCGTGCTCACGGTATGCGATCGGCACGATGCCGTCGTACCGGTCGAGCACCAGCCGGCGCAGCGTCATGACATCGTCATCCGCCTCGATCTGTCCGGTCTCGGCATTGACGCGGATCGGGCACACGGCCACCGCACGGTAGTTGAGCTGCCGGCGCTGCATCAGGAACTGCATCGTGCGGGCGATGCCGTCCACCGAACCGACCACCACCGTCTTATACGAATAGGCGCCCTGCCGACGAGTCCGGGTGATATAGGCGCGGGATATCACGCGTTCCACCATCGTCAGCAGCGCGCCGGCGATCACGATCAGCGTCAGACCAGTCAGGGTGACGCTCAAATTCAACGCATAGTCGAACGCGCACATGCCGATCCAGCAGCGCACGGCGCCGCTGCACAGCTTGGCGTTGAGCTGGTAGCCGTCGCCCATCACATGACGATGGTAGATGCCGACGCGGTACAGGCACCACACCCAGATGCAGCCGGCGACCAGCAGATACCACGACACGTCCATCGAAAAATGGAATCGGTACGAGTAGAAGGGGCCGGTCTCCTGACGCAGGTTCAGTACCGTGACGCCGGCGACGATGAACATAGCGATATCGCAGAACGTCAACGCAAGATTCACGAAAAAACGCCAATACAGCACACGCGACAGCTGGGCCTGACGCAGGTCGTCCAGCTGACGCGCAGCATCGACACCGCCGTTGCCGGCATACGAATCGACCCCTGCCACGCGTGTTCCTCCTCTTCTCGTTCCCGGCCGTACCGCTCGCCGGACGTTGCTGTCCCCCACTATAACGAAACGGGTACCCCCTATCGACTCCGCGTTTCGCATGGTGCGTATGCCAACGTTTGCGTCAACATCATGCCATCGCAACGTAACGGTTCCGTCATTTCCCCATCGAACGAGGGAAACACGGGGGGCAAGACGCTGCCCGTCGCAAGACGACGAGACGTCACGGCGCGCCGTGACCAACGCGGCCAATGACCACCCATGGGCGTAGGCTATTGAGGTTATTTTCCAGACGTCGAACACGACCGGGCACACCGGCGGGTGGTTCGACGCCGGCAACGTGTGCGGGGAAGAAGTGGTGCATGGCTGAACGTGGGGAAACGGAACCGATGGCGGAACACGGGAACGAGACGACGGCGAAACGCGCGGAACCGGCATACGGTGGGACGAGGCAGACGCGCACCGGAGCACTCGGCCGGTCACTGACCCGTGAGGAGTCCTACGTCGACGGACATCTCACCCGCACCGCGTTCATGTCGATCGCGATCCTCACCTTCATCACATTCGTCGGCAACTTCACGCAGCTGCAGCTCAGCGCCGCGCTGCCGACCATCGTGTCGGAGTTCGGCATCTCCGTGACCACCGGCCAGTGGCTCACCTCGATCTTCCAGCTCGTCATGGGTGTGATGGTGCCGCTCACCGCATTCCTGACCCGCCGGTTCTCCACACGCCAGATCGTCATCACGTCGATGCTCGTGTTCACCGTCGGCTCGCTGCTCGCCTGGGTCGGCTCGTCGTTCCTCGTGGTGCTGCTCGGCCGCCTGCTCGAGGCCATCGGTACCGGCGTGATGTGGCCGGTGCTGCAGATCACCGTGTTCTCGATCTACCCGCTGTCACGGCGTGGCATGGCGATGGGCACGGTCGGCATGGCCATGAGCGTGGCGCCGGCGATCGGTCCGACCATCGGCGGATGGCAGACCGATGCGAACGGCTGGCGATCGATCTTCCTGACCCTGACGGCGATCGGCGTGGTCTCGCTGCTGCTTGCGGTGTTCGGCCTGCGCAACTTCGGCGAGCATGATCCGGACGCGCGTGCCGACTTCTTCTCCGTCGGCCTGTCGGTGATCGGATTCGGCGGACTGATGTTCGGGTTCACGAACATCGAGGCGTATCCGTTCACGCATCCGATGGTGTGGGGCGCGGTGTTGATCGGACTGGTCGGCATCGTGTGGTTCGTGATGCGGCAGGCGCACGGCGCGCGGGCGTTCAACGCGGCCAAGGCAGCCAACACGGCCAACACAGCCAACACGGACGCAACGGCCATAGCCGCCGATCCCGCGCGAACCGACCGCAAGCCCGTCAACCCCCCGCTGCTCGACCTCGGCGTGCTGCGCAACCGCAGCTTCACCGTCGGCACGATCTGCGCGGCGCTGAGCTTTTTCGCGTTCAGCTCGATCATGGTCATCATGCCGCTGTACATCCAGAACGACCGCGGCTACTCCGCCACGATCAGCGGTCTGGTGATGATGCCCGGCGCGTTCGGCATGTGCATCTCGCAGTTCTTCGGCGGCAAGCTGCTTGACCGGCTCGGCGCGCGACCTGTGGCGATCACCGGCACCGGCATCCTGCTGTTCGGCACCATCATGATGAGCCTGATCGACCGCGATACATGGATCTGGTGGGTGTCGATCTGGCAGTTCGTGCGGCAGATCGGCATGGGCTTCATCATCATGCCGATCACCACATGGTCGCTCAACTGTCTCGACCACAGCGAGGTGTCCGCCGGCTCGGCCGTCACCAACACGGTGCGTCAGATCGCCGGCGCGATCGGCGCCCCAGTGCTCGTCATCCTCATGGAAACGCTTATGCAGCTGCACGGCGGAAACAAAATCGACGCCAGCATCTTCGGCACGCAGTGGACGCTGCGCGTGAGCGCGTTCCTCGTGTTCGTCCAGATGCTCATCGTGATCTTCGGCGTCAAGGGCGCCGGCGCGGGTTCCTCACATGAGGCCGCGCAGAAGGCCGTAGCGCATTTCCGTGAGGCGCACGCGGCACGTTCCTCCACGCGCATCGTTCATTGACGAAACTTTTCTGCAAACTCAGAGGCAGTTTTCACCGCCGTTCAGGGGTCTTTTTGCAAACTGAGAGGCAGATCTCCGCCTATTCAAAGATCCGATGTCCGATTAATACGCGATAAGTGGTGCATCGACATCGAATTGAGCGAAGGACACTGCCTCTCAGTTTCGAGAAAGACCTCTGCAACGTCGCGCAAACCGCCTCTCAGTTTGCAGAAAGCCCCGGCGACCCCACCAACATCAGTGCCGACCCCACATCACGCCTTGCCGAGCACCGTCAGCACGATCAGCAGCACGTTCAACGCCACGATCAGCGCCGTCACCAGCATGAACACCATGTGCTTGGCCGTGCCGTCGACATACTCTCCCATCAGCTTCCGATCGTGCGTGTACCGCATCAGCGGAATAATCGCGAACGGGATGCCAATCGACAGGATCACCTGCCCGACCACCAGCGCCTGCGTGGGGTTCGGCGCGAACCACAGCACCACCAGCGCCGGCACCAGCGTCACCACGCGGCACGCCCACATCGGCGCCTTGATACGCAGCAGTCCGTGCATGATCTCCGAGCCGGCGTACGTGCCGACCGACGTGGAGCTCAACGACGACGCAAGCAGGCCGATCGAGAAGATCGTGCCGACCACCGGCCCCAGCACCGAGACGATGGCGTGCTGCGCGCCTTCGATCGAATCGGTGCCGGCCATGCCATGCAGCGAGTTCGCGGCGATGATGAGCAGCGACACGTTCACCGATCCGGCCAGCAGCAGCGCCCACGCCACGTCGATCTTCGAGCCGTGCAGGAGCTGGCGCACGGTCGGCTTCTTCTCACCCGGCGCGTAGTGGTCGTTGACGAGCGTCGAATGCAGGTAGATCGCGTGCGGCATCACGGTCGCGCCCAGCATCGACGACGCCATAAGCACCGAGTCCGTGGTGGTGAAGCGCGGCACGAGCCCGCCGAGTACGTCCACGGGATTCGGCGGCGCGATGAACAAACCGAAGATGAAGCCGAACGTGATGACGAGCAGCAGCGCGATCACGATCTTCTCGAACAGCCGGTGCGTGCGCCCGCCCTGGAACCACAGCAACACGGTGGACACCGCACCGATCACCAGTCCGCCGACGAACAGCGGCAGTCCGAACAGCAGGTTGAGCGCGATCGCGCCACCAATCACCTCGGCCAGATCGGTCGCGATGGCGATGACCTCAGCTTGCATGAAGAACATGAACCGGCCGGCGTCGTGCATGCGCTCGCCGAGCAGTTCCGGCAATGATTTGCCGGTGACGATGCCGAGTTTCGCGGACTGGTACTGGATGAGCACGCTCATCGCGTTCGCGAGCACGAGCACCCACACGAGCAGGTAGCCGTAGCGTGCGCCGGAGGTGATGTTCGCGGCGACGTTGCCCGGGTCGACGTAGGCGACGGCGGCGACGAACGCCGGGCCGAGGATGCCGGCGAGCGCGTGGCCGTGATGCTCGCGTTGGTGGCCGTTGTGCGGGTTTTGGAGCGCCTGCGCCTGTGCGGCGCGGGTGCGTTCGATGTCGAGTTCGGCGGCCGGTTGGTCGGCCGTCGACATGGTGGTCTGATATTTGTCGTTAACGTTATTCTCTTCCATACCGCGCACCGTTATAGCGCCGGCATGTTACAAGCGCATGCTCATGGCGGTTTTCGCTCGCTCAGAGAACTCTGATCGAGCGTTTTCCGCCACGCGATATCAGTAGTGGCGGTTTTCGCTCGCTGAGGGGACGCTCAGTGAGCGTTTTCCGCCACGCGGAAGTCGTTCATCGCACGGACCGCACGGACCGCACGACGCCACCACGTCCGCCTACGGCAACTGCTGGTTCGGGCAGGCGCGCAGCACCGACTGCATGGCGCGCCGTTCGGCGGTGGTGACGGTGAGCCGGTACTTGGTCTTGATGCCGATTTGCCGCGCCACGTACGCGCAGCGGTAGTCGCCGTTCGTGGGCAGCCAATAGGCGGCGGACGCCGAACCCTTCTCCTGGTTGGCCGGTCCGTCGACGGCGAGCAGGTTGTCGAGGTCGTTGCCGAACCGGTAGCGTTTCGCGGTGTCCCAGTCGCGCGCGCCGGACTGCCACGCGTTTTCGAGCGCGACGACGTGGTCGATCTGCACGGCGCTGCTGGTGGTGCGTCCGCGCATGAAGTGGATGGTCCGGCCGGTGTACGGGTCGTCGAGCGTACCCGATTTGACCTTGCAACTGACGGCGGACACGTAGGTCACGTCGGTCAGGTCGCGGGCGAGCACGTCGTCGCGTACGTCGCATCCGTTGCCGTCGTCGTCGGTCTGACGATAGCCGAACAGGTCGCGGTCGTAGCCGGATTTGTCGGGCTGGTCGTCGACGGCGAGTGTGGCGAGTGCATCGGCCGCCGGGCCGCTGGCGGCGTATTCGCCGGTGATCTGCCCGACGGTCGGGCTGACCTTGGGCAGGCCAATGCCGACGGTGATGCCGATCGCCGCGGCGATGACCAGCAGGATGAGGATGCGTTCGACGGGTCCGGTGGTGTCGAAACGGCGACGGCGGAAGTGCGTAGCCCGTCGGCCGCGGTAGCCGCCGCGTGACGACGTCCGCCGGCCACCGCGGTTTCGGCGGCGGTCGAACCGGTCAGGCATAGGTGAAGGTCATCGGATCGTGGCCGGCACGCTGCGGGCCATCGAGCGCGTCGATGGCCTTGTGCTCCTCGAGGCTGAGCGCGAAGCCGAACACGTCGAGGTTCTGCTTCTGGCGTTCCGCGTGCACGGATTTGGGGATGATGATCGTGCCGTTTTCGATGTGCCAGCGCAGGATCACCTGTGCGGGGGTGACGTTATGCGCGGCGGCGATGCGCGCGATGGTGCCGTCGCCGGCGTTGAGGTCGGCGCCGCGGGCCATCGGCGAGTAGGCTTCGACGGCGATGCCGTGCTCCTGGCAGAAAGCGACGACGTCACGCTGCTGCCAGGTGGGGTGCAGTTCGATCTGGTCGACGGCCGGCCATTCGCCGGTCTCCTCGTGCAGCCGTTCGAGGTGTTCGGGCAGGAAGTTGCACACGCCGAGGGTCCTGACACGGCCGTCCTCGCGCAGTTTGGCGAACGCCTTCCACGTGTCGCCGCTGCGCCAGTTGAACGGGGTGGGCCAGTGGATCATGTACATGTCGACGTAGTCGACCTGCAGCAGCTTGAGCGAATTGTCGAACGCCTTGAGCGCGGAGTCGTAGCCCTGTTCGGAGTCGCGCAGTTTGGTGGTGAGCCACAAGGACTTGCGCTGGTCGCCGGTGTTGAAGCCGGTCGCGGCGAGCGCGCGGCCCACGCCGGCCTCGTTGTTGTAGCCGGCCGCGCCGTCGATATGACGGTATCCGGCGGCCAGCGCCGATTCGACGACCGGGACGACGCCTTCGTCGTCGATGCGCAGCACGCCGAGTCCGATCTGCGGGATGGCGTTGCCGTCGTTGAGCTTGATGTGCGGCACGGTCGCGGCGGCGGCCGCGGCGGCGAGATCACTGGTTTCTATCATGACAGCCTCCAGAAACTTGGGTTCTCCGAGTTTCAGGATACACGGTGTGCGGCGACCTCGTATCCCCCGTCGCCGGCATGGCGGACATATCCTCCCCTCTTGACGGACATACAGTCGTTTTCAACGATGGAATCGGCTGTATGTCCGTTAAGAAAAGGCAGGAACACCCCGCCGTGTGCCCGCGGAACACGCCCGCACGCTACGGCAGATCCATGAACCCGCTGTTCTTCAGGTAGTTCTTCCCCGCCGTGATGTCGTACTGGATCAGCCGGTAGTCCTCCAGCAGCTGCTTGGTCTCCTCGTCGAAATCGGACTCGGCCATCGGCTTGCCGTCCGCGTCGAGGTAGATGTTCTGTCCTTCCGGAATCCGGTCCCATCCCTGGATCGAATTGACCACCGGCGGCTCCATCGCGGAGATCTTCTCGTGCATCTCGGTCAGGAACGCGAGGTACGGCGACACCTTCGCGTCCATGTGCTCGGCCGCCTGCGCCACGAAGAAGTTCGGCGACGAGTACGCCGAGTTGTCGATCTGCACGCCCTGCGATCCACTCGCCTCGTTCGACCAGATGAAGTAGTCGGTCAGATGCAGCGCGAGCGAGTTGTCCGTGTCGGCGCTGGCCGTCTCGTAGATGCCGGGCAGGTGGTCGCCGTAGAACACGACCGTGATCGGCTTGTCGAGTTTGTCCAGCTCCTCCAGGAACTGCGCGGTCGCCTCGTCGGTCAGGCTGGCGCCCTTCTGGTACGTTTCGATCGAATCGGTCTCGTCCTTCTCCAACGGCTGCGACGGATCCGTGGATTCGGCCGTGAAGTCGTTGTTCGCATACCATTCGTTGTACGGCATGTGGTTCTGCATGGTGATGATCTGGATGAACTGGTTGGAGTCGGTCTTCGCGATCTCCTCGAGCGCGCTCTTGTACGTCGCCGCGTCGGACACGTATGGCGACTCGTCGATCTTGTCCTGGTATTTGATGATGTCGCTGCCGTCGGCCTTGCCCGTGAGCGTGTAGAAGTGCGAGAATCCGAACTTCTCGTAGTTCGTCGCGCGCGAGTACATGGACGACTCGTACGGATGGAACGCCTCGGAGAACTTCGCCGCGCCCCACATCTGGTTGATGGTGGGCGTCCAGTGCTCGCTCGGCACGAGCTGCTGGTACGGGCTGGTCAGGGACGAGTCGAAGTTGGCCATGCTCATGCCGGTCAGGCCCATGTATTCGAGGTTCGCGGTGCCGCCGCCGTAGCCGGACGACAGCATGAGGCCGGACGTGGTGCCGCTTTTGATCGCGCGGATGTTCGGGATGGAGTCCTTGTTGACCTTGAGGCCGGGTACGCGCGACGGGTCGGAGAACGATTCGCTGAGCACGTAGATCACGGTCGAGTCGGTCATGTTCGCGGACCGGTTCTCGTTGATCGTGTCGGCTTCGGCCGCGTACTTCTTGGCGAGCGCCTGCAGGGTCTCCTCGCTGTAGTTCGCGGGCTTCTCCATGATGCGCGGGTTGAGCTGGCGGGTGAACGAGACGAGCGGGCCGTTGCGCTGCGCATCGTAGACGGAGTCCCACATGCTCGGTTTGTCGCCCATCACCGTGGCGAACGACTTCGCCCACGAGCCGACGGTGCTCACCTGCATCGCGTACAGCGTGAAGAACAGGCCAGGCAGCAGGATGAGCAGCAGCCGCACCGTGAATCCCAGACCGCGGTTGTCGAAGCGGATGAGCCGTCCGTTGCGGCCGTCCATGCGGTACAGCAGATAGCAGATGACCACGATGCCGACGAAGATCGCGCTGGCGGCGATGATGGTCCAGTGCGCCCCCGGCGGCATGAAGCTCAGCAGGTTGCCTTTGTCGGCCTTGAGGAAGTTGAGGTCGCTGGGCAGCACGGCCTCGTAGCGGATCTGCACCTTGAAGTGTTCGATGACGGCGACGATGATCGCGGCCGCGAGGAAGATCGGCGTGGCGATCCAGAACCGGTTGACGAGCATGAGCAGGATCAGGTAGATCGCGCCCCACAGGATGAGGTTGAGCACGAGCACGAAGTTGAACTCCGTCCACATCTTGGTGACGAATCCCCAGCCGACGGTGGGGCTGGAGAGCTTCACGCGCGTGCTTTTCTGCGACACGCCCCACTGCAGGACGGCCACGGCGGCGAGGTCGAAGAGGATGAAGAACACGGCGTACAGCCAGCCGGGGAACGGTTTGCTGCGGAACTTGAACCAGCGGCGTTCGTCGCGATCGGCGGCCGTCTCCTCGTCGTCGGCAGCGTCGGCGTCGGTATCGTCAATGGAATCGGTCGCGTCCGTCGTTGCGTCGGCTGTCGCGTCGATCGTCGTCCGGGCGCGGCCGAAGCGGAACGGACCGCGCGAGCGGACGTCCTTGCGTGCGATCTCGAGCTCCTCGATCTCGTCGTTCGCCGATGGCTGGGTGTTGTCGTTCGTCATAAACCTGCACTTCACGATGGTTGGTCACTGTCGGCCGTACCGTCGACGGATGCTGACGTGAGCCATCCGTGCGGCGACGCCGTCCGGGCATATCTTCCTTATTGTCCACACCGTTCCTGACAACCACGCGACGGCCGCACGATACGGCCCAAGATTTTCACGATTGCGCCCTTCCGTCTTCCCTTCCGTACCATTCCACGCCCTTCCCCTCAACGGACATCCAGCCGGCTATGCGAACGTATCGGCTGTATGTCCGTTGGAGAAGAGAGGCGGGAGAAGGACCAACGCCCGACAACCGTCATCTTCCGTCCTCTCGTCTCATCCCCTCCCCCAAAACAACCCTTCTCCTCCAACGGACATACAGCCGATTTGCCTATCGAAATCGGCTGTATGTCTGTTGGAGGATAACGTCACCGGACGTTCACGTGGGACTTACGCGCGACTTACGCTCGTTACAAAACGGCTTGTCGCCTTTACCTGCACCGGATAGACTGCATCGCATCACCGTACATAACCGAACGACATACATTGAGGAGCTGCAACGATGACGTCGGACACGCTTACACCATTGGACCATCTGGTGAAGGTGCTGCGGTTGGGGGAACCTTCCGCATACCGCGGCCACGCATACATCAACGGTGAAAGCCTGTACTTCCCGACCGGACGCGTCTACGGCGGCCAGGTGATCGCCCAGTCGCTGGTCGCCGCGTCGAAAACCGTCGACCCGGCGCGGCTGCCGAACTCGATCCACGGGTACTTCATCTCGGCGGGCGACATCCGGCAGGATCTGCTGTTCGACGTGGAGACGCTGCGCGACGGGCGCTCGTTCTCGGCGCGCCGCGTGAACGTCACGCAGTCGCAGGGGCCGATCCTCACCGCGATCGCGAGCTTCCAGCAGAGCGGCCAGACCGGCGTCGAGTTCGCCGATCCGATGCCCGACGACGTGCCCGACCCCGAGTCGCTCACCAGTGCGAAGGAACTCATGACCCCGTACGCCGACATGTCGCCGTTCGCGAAGTTCTATGCGAAGAAGTCGCCGTTCGACATCCGTCACGTCACGCCGACGATCATGCTCGGCGCGGATCGCGAGAGCGCGAAGCATGATTCCGGCGCGCAGATGGTGTGGATGAAGGCGGACGGCACGGTGGACGTGCCGCAGGTGATGCACCGGGCGATGCTCGCGCTCGGCTGCGATCAGGTGATGATGGAGCCGGTGCTGCGCCGCGCGGGTCTGAGTATCGCGACGCCGGGAATCTCGTACGCGTCGCTGGATCATTCGATGTGGTGGTATCGCGACGTGGACATCAACCAGTGGCATCTGTATGTGCAGGACACACCGACCGCCGCGCATGGCCGCGGTCTGGGCGTGGCGAAGGTGTACTCGCAGGACGGCGAGCTGGTCGCCGCGATCGCGCAGGAGGCGATGATCCGCGTCCCGCAGCCCAAGCCGCCGGTCGACGAAGCCGATCAGCGCGACCCCGTCGACTGAGTCCGGCTTTCAGCCGAACTCCTCTTCATACGCGAGCTCCTTTCCTTCTTAACGTACATCCAGCCGATTCCCGTACCAAAATCGGCTGGATGTCCGTTAAGAATACGGGAATGCTACACTCACCGGCTCTTCCCCGCAATCGCCCTTTTCTTCAACGGACATACAGCCGATTCACCCACCGAAATCGGCTGTATGTCCGTTAGAGGAAAGAGCTAGTGCCGGGTTTTGGCGGCGGCGGGCGCGATGTTGCGCTGCCGTTGCGCCTCCTTCGCCTTCGCGCTTTCCGGTCCATCCATCGGCGGCAGCTGGCACAGCCACTCCCCCACGATGCCGATGACCATGTCGACCACGCACACCGCGCACGCGATCCCGCATTCGATGACCGCCTGCTCGTAATACGCGGCCTCCATATGCGCCATACTCAGCAGGATCTGCCCGCCGTACCAGCCGGTCAAGCCCGCGCCGACCAGTCCCAACGCCTTGGCGAGCACCAGCGTGGACACGGCCTTCTGCGGGTCGAGCGGTTTCATGCCGGCACGCTTGCGCGGATCCGTGGTGGCGTACTGGTGCACCTGCACGGCCATCACGAGCACGCTCACGCCGATAAGCAGCAGCAGCGCGGACACGAACCACGGCACGCCGAGCAGCGCCAGTCCGGTGACCTCGTCGTATTTGGCGAGCAGCATGCCGCCGACCGTTCCGAGCACCAACGCCACGAGGTAGTACCACCACGGTGTTCTGCGCGCCTTCATAGCGTCCCTCCGATGATCCAGTTGTCCGACAGCTGCCCCACACGCCCGACGTCGGGCGCCATCGCGAGCAGGAACGACACCGGTTCGCCGCCAAGCCGGGCATCCGGATCCATGTCCATCCACGGGGCGAGCACGGCCGCATGGCTGCGCGCGCTCGGCCATGGTACACGGCAGTCGGGCTCGTCCACGGTCACGCCGGCCATATCGACCAGATCAAGGTCGAGCGCGCCGCCCACCGACGTTTCGATGCTGCCAAGCATGGCGATGAGCGACCGCGCGTCGTGCTTCGTGGTCAGCTGCACGACCGCGGCCATCGCGTCCGGCCCGTCGAGATTGCTCACGTGGTAGAGCGGCGAGATGCCGTCGACCTGATTGCCCGGGATGCCGTCGAGGGCGACGATCGCGGCGCGGAACCGCTGTTCGGCGTCGGTCGACGTGCTGTCCATGGAGATGATCGCAGTGCGGAACGCGGGGGCCGCCGTGGCCGTGTGCTCCGACGTCGACGATGCGTGACGGCCACGCGACGCGGATTCGCTCGCAGCCGCTGATGCCGACGTCGCCGACGTATCCATCGCACCGTCGCGCGATGTCTCAGCACCGTCAGTCACGGTAACCGCACCAGCCGTGTCGATCGCGCTGGCCGCACGTCGTCCGGCCGCACCGGTCATCCAATCATCGGCCACGCGACGCACGTCGTTGCGGTCGGCCGCGATGGCGAGCAGATCGGCGACCGCGCCGCCATGCCGTCCGCCGAGCATGGCCTTCGGGTCGAGCGCATGCCACGGCGCGAGCACGAACGCCCGCTGCCATGCGCGCGGATGCGGCAGCGTGAGCTCCGGATCGTTGCTGACGATGCCGTCGTAGTCGATGATGTCGAGGTCGAGCGTGCGCGATGACCAGTGGGATTCGCGGGTGCGGCCGTGCGCGGTTTCGATGGTCTGCAGTCCGGCGAGCAGGTCGGCGGCCGGCAGCGTGGTGTCGAGTTCGACGACGGCGTTGAGGAAATCCGGGGTGTCGTCGGCCATGCCCCATGCGGCGGTGCGGTACAGCGGGGAGACGCCGGTGACCTGCGTGCCGGCGAGGCCGTCGAGTGCGGCGACGGCGGCGCGCAGCGTGGCGGCCACGTCGCCGATGTTGCCGCCGAGCGCGACGACGGCGTGATGAACGGATGCCGATGTGTCGGAGGGGACGGCTGCGGTGGCGGCGGGTTTCGCGATCGGCCGGGTGTCGTCGGCGTCCGTGGCGCCGGCGATGTCCGCGATGGAGGCTTCCTCGGCATCGTTACGGCCGGCGACCATGCCGTGGTCGGCGTCGTCGCGGCTGCGGTTGATCGTAACGGCCACGTCGGCGAACGGTACGGTGATCGGCGCCTGCGGCTTGTGCACGGTGACGTCGACGGCGACGACGAGTGGATGTTCGGTGAGGATCGCGTCGGCGATGCGCGCGGCGAGCCGTTCGATGAGATCGACGTGGGGGCCTTGGATGATGGCGGCGATGCGTTCGGCGACCAGCCCGTAGTTGACGGTGTCGTCGAGATCGTCGGTGTGGCCGGCGCGCGTCAGGTCGACGTGCAGCGTCACGTCCACGACGAATGGCTGGGGCTGTTCGTGTTCGAAGTCGAGTACGCCGTGCGTGCCCTCGGCTCGCACACCGGTGAGTCGTATCGTGTCCATCATCAGGCTCCTTGTCATTGCCATGTTCCCGGTCTCTCCGTATGGGGAAGCCACCGGCCTCCGCCGTTTTACGCCAGTGCCGCGCGCCACTCGAGGCCGACGGCGACGGCGGCGCGGCTGCGGGCCACGTCGTGCACGCGCACGGCCCATACCCCGTGTTCGGCGCTCAGGGCCGAGATCGCGGCGGTCGCGTTGTCGCGGTCGTCCATGGTCGGCTCGGCGAATCCGGCCTCGGCCAATACCGCCGACACGAACCGCTTGCGCGACGCGCCGATCAGCACCGGATAGCCGGTGTCCTCGAACGCCTGAATACCGGCCAGCAGCGGCAAGTTATGCTCGATGCCGGGCTTGGAGAAGCCCAGACCAGGATCGATGACGATGCGCTCGGGCTTGACGCCGGCCTCGAGCACCGCATCGACCTGACGCATGAGCTCGTCCTTGACGTCCTTCAACACGCCGTGCTCGTAGTGCGAGGTGTCGGCGTCGGGCGTCGCGCCTTTGGCGCCGGCGAGCCAGCCACGCCAGTGCTGCACGATGTACAGGCAGTCGTGGTCGGCGACGACGTGCGGCAGCTCCTTGTCGAGCGTACCGCCGGAGACGTCGTTGATGATCTGCGCGCCGTCCTCGAGCGCGGCCGCGGCGACGAGCGCGCGGGTCGTGTCGATCGACAGGATCGCGTCGTGATGGCCGAGTTCGCCGCCGAGCAGCGCCTTGACCGCGCCGGTGACGCGGTTCAGCTCGTCGGCTTCGGACACGCGTTTGGCTCCGGGCCGCGTGGATTCTGCACCGATGTCGATGATGTCGGCGCCGGCGTCGAGCATCGCGAGGCCGTGCTCGCGTGCCTTGGCCGGGTCGAGCCACAGCCCGCCGTCCGAGAACGAGTCCTCGGTGATGTTGAGCACGCCCATCACGAGCGTGCGGTCGGTATCATGCAAGACTCTCAGATCAGTCATAGGTCATATCCCCTTCCGAATCGACATGCCTCGATACATATGCCTTGATACATCAGTGCTGGGCCATGATCAGGCTCATGGCCTCGGCGCGCGTGGCGGGGTTGCGCATCACGCCACGCACGGCCGAGGTCACGGTGCGCGAAGCCGGCTTGTTCACGCCGCGCATCGCCATGCACATGTGCTCGCATTCGGTCACGACGATCACGCCCTTCGCGTCCGCATAGTCCATGAGCGCGTCGGCCACCTGCTGGGTGATGCGCTCCTGCACCTGCGGCCGGCGCGCGTACAGTTCCACGAGCCGAGCCAGCTTGCTCAGCCCCACGACCTGGCCGTTGGATGGGATGTAGCCCACGTGCGCGACGCCGTGGAACGGCAGCAGGTGATGTTCGCACACCGAAAACAGTTCGATGTCGCGCACGAGCACCATCTCGTCGGTCTGGACCGGGAAGCGCTTGGCGAGCACCTCCTGTGGGCTTTTGCCCAACCCCGCGAAGATCTCACGGCAGGCCCGCGCGATGCGGTCGGGCGTCTCGAGCAGCCCCTCGCGGTCGGGATCCTCGCCGATCGACCGCAGGAACAGCCGCACGGCCTGCTTCACGCCCTCTTCGTCATACGTCGTCATGTCTTCTCCTCTACATACAAGTTGCGGCGTGCCGTCGATGCAGCACGCCGCAACTTCCATCATTCATGTTCCGTCGATCCGCCGGGCGGTCCGCTCACTCGCCGGGCTGCATGCCGACCGAACGCTTGAGCGACTCGGGGATTTCGACCGGAGGCTGGTCGGAGTCCGGCCGACGATCGTTCGACAGCCACACCGGACGTTCCGGCGCCTTGCGGATGTTCGCGAAGATCGCGGCCAGCTCCTTCTCGTTCAGCGTTTCCTTGACAAGCAGCTGGCGCACGAGTTCGTCGAGCACGTCGCGGTTCTCGTTGATGATGGTCCACGCCTCGTTGTGCGCGGTCTCCACCAGCTTGAGCACCTCGTCGTCGATGATCTCGGCGGTCTGATCGGAGTACTTGTGCGGGGCGAGCGCGTCGTAGTCCGCGCCGTTGGTGTCCTCGCTGCCCCACTTGATCGCGCCGAGACGCTTCGAGAAGCCGTATTCGAGCACCATCGTGCGGGCGATGGCCGTGGCCTTCTCGATGTCGTTGGACGCGCCGGTGGTCGGGTCGTGGAATACGATCTCTTCGGCGGTGCGGCCGCCCATCGCGTACGCCATCTGGTCGAGCAGCTGGTTGCGGGTCTGCGAGTAACGGTCGGAGGTCGGCATGACGGCCGTGTAGCCGAGCGCGCGGCCTCGCGGCAGGATCGTGACCTTGGTGACCGGGTCGGTGTTGTGCAGCGCGGCGGCGACGAGCGCGTGGCCGCCTTCGTGGTACGCGGTGTTGCGCAGCTCGTCGAGCGCCATGCCCTTGGTGCGGCGCTTCGGACCGGCCTGCACGCGGTCGATGGCCTCGTCGATGGCGCGGTTGTCGATGAGCTGAGCGCCGGCGCGGGCGCACAGCAGCGCAGCCTCGTTGAGCACGTTGGCCAGATCGGCGCCGGTGAAGCCCGGCGTGCGCACGGCGACCATGTGCAGATCGACGTCCGGCACGAACGGCTTGCCCTTGGCGTGCACCTTGAGGATCGCCTCGCGGCCTTCGAGGTCCGGGGCCTCGACGGCGACCTGACGGTCGAAACGGCCCGGGCGCAGCAGCGCGGGGTCGAGCACGTCGGGACGGTTGGTCGCGGCGATGATGATGAGGTTGGTGTCGTTGTCGAAGCCGTCCATCTCGACGAGCAGCTGGTTCAGCGTCTGTTCGCGCTCGTCGTGGCCGCCGGACATGCCGGAGCCACGCTTGCGACCGACGGCGTCGATCTCGTCGATGAAGATGATCGCGGGAGCGTTCTTCTTCGCCTCGTCGAACAGGTCACGCACGCGGGAGGCACCGAGGCCGACGAACATCTCGACGAAGTCGGAGCCGGCCATCGAGTAGAACGGCACGCCCGCCTCGCCGGCGATGGCGCGCGCGAGCAGCGTCTTGCCGGTGCCCGGAGGGCCGTACAGCAGCACGCCGCGCGGGATGCGCGCGCCGAGCGCCTTGTACTTGGACGGGTCCTTGAGGAAGTCCTTGATCTCCTCGACCTCCTGCACGGCCGAGTCCTCACCGGCCACGTCGGCGAACTTGGTGGTCGGGGTCTGGCCGTCGAGCAGCTTGCCGTTGTTCTTCTTGCCGCCCATGCCGAGCATGCCGCCGGCGCCGCCCATGTTACGCATGAGCAGCCACCACAGGGCCACGAGCAGCACGATCGGGAACAGCATGTTGAGCAGATAGCTGATGATGCCGCTCTGCTGCATGCTGGTGGTCCAGCCGTTCGTCGGGTTCGCCTTGTTGATGAGCTGGACGACCTGCGCGCTCTGCGCGTACGCGTAGTAGAACTGGACGTTCTTGCCGTAGTTGCGCGTGCGGCCGGTGTCGGGGTCGCGCTTGGTGAAGTCGCTGTTCAGCTGCAGCTTGACCTGCTGCGTGTTGTCGACGATCTCGGCGTACTTGATCTCGCCGGACTGCAGCAGCGAGATGCCGTCCTTCGTGTCGATGGTCTGGGAGCCGGTGCCGGCGAAGATCTGGAACGAGACGACGGCGAGCACGACGAGCAGCACGCCCCACAGCCACGGCGACTGCCAGAACGGCTTCTTGCCGCCGTTGTTGCCATTGCCGTTGTTGCCGTTGCGGTTGAACGGGTTGCCGAACGGATTATTGTTGCCCGGTCCCTGTTGAGGCCCCTGGGGATAACTCATGCGTTCACTCCTTGGTAGACTTCGGGCTTGAGCACCGCGATCGAATCGAGGTTGCGGTAGCGCTCGTCGTAGTCGAGACCGAATCCGACGACGAATTCGTCGGGAATCTCATAGCCGCGGTATTTCACGTCGACGTCGACCTCGCGCCGCGCCGGCTTCTCGAGCAGCGCGAAGATCTCGACGGACGCCGCGCCGCGCCGCTTGAGTTCGTCGACGAGCCATGCGAGCGTGCGCCCGGAGTCGATGATATCCTCGACGATCAGAATGTGCCGGCCGCGAACATCGGTGGACAGATCCTGCCGGATCGTCACGGTACCGCTCGACTCGGTGCCCGAACCGTAGCTGGACAGGCTCATGAAGTCGAGCTGGACGGGGATGCTCAATGCCTGCGAGAACGCGGCGAGCGTGTTCACCGCGCCCTTGAGCACGGCGACGAGCAGCAGGTCCTTGCCGCGGTACTCCTCGCTCACCTGGGCCGCGATCTCGTGGATCTTGCTGTCTATCTGTTCTTTGCTGACCAGCTCGTGGTCGATATCATTCTGAACGTCGGCGATTCGCATGCCCACCATCTTGGCACACACGAATGACGTGTTTCTGGCGAAAAGCTGAATATCCTCTGGGAAGACTCACAGGTCCCTGACCATGCCAGTCGACGGCGAGGCGGTCGATCGCCTCGACCTGTTTGGCCGTGGCCGCGATGTCCGCGCCGGCAAGCGCGTGGGCGATGACACGCAGACGGATGGCGGCGTGGTGCCCGGCCAATGCGGTGGCCGACAGCCGCAGCATGTCGCCGTTCGGGTCGAGTCTTGCCGAGGCCGCCGCCGTGTCGGCCTGCCGGTCGAGGTAGTCCTTGTCGCGTTGCATGAGCCGCGCGCCGTCGGCCAGATGGGTCGTGATGTCGCCGCCGGTGAATTGCGCCATGAACGGAATCAGCTCGTGGCGAATCCGCGACCGCAGCGGCAGCGACGACACTGCCGCGGCATGATCGCCGTCGCCGTTGGTCGGATCGTCCCACCAGACCAGCCCGAGGTCCTCACAGACGCCGGTGGTGTCGTCGCGGGTCAGGTCCAGCAGCGGCCGGGCGAAGCGCACGCCGTCGCGCAGGAATGTCGCCGGCATGCCGGCGAGCGCATCGACGCCGGCGGATCGCAGCAGTCCGAGCAGCACGGTTTCGGCCTGGTCGTCGCGGGTGTGCGCGAGCAGCACGGCCGTCGCGCCCGTCCCACGCGCCGCGTCGCACAGCGCCGCGTACCGGGCGTCGCGCGCGGCGGCCTCCGCTCCCCTGCCGTCGTCGGCGACGGCGACCCGTCGCACGGTCACCGGATCCAAGTCGAGCGCGCGGCATCGCGCGGCGGCGGCGCGGGCCACGTCGGCCGAGCCGTCCTGCATACCGTGATCGACGATCACCGCACCGCAGCGCACGCCGAGCGTCGGGCACACCGTGCCGGCCAATGCGGCCAGCGCCATCGAATCGCGACCGCCCGAACAGGCGACGAGCACGAGCGGCGCGTCCGCCGCCGTCTCATGGTCGCCGTGCTCGGCGAACCGGTCGTCCTGCCGGTCGAGCCCGATGCCGAGCAGCGCCGACCGCACCGCGCCGACGCCGGCCTTCAGTCGTTTCGAATACACCATGACATTCCTATGACATTCCCGCCGGCTACAGTCGCGCCAGCCCGTCGGCGAACACGTCGATGGCGTCGCGCGCCGCCGCCCAGTCGTCCGGCTTGTTGACGATCACCGCGAACGCGAGCACGCCGCCGTGCAGACGCGACACGTTGCCGGCCATGGACGTGACCTCGCCGAGGCTGCCGGTTTTGACGCGCAGCAGGCCGACGGTGTCGGCGCTGACCGCCCGGTTGAGCGCGGTGCCGACGAGTCCGGGGATCGACAGGCCTTCGGCCGCGGCTGCCCCGCCGGATGCGGTGAGATTGTGCGCCTGCACGGCCACGAGCGTGGCGACACTCACGCGCGAGCCCGGCGACAGGCCGGAGCAGTCGGCCATGGTCAGGCCGTCGGTGTCGATGCCGAGGCGTTTGAGCGCAGCGCGCACGGCGGCGGTCGCACCGGCCGGCGTGTTGTCGTCGCCGGTGGCGAGCGCGGTGAGCCGCCCGAATTCCTCGGCGAGCGTGTTGTCGGAGTGGCGCAGCGCGAAGGCGAGGATCTCGGCGAGCGTGGCGGAACGCACGGCGGCGATCGGTGTGCGGCCGTCGATCGCCGTGGCCGGTTCCTTCGCGGATACGTCGATGGAGTCCGCGTTGGCGACGGCGACGCCTTCCTCGGTGAGCCGTTCGGCGAACACCGAGGCGGCGTCGGCGGCCGTGGTCTGGCTGAGTTCGGGGTACGCGCTGAAGACGTCGGGGTTCTCGGGCGCGGCGCCGTCCCATTGCCGGCCGCCGTCGACGGCCATGGAGCTCACGCCCGTGTAGTACAGGTTGTCGCCGTTGTTTTCGGCGATGTCGTCCGGGTAGCGGTCGGCACCGAACAGACTGTCGTCGACCATCAGGGTCACCGAGTCGACGCCCCGCTGGTGCAGGGCCTTCGCCGTACGGGCGGCGAGCGTGCCGAGTCCGGCGCGGCCGTTGACGTGATCGGGGTCGCTGTCGCCGGCGGACAGCAGCATGTCGCCGTTGCCTTGCAGGATCAGCGTGCCGTGGCCGTCCGTCACGTCGGTCAGGTAGACGTTCGTGGCGAGTGTGGATCCCATGTCGAGCGTGGCGGATGCGGCGAGGGCCGTCAACGTTTTCAGAGTGGATGCGGGTTCGCGCGGCGTGGTCGCGGCGTGCTGCGCGACGATGGTGCCGTCAGCGGCGGCGATCGCAACGGAATAGTCGGAGCCGACGCCGTCGGTTTTGGCGAACTCGTCGATGAGCTGCCGTGCGGCGGACGCGTCGATGGCCTTGCCGAGATCGACGTCGCTCGCGATCGTACCGGCGGCGCGCGCGGTCGGAGCGTCGGGGATCGTGCGACGCGTGACCTGCCGCATGGTAAGCACGCCGGGCGCGACGTCCATGACGTCGGCGATCAGATAGCCGACGAACAGCGCGACGGTCGTCACCGCGGACGCCGCGACCACGATCGCACGCCGATGCCGTATCCGCCCGCCCATCATGCCTCCATATCCTGTTGTGTTTCGACTTAACGGTAGCGCTGACGTCTCCTCCTAGGAGAAGACATCAGCCACCTGATCCTATGCAGATCACCACCGAGCATCCGACTCCCCTATTCCAAGGGGAGCTGTCAGCGCAGCCGACCGAGGGAACCACACCGCGTCCGCCGCCGTCACTGCTGCAACGACGCGAACGAATCCAGCGTACGCACCACCGACAGCATTCGCGCATCTAACAGCTTACCGCCGAGCCACGAACCCAACGCGAGCGCACCAGCGCCGTTCGCGAGCGCGACCGGAATCAGCAGCCAGTAAATCATCCCGAATTCGATCGGAAAGACGGCGATCATCACGATCGTGACGATGCCGGTCGGCAGCATGGCGACGAAGCTGCCGATCAGATACGCGAGCGGGAAGAACCCCTGTGCGACCATACGGCCCTGCGGCGAGGAGAACGGCTTGTCCATCGACGCGACCGGATACATGAGCACGCACGACGTGATCTCGGCCAATCCGAGTCCGCTCAGGCCCATGCCGATGCCGACGGCCGCGAACGTCGCGCCGAACAGCAACCCGCCCGGCCGTGTCCAGTCGCCGGTGATGATCGCAACTGCGACGAACATGAGCAGTTCGTAGGCGACGATGATCGCGGCGTACACGCGCACGCGGCCGATGCGGTCGGTGAATCCCGATACGCCGGCGATCACCTGCATGGTGAATCCACGGCCGTCGTAGGCCAGGCCGTTGCTTTCGGCGATCGCGAAGATCCATCCTGCCCAGATCAACGACTGCCAGACCATGCCGCTTTCGCCGTGTGCCTGCAGCGAGAAGATGATGATGAAGAACACCGGCATGATGAACATCATGAGCTGGCGAGGGTCACGTCTCAGGTAGGTCAGCAGCCGGGCCGACACCGCGCCGGACGGCGAATCGGGCATCCAGCCGAATGCACCGATGCCCTTGGCCTTCACGGCCTCGGACGACTTGCCGGCCACAAGACGCTCGCGGCGCAGACACCACGTGCACACCATGAAGCACAGCATCCACGCGACCGCGAGGATCGCGACGCGGGCGAGCAACGCCGGCCAGTCGCCGAGCAGCGCGTCGTACGGCAGCTGAAACGCCGCGCCGAACGGCGTCCATGCCACGGCCGCGGCGATCAGCGCGATGCCTGCAACGTCGAGTCCCTCCGCCACACCGGAATTGACGAGGATGTTCGGCACCTGCATGACGCCGACGAACAGCAGGACGACGATGATATAGAAGACACCCTGGCCTCGTCGCGACGTGACCAGCGTGGTCGACAACGACAGCAGCATCTTCGACACGCTCATCATGGTGACGACGGCGAGCGGCGCGGCAACGACCGCCGTGACGACCACGGCCGGCCCCATCGCACGATAGGCGAGCGACCAACACAGGAGCGAGAGCACGCCGGTGATCGCGGGGATGCCGGTCAGACCGGACAGGAGCAGGCCGAACTGAAGCTCGCGGTCGGGGATGCCGTAGAGCGCGAACTTGCGCGGGCTCATCGTAGAGCCTTCGCCGAGCAGCATGATCTGGAACAGGCCGACCGCCAGCGTGAGGAACGCGCCGAACAGGACGACGACGGTATTGATGACGCCATGCGGGCCGAGGAGGTTGACCGGTGGAAGGCCCGGGGCTTCGGGCGGCACGAACGGCGGGAGGGTGCCGACCAGCCATGCGAGCGCGGCGACGCCGATGACCGTGCCGACCGCGAAGACCAGGGCGATCGCGTAGCCGACGGTCTGCCAGACGGATTTGCGCAGCGTGGCCCACGTGAGCGCCCAACGCATGCGGACGAGGGTGAGGGCGGCGGTCATCGTACGACTCCTGCGTCGGTGGGGCCGTTCAGCCCGTCGGATCCCTCCGCGCCACCGTCGAGCCAGCTCAGATGCGCGGCCTCATGGCGGCCGCCGACCAACTGCAGGAACCGGTCCTCCAGATCCTCGCCGGCCGCGACCTCGTCGACGGTGCCGGCCGCGCACACCTGACCGTTGTTGACCACGGCCACATGCGTGCACATACGCTCCACCAACGCCATCACGTGCGACGAGATGATCACCGTGCCGCCGGTCTTCGCGTATTCGATGAGGATGTCCTTGAGATTCGCACTGGACACCGGATCGACCGATTCGAACGGCTCGTCGAGCACCAGGATGCGCGGGCTGTGGATCATCGCGGAGGCGAGGCAGATCTTCTTGGTCATGCCGGCCGAATAATCGGCGACCATCGTGTTCGCGGCCTGGGTGAGATCGAACGCGGCGAGCAGGTCGTTCGCGCGGGCGATCGATTCCGCGCGGGGCATGCCGCACAGCATGCCGGAATAGACGAGCAACTGCATGCCGGTGAGACGGTCGAAGATCTGGTCGGGCTGCGGCATCACGCCGATCATGCGTTTGGCCGTGTTCACATCGCGCCACACGTCATGGCCGAGGATGAGCGTAAGGCCTGCGTCGGGCGTGAGCAGACCGGTGACCATGTTGAGCGTGGTGGTCTTGCCGGCGCCGTTCGGGCCGACGAGGCCGTAGAACGAGCCGACCGGAATGTCGAGGGACAGACCGTTGACGGCGATCTTGTCGTCGAAGCGTTTGTACAGGCCGCGGATGGACACGGCCGCTGACGGATTCGGCGGCACCGGTTGCGGCGGCAATGGGGACTGCGACATCGTCGGCTGCGACGTATCGTCCGGTTGCGAAAATCCAACATTCCCCTGCATATTGTCCAAACTCATACCCCCACTCTACCAGTCATCCCTTCCCCCACAACGGACATCCAGCCGATTTGAGCGGGTAGATCGGCTGGATGTCCGTCGAAGAAGCCAGCCCAATACGCCGAAAAGACACCACGGAACAGGCCACGGCCATTCAACATCGTACACAACCACACCCCACCCGCCAGCGCGGGAAATTCGGGAAAACAACCCACTCGTCCCGAAAAAGCCGCACTGAGCCATCGTCAACGCAACTATTTCGGGAAACCAGCCCTAATCTCCCGAATTTCTTGCGCTGACGATGACTCAGTGCAACTTTTTCGGGACGAGTGGGCTCATTCCCCGAATTTCTTGCGCCCCGCAACGGACATACGGCCGATCCGACCACCCGGATCGGCCGTATGTCCGTTAAGGAAGGTGCATGTCCATTAGAGGGAGGAAGGAACGTAGAGAAAGGAAGGAACGAGACGGCACGGCACCCTACTCGTGCTTCTCGTCGTACTCCTCGTCGGTGGGAGTCTCGTCGTAAAGCTCGTGCCCCTGCTTCTCGGCGATTTTCATCTGCTCGTTGATCCACGCCGCCTCGGCCGGGTTGATGTCCGCCGTGGTGAGCACCTTCTGCCACACCGGGTAGAACAGGTGCATCGCCGGATACATGGCGGTGAACAGGATCTCCGGCTTGTGCTTGCGCCAGTGCTGCGGGTGCGCGTCGAACGTGTTGCGGAACCGGCGCATGTAGTTGAGGAAGCTCGGCAGCGATGTGTCCATGCGCCGCGCGCTCATGCCGGCGATCATGCGCGGCGAGTACACGGTCTTCAGGCCCTTGCCGATCAGGTGCAGCGACAGGTCGATGTCCTCGTGCATCACGTCGGACTTGTCGCGGCACACCTCGCCCGCGATCTGCCGCCACGCGCTCGCCCGCACGGCCATGTTCGACCCGAACAGCAGCGGCTGCCCGCCGTCGGCCCGGTAGATGCGCTTGCGGATCGAATTGTCGCTTTTCAGTCCGAAATGCCGCGACGGCATGTCGTAGTACATCACCGGCCCGGTCGCGCCCATCGCCTCCGGGTCCTCGGTGAAGATGCCCGAGACGACCTCCACCCAGTCGGGCTTGATCATGCAGTCCGCGTCGAACCGGCCGAGCACGTCGCCGGTGGCGGCGTTCAGGCCGAAGTTGCGCGTCGGGATCAACCCCTGCTCGTCGTTCTGGTGCAGCAGCTTGATCGGCGCTTCGGGATGTTCCTTCATGAACCGTTCCACGATCGCGCACGTGTCGTCGGTCGACCGGTTGTCGACGACGATCACCTCGTACGGCATCACGGTCTGCCGAATCGTGTTGAGCAAGCAGTCGGCGATACGCTCGGCTTCGTTCCACGCGGGGATGACGATCGAAACATTCAGCATGTCTTCAGCATACAAACCGCACGCGAACAGCCGCATCATCCGCACGAACGACATCGCCGGCAAGCCCATCGCGGCGACCGCCCGAAATGACCGCCCGTCGTTAGAATAGGGAGCCATGACTGGACAGGATGATCAGAGAATCGATTTCGCGTCGGTGTTTCCGGCGAAGGGCGACTCGCGCAGGCCGCCGGATTGGTGGGGCCGGGGTCTGCTGTACGCGGTAATCGCGGTGTTCCTCGCGTATTTCGTATGGAATTCGTGGGCGAAGATCGACTACATCGTGCTTGATCTCGTGATCTCCGTGTTCATCGCGCTCGCGATCGAGCCGATGGTGCTCATCATGATCCGTCACGGCTGGAAGCGCGGCGTCGCGTCCGCGGTGAGTCTGATCGGGCTCGCGGTGATCATCTGCGCGTTGTTCGCGCTGTTCGGCTCGATGTTCGTGCAGCAGGTGATCTCGATGGTCAAGGGACTGCCGACGTTGTACGACCAGATCGTCGAACTGGTGAACCGCTACTCGTCGTTCAAGATGCCCGAGATCGACACGCTCGGCGGCGAGATCTTCAAGAACCTGCAGACGTCGTGGGTGGCGAACTTCGCCGGCCAGGCCGTGAGCACCACGATGGGGCTGTTCGGCGCGCTGCTTGACCTGATGACCGTGATCATGGTCACGTACTACATTTCCGCGGCCGGCCCGAAGATGCGCCGCAGCCTGTGCCAGTGGCTCGGCGGCAGCCAGCAGCGCCGGTTCCTGCTCGCGTGGACGATCGTGCAGGACCAGATCTCCGGCTTCCTGTTCTCCCGTTCGATTCTCGCGCTCATCAACGCGACGTGCACGGCGATCTTCCTCGAGATCATCCACGTGCCGTACTGGCTGCCGCTCGCGCTGTTCTGCGGCATCGTCTCGCAGTTCATCCCGACGGTCGGCACGTATATCGGCGGCGCGCTGCCGGTCGTGTTCGCCTGGGGGTCGAACGGCGTGCTGTATGCGGTGGGCGTGCTCGTGTTCATCACGGTCTACCAGCAGTTCGAGAACCTGATCCTGTCGCCGAAGATCTCGCAGCGCACGATGGATCTCAATCCGGCGATCGCGTTTCTCGCGGTGCTCGTGTTCGGTTCGGTGTTCGGCGCGCTCGGCGCGTTCCTCGCGCTGCCGATCACGGCGAGTCTGCAGGCGATCTTTAAGGTGTATACGAAGCGGTACGAGCTGGTCGATTCGCCGCTGCTGTACGATCCGGATACGGTGAAGAAGTCGAAGGTCGTGGAGGGCGCGGAGGCGTTCGGCGCGCACGTGGTGCGCCCGGTCACCGAGCATATCCCGCGCGCGGCCAAGGGCTCGACGGCGCGCGTGCCGATCGACGAGGAGCTGCGCCATCTGACCGAACAGGTGTATCAGACGCCGACCTCGCGGCAGATGGACGATTCCGCGACGATGGCGATTCCGAAGGGCGTGCTCGGCAAGTGGGACGAGACGCGGCACGGCGGTCTGTCCGGTCTGTCCGGCGTCGCCGATGACGGTGACGGTACGCACGATACGACCGACACGACCAGTACGAACGACACGCATGACGATACGAACGACGACAATACGACCGGCCGTGCAAACGATAGCCGTACGACCGGCCGCACGCCGTCCGACGACAATCCGCGAAGCAGGTGGCGCTGATGGTACTGCTGTCCGTTCTCGACGTCCTCATGTACATCGTCGGCACCGTCGGCATCGTGTATCAGGCGTTCTGCGTCGTGATCTCGCTGGTGTCGAAACCGATCACCTTCCCCGACGCGCCGATGGACAAACGCTACGCCGTGCTCATCTCCGCACGCAACGAGGAGCAGGTCATCGGCAACCTCATCGGCGATATCCAGTCGCAGACGTACCCGAGCCGGCTCGTCGACATCTGGCTCGTCGCCGACAACTGCGACGACCACACCGCCGATCTGGCGCGTTCCAAGGGCTGCCACGTCATCGAACGATTCAACAAGGAGCTCGTCGGCAAGGGCTACGCGCTCACCTATCTGCTCGACCGGATGAACGAGTCGGGCGCCAGCGACGCCTACGACGCGTTCTTCGTGTTCGACGCCGACAACCGGCTCGACCACCACTACTTCGAGGAGATGAACAAGGCGTTCCAGGCCGGCTTCCGCATCCTCACGAGCTACCGCAACTCGGTGAACCTGTCCGACAACTGGGTGTCGAGCGGTTCGGCGCTGTGGTTCATCCGCGAATCGCGCTTCCTGAGCGCCTCGCGCATGCGCCTCGGCACGAGCTGCCATGTGGGCGGCACCGGGTTCATGTTCTCGCGCGAGGTGATGAAACGCAACAACGGCTGGAAGTTCCATCTGCTTACCGAGGATCTCGAGTTCACGATGGACTCGGTGCTGCACGGCGACCGCATCGGCTACTGCGGCACGGCGATCCTGTACGATGAGCAGCCGGTCACGTTCCAGCAGAGCTGGCGGCAGCGGCTGCGGTGGAGCAAGGGCTTCCTGCAGGTGTTCCGGTATTACGGCCCGGCGCTAATCAAACGCGCCGTGCGCGAGCGCGACTTTTCGGCGGTCGATTTCACGCTGCTGCTGTGTCCGTTCACCGTGCTGACGATCGTCCGCATCCTGTTGGGATGGCTGTTCGCGGCGTGCGGATTCGTGACGTGGCAGTCGCAGGTGCAGTCGTTGCTGGGCTGGTCGAACGGCATCGTGATGGCGGTGCTTACGATGATGGCGCTTGCCGCGTTGACGATCATCGTGGAACGCGATCATATCGGTGCGACGAACAAGGAGCTGTTCGCGTATGTGCTGAGTTTCCCGATCTACATGCTCAGCTATGTGCCGATCTCGTTCCAGGCGATCTTCGCGAAGGCGCAGTGGAAGCCGATCGCGCATAAGGGCGCATGATAGGCGCGGTTGTTCGTCGCGCGTGGGCCGATGTGCTACGCGTGACGAACGCCGCGTGATCACTGCCGCCAGTCGGTGAGGCCGGACAGGAGCCCGCCGATGCCGGAGCCGTTCGACGACCCGGTCGCCGGCGCGATCTCGTACATCTCGACGACGCGCGGGTCGTGCGATTCGGCGGCCATCTGCATGAACAGCCGTTGCGCCTGCCAGCGCGACGCGCCCCAGATCAAATACCAGAGCACGCCGGTGCCGAAGACCATCATGAGCAGCGCCCAGTGGAACAGACCGTAGCCGTACGCGACGAACGCCACGGCGGTGATGAGTAGGATGTATGCGCGGCGGATGCACAGGATCGCAGCGTTCTTCATCACCGACAGATACCGCGCCTTCGGGTACTCGACGACGAGCACCATCGCGATCGAGAACGCGGCGAACAGGAACACGAGGCACACGGCCAGCGCGGGGGTGACGGCCGCGCCCCACGGGAACTGCGCGAACAGCGCGATGTTATACACGAACGCGAAGCCGATGAGCGCGAACGTCGCGCCGACCGCAAGAGCGCGCGGGAACAGTCGCGCGTAGGCGCGGAAGTACGGGCGGAACATGGCGACGGCGACGTCTTGGCGGACGTACAGTCCGGCGATCCAATCGGGAGGGAACGTCGCGGCCGTGTCGGCGGTCGATCCTGACGTGCCGTCGCCGGTCGATCCTGACGTGCCGGCCGCCGCGCGCTCGGTCTCCGCGTCCATCATGCGCTTGACGCGCACCCGCGAACCGCGCGCGAGCAACGCGGGATGGTCGCGGAACATCGCGTACAGCGCGGCGACGGATGGCGAGGACAGCGCGGCGGCCGCGAAGTACAGCGGCCAGTAGTTGAGGTCGTTGACCACGAGCATGACGATCACGAGCGGCAGTGCGGCGACGAGGCAGCAGACGCCGGCCAGGATCATTACCACCACCGAGTTGACGATGTGCATGAACGCGTCGGCCTGGAACCACTTGTTGGTCGCGTCGGGCGAGGCGTTGTTGTTGCTGCGGTCTTCGTTGCTCATGATTGCTACCTTACTGCGTTGCGGACGGTGGTGGCGCGTGGCGGTTTGCGGGATGCGGGCTGGTGCGGCTGGTCGGGTGCGCTCCCCTCAGTCAGCTACGCTGACAGCTCCCCTCGGGGAGGGGAGCCAGATTCCCATAACCTTGGCTCCCCTCCGTGAGGGGAGCTGTCGAGCGAAGCGAGACTGAGGGGAGCAACCCGACCAGCTCAACCCCGACCGTCCCGATACAGAAAAAGGTCTGCATGGTTACAGGCACACCATGCAGACCGTGTGGTTGCGGCCGGCCCTGCGGCGCAAGGAGGTCAACGCCGCCGGGGCCGGCCGATCGGGGGCCGAAGCGCCGATCGGAAGGAGGGATCAGCCCTTCATGCCGGAGGTGGCGATGCCCTCGATGAACTGCTTCTGGCCGATGAGGAACACGACCAGGATCGGCAGGATGGAAAGCACGGAACCGGTCATGATCATCGCGTAGTCCGCGTTGAACTGGCTGATGAACGTCTTCAGACCAAGCTGGATGGTCTGCAGGTTCGTGGCGCGCAGGTAGATCAACGGGCCCATGTAGTCGTTCCACGTGTTGGTGAACGTGATGATGCCGAGGGCGGCGATGGACGGGCCGGACAGCGGCAGCACGATGCGCGAGTAGATGCCGAATTCGCTCAGGCCGTCGAGGCGGGCGGCTTCGGAGAGCTCTTCGGGGATCGTGTCGTAGAACTGCTTCATCATGAACACGCCGAACGCGCCGAACGCCTGCAGCAGGATGATCGACCAGCGGGTGTCGACCAGACCCCACGAGGAGAGCATCTTGAACTGCGGGATCATGTAGGACTGCCACGGCACGGCCATGGTGGCGATGTAGACGAGGAACAGCGTGTTGCGGCCGGCGAACTTGATGCGGGAGAAGCCGTAGGCGGCGAACGAGCCTGTGAACACCTGCAGGAAGGTCACGCAGATCGCGAAGAACACGGTGTTGCCGACCCACAGCAGCATGTCGGATTTGGTCCAAATGTTGATGTAGTTCTCGAAGTGCCACACGCTCGGCAGCCACTTGAACGGCACCATGAACACTTCGTTGTTCGGCTTGACCGAGGCGAGGAGCATCCAGACGAACGGCAGCAGCGTGAACGCGGCGACGGCGATCATGGCCACGTAGCCGATGACGGTGCCGACGACCTTGACCGGGCTGACGGGCTTCTTGTTGAACGGGATGTCCGCGGAAGGAGACTTGGCTCCCGCGACCGGGGTGATGCTTGCGGCAGTCATCTTACTTCTCCTTCTTGTTGTTGTACCAGAACTGGATGAGGGTCACGATCATGCACAGTGCGAACAGCACGAGCGAGACGGTGCCCGAGTAGCCGAAGTCCTGACGGTTGAACGCGACCTGGTAAATGTACTGGGCGAGCATCAACGTGGAGGTGCCCGGGCCGCCGTTGGTCATGACGAGCGTCAGGTCGAGGATCTTGAAGGACTGAATGGTGAGGGTGACGAGCACGAAGAACAGGGTCGGGCGCATGCACGGCACGGTGATCTTCCAGAACTGCTGCCAGCCGTTCGCGCCGTCGATGGAAGCGGCCTCGTACAGTTCGCCCGGGATGGTCTGCAGGCCGGCGAGAATGAGGATCATGAAGTAGCCGACCTCACGCCAGGTGGCCACGATGATGACCGCGACCATGGCCCACTTGGTGTCGCCCATCCAGCCGGGAGCCCATGCACCACCGGTGAAGAAGCGGATGATCTGGTTGATCACGCCGCTCTTGGCGTCGAACAGCATGTTCCACACCTGCGCGGCGGCGACGATCGAGGTGATGTACGGGAAGAAGGCGACGGTGCGGAAGAACGCGCGGCCCTTGAGGTTGGTGTTGAGCAGCACGGCCAGGCCGAAGGCGATGGCAAGGGTGAGCGGGATGTGAACGACCGAGTAGACGATGGTGTTGACGAACGCCGCCTGGAAGTTCGAGTCGTGGGTGAGTCGCACCCAGTTGGTCAGTCCGTTGAACTTCGGATCGCCGAAGGCGCTCCACTTGGAGAAGCCGATGTAGAACAGCTGGACGACCGGGATGAGGATAAGAATAAGGAAGCCGATGAAGTTCGGCGCGATGAAGATCAGTCCGTTGCGCAGATTGCGACGACCGATGGCCTTGTTGGCCTTGCTGTGGTCCGGCGCCGCGACGTGGGACGTCCGTGCAGCTGAAGTAGCCTGTGTCATAGCTGCAGCACTCCTTTTATATAGAGAGTTGGATGGTTGTGTTGATGGTGGGCATGGGAAACGGGGACGGTGGCCGCTCTCCCGAAGGGCACGGTCCGCCCCCGTTGCGTTGTTTGGCGGAGGGGTCAGATCAGGTTGTCTGTACCGCGGGTCTCAGTCGAGACTCACTGGAGGACGCCCTGATCCTTGATGTCCTGCGTGCCCTTGGCGATCGCGTCGTCGATGGAGCTGGTGCCGGACATGATGCCCGAGTGGACGACGGTGTTGAGCACGTCCTGGATGGTGTTGGTGCCGGCGCCGACCGGGTTCTCCGGGTTGGTCTTGTGGTCGGTCCAAGCCTTCTTGGACAGGTCGTCGTTGGCCATGCCGTCAGTGCCGAAGTAGGTGTCGGCGACGGAGTCGGAGAAGTAGGCCGGGGTGGTGGCGATCTTGGCGAGCGCCTCGGAGCCCTTCTCGCCGGAGGCCCACTTGACGAATTCCTTGGCGGCGGCGAGCTGCTGGCCGGAGATGTTGGAGGAGACCGCGAGGCCGGTCGGATCGGCGAAGGTCACCGGGGTGTCGGAGGTGGCGGCATCCGGGTTCTGCGGGATCGGCGCCATGCCCCAGTTGAAGGTGTCGGCGTCGCCGGACTTCTGCTGGCTGACGAGCGTGGCGGCGTACCAGGTACCCATCGGCAGCATGGCGGCCTTCTGGGTGCCGAACTGGGCCTGATACTGGACCTTGGTGGAATTCACGGTGTTCCAGTCGATGGTCAGGCCTTCCTTCTGCCACTTGAGCGCACGCTCATAGTAGGGCTTGAGGTAGCTGTAGTCGCCCTTGAAGTAGTCGTCGTAGGCACCGTCGGTCTGCGAGAGCGCGAAGCCCTGGACGACGGACTGCCAGCCGTGCTGGTACATCGGGTAGACGGACTTGGCGTCGTAGCCGGCCGCGGGCAGCTTCTCCTTGAGTTCCTCGGCGGCCTTGGTGTAGTCGTCCCACGTCCAAGTGCCATCAGGGGCGCTCACGCCGGCCTTCTCGAACATGTCCTTGTTGTAGAAGAGCACCCAGGAATCCTGGCGGTACGGCATCGCGTAGTACTTGCCGTCCTCGAGCTTGTATTGGGAGACGTCGATGTTCTTGTCGCCGTCGTAGCTGGCCGCGATGTCCGACAGGTCCGCGAGACCGCCGGATTCGGCAGCGTACGTGTAGTACTTCTGCAGGTTCTTGATCGGGAAGACGTCGGGCTGGCTCTTGCCGGAGATGTCGGAGGTCAGCTGCGTGTCGTAGTCGTCGGCGGAGTACTGCTTGATCTTGACGGTGATGTTCGGGTGGTCCTTCATGAAGCCGTCGGCCAGGGTCTGGAACTCCGGGGTGGTGTCGAGCGACCAGCCGGCGAACGTGATCGTGGTCTTGGCGTTCTCGTCCAGCGCCTCGGTCTTGCCGCCGCTGGCGTTGTTGCTCGAGCCGCAGCCGGCGAGCAGCATCACTGCTGCGCCTGCGAACGCGGCGGCCTTGAAGAGCGGAGAGACTTTCCTCATGGTGTGTTTCCTTTCCTTCCATTCCGACAACGTTGCCGAAACGTGCATCGGTGAGCGTTCGTTGCGATCACCTCGTAGTGATCGCCGCTGCACCCTGCGCTTGGTTTTGATTATTCACTGATTGATCGTTACTGATAGCCGTTTGCCAAATTTTTCCATCCGTGCGATCATCGGCGGCGATGGCGCATGGCAGCTACGTTATCGTTCACATCGGGACGACGGTATGACTATACCGGTACAGATATCCAAGACGACGACGGCGTGCGATGATCATTTCGCCGCCGCAGTGGTCTCGCGCGCCAGCAGACGCGTGGGCAGCACGACCGGTCGCGAGATGCCGACGCTGCGGTGCCGCACCTGATCGATGAGCAGCTTGGCCGACTGCCGGCCCATCTCGCGCCACGGCGTCGCCACCGACGTCAGCGAAGGCGAGATCAACGAGCCCAGTTCGATGCCGTCGAAACCGACCACCGACACCGAGCCCGGCACGTCCACGCCGCGTTCGCGCAGCTCGTTGACGAAGCCGATCGCCATGAGGTCGTTGTAAGCGAACACAGCCGTGGTCGGGTTCGCGAGGAACGGCTCGACCGCGAGCGCACCGCCCTTGCCGGTCGGCGCCGTTGCGTTGATGCGGCGCAGCCGGATTCTCGCCGCGGCGCATTTGGCGTACAGCGCCTGCCATCGCGTGCTTTCGCTCCACGACGCCTCCGGGCCGGCCAGATACGTGATCTCCCGGTGCCCGAGGCCCGCCAGCAGGTCGACGGCCTCGCCGATGCCGCCGGTGCAGTCAGCGATCACCGACTGCAGCCCGCGCACGGTACGGTTGACCATCACCACCGGCTTGGTCTGCGCGACCTTGCGGATCGTCGCATCCGAAACTCGCGAGGATAGGAACACGAACCCGTCCGCATGCGGCAGGGTGAGGCTGGCGAGCTTGCGCTCCAATACATTGCCCTCTTCGGTGTCCACGATCATCAGGCCGTAGCCGCTGCGCAGACATTCGTGCTGGATGCTGTGCGCGAGGTCGGAGAACAGCGGGTTGCGCAGATCGGCGATGAACGCGGCGATCAGGCCGCTCGGCTGGTCGCGCGAGAACGATTCGACCGTCTCGCTGCGGTATCCCAGCTCGTCGGCGATGAGCCGGATGCGTTTGGCTGTCTCGGCGTTCACCCGGCCGGGACGCGACAGCGCCCTCGACACGGTCGACACCGACACGCCGGCCGCGAGCGCGACATCGCTGATCGTTACCCGTCCTTGCGCCATGCCGGAACCTCCTTGCTCCGTTGCGATCATATGGTGATCTCTCGTGCACCCAGTCTAGTGCAAAAAAGTGCAACAACGATCATGATCGAACATGATCGTGATATGGTGTGCCGTAACTCATGGCCGCACGCCGACGAAGGCGCGGGACCATGCCGCCGGGGCGCGTGCTACGTCGCACGGGACCCGACCGCGAGCGAAGCAGGAAAGCGAAGAGGCAATGACCGTTCTCACCGAATCAGCCACAGGCACGTCGGCGGCCGACACGACCGGCGCCGACGAGAAGAAGTATTTGCCGGCCGAGCGGCAGGACATCATTCTCGGCATGCTCTCGCGCGGCATCGTCGTACGCGTCGACGAACTCGCCCGCACGCTCGACACCACGCCGATCACCGTGCGCCGCGATCTCAACACGCTGGCCGACGCCGGTCTCATCCGCCGCGTGCGCGGCGGCGCGACAGCGCTGGGCGACGAGACGACGCAGATCGCCGCACAGCCGTCAACGGCCCGTCAATCATCCGTCCAGCGAAGCGCGCGCACCGGTATGCAGCCGCTCGCCTCCGCATCGACCATCGCCCAGCCGGTCCCCGCAACGTCGCCGCACGCCGCCGCACGCGGCGCACGGTTCGCCGGCTCCGACTCCCCCGGCCTCACCCCCACGCTGTCGGGTACGATCGGCGTGATGTTCCCCGAACCGAGCTTCAACTGGCCGGTCACGTCGCAGGCCATCGAACGGGAGGCCGCCGCGCACGACCTCGGCGTGGACGTGCGGTCGACCACCTACGACAACGGCGACGAGATCGCGATCGTCGAGGACCTGCTGTCCGACTCGTCGGTGATCGGCCTGATCCTCGCGCCGAGCGTGCGTATGCAGGGCGCGGACATCTGGAACTGGCTGGAGGACGCGCCGGTGCCGGTGGTGCTGGCCGAACGCGAACCGCCGTTCGGCGTGGACGGACTGGACATCGTGATGACCGACTACCGCACCGGCGTACGGCAGGTGGTGGACCGTTTCCTCGCGCTCGGCCACCGCAGGCTCGGACTCGCGCTCACGCACACGCCGGTCTCCGAATACATCGAAGACTGCTGGCGGTCGGTGACCGGACGGCTGGACGCGGTGGACAGCGCGTTCGTGCGCACCAACGTCGCGCCGTACGACTCGGTCGGCGTCGAATCCGTGGCCAAACAGGCGATCGACGAGGGCACCACGGCGATGCTCGTGCACTCCGACTGGCTGGCGATGTCGCTCGCGCAGACGCTCGAACGGCACGGCGTGTCCATGCCCGGCGACCTGTCGATGATCTCCGTCGACGGCTACATCACGCCGAACTCACGACCGCTGACCGCACTGCGCTCAGCGCACAAGGAGCTGGGCCGCGCAAGTGTGGACATGCTCATCGCGCGCTACCTTCACCCGGAACGGCCGGCGCAGCGCATGATGGTCGCCCCCGAGTTCATCGAACGCGGGTCGGTGGCCCCGGCCAAGTAGGCTTTCCGGGACGCCGCCGCCAAGGGTATGTAGCCGGCAATTGGTAAGCTGGATTGCTAGTGAAATCCCCTGTCTCCTATGGTTCGGAAGGAGCTTGGCTTGTCGGCTGAACTCGAAGATATCCACGAAGAATGCGGCATTTTCGGCGTGTGGGGCCACCCCGACGCCGCCCGTCTCACCTATTTCGGACTCCACGCCCTGCAGCATCGCGGCCAGGAAGGCGCCGGCATCGTCTCGAACGACAACGGCCATCTCATCGGCCACCGCGGACTGGGCCTCTTAACCCAGGTCTTCGGCGACGAACGCGAGATCGAGCGCCTCAAGGGCGACAAGGCCATCGGCCACGTGCGCTACGCCACCGCCGGCTCCGGCACCACCGACAACATCCAGCCGTTCATCTTCCGCTTCCACGACGGCGACATGGCGCTGTGCCACAACGGCAACCTCACCAACTGCCCGTCGCTGCGCCGCCATCTCGAGGACGAGGGCGCGATCTTCCACTCGAACTCCGACACCGAAGTGCTCATGCACCTCATCCGCCGCTCCGACAAGCCGACCTTCATGGACAAGCTCAAGGAGGCGCTCAACACCGTGCACGGCGGCTTCGCGTACCTGCTCATGACCGAGAACGCGATGATCGGCGCGCTCGACCCGAACGGCTTCCGCCCGCTGTCGCTCGGCCGCATGAAGAACGGCGCGTACGTGCTCGCGTCCGAGACCTGCGCGCTCGACGTCGTCGGCGCGGAGCTCGTACGCAACATCCGCCCCGGCGAGATCATCGTCGTCTCCGACCACGGCTACAAGATCGTCCAGTACACCAACAAGACGCAGCTGGCGATCTGCTCGATGGAGTTCATCTACTTCGCCCGCCCCGACTCCGACATCTACGGCGTCAACGTGCACTCCGCACGCAAGCGCATGGGCGCGCGCCTCGCCGCCGAATCGCCGGTCGACGCGGACATGGTCATCGGCGTGCCGAACTCATCGCTGTCGGCCGCGTCCGGCTACGCGGAGGCCGCGCATCTGCCGAACGAAATGGGTCTGATCAAGAACCAGTACGTCGCCCGCACATTCATCCAGCCGACGCAGGAGCTGCGTGAGCAGGGCGTGCGCATGAAGCTGTCCGCCGTGCGCGGCGTCGTCAAGGGCAAACGCGTCATCGTCATCGACGATTCGATCGTGCGCGGCACCACCTCGAAGCGCATCGTGCAGCTCCTGAAGGAGGCCGGCGCGGCCGAGGTGCACATGCGCATCAGCTCGCCGCCGCTCAAGTACCCGTGCTTCTACGGCATCGACATCTCGACGACGAAGGAGCTCATCGCCGCGAAGAAGTCCGTCGAGGAGATCCGCGACTACATCGGCGCCGACTCGCTCGCGTTCCTGTCGCTCGACGGCCTCGTCGAGTCGATCGGCCTGGGCGCGGACGCCCCGTACGGCGGCCTGTGCGTCGCGTACTTCAACGGCGACTATCCGACCGCGCTGGACGATTACGAGGATGATTTCCTCAAGTCGCTCACCCCCGAGGACCGCGTGCGTCTGCCCGAGTTCGCGCTCTACAAGAGCAAGTACGAAGGCAACGAGTACGCGGTCAAGCCCGCCGATACGACCAAGTAGCAGACCTTCCCATCAGCCACCCATCCAGATTTCCACAAGACAAGCAGTACAGAAAGGTTCGTCATGCCCAAAGCCTATGAGAACGCCGGAGTGAGCGTCGAAGCCGGCTACGAGGTCGTCAAGCGCATCAAGTCGCACGTCGCCCGCACCAACCGTCCGGGCGTGGTGGGCGGCATCGGCGGCTTCGGCGGCCTGTTCGACCTCGCATCGCTCGGCTACAAGGAGCCGGTGCTGATCTCCGGCACCGACGGCGTCGGCACCAAGCTCGTCGTCGCCAAGTTGGCGAACAAGCACAACACCATCGGCATCGACTGTGTGGCCATGTGCGTCAACGACATCGCCGCGCAGGGCGCCGAACCGCTGTTCTTCCTCGACTACATCGCGTGCGGCAAGAACGATCCGGCGCTGCTCGAGCAGGTCGTCGCGGGCGTCGCGGACGGCTGCGTGCAGGCCGGTGCGGGCCTGATCGGCGGCGAGACTGCCGAGATGCCGGGCATGTACGCCGAGGACGAGTACGATCTGGCCGGCTTTGCGGTCGGCGTGGCCGAGAAGTCCGCCATCGTCGACGGTTCGACCATCACCGACGGCGATGTGCTCATCGGCCTGCCGTCCACCGGCGTGCACTCCAACGGCTTCTCCCTCGTGCGCAAGGCCCTGTTCGAGCAGGCCGGCTATACCGTCGACACCGAGCTGGATGAGCTCGGCGGCGCGAAGCTCGGCGACGTGCTGCTCACCCCGACCAAGATCTACGTGAAGGCCCTCGCTCCCCTGTTCAAGGCCGGCGTGGTCAAGGGCGTCGCGCACATCACCGGCGGCGGCTTCATCGAGAACGTGCCGCGCATGATCCCCGACGGCCTCGCGGCCGAGATCAACCTCGGCTCGTGGCCGGTGCTGCCGATCTTCGACGTACTCGAAAAGGCCGGCGAGATCGATCACATGGAGATGTACAACATCTTCAACATGGGCATCGGCATGGTGCTGGCCGTTCCGGCCGAACGCGCCGACGAGACGATCGAGCTGCTCAAGGCCAATGATGAAACCGGCTATGTGATCGGCCGCATCACTCCCGACGCCGACGGCACGCAGATCACGCTCAAGTAACTTCTCTTATCCCGCTCCCCTTCCCGCAACCGTGGCTCCCCTCGGCGAGGGGAGCTGTCAGCGTAGCTGACTGAGGGGAGCGCAGTGGTTCGCGCCGCTCCCCTCAGTCTCGCTACGCGAGCCAGCTTCCCTCGCCGAGGGGAGCCAGATATGTGTGAAAGGACAACAACAATGGGACAGAAGGTTCTGGTCATCGGCTCCGGCGCCCGCGAGCACGCGATCGCGCACGCCCTGCTGCGCGGCGGCAGCGTCGACGAGGTCACCGTCGCCCCGGGCAACCCGGGCATGGCACTCGACGGCATCCGCGTCGTCTCGCTCGGCTCCTCCAACCACGCCGCGCTCATCGACTTCGTGAAGGACAACGGCTACGACTGGGTGTTCGTCGGCCCGGAGGTCCCGCTCATCGAAGGCATCGTCGACGCGTTCGCCGCGGCCGGCATCAAGGCGTTTGGCCCGTCCAAGGCCGCCGCGCAGATCGAAGGCTCCAAGGACTTCGCCAAGCAGCTCATGGTCCGCCACGGCATCCCGACCGCCAAGTACGCGACGTTCCACGAGCTTGAACCGGCCGTCGCCTATGTGCGCGAGCATGGCGCGCCGATCGTCATCAAGGCCGACGGTCTGGCCGCCGGCAAGGGCGTGACCGTCGCGATGGACGAAGACACCGCCGTGCACGCGCTCGACGACATCTTCATCGATCACCGCTTCGGCAACGCCGGCGCCAAGGTCGTCATCGAAGACTTCCTCGAGGGCCAGGAGTTCTCACTCATGAGCTTCGTGAACGGCACCGAGTTCTGGCCGATGCCGATCTCGCAGGATCACAAGCGCGCGTACGACAACGACGAGGGTCCGAACACGGGCGGCATGGGCGCGTACAGCCCGGTGCCGCAGATCCCGCAGTCCGTCGTGGACACCGCGATCGAGACGATCGTGCGTCCCACCGTCGAGGCGATGGCCGCCGAAGGCGCGCCCTTCACCGGCATCCTGTACGCGGGTCTCATCGCCACCGCGGACGGCCCGAAGGTCATCGAGTTCAACGCCCGCTTCGGCGACCCGGAGACCGAGGTCGTGCTGCCGCGCCTGACCTCCGACCTCGGCGCCGGCATCAGCGCGATCCTGGACGGCGAAACCCCGACGTTCGAGTGGAAGACCGACGGCGCGACGCTCGGCGTCGTGCTCGCTTCCAAGGGCTACCCGACCAACGTCATCAAGGGCGCACCGATCCCCGAGATCACCGTCGACGCCGACTCGCACGTGTATTACGCGGGCGTCGCCTCCGACGCGACCCACGGCCTCGTCGCCAACTCCGGCCGCGTGCTGCTCGTCGAGACCTCCGCCGACACCATCAAGGCTGCGCAGGACAAGGTCTACGCGATCATCGACAAGCTCGACACCACCGGCATGTTCTATCGTCACGACATCGGTTCCAAAGCGCTGAACGCGTGATGATGGAGCGTTAGCCGCGCTGAGCCGTGAAACGGACAGTCCAGTGGACTGTCCGTAGGCGAAGTGAGCCGCTTGCGGCGAAGGCCTTACGGTAGCACGGCTCAGCACTCGACGTACCCTCGTACGCCTTCGTACTCCACGCCTTGCTACCGCACGCATCATCACGCGTTCAGCCCGGGTTGGGGAATGTTTCCCCTCCTTCTTCGCAGGCGTTCCTCATCCTTCATTCCCGGCTCTGCTTCCTCAGCGGACATACAGCCGATTCGGGGTGGTGAATCGGCTGTATGTCCGTTGAGGGGGGAAGGGAACGTTAGAGGAAACAGTAGGGACAAGGCTCAGCGCGTGGAGGCACGGGCTACCACGTGCGATTCGGTAGTGAGTAGTTCGGGCGTGGTGACGCTGCCGTCGATGCGACCGAGGATGCGATCGACGGCGGTGGGAGCAGTCCAGTCGAGTCGCGAATCCATGCTGGTCAGCGGAATCTGCAAGTACTCCGCCTCTTCCGTATTGTCGAAGCCGATCACCTGCACATCGCCCGGAATATCCACGCCGTGCGCGCGCAGCACCGAGATCGCACCGATCGCCAGCTGGTCGTTCAACGCCACCACGCCGTCAAACGGCACGCCGGAATCCAGCAACCGCTGCGTCACGCGCGCACCCGCGCCGATCGTCCAATCCTGGTCGGTGTTGCCCACCAGCCGCGGATCGATCATCAGCCCGCGCCGCCGTGTCTCCTCGATGACGCCCCGCATACGCAGCCGGTAGTTGCCCTCGACGGCCCGCGTCAACGCGGCCTCGTCATACTCGCCGCGCATGCCGACCACGGCCAGCCGCGTGGCCCCACGGTCATACAGGTACGCGGAGGCCCGCGCCGCGGCGTGCACGTCGTCCGGCGTAACATGGTCGACGATGCCCCATGTCGTGCGCGCGCCGACGACGACGAGCGGGAAACCGACGCGCAAATCGTCCGGCGTGATATCCTCGATCTCGGACATGGACAGGATCATGCCGTCCGACACAGTGGAGTTGAAGTTGCGCAGCAGGTCGCGCGCGCCTTTCGCCGATCCTTCCGCGTACGTGGTGACGTAGACCGAGCAGCCGCGCTGGCGTGCCGCGTCGATCGTGCGGTTGGCGAGTTCGGCCAAGTACGGCGGGGTGAGCGAAGGCACGGCGAGCGTGATGAATCCCGTACGCCCGCGGCTCATGTTGCGCGCCGCCACGTTGACCTGATAGCCGAGCCGTTCGATGACGGATTCAACGCGCCTGCGCGTGGCCGCGGACATGCGGCCGGACCCGTTGATCACGTTCGACGCGGTTTTCAGCGACACGCCGGCCGCCTGCGCCACGTCACGCAGCGTCACCCGTCGTTTCTCAGCATTGTTGGTCATGCCGGCTCCTTGTCGATACATCGTCATCTCATCCACGACGCGATTGTCCGCAAGACGACGATAGCACCGTGGAAACAATGAGCACCCCGTTGCGGCCGATGGTCGCCGCGCCGGAACCGTTGGATTCGCAGCGGTACGCGACGACCGGGGAGCTGGACGGATCGTACGTGCACGGGACCGGCTCGTTCGCACGGTTGAGATAGCAGTCGAACCGAATGCCGTCGCCGCGGCGCACGGTGTGGATGATGCGCGGGTCGCCGTCATGCGACGATACGCCGAATCCCAACTGCGGTGCGAGCCGCGTGATATCGGTGCGGTCCAAGTCGCAGCCAACGTAGTACGCTTCGCCGTCGCCGTACGGATGCCGGGTGACCGCCGGCACGCCATCCAGCTCCCATTCCGCGGCCGCCCGCCCCGCATATGTCGCCAGCACTTGCGTATCGGTCGCAATCGACGTCACGTCGTTCTGCCACAGCCTGGTCACGGCGGCATTCGACAATGCGATCGTATCCGGCTCGCCGACCACACTGGAGCCGAGGATGTTGCACTCCTCTGACCGCACGCCGAGTATGTCGCGCAGCAGCCCGCCGTCCGCACCCGGATAGCCACCAAGCCCCGTACGGAACCGCTCGTCGACCAGTCCGGTCGCATAGCCCACGACCACTCGGCCGCCGCCGCGCACGAAAGCCGCGATGCGCCGCGTGTCCTCGTCGGACAGTACGAGCACGCTCGGCAGCACGACCGTACGGTACCCGCTCCAGTCGTACGCGAGCGGCACCACGTCGGCCCGCTCCCTCGCGTCGAGCAGACCGCGATACCAGTCGCGCACGTCGTGCCAGTGATTGAGCTTCATGCTCGGCAAGGTCTTGCTGCGCGTGGCCCACTCGGATTCCGCGCTGAACAGGATCGCCGTGTCCGCACGCTCCAATTCGCTGCCCTGCAGACCGGCGTCCGACAGCGCGCGCAGCATCGCGCCCAACTCGCACACCTCGCGGAAGATCTTCGAATCCTCCCCCGCGTGCGGCACCATCGCGGAGTGGAACGCCTCCGCGCCGCTCGCCGACTGCCGCCATTGGAAGAAGTTGATCGCGTCCGCGCCCATCGCCACATGCGCCAACGCGTCGCGCACGAGCTCGCCGTGCCGCTTGCGCGCGTTGACCGGCTTCCACTGCACGGCCGACGTGGAGTGTTCCATGAGATACCACGGTTTGCCGAGCGCAAGCGCGCTCACGAGCGCGTCCGAGCAGACGAGTTCGTCGAGATGCGATTCGCCCTCGTGAAAGTAGTGGTCGTTGGACACGAAGTCGACCTCGCCGGCCCACTTGGCGTAGTCCATGCAGCACTGGTCGGTGGAGACCATGAAGTTCGTGGTGAACGGCTTGCCGGGGCAGATCGCGGCGATCGCGTCGCGCTCCGCCTTGTAGAAGTCGAGCAGCATGTCGTTGCCGAACCGTTCGAAGTCGAGCTGCTGCGCGGGATTGACCATCGCGTCGCCGCCCATGTGACACGGCAGCAGCACCTCGTCGAACGAGTTGACGTGCTGCGACCAGAACGCGGTGCCCCACGCCTCGTTGAGCGCGTCGACGGTACCGTAGCGGGCCTCACACCACGCGCGGAACGCGGCGAGCGCGTCGTCGGAGTAGTCGTAGCGGTTGTTCCAGCCGTACTCGTTGCCCATATGCCATGCGGTCACGGTCGGATTGTCGCCGTAGCGACGCGCGAGCCGGCGGCACAATTCGAGCGCGTAGCCGCGGAACACCGGGCTGGTCGGCCGCCACGACTGGCGCGAGCCGGGATGGACGACGTGCCCGTACTTGTCGCGCGGCAGAACCTCCGGGTGTTTCTCATACAGCCACATCGGCGCGGACGCGGTGGCCGAGGCGAGGTCGACGGCGATGCCGGCCGCCCCGAGCTTGCCGATGACGCGATCGAGCCAGTCGAAATCCCACGTGTCCTCGGCCGGCTGGATGCGCGCCCAGCTGAAGATGCCGAGCGCGACGGTGTTGACGCCGGCCTTGTGCATGAGCCGGATGTCGTCGTCCCACACGCCCTCCGGCCATTGGTCGGGGTTGTAGTCGCCGCCGTAGGCGATGCCGCGGCCGTCCGGCGTGAGCAGCGCCGGCCAGCGGAACGGCCGTCGGCCCCGATCTGCGGCGGATGCCGTTGCGCGTGACGTTGTCATGATGAACGCTCCTTTTCCGATGCGCGTTGCGCATGTCATCCATACTGCGGGGACGCCGTCATAGCGACGCGACCCTTCCCCGGACCGCGGACGGCCGTAACTCAGCAACATCCGGTCCCCAACATTGAGTTACGGCCGTTTCGGACGCCGTTCGCGACCGTATCTCAACAACAACCGATCCCTGTTGTTGAGTTACGGTCGTTCCAGGCACGATTCCCGACCGTAACTCAACGTTATCCGATCCCTACTGTTGAGTTACGGTCGTTTCGGAGGCGGTTGACGACCGTAGCTCAACAACAGACGCTCGCTATTGTTGAGTCACGGCCGTTACCGGCCACGAGACGGCCGTCGCCGGGCCGGTTACTCCTTGACCGCGCCGGCTGCCAAACCGGACTGCCAGTACTTCTGCAGGCACAGGAACGCGATCACCAGCGGGATGATCGTGATCAGCGAACCCGTGATCACCAGGTTCTGGATCGCGGTGCCGCCCGCCGTCGACGCCTGGTCCTTCCACTGGTTCAGACCGATCGTCAACGGATACCACGAATCCTCCTTGAGCATGATCAACGGCAGGAAGTAGTTGTTCCACGTCGCCACGATCGTGAACAGGGCCGTCGTCACGATGCCCGGCGCCAGCAGCGGCAGGCTGATCTGCCAGAACGTACGCAGCTCCGACGCGCCGTCCACGCGCGCGGCCTCCAGCAGTTCCTGCGGCACGGCCTGCTCGGAGAAGATCCACATCAGATACAGGCCGAACGGGCTGATCAGCGACGGGACGATCATGGCCCACGGCGTGTTCGTCAGGTTCAATTTGGCGAACAACAGGAACTGCGGGACGGCGAGAGCAATGCCCGGCACCGAAATCGCGCCGATGATGACGGCGAACACCAGCTTGCGGCCGGGGAAGCGGAATTTGGCGAGCGCGTAGCCGCCCATGATCGCGAGCAGCGTCGCGCCGCCGGCGCCGGCCACCACGTAGAGCAGCGTGTTCAGGAGCCATCGGCCGAAGATGCCGTCCTGATACGTGAACACGGTCACGATGTTGTCCCACAGCGCGAACGTCTTGCCGAAGCCGAGGCCGAACGTGGACGTGAAGTCGGCCTGCGTCTTCGTCGCGTTGATAATCAGGTAGACGAACGGGAACAGGCAGTACACCGCGAAGATCGCGCTCACGATGGTCAGCAGCATCGAGCGGCGTGGGTTGTTGACGTTCGCGAACCCGGACTTCGCCGCGCGTTTGCGTTCGGCCGCCTCGTCGCGTGCGATGCGCTTCTGACGCGCGCGTTCGGCGCGTTTCGCGGCTTTCTCTCGTGCTTCGTACGACAGGGATGCGGTGGTTGCGCTGCTCATTTCATCTGCTCCTTCATGCTCTTGAGCTGCACGATGTATGCGATGACCATGGTGATCACGGCCATCGTGATCGCCAGTGCGGCCGCGTAGTTCGACTGGCTGCCGGTGAAGCTCAGGTTATAGGCGTACATGTTCGGCGTGTAATACGTGGTGATCGCGTTGCCGGGGACCATGTCCTGCATGATCGACGGTTCGTTGAACAGCTGGAACGAGCCGATGATCGAGAAGATCACCGTGATCGCAAGACTGCCCTTGAGCTCGGGCAGCTTGATCTTCCTGACGATGTCCCATTCGCTCGCGCCATCGATCGATGCGGCCTCGTACAGCGAGTGCGGGATCGTGGACAGGGAGCTGTAGAAGATCAGCATGTTGTAGCCGGTGAACTCCCAGGTCACGATGTTGCCGATGCTGGCGAGCAGCACCGAGGGCACCAGCACGTCGAAGTTCGTGCCGAACAGGTCGTTGATGCTGGCGACCAGACCGTATTTCGCGCCGTACATGAAGCTCCAGATCATCGTGGAGACGACGGCGGGCACCGCGTACGGCAGGAACGTGGAGATGCGGAAGAACCTCGTGCCGTGCAGCTTCATCGAGTCGAGCGCGAGCGCCATCGCGGCGGCGAGGAACAGCATGATCGGCACCTGCACGACCGTGAACATGGCCACACGGCCGACCGATGACCAGAAGTTCGGGTCATGGAACAGCCGCACGTAGTTGGCGACGCCCACGAACTTCGTGCCGCCGATCATCTTCTTCTGGAAGAAGCTGATATAGATCGTGTACAGGATCGGAACGATGAAGACGAATACGAAGACCACGGCGAACGGCCACATGAACTTCCAGCCACGCCAGTCGGCCTTGTGCTTGTTCACGCGGACCTCGGGCGAATGGGCGGTCCCGGCCGGCGCGTGTATGGTTTGATCAGACATGATCACTGCTTTCCTTCAAGGAATGAACGGGATGATGGTTTCCGGACATGACGAGGCGGGGACACCGGGAGCATCCCCGCCTTGCCGTTATTGTGCTATACGATTGGGCGATGCGATCGGACGATGTCCTCGCGGGATTACTTGACCGTGACCGTGTAGCCCTGATCGGTGCCGTAGTCGGCCAGGGTCTTGGCATATGCCGCGATCGCGTCCTTCAGGGTCTTCTTGCCTTGGAACGCCGGGACGACGTCATCGCCGTACTTGGACTGGGCGTACGGGTTGTACGGCAGGTACTGGAATGCGCTCACCTTGCGTTCGGCGGCTTCGACGAGCACCTTGTTGACCTGCTGGCCGCCGAAGTACTCGTTCTTCTTGGACTGGAAGTCCTTGTCCTCGAGCAGCTTCGTCGTCGCGGGGAACGTGCCGTGGTCGGCCATGACCTTCGCGCCGTCGCCGTGGGTCAGGAACTCCGCGAACTTATAGGCCGCTGCGGTGTTCTTGGACTGCGAGGTGATGGCCAGCGCCGAGCCGCCGTCCTCGGAGGACGCCTCATCGCCCTCGTTCCACTGCGGCAGCTGCGCGACGCGCCAGTTGCCCTTGCCCGCGGCCGCGCCGGTCTCGAGATCCGTGGGCATCCATGCGCCGATGGTCAGCGACGCGGTGGTGCCGTCGCCGAGCGAACGGTACCAGTCGTCGGTCCAATTGGTGATCTTGGGGTTGATCAGATCCTCGTCGATGAGCTTCTGCTGGAGGGCGATGTACTTCTGGATGCCTTCGTCGTTCATGTCGATGGTGATGTTCTCGCCATTGACCTTGAACGGCTGGGAACCGGCCTGCCACACTTGGGCGAGGAACGGCTGGTAGTCGATGCTATTGGCGATGTAGTAGTCGCCGCCGAGCGCACGGACCTTCTTGGCGGCCTCGTAATAGTCGTCCCAAGTCTTGATGGCCTCGCCGTCCACGCCGGCCTTGTCGAAGACGGCCTTGTTGTAGAAGAAGACCTCGGGGCTGGAATCGATGGGCAGGGCGTACGGCTTGCCTTCCTGCAGCATCTTGGCCCACGGGCCGGCGGCGAAATCATCCTTGAGCTTGTCCGCGCCGAACTGGGAAAGATCCACGACGCTGCCGTCGACCACGAACTGCGGCACGGTGGCGTCCTCGAGCATCACCACGTCCGGAGCGCCCTTGCCGGCGGCGATGGCGTTCTGCAGGGCCGTGGCGGTATCGGCGCCGGTGCCGGTGCTGGAGTACTTGACCGTAATGTTCGGATTCGCCTTCTCGAATGCGGCGATGGTCTCCTTGATGCCGTTGCCCCATCCCCAGAACACGACCTCGCCCTTGGCGTTCGCCGTATCGGTGTCGACCGTGGCGGACAACCCGCCCCCGTTGCCACACGCGGCGAGTCCGATGAGCGTGGCGATCGCGGCCGCCGAGGCAATGAACTTCTTCGTATTGCGCATGATGCGTCTCCTTTGCATTGTCCGCAAAGACCGTTCTTTGCGGTTTGTCCGAGTGCGTACCTTTTGGTACACCGCCGTACCAACACCCCACACGATACACAGGTACACCACAGAACGGAAAAGAGTCGCAAAAGACTGATATTCCAACGTTTTTCGGTATATTCTCACCAAAATCAACACTTCAAAAAATCGCCAAGAACCACATAAAAAACGACAATGAGTGTTGTATCCTGAAAGCAAGGCCAGTCACCTCGCACCGGCCCGCGAACACCTGCGTCATTCGGAAGGCATCGGCCATGCAGCGCACAGCACAGCGCAACCGGCACACGGTTCCCGCCATCATCCACCCGGTCGAAAAGGGCGTCATCTCCTCGGAATCGACGTTGCTCATCACCGTGCCGTCGGGCGAGGCGCAACGTGGGCTGCTCTACCCGCTGCGAGTGGGACGATTCGCCTATGCGCCGGAGTTCAGGCTTGAACGGCAACGGTTTGACAGTTTCCTGTTGGGGGTCGTGACGGAGGGGACGCTCCACGCAACGATCTGGGACGACACGGGAACGCTGCGGCATGACGTGCATCCGGGCGACGTCTTCCTGTTCGACACGTACCGTCATCACGAGGGAAGCACGGACAGTCTCACCAGAACCAGCATGATTCACTTCGACGGCGTCTCGGCGCGCATCTACTACGAACGCATCACCGCCGTTGCGGGCAATGTGTTCCCCATCGGCAACACCGCGCTCATGGAAAACTCCATCGACCTGCTGCTGGACACCTATACGCAAGACCATCCCCAGGCGGACATCATTGGCGCCAGAATACTCACCGACCTGCTGACCGAGCTGGCACTTCGTTCCGACGCCCGCGACGACGATCTGCCGGCGATCCGCGAAACCATCGGGTTCATCGACGGGCATTTCGCCGACCGCCTTACCCTTGCCATGCTGAGCCGGCGCGCGATGATGAGCGAACGTCAGTATCTGCGCAAATTCAAGGCACTGACCGGGGTCACGCCGCACGAATATCTCACCACGCGCAGAATGGACGAAGCGAAACGACTGCTGTCGTCAACGGACATGCCGGTTCGGGACGTGGCCCGCACCGTGGGATATCCCAATGCGAACGCGTTCACCGCGGCATTCAAGCGCCGGACGGGCATGACCCCGAACGGCTTCCGCGCCGTCGCCCGACCGTGATCGCGCCGCACCATGCCGCACCACCATGCCGTCGGACGCGGCAACCCGCTGAAGGCGGTATGAGCCCCCGCATCCCATTCTGCTGCCTCACCGTCCGCTGAGGCAGCAGAACCGGAAACAAACAGCGCCGTTTCAAACCGGCCAAATCCACCATCTTCAACGGACAACCAGCCGATCCGCATGGTCAATCGGCCGGTTGTCCGTTGAAGGTTAGGACTCAGCAGCGCCGCAGCCTCCCACCACCCCAACCGGCGCAAGAATTTCGGGAAGACAACCCACTCGTCCCGAAATCCTTGCATTGAGCCGCCGTCAGTGCAAGGATTTCGGGACATCAGCCCCAATTTCCCGAATTTCCTGCGCTTACCGATCCCCCGCGCAAGAAATTCGGGACGAACGGACTCATTCCCCGAAATCCTTGCGCCAAGAAGACGCACATCGTCGCGTATCCCATCGAGATCCTCATCATCAGCTTCCACCCAACGGACATGCAGCCGATCCGCACAGCCATATCGGCCGTATGTCCGTCGAGCAAGCGACGCCGGAAACAAACAGCGCCGTTCCCAAACAACCAAACCCACCACCCAACGGACATGCAGCCGATCGGCTTCCCAAATCGGCTGGTTGTCCGTTGAGGAAGGACCGGCCGTAACGTGCCGCCGAGCGCGAAACCCTAGTCAAATCCGCCCAGGATTGTTAGTGTGGACTCGAACCGCGCCGCGCGGCATCCGCACGGCACCGTACGCAACCGCACGCACGGCACAGCACACGACGCGCGGCGCCGCACCACAACGCAGAGCGATGTACAACACGTCGCACACCGCACGCAACAAGGAGGGGGAATGTTCGACAAACGGCTCTTCACACTGGCTCCCGGCATCGGCCGGCTCGTCGCCGGCAAGGTGGCGCTGATGTGGCTTGGGCTGCTGGCCAACGTCGCGTTCGTCGTAACGTTGCTGGCGCTGCTCGGCGATCTGCTGCGATGGTTCGACCCGCACGCCGCAGCCGCCGCGACGATCGTCTCCCCCACACGTCTGCCGTGGTATCTTCTCGTATTCGCCATCATCGCCGCCGTACGATACCTCACCACGCGCGGCGCGACACGCCTTGGCTTCGAGGCCGCCGAACGCGTCAAACTGTCCCTGCGCGAACGACTGTACCGCAAGATGCTCGCGCTCGGCCCGTCGTATTCCGCCCGTGTGAAGACCGCCGACGTGGTGCAGTCCGCCGGTGAGGGCATCGAGCAGATCCAGAGCTTCTTCGAACTGTTCCTGCCGCAACTGTGCTACGCGGTGCTCGCCCCGCTCACCCTGTTCGCCGTGCTGCTGCCGGTCAACGTGTCCGCCGCCGTGACGCTGCTCGTGTGCGCGCCGCTCATCGTGGTGATCGTGGGCCTCGTCGCGATGAGCGCCGCACGCGTGTTCAAAAAGTACTGGGGCAAGTACACCGACATGGGTGCCGCGTTCCTCGACAATCTGCAGGGACTCGCCACGTTGAAGATCTTCGACGCCGACGGGCGCGCCGCACGCGAGATGGATCGCAAGGCGGAGGAGTTCCGTGTGATGACGATGAACGTACTGCAGATTCAGCTGCGCTCGCTCACGGCGATGGATCTGGTGGCGTACGGCGGTTCGGCGGCCGGCATCGGTGTGGCGATCTGGCAGCTGACGACCGGCTCGCTCGGGCTGCCGGGAGCGCTGATGATCGTGCTGCTGTCGGCGGATTTCTTCATTCCGCTGCGTCAGCTCGGCTCGTATTTCCATGTCGCGATGAACGGCATGACGTCGACCAAGCGTATTTTCGCGTTGCTGGATGCGCCCGAACCGCGGCATGGCGACGTCGAACTGGCCGACAGCAGGTTCGCGCCGGCCGTCGCGTTCGAACAGGCTGGGTTCACGTACGGAGGTGCGACTGAGCCGGCGTTGCATGATGTCACGTTCCTCGCGAACCCCGGTCAGGTCACGGCGATCGTGGGCGTGAGCGGTTCCGGCAAGTCAACGGCGGCGGCACTGCTGGCCGGCACGTTGACCGGATACGACGGTTCGATCGCGTTGCTGGACATGCACGGCAAGCATGAGATCCGCGATCTGTCGGCGCGGTCGCTGACGCGTACGGTCACGTTGGTCGGCGCGCGCAGTCATCTGTTCGCCGGCACGTTGCGCGAGAATCTGCTGATGGCCTGCCATGACGTCGGCAACGGCGACGATGGCGACGCGGTGGCCGACGACGTGCTGTGGGATGCGTTGCGTCGCGCGCGCATCGATGATTTCGTACGGTCGCAGCCGGACGGCCTTGACATGACGATCGAACCGGACTCGGCGAATCTGTCCGGCGGCCAGCGGCAGCGACTCGCGATCGCCCGCGCGCTGCTGCACGGCGGTTCGGTGATGGTGTTCGACGAGGCGACCAGCAGCGTCGACGCGGAAAGCGAGGCGCTGATTCTCGCGTCGATCCGTGATCTGGCGAAGGCCGGCAAGACGGTCATCATGATCACGCATCGCATGGCGAACGCGGCCGACGCCGACATGATCATCGTGTTCGATCACGGCGACGTCATCGAAAGCGGTCTGCACCGCGGGCTGATCGCCACGGACGGCACATACGCCCGGCTGTATCGCGCGCAGCAATCCATCGAACAGGTCGGTCGCCGTGCCGACGCGACCGCTCCCGTACCTCGCACGGAAAACGATCCCGTCTCTCCTGCACCGGCAGAGAAGGCGATCCGGCCGCGGGCCAAGGATTCGTCCGCAACCGCATCCGCCACGCCTGCCATGACGGCACCGACATCCACCGCCGCCGCATCCGAATCCGCTGCTTCGCCGACCTCGCTGCCGCTCACCGCACTGATCCCCCGTCTCCTGCGCGAGGCCCGGCCGTTGGCCCGGTTCATGGTCATGGCCTGCGTCTTCGGCACGCTCGGTCATCTCGCCGCCACGTTCCTGCCGGTGTTCGGCGCGATGGCGCTGCTCGCCGCGCTCGGCCATCCGGTATGGGGGCTGGGCGTGGCGGCGTCGGTCGCCGGCATGGCGGTATGCGCGCTGATCCGCGGTCTGATGCGCTACACCGAGCAGTTCATGAACCATAACGTGGCATTCCGCCTGCTGGCGCTGTTCCGGTCGAAGGCGTTCGCCGTGCTGCGCCGTCTTGCCCCGGCCAAACTGGACGGCAAGGGCAAGGGCGATCTCATCGCGCTGATCACCACCGACGTGGAGATGCTGGAGATCTTCTTCGCGCACACAATCTCCCCGGTGGTCATCGCCGCGGCCACCACGGTGGTATACATCGTTGCACTGCTCACGCTGTCCCCGTGGATGGCGCTGGTGCTCATCGTTGCACATCTGACGATCGGCGTACTGCTGCCGTTCCTGTTCGCTCGTGCGGTGCGCGGCATCGGCGATGACCTGCGTCGGGAGTCCTCGGCGTTGGACGACCGTGTGCTCGACGGTATGCGCGGCATCGGCGAGATCATCCGGTTCGGTGCCGGCGAGGCGCGCGTCGCCGACATCGTCTCGCGGACGCGTGACTTGTGGGCGAAACGGGCGAAGCTCAGTCGTGTCAACGGCCATTACGCCGGCGTCGGCGGTGTGCTGGTGCTGGCATTCACCACGATTGCCGCTCTGACCGCCGTCGACGGCGGTGCCACGATCTCGTCAGCGGCCGCACCGTCGTTGATCGTCGCCGTCATACTGATCGCCAGTTCATTCGGTCCGACGCTGGCATTGAGCGCCCTGCCGGCGAACCTGACGAATACGTTCGCCGCGGCACGTCGTCTGTTCGCACTGATGGACGAGACGCCGGTCGTGACGGAAACCGGCACCGCAGCGCCGGCGTACAACGGCATGGCACTCGATCATGTCACCTTCGCCTATCCCGCGACGACCGGCGTCGCCGATCCCACCTCGGCAAAGACCGCCCGTTCCGGTCGGACCGAGAACGCCGCCGCATCCGCGATCCTCGACGACTATTCCCTAGTCATCCCCCGCACCGGCATCCTCGGCGTGCAGGGACCGTCCGGCCGCGGCAAATCCACCATGCTCAAACTGCTCATGCGCTACTGGGATCCGCAGTCGGGCACGGTCACGATGTCCGGCACGTCGCTGCCGACCGTCGACATGCATCACCGTCGCACGATCCAGACCATGATGAGTCAGGAAACCGCGCTGTTCGATGGGACGATCCGCGACAACCTGCTCATCGCGCTGCCGGTCGGCTCGAACGATATGGATGATGCACGGCACGTAACGGAAGCATCGACAGGGCACGACGGCGACCCAGCGGACAGCACGACGCACCAGACCGGCGCGGACACGGACGCACTGTTGCGCGACGCATGCCGCAAGGCGTCGGTACTCGAGTTGATCGACTCGCTGCCGCAGGGATTCGACACGCCGGTCGGTGAACTGGGCGACCGCCTGTCCGAAGGCGAACGCCAGCGCATCGGTCTGGCCCGCATCTTCCTGCGCAATGCCGATCTCGTGCTGTTCGACGAGCCGACCAGCCGGCTCGATGCGCTCAACGAGGCGGTGATCCTCCAGTCGATCAACACGCTCGCCACGGAACATGACGCCGCCATCGTCCTCGTCTCCCACCGCGAGTCCGCCATGCGCATCGCCGACCGCGTCGTCGCCGTCTGACGTCTCGGCTGTTCCTCCCATGAACGGCCATGCTCAGCAGTCCATCCCGCCTCTGCTGAGCATGGCCGTCCCACAACTTCATAGATCCACTACCTCTTCTCAACGGGCATGCAGCCGATAAAGGCATCCGAATCGGCTGTATGCCCGTAAAAAATGATGAGTCTGGAAACTACGCAACGGCTGTACTCACCTCCGTCTCTGCCCCTCTCCCCCAACGGACATACAGCCGATATGACCATGAAAATCGGCTGTATGTCCGCTAAAGATACGAGAAAGAACGGAAGCGCAAAGAACGACATAGATTGACGACATGATCAAAAGACATGATCAAACGACATGATCAAACGACATCAATCCGCTCCAACACGACATGACCTTCCCCCTCTAACGGACATACAGCCGATAAGGGTGCCAAAATCGGCTGTATGTCCGTTAGAGGGTAAGGGGAGAACCCCGCGCGACCCAAGCTCAGCGCTGCTTCTGCGCGGCGACGAGCGCCTCGGCGGCGGCCTTCGTCGCGATCGCGTGCTCCTTGGCACGACGGGCGCGGGCCAGCTCGGCCTCGGCGGCCTTGATGTCGGCCTCGGCCTGACGCAGGTCGGCGGTGGCGCGCACCACCTCAAGCTGCGCGCTCGACTGCTCGGACTTCGGCTTCCACAGCTCGGCGATCTCCTCGAGCGTCTTGTCCTTGGTCTCGGGCACGAACGTCACGACGCCGAGGAAGCACAGCAGGTTGGTGCCGGCGAACACGAGGAACGTGCCCATGCCGCCGATCGAGCTGATCATGACCGGCGTGAACTGGCCGATCGCCCAGTTCGTGGCCCACAGGAACACGGTGCAAATGCCGGTGGCGCGGCCGCGCAGGTAGGTCGGGAACAGCTCCGGGATCATGATCCACGGGATCGGACCCATCGAGAACGCAAACGCGGAGGTGAAGCACATCACGAAGATGAGCATGAGCAGCTGGTAGTTGTTGGCGTACGCGAAGCTGATGCCGAGCGCGAACACGACCATGAGTCCCGAGCCGACGGCCATGAGCTTCTTGCGGCCGGCGGTGTCGATCAGGTACATGCCGACGACGGTGAACACGAGCTCGATGCCGCCCACGCAGGAGGATGCAAGAAATTCGGTATTGCCGCCGAAGCCCATGTCCTTGAACATGACCGGGCCGTAGTAGCTGATGGCGTTCATGCCGATGGCCTGGTTGAAAATGGCGAGGAAGATGCCGATGAGCAGCGCCTTGCGCAGGCCCGGCTTGAACAGGTCGGAGAACTGGGCGTTGGCCTTCTGCTCCTCGGCGATCTGGTTCTGGATCTCCTCGACGTCGCGGCGCGCCTTCTCAGTGCCGTTGATGCGTTCGAGCACCTTGAAGCCCTCGCCGACCTTGCCGGCCTGCACGAGGAATCGCGGCGATTCGGGGCTGAACCACAGCGCGCCGAAGAAGATCGCGGCGGGGATCGCGCCGATGCCGAGCATCCAGCGCCAGCCGATGTTCACGCCCCAGTCGTGCGAGCCGGAGGACGCGATGAAGTAGTTGATGACGTTGGTCAGGAAGATGCCGGAGATCGTGAGCAGCTGGTACGCGCTGGTCAGTGCGCCGCGGATGTTGGTCGGCGCGGATTCGGTGATGTACGTGACGGCCAGCGCCGCGGCCAGGCCGATGCCGACGCCGCCGATGATGCGGGCGAGGATCAGCGTGACCGGGCTGAACGTGAACGCCGACCACAGCGCGGCGACGAAGAAGAACGCGGCGCCGAACATGAGCAGCTTGCGGCGGCCGTAGCGGTCGGACAGGAAGCCGGAGAAGCCGGCGCCGATCACGCCGCCGATCATGATGGACGAAATGACCATGCCCTGCAGCGCGGGGCTGAGAGAGTACTTGGTCTGCAGGAAGTCGATCGCGCCGGAGATGGAGACGGTGTCGTAGCCGTACAGCAGACCGGCGAGGCCCGCGCTCAGCGCGAGGCCGACGATGTAGCGGCCGGAGCCGCGTTGGTTGCGGTCGTCCGATCCGTATGATTCGTATGCGACGGCGGGATCGCCGTTGGTTGATGATGTGGGATTGCTCATGACGAAATACCTCGTTCACCCTTGATACGGCGCGACTGGCGTCGCGTCGCTGCTCTCTGCTCGTCCGACTGTCCGTCGCGACCGTCGCCCTGTCGTCTGTCGTCGGACGGCTTACGTTAGCGCTAACATTCGGAATCCGAAAGGTTATCGTAGTACATTTTCCGCACAACACCAACCGCGAGCGACACGGACCATAACACAACCGAACATCGCCGATCAGCGTGACCGAACGCACTGTATCGCGGCTCCACCCCACCCCTTATTTCTTCTACGGACATACAGCCGATCCAAGTATCAAAAACGGCTGGTTGTCCGTTGAAGAAAAGAAGAAAGAAGAAAGAAGAAAAGAAGAAAAGAAGAAAAGAAGAAGAGAAAGAAGAAGAAAGAGAAGCGGGAACACAACGGCAAGTTCCGCATACGACGACACTCGCCCCTCCCCAACGGACAACCAGCCGATTCCGGTACCCAAATCGGCTGTATGTACGTGAGGAAATAACGAAACTGCATGTAGCCGGCACAGACACGTCCTGATACCCAACGGACAACCAGCCGATTCCAACGATGAAAACGGCTGGTTGTCCGTTGAGAAACAGAGAGCGCTGGGCAACCCAAGCCCAGCCCGGCAACCGTCTTTTGTATCTCCGCACAAACCACGCCGCCGCGATTCGTACGCACATACAACGCGGCATAACCTACGCCGTCGTAAGTTATATGACGAAACAGAGGAAAACGTCAACAAGCCGCCAATATCAGCCTACGTAGCCGGCAACCGCCGGCAACCGCACGCACCCACCAGCGATCATCCATCGCAGAAACGGAACCACAGCACATCATGCGCACCGAATACACCACCCCCGGTTCGATCGTCGTACGCGACGACGAGACCCTGTACTCACTCCTCACCGACCGCATCGCGCGCACCGGAGAGGACACCGTCATCGCCTCGCGCAAACTCGGCCCGGGCCGCTGGGACGACATCACCACCGGCGAGTTCCACCAGCTCGTCCTCGCCGCCGCCAAGGGCCTCATCGCGTTCGGCATCGGCAAAGGCGACGCGGTCACCCTGTTCTCCGCCACCCGCTACGAGTGGGGCATACTCGACTTCGCGCTCGCCGCGATCGGCGCGGTGAACGTACCGATCTACGACACCGATTCCGCCGCGCAGGCCGAACGCATCCTCAACGACTCCGCCGTCAAGCTCGCCATCGCCGACGACCGCGAGCGCTTCGACCGGCTCGACTCGGTCAAGGACCACTGCCCCGCTTTGCAGCAGATCCTCATGATGGACGGCAACGCGCTCGGCGCCCTGCAAGGCTTCGGCGTCACCGTCTCCGACGAGGAGCTCGACGAACGCATCGCCTCGGTGCGCGCCGACGACCTCGCGACGATCGTCTACACGTCCGGTTCGACCGGCGCTCCGAAGGGCGCGGAGCTCACGCACCGCAACTTCCTGTCGATCGTGCGCGCGGGCTACGAGTGCCTGTCCGAGGTGATCTGCGACGATCATCCGCGTCTGCTGCTGTTCCTGCCGCTCGCGCACTGCTTTGCACGGTATATTCAGTACTGCTCGATCGGCTCCGACGACGGCGTGGTCGGCTACCTGCCGGACACGCGCTCGCTGCTGCCGGACCTGCGTTCGTTCCAGCCGACGTATCTGCTCGGCGTGCCACGCGTGTTCGAGAAGGTGTACAACGCAGCCTCGCAGAAGGCCGGCATGGGCTTCAAGGGACGTCTGTTCGCGAAGGCCGTGGCCGCGGCGCGCCAGTGGTCGCGCGATGAGCAGGCGGGCGTGCCGCATTCGGCGAAGGCGATCGCCGAGCGGGCGACGTACGAGGCGCTCGTCTACCGCACGATCCGCGGCGCGCTCGGCCCGCGCATCCGGTACGTCGCGTGCGGCGGCGCCCCGCTCGACCCGGATCTCGCGCACTTCTACAACGGCATCGGCCTGCCAATGATCCAGGGCTACGGCATGACCGAAACGGCCGCGCCGTTCACCGTGACCCGCGTGAGCGACAACGTGATCGGCACGGTCGGCCAGCCCGCGCCCGGCTCGTCGGTGCGCATCGCGGACGACGGCGAGCTGCAGGTGCGCGGCGAGAACGTGTTCCGCGGCTACCACAACCTGCCGGAGAAGACCGCGGAGGCGTTCACCGAGGACGGCTGGCTGCGCACGGGCGACTTGGCGAGCATTGACGACGAGGGCCGCGTGACGATCACCGGACGCAAGAAGGACATCATCATCACGGCCGGCGGCAAGAACGTGTCGCCGATCCCGCTCGAGCAGGAGATCGTCAAGTGCCCGATCGTGGAGCATGCGGTGGTGGTGGGCGACCAGCGGCCGTTCATCGGCGCGCTCGTGACACTCGACCCGGACGGTCTGGCCGCGTGGCTGCCGGCGCACGGGTTCGCGGCCGATCTGCCGATCACGGACGCCGCGCAACTGCCGGATGTGCACGACGAGATCCAGCAGTACGTCGACAAGGCGAACGCGACCGTGTCGCGCGCCGAGTCGGTACGCAAGTTCGTGGTGCTCGACCAGCGGTTCACGCAGGACAACAAATGCCTGACGCCGAGCCTGAAGGTGGTGCGCCCGGCAGTCAACCGCGTCTTCGCGGACGTGATCGACCAGCGCATCTACGCCGGCAAGCGATAAGGCACGCGGCACGGCCGCGACACGGGTTCATGAGGAGAGGGCATCGTCCCCTCTCCCTCATGGCGGAAAAGGCTCGCTGAGACGGTGCTCAGCGAGCCTTTTCCGCCAGTATGATCCGTGCGTGGCAGAAAACGCTCGCTAAGAGAGACCTTGGCGAGCGTTTTCTGCCACGCAGGATGATGCAGTGGCGGTTTTCGCTCGCTCACGGATGTCCATGCGAGCGTTTTCTGCCACGCGGGAACAGCCGTCACAAGCCGTTGTCGGACATACAGAGGTTTTCGTCGTAGCGCGTGATGACAGTGTCGGGCGAATCGGGGTCGGACGGGATCGCAGGCTGGTGCTTGAGCACGTAACCGGTGAATCCAGATCCAAACGAATCCTCGTCCTTCTGAATGCCACGCGCGAACCGCTTGTCGGAGATGACGACCGCGCCGTCACGCCACCACCACTCGCGGATCTGACCTTTGCCGTCGTGATGGATCGTGGCGGGCCGGCCGGAATCGTCCTTCTCGGCCCAGTCGGCGGCGGCGCTCGGATCGAACCACAGCACACGCACCGACACGCCGCCGACGGCACCGCTGCCGCTCGTGCGGGACGGTCCGACACCACGGACGACCAGTCGCAGCACGGACTCGCGGCCGGCGCGCACGTCGCTCATGAATCGGTCGATGCTCGCGTCATCCGCCGTCTCATAGGCCGGAAATTCCTCGTCGTCGACGCCATGCCAGTCATACGCGGCCTGGCCGCCGTACACGTAGCCCCGCGCGGTCAGCTGGTCTTCGGTGACGTTCGGGTCGAGCGAGACGAGTTCGTCGTAGATCTTCTGCGCGCTGACGCTCGTGGTGCGCTGCCAGACGAACGCGCCGGTGACGATCACCGCGAACGCGAGGAACGCGGCGAGCAGCCACCACCACATCGGCCGGCGGACGGAACGCGACTGGTTGGCCGTACCCTTCACCGCACCATTATTCACACCGGCGTACAGGGCGGAATCTGCATACGATCCGCCTTGCGAACACCGCAGATCGTTCTGATCGCAGGCATTTCGATCATCCGCATATGACTGGCCGCCGGCATGCGATGCCGGTGACTGGTCGATCCGCTGCATGTTGTTCATCGACGTGGGATTCATGATGACCTCCCTGAGATCATGCCGTATGCCGGGACGTTCCGGACGAGCGGCTTATGTGACGATGATGTCACGATACGACGCGCCCGTTGCCGCATGCCACCGTACGACATGCGATGCATGACATGGTCGGCGCCGTCCGGCGGCCACACACACGACTCACGGCTGCCGTCACTGCATGGCGTAAGTCTTGACGTCGTTCCCGTACGTGCCGTTGACGTAGGTCTTCCGCTGCGAGTCGGACGCCGCCCACTGCACCGGCACCACGGTCAGCCCCGACGTGTTCGTCCCGTCGAGGAGGATCTCATAGGTGTCCATCAGCCCGCCCGGCGCAAGCGTTCCCATGCCGACTGAATAATGGTTGTCTCCCACCTGTTTGCCCGACGCGTCGCGCAGCACGTATGTCACCGTCGCCTGATCGAACGAGACCTGCGTGTCGTTGCGCACGACGAAGTGCACCTCGTGCGATCCCTCATGCGGGGTTTCCTCGGAGAAGCCGGCGACCTGGATCATCGCGCCGTCGGCCGTGTCCGTCGACGTCGAGGCGGCCTTCAGACGTTCGTTCTCCTTGGTGAGCTCCTTGTTCGTCGCGGCCAGCTTGTCGTTGGTCGCCACCAGTTCGTCGTTGTGTTTGGTGAGGTCGTCGTTCTCGGACTTCAGCGACCCCTGCTCGTCGGCGCTCGTGGCCTTGTACTGTTTGAGTTGCGTCTCGGCCGTCTGGGCCTGCGATTCCAGCCGGTGGACGTCCCCGGCACGGCCGAGCCAGCCGATGCACAGTCCCAGCGCCAGCGCGATCATCACGACGATCGCTGCCGTACGCGCGGGGATGCTACGGGCGGCGAGCGGATCGTTGCCGGCGGCGGGGACGTTGGCCGCAGCAGCCCGGCCAGTGACCGTATGATCATGAGCGTCATCGGCCGGCCGCGCGTCGGTCGCGCCTGTTGAGACAGCCGTATCCGTCGCGTCCGCAGTGGTTGCCGAGTCCGCGGCGGATCGTTCGTTCGCCGCGCTCTCGTTGCCCATCGTCGATGATGTCGTCTCGTCGTTCATGACAGTCCCCTCTGGTCATCCGTTTCCAGTTTACCCGCGCATGGTTCGTATGCATCGATGCATCCGGCGGATTTCCGCGGTTGTTTGCCGTTTGGCCAACTTCTTTCGGCGGTGGGGCATGGCGTGCGATGCGACATGCGGTGCATGACATGGGTTCGTCGTTTCCGTGCCGCATCTGTCTAGACTGGACGGCATGGAGCAGTATGCGCAGCATCGATCGGTTTCGATCGCGATGGTGGACAACGACCGTATGGCGTTGATGGCGTTGTCGTCGCTGCTGACGCGCGCCGGGTTCACGGTGATGTGGACGGCGCAGTTGGGCGCGGCCGCGATCCAACGGTGCATTCGTGCGCAGGACCGGCCGGACGTGCTGTTGGTGGATATGGCGCTGTCCGATATGACCGGCATCGATGTGTGTCAGGCGGTGCGCCGGTGGGCGCCGGACCTGCCGATGATCGGCGTGACCGCCTACGATCCGGACGTCTATCGTGACGCGGCGGTCGCCGCCGGTGCGGCCGCGGTGATCAGCAAGGACGATATCTCCGCCATCGCCGCCGCCGTTCGCAGGTTCTTCACACGCCGGCAATCCGCGATCATTGCCGATCACACCGCAAGCGAGTCGCACCGAACCTCCACATCATCGGCCGGCCTCCACGAATCCCCCACTCAGGCATCCGATCCGCACACCGATCCTTCACAACGTCATCCCGTCTCCACAACATCCCCATCGGATCGCCCCGTCTCCACGCAACCTTCACCACCCCAGCGGTCCTTCGCATTATCCACACAACAGACCGCGATCATGCGCATGTACGCCGACGGCCGGTCAACCGACGAGATCGCCGTCGCGCTCGGCATCTCGAAAGGCACGATCTTCTCACAGGTCGCGCGCGTACGTGAGAAACTGCACGCCCGCGACCGCGACGAGGCCGTAGCCCTGTGCCGCCGCTACCTCAGGATGTGACCCGCATGCCGAAGATGAGTACCAGCAAACAACTCCTCTGGGATGCCCGCACCCGCGTGCTGCTGGCGTGCGCATCGATTCCGGTGATGATCGAGACCGCGTATCTGTATGGCATCGGCGACGGCGACGATACGACGATGCTGTTCATGCTGCTGGCGATCGTCGGATGCCTGCTCATGGCCCTGCTGCCGCGCATCGGCGGATGGGCGGTCGTCGCCCTGTGGACCGCACGGTGCGTCGTACCGGCGACGACGCCGTTCTCGCCGTTGTTCTGCCTGCTCATGGCCGTCACGATCATGGCGTATCTCAATATCGGCATGGCATTGGCGGCGGCGGTCGTGGCAGAGGCCGCGACCGCCGCGCGCATCTGGCTGTATCCGTGGGATTCGTCGGTGTTCGTGATCGTGTGCGCCACGGCCGCGTTCCTCATGGTCGCGCTGTGGCTCGGCTCGATGATGGGCTGGCGGGAGCGGCAGGAGATCGAGGAACGGGAGCATGCCGAGCTGGTGCGGCGCGTCGCCGATCAGCAGCTCGCCACGCAGCTGCACCATTCGGTCGCCAACGATCTGACCACGATCCTGCTGCTGTCCAAGCAACTGCAATCAGATACGGACGGTTCCGATCAACGCATCGCGAACGATCACGATACCATCACATTGATTGAACAGACCGCGCAGGAGTCCCTTGCCAAGGTACGCACGCTGATCGCCGGACTGGACCGGCAACCGGCGACGCAGCCGAACGCCGCCGAACGCTTCGCCGGGCACCAGCCGCCCGACCGGCAGCCGGCATCCCCGACGGCGACAACGCCGAACGGCCAGCTGACCATGATCACCGCGGACGAACTGCGGTCGGTCGCGGCGTCGCACGACGCCCGGCTGCATGCGAACGGGCTGGACGGCGCGACCATCATCAGCGGCGAGGCCTCCGCCGCATGCACCGCCGAACGCAAGGCCGCGCTGCTTGACATCCTGCGCGAGATCGTCGGCAACATGATGAAGTACGCCGATCCGGCGGCCGGCTACTGCATCGCGGTCACGCTCACGCCCGGACTGACGACGCTGTCCGCGTCCAACGGGGTGCGGCAGGCGGCCGTCGCGACGACGATGCCCGACGATGCGCTCAGCGGCGGGACCGGTCTCGACCGATGCCGCCGGATTGCGGCGGGACTCGGCGGCGAGTTCACCACGGAGCATGACGAGGCGTCGTGGAGCACGTTGCTGAAGCTGCCGCTGGCGTGATGGCGGAGAGGTGCTGAGGCTGGTCGCGCGGCTCCCCTCAGTCCGCTGCGCGGACAGCTCCCCTCAGCGAGGGGAGCCAAACCATGCGCCGGACTGGCTGGCCGATCGAATCGACGGTGATCCTCAGTGAGGGAAGCCGGCACGGACCGCACGCAAACCGGTGAACGTCAGCCGGCGATGACGGTGAGGTTCCAACGGGGCATGGTGAGGGCGTCGCCGGCGGCCACGGCATCGCCCTCGTGCAGGGTCAGCGCCGCGGTGGCGGGTTCGTCCACGAGGCCGTTGACGGCGATAATCTTCGGCGCGACGACCACCTCGCCGGCGACCGGACTGGCGAACGTCACCGGGTCGGCGGAGTAGTTGAGCAGGTAGGTCACCGTCTCGCCGCGGGCGTTCACACCCTGCCGCACCGTGATCGCGGCAGGAGCCACGGTGCCCGAAGGTTCCACAGCAGCGTCCCCGCTGGCGGTCGTGCATCCGCATGCATCGGCGGGAACGACATCCTCCGCACCGGCATCCTCGGCGTCAGCATCCGCATCGCCGGCAGTAGTACCGACAACCGCCGTCACGCACAGCGTCGCGACGCCCGCCACGTCCAACGCCTCGCGCATCACGGCACGCGTCGTGTCCGGGTCGAGCACGGTGCCGATCCACTCGGCGGTGCCCTTGCCGAACGCGTGACGGGTGATCGCCGCGCACTCGGCCCACGCGTAGTGGCCGTAGTGCGCCAGCACCTGCGTGGCCGACGAACCGGCAGCGTCGTCACCGTCCGTTCCGTCGACCGTCCCAGGATCCGTCGAGATCGCAGCGGCCATCCCATCAACCGCGGTCTCGCAACCAGCGCCACCGTCAATCGTCCCGCCGGCAACCCCGCCGAATCCGTCACCGGCCGCAAACCGCGCGTCGTCATTCGGCTTGAGCAGTTCGATCAGCGTATCGGCCGGTGCGTCCGGCACCCCGGCGAGCGCACCCGCAACACCGGCACCATCCGCACCGACAACGCCCGTGCCGCCACCGAACACGACCGGCACGCGTCCCTTCGGCGGCGTGAACTGGTTGTAGCTCATGCCGAATACGTCGGTCAGCCGGTGCGGCGCGCGATCGTGCCATACGGTCGTCTCCTCGTCGGCGACGAACGAACGCAGCGTCGAGATCAGGTGGCCACCGTTCGCCACGTACTCGCGCAGTCGCGTGATCGTCTCGTCGGACGCGCAGTACAGCGCGGGCGTCACGATCACCGCATACGATGCCAGCCGTTCGGCCGGCGCGTCGGCCGGCAGGACATCGCATTCGACGTTGAGCTCGAACAGCGCGTCGTAGATGCGCCGCACCACGTCGTTGTAGTCGGCGGTGCCGTTGCCCCACTTGTTGCCGGTGCCGATATGGAATCCCTCAAGCGCGCTCAGCGCCTCGTTCGACACCATGATCGCGACGCGGTTGCGTTTGCGCAGATGCAGCAAACGTTCGCCGATCTCGGGCCGCGCGATCTCGCGACCGAACACGCCCGCCTCCTCGTAGGTCGGGTTCGGCTCGAGATCATGCGAAAGCAGGCCCTTCCAATACGTTTCGAACGAGTTGTGGATCGAATGCCAGTGCCAGTATTCGACCATGTCCGCGCCGGACGCGAGGTGCGAGTAGGCCTGCAGCCGCATCTGCCCGGGGAACGGCAGCCAGCCGTGGTTGCCCTGCGCCTCGGTTTCTAACACCAGGTAGTTAGCGCCGTCCTTGAGTGAACGAGTGAGGTCGCCGCCGAACGCGATCTCCTTGCCGGTCAGGTCGTCCTGGGTCGGATGGTAGATATCGCAGCCGGCGATGTCGAGCGTGCGCGCGGCCGTGAAATGGTCGACGGCCGGCTGGACGCCATACGAACCGTCCTTCCAGCCGAAGTCGAAGTTCTGTGTGACGAACTGGTCGTCGCGCGCGTATTCGCGTACGATCGACGCCTGCCAGTCGAGGAATTCGGTGACCTGCGCGCGGCGGAAGCGGTCGAATTCGCCGCGCAGCGACTGGTTGATCGTGTTGGCGACGTCGGGGAAATCCTCCCACGCGTTGATGCGGTTCGACCAGTAGTCGAGGCCGAAGTGCGCGTTGAGCATGTCGAGATCGCCGTGGAATTTGCCGCGCAGGTACTTGACGAACAGCGTCTGCATGTCCTGGCTGACGCAGTCGTAGTACTTGGTTTCGTTGTCGACCTGATAGCCGATGACGGCCGGATAGTCGGCGACGTGCGCGATGAGCCTGCGAATGACGCGCTCGGCGTAGTAGCGGTACGATCCGTTGACGATGTCCATGATCTGCCGCGGGCCGTATTTGCCGGGGCCGTCCGGGGTGACGGCGAGCACGTCGGGGTGCATCCGCACGAGCCAGGTCGGCACGGCGTAGGTGGGCGTGCCGACGATGACATTGATGCCGTGGCGATGCGCGCTATCTAACGCACGGTCGACATGTGAGAAGTCGAAGACGCCCGGCTGCGGCTCGCAGGTGCTCCACGTCGACTCCGCGATGCGGATGACGTTGATGCCGATATGGTTCATCATCGCCATGTCGGTGTCGATGCGATCGAGGTCCTTCGGCATGTATTCGTCGTAATAGGCCGCCCCGAACAGGAAACGATCCACGGTCCGCTTGCCCACGTCTGCTCCTTTGCGATGCGTCCGGCAGGCGTTCCTCCACGCCGCCGAACCACGATGTTCATCAACTCTGCAAGTACATCAATTATCATATCTAATAATCATTAGATAACATCCAGTATATCGATAACGCAACCATACGCAACCGGAACACGCGCGACACCGCGCAACACACGCCATCAAACGCTCACCGAATAGCCAACGAACGCGCCCGACGAACCGCGAACGCTCAGCGATACCGGTCCCAGATCGGAGATGGGAAGATCATCCGCTCGAACACCAGCCACTCGTCATACAGATCGATCGGCGGGCGGCGCATGAACCGCAGCTGCACGCCGTCCATCGCCTCGATGCACTGGCGTACCACCGGTCGCATCGACTCGTGCCACTCCCCCATCTGCGGCGGAATCCGCCACGTATATCCGCTGTAGTATTCCCACGTCGAATCCGGCCGGCGTTCGAAATAGTCATGCAGCGGGTGATCGGGGCTGAACGCCTCGGTCTCCAGCACCATGTACAGGCGCATGAGCTCGACGCGTTGCGCGTTATGGCGCACGAGATAGCGCAGGTACGCGGGGAACAGCATGCCGTGCGGATCGCTGCCGGGCAGCCCGGTCTTCATGAAGTCGTCGGGGGTGCCGGTCGCGTCATACGCATCGGTGACGAGCATCGACAGCAACCCCTCCTTGGTGCCGACATAGTGCAGCAGACCGGGCTGGCTCATGCCCACCGCATCCGCGATCTCACGCAGCGACGTACCGTAGTATCCCTTCTCGCCGATCAACCGCACCGCCGCATTGACGATCTCGCGCCGTCGCTCGTCGGGCGTCTTGCGCACCCGCTTGGTCCCGCCGCCGTTTCCTGCCGTCCGTGTCGCTGCCGTGTTCGTCATATCCGCCAGTGTAACGAGGACTCATCCTTTCCGCGTGGTCCGACATCATCGCGCTTTTCACAAACCGAGAGGCAGATTTCGTCCCGTACAAGGGTCTTTCTCCACACTGAGAGGCAGCTCTCGACGAAACGTCAGCCAGAATGCGCCGGAAACGATACGAAAGGGGGTGTGAATCCATCGGATCGGCATAAGACACTGCCTCTCAGTGTGGAGAAAGACCTCTGCGCAACGCACAATCTGCCTCTCAGTATGAAGAAAGGCCGCCCGGCACATACGTGTCGAACGGCCTTATCAAGCACCGATTATGAATCAGTGACGGAGTCATTAATGACGGTTGTCGAGACGATGGACCATCTCGCTCAGCTCCAGTTCCTTCTCAAACTGGCGGGCGTTGGTGTTCTCGTCGATGACGGCGAGTTCGACGCCGGCGATGCGGGCGAAGTCCTCCCACGCCTCACGACCGACGGAGGTGGTCATGCAGGTGTGGTGCGAGCCGCCGGCGGTGATCCAGCACTGGACGGCGGTCTTCAGACTCGGCTGCGGCTTCCAGACGGCGCGGGCGCACGGCAGCTCCTTGAGGGAGCCCTGCGGCTCGACGACGTCGACCACGTCCATGAGCAGGCGGAAGCGCTCGCGCACGTCGGACATGGAGACGACGACCGCGTCCTTCTTCGGGGCGCCGGAGAAGACCAGACGCACCGGATCGGCCTTGCCGCCGATGCCGAGCGGGTGGATCTCCAGCTTCGGCTTGGCGATGGTGCCGATGGACGGGGAGACCTCGAGCATGTGGGAGCCCATGTCAAGCTCGTCGCCCTCGGTGAAGTTGTAGGAGTAGTCCTCCATGAGGGAGGCGCCACCGGGCAGGCCGTAGCCCATCACGGCGCCGATGCGCACGAGCACGGCGGTCTTCCAATCGCCTTCGGCGGAGAAGCCCCAGCCATACTCGGACGGGAAGCGCTGCGGGCCGACGCCCGGCAGCTGCGGCAGGGCGCCGAGGTCCTCGAAGTTGTCGACGCCGGCGGTGCAGCCGTTCTCGCGCATCATGTTGACCATCGCGGCCTCTTCCTTGGCGGCGATGTACAGGGAGTCGTACTTGGCGTCGAGCAGGGCCGGATCGACGTCGTACTTGGCCTTGTAGTCCTCGATGATGGCCTTGACCTGATCGTCCTTGACCTTGTCGTACGCGGCGACGAGCTCGTTGACGGCCCAGGTGTTGATGGAGGCGCCGAACACGCGCTCGGCTTCGGTCTTGTCGCCTTCGGTGACGGCGACGTTGCGCATGTTGTCGCCCCAGCGCATGACCTTCATGTTGTTGGAGGCGTCCCAGCCGGCGCAGGCGCGGGCCCAGGTGCCGACCTTCTCGGCGACCTCCGGGTCGGTGTAGTGGCCGACGACGATCTTGCGCTTGATGCCGAGACGGGAGACGATGTAGCCGAACTCACGGTCGCCGTGGGCGGCCTGGTTCAGGTTCATGAAGTCCATGTCGATGGTCTCCCACGGGATCTCCTTGTGGTGCTGGGTGGCCAGCTGCAGCAGCGGCTTGGTCAGCACTTCGAGGCCGCGGATCCACATCTTGGCCGGGGAGAAGGTGTGGCACCAGGTGATGACGCCGATGACGTTCGGGTTGGCGGAGGCCTCGACCATGAACTGCTTGACGCCGTCGGAGGACTTCAGGGTCGGCTTGAGGACGATCTTCGCCGGGATCTTGCCGGTGTTGTTCAGGTAGTCGACCATTTCGGCGGAGTGGATGGCGACCTGACGGAGCGCCTCCTCACCGTAGAGGTCCTGCGAGCCGACGCCGAACCAGATTTCCTTGCCCTCGAAGGGGTTTTCGAATGCCATATCAGGCTCCTTTGTACTTCTTTGTGAAAAAAATTACTTGATCAGTGCTGGCGAAGTCAGCGGTGACGTGATGCGTGTGTCCGCAAGACGCGGAAGGCGAAGGCGTACGAAGGTACGTCGAGTCTTCCGTAACGCAGCGGACACTCCATCACGTCAGTGCTGACCGTAGACGTTCTGGTAGCGGTCGTTCAGCTTGTCGATGTCGGCCTGCGGGATCTCGATGATGTCGCCGAGCTGCTTGGCGGCCCACATGGTGTGCGCGACTTCCTCGGTCATGGCGGCGGCCTTGACGGCGGCCTCCGCGTCCTTGCCGATGGTGAACGGACCGTGGTTCTGCATGAGGACGGCCGGGGACTTCGGGTACTTCTTGAGCGTCTCGACGACGCCCTCGCCGATGGCCTCGGAGCCGATGAGGCGGAACGGGCCGACCGGCACCGGGCCGCCGAACTCGTCGCCCATCATGGTCAGGCCGCACGGGATGTTCTGACCGGTGGCGGCCCACGCGGTGGCGTAGGTGGAGTGGGTGTGCACGACGCCGTAGACGTTCGGCATGTGGCGGTAGATGTACGCGTGGGACGCGGTGTCGGAGGACGGGGCCTCGGTGCCGTCGACGACGTTGCCGTCGAGGTCGCACACGACCATGGAGCCCGGGGTCAGGTATTCGTAACGCACGCCGGACGGCTTGATGACCATGAGGTCGGCGGTGTGCAGACGCTGGGAGACGTTGCCGGCGGTCCACACGACGAGGTTCCACTTGATGAGCTGCTCGTGCAGGGTGGCGACGACTTCGCGCACCTGCTTGACTTCGGCGCGGACTTCCGGACCGTAATCAGCGAGAGTTGCCATTGGTTTGTTCCTTTCGGTATTGCTTGATTGACGTGATGAAATCTGGAGGGACGACGCGGGCTAGTCTTCCAGCGGGATCGCGGCGACGGCGGCGTGCTCGATCGGCAGTCCCTTGGTGAAGCGGGCGAAGAAGTCCTCGAAGCCGACGACGTCGCGGGCGTCCGGGACTTCGGTGACGGACGTCGCGTCCTTGAACACGCGGCCGTCGAGATAGTCGGCGAGGTTGGTACGGTCGTCGTTCGCGTGCCACAGGTAGTCGGCGAGCACGGCCATGCCCCAGGCACCGCCTTCCGCGGCGGTGGTCATGACCTTGATCGGCGTGTTGAACGCGGCGGCGAGGATCTTCTGCGCAACCTGCGGGGTGGCGAAGATGCCGCCGTGGCCGACGAGCGAGTCGATCTGCACGTGCTCGTCCTTGGTCATCACGTCCATGCCGATCTTGACCGGGCTGAACGCGCTGAACAGCTGGGCGCGCATGAAGTTCGCGAGGTTCATGTGGGCTTCCGGGTTGCGGGCGAACAGCGGACGGCCCTCTTCGAGGCCGGCGAGGAACTCGCCTGAACGGAACGGGTAGTTGATGAGGCCGCCGCAGTTACGGTCGGCGTCGTCGGAGATCGCGGTGCGGAACAGGGTGCCGTACAGCGTGCCCGCGTCGACCGGCGTGCCGAGCGCCTCGGCGAACTGACCGAACAGGCCGACCCATGCGTTGAGGTCGGAGGTGAAGTTGTTGGCGTGGCTCATGCCAGCGAGGTCGCCGGCCGGAGTGGTGACGAGGTCGACTTCCGGGTGCAGGCGCTCGAGCTTGTGTTCGAGGACGACCATCGCGAAGATCGAGGTGCCGGCGGAGACATTGCCGGTGCGCACGCGCACGGAGTTGGTGGCGACCATGCCGGTGCCCGCGTCGCCTTCCGGCGGGGCGAGCACGATGCCGGGCTTGAGGGTGCCGGTCGGGTCGAGCAGCAGCGCGCCGGCCTCGGTGAGTTCGCCGGCCGGGGTGCCCGCGACGAGCGGGGTCGGCAGCAGGTCCTCGAGCTTCCACGGCTGGGCGGCGACTTCGGGCAGCGCGTCGAACTGCTTGATGAACGCGGTCTCGTAGGTGTGGGTGGTCGGGTCGATCGGGAACATGCCGGAGGCGTCGCCGACGCCGAGGACCTTCTTGCCGGTGAGCTTCCAGTGGACGTAGCCGGCCAGGGTGGTGAAGTACGCGACCTTGGAGACGTGCTCCTCCTTGTTGAGCACGGCCTGATACAGGTGCGCGATGGACCAGCGTTCGGGGATGTTGTACTGGAACAGCTCGGACAGCTTTTCGTGGGCCTCGTGCGTGTTGGTGTTCTGCCAGGTGCGGAACGGCACGAGCAGTTCGCCGTCCTTGTCGAAGGCGAGGTAGCCGTGCATCATCGCGGAGAAGCCGATGTGGCCGACCTTGGTGAGCTGTTCGCCGTAGGCGGTGTGCACGTCGTTGGCCATGGCGGCGTAGGCGCTCTGCAGGCCCTTCCAGATCTCCTCGAGCGAGTAGCTCCACAGGCCGTTTTCCAGATGGCTGGCCCAGCTGTAGTCGCCGGATGCGATGGTGGCGTACGTGTCGTCGATCAGCACGGCCTTGATGCGCGTGGAGCCGAATTCGATGCCCAGCGAGGTCTTGCCCGCACGGATCTTTTCGGCGATGGTCGCGACCTGGTCTGTGTCGTTAATTGCCATACTTTCGATCTCCTTGTACCCAGCGCCGAATCCGCCTCATCGGGGAATTGTTAGCGCTCACTGTTAACGCTCACGATTGTATCGTGAGTCGCGACAAACCACAACCCCGTCGTGTCTCAAATCGATACCCCGCCATAACCGCCGTCTATAGCGCCTTAGCCCCCCCCCAACAGACGTCCTACCCTCAGCAAACATCCCACTCCCCATCAATAGACGTCCTTCTCCCCCAACGGACGCTCTTCTCCCCCAACGTACATACAGCCGAAAACCACCTTCCGATCGGCTGTATGTACGTTGGGAAAACGAAACATCATCCAACTTCCAGGAACAAGACCACCCCATCCCTCACGGACATACAGCCGATATGACCACACCAATCGACTGTATGTCCGTTGACCTAATGAGACATCATCCAATTCCCAAGAACAAGGTCACCCTCTCTCCAACGGACATACAGCCGAAAACCACTGCCCAATCGGCTGTATGTACGTAAAGGGAAATGGGAATCCACCCCACCACAAGCTTCGCCCCACCTCAACGGACATACAGTCGATATGACTACCTCAATCGGCTGGATGTCCGTGAGAAAAGATGACCACAGCGCAGACGTGACAAGCGTAGACACCAACACATGACCGATCAAACGCCAGTTTCCGTATCCCCCAACGGACATACAGCCGATACAGCCGTGTACATCGGCTGGATGTCCGTCGAACAAGCACAGCAGAGCATGCAAACGAGTAACAGACAAGTCCCACTTCTTAACGGACATACAGCCGATCAGATACCCCGAATCGGCTGGATGCCCGTTGAGGGGAATACGTCACGGCGGGGGACACACGGTGCAACCACCGAAATCATCAAGCGGCACGACGACGGATACACAGCACCACGGCGGATACACAGCACGACGGCGGACACGCAATACAGCACCGCAATCCCGCCGGCCGCACGCGCTACCGGCGCGTGGTCGGCCCGAGCGAGGACCGGTTGATCACCTTCGCCGGGATCAGCCCGACGCCGTGCGACGACGCGGCGAACGCGACCTCGTCACCCTCCCCCAGCAGATGCAGCACCTCGCGCATGGCCACGGAGCCCAGCTGTTCAAAATCGGGCCGCACGGTCGTCAGTGGCGGATACATATTGTCCATCGCCGGCATGTCATCGAAACCGACCAGACTCACGTCCTGAGGAATCCGCACGTCATGTTCGTGCAACGCACGCGCCACGCCGACCGCCTGACTGTCGTTCGCGCACACCACCACGGACGGCAGCGCGCCGCCCGACTGGCCGATCGAATCCAACAGATGGTTCATCCGCCCGTACGCCTCGGCCGAATCCCACGTCTCGCACCGCACCGTGACCGAGCTGATCGCCTTCGCGCGCGTCAGCTTCACCCACGCATCCAGTCGCGTCGAGGCGTCCCGCCATTCGGACGGTCCCGCGAAATACAGCGCGCGGCGATGCCCGTACTCCCCCAGTAGTCGCACGATCTCCGCCATCGCACCCCACTGGTCGATGCCGACCATCGACACCCTGCCGTGGTTGCGCGAACGGATCAGCCGCAGCCCCTCGCTCATGCCGAGCGCGCCGTGCGTGGACGTGACGAACACGCGCGGCTGGCTGACCTGCGTGCGGCACGCCGCCTCGAACATTACGTCGGTCGGGGTCAGGAAGATGAACGCGTCGACGTTCTGCTCGTTGAACGTGCCGCATAGTTCCTCGAATTCGCGCTGCGTGCACAGCGCCTCATGCACCATCATCACCGACATGAACAGGCCGTGCTGGCGCGCGACCGTCTCGATGGACGAGATGGCCGAGATCGGGCCGAAGAAGCGCATGCCGCCGGCGATCAGGCCAATGGTGCGCGACCGGCGCGAGGCGAGGGCGCGCGCGGAGTTGCTCGGGTGGTAGTCGAGCTGCTTGATGGCGGCCTGCACCTTGGCGCGCGTCGCGTCGGACACGTCCGGCGAGTTGTTGATGACGCGCGAGACGGTCTGGTGACTGACGCCGGCCAGTTTGGCCACTTCGAACATGGACGGTCGTTTGCCGGCGCTCCGATTGCTTCCCATACGTCAAACCTCCCGCATGATGTGCCGCTGTGCCGCATTGCTGTTGTTCAGCATACCGTGTTACCGGGCGCAACACGGTGAGAGCGCTAACAATCTTGATTTTTCTTGTGTTACGGAATACATGAACGGTCGCTTTTCGCCCCCTTAACGGACATACAGCCGATTACCGGGGCAAAATCGGCTGTATGTCCGTTAAGAAGATAGGAATAAGGACGACAAAGATCCGGAACGGTCACCGTGTCGGTCACTGACACGATCACCGACGCGGGAGATGGCCGGACGGTCGCGTCAGGTGAGCTTCCAGCTGACGCGATGCAGGTCGGACGGGCCGTATTCGACAATGGCGGCGCGGTGCGCGGCGGAACCGTAGCCCTTGTTATGCGCCCATTCGTACGGCGCGTATCGCGGATCCGACTCGGCGATCTCGGTCATGAGCCGGTCACGCGTGACCTTCGCGATGACGGCGGCGGTCGCGACCGTGGCGCAGTGACGGTCGCCCTTGACTTTGGTGACGATGTGCGCGGGTGCAGGGACGGCCGGCGCGTCGAACGTGCCGAGCGCCTTGGTGATGTAGTCGTTGGGACCGTCGAGGATACCGCCGACGGACATCGCCGTGCCCCGCAGATCCAGCGACCGTTCGACGTCGTCGAGCGCGCGCAGGGCCGCGACGCCCAGCGCATACGAGATGCCCCAGTCGTCGATCTCCGTGTTGCTGGCCGCGCCGACGGCCCACGCCGCGCACCACGCCTTGAGCGGCTCGAAGATCGCCTCGCGACGATGTCCGGTGAGCATTTTGGAATCGGCCACGCCGTCCGGCACGGTCAGATCGTCCAGATCACGCGACCATACCGCCGCCGCGCCGACCATCACCGGACCGGCGAGCGATCCGCGGCCCACCTCGTCGAATCCGACGATCAGATCGTAGCCCTGTGCGGCCAGATCACGTTCCACCGTGAGCGTGGGAATCTCCTGAATCGCCATCGGTCACTCCGTCCCGTCAGCCAGTACCGCGAATCGCACACCGGCGCGTCGCACCAGTCAGTCACTATGTCACGGTCACCATGTCAACAGTCAATACGCTGTAGTCAGTACGTCACCGTCAACAGTCAATGTCACCGTCAACAGTCGACATCAGCCAGTACGCCGGCCGACACAGCATCAGGCCGGCCGCAACGATCACCGGTCCGCGTCCGGCACCGCGGCGAACACCTCGTGATGCCCGCTGAGCGGTGCGATGCGGCTGAGCGGCCAATAGCGCGCGAACGCCACGCCGACCACGTCACTCACCGGCACAAGGCCGTGCGCGCCGTCGTCGGGATGATATCGGGAATCGGCGGAACGGTCGCGGTTGTCGCCCATCACGAACAGGTGCCCCTCGGTGACCTCGACGCGGAACGGGAACGAGCTCGGCGCGACGCCATCGTTGAGATACGCGCTTTCGTCGATCGCCACGCCGTTGACCTTGATCGGCTGGCCGGCGCCGTCGCATTCGACGACATCGCCCGGCAGGCCGATCAGTCGTTTGATGAGATAGTCGCCGCCGAGACCGCTGCTGCTTTCGGCCGACAGCCAGTTCGCGGGATCGTGGAAGACGATGATGTCGCCACGCTGGAGGTCGAAGATCTTCGGCGTGAGTTTCGTGGTGACGACACGGTCGCCGGGTTCGATCGTGCTTTTCATCGAACCGGTGGGGATGACGTAGCAGCCGATGAGCAGGACGCGCACCAGCAGGATGACGATCACCGGCACGCCGCACCAGATCAGGAAGTCGCGCCAGCCACCGGACTGTTCGGACTGCGCCGGCCGGCGACGCTTCGCCGCGGAACCGCCGGCGTCCGCGAAACCGCCGGCGTCCGCGAAACCGCCGGCATCCGCGAAACCGCCGGACTGCGCCGGCAACGGATCGGGGTTGATCCCATGGTCGGCCACCATCAGCGTGTGCCGGTCCTCGTCATTCGACTGCATATGCCACTCCTTGCCCGGTCCGGTTTCCGGTCATCCGTCCATAGCGCCGGTCTCGCCTCGGCGAGTCTCACCTCGGCGAGTCCCGGTGGCCCCGGCGACACGCCATGCCGGCGACGGACATCAATGCTCTGAGGTCCCATCATACGGGACGAATACGCAAACAGCCCGGAACCGTACGGTCCGGGCTGCAGTACGCGTTAGGCGAAACTCACCACGCTCACTTGGCGGAGTTGTCGCGACGCTCGGCGATACGAGCGGCCTTACCACGCAGGGCGCGCAGGTAGTACAGCTTCGCGCGACGCACGCGGCCACGACGCACCAGCTTGATGGAGTCGATGGACGGGGAGTGCACCGGGAAACGGCGCTCCACACCAGTGCCGAAGCTGATCTTGCGGACGATGAAGGTCTCGTGCACACCAGCACCGTGACGGGCGATCACCACGCCGGTGAAGGTCTGGATACGGGAGTTGTTGCCTTCCTTGATCTTCACGTTCACGTCGACGGTGTCGCCGGGACGGAAGGCCGGGATCTCCTCGGCCGGCTTCATGTGCTTGGCGTCGAAAGCGTCAATAGCGTTAGCCATGTTCATTCCTTAGTCGCTGCCGCATATCAGCCACAATCAGGGTCTGCCCTCGCGTGTTGCGCGGTTGCGGGCGCTGTTGCGCGCCTGTCCGCCAGCGATCGGCGACCGAATCGTTTCTCCTTCGGGTTTGCCCTCGGGAAGCCTGTCAATCCGCCGGAAGACTGGCCTCGGCGCTTGACGCGCGGCCGTCCGGCTGGACCCTCGGAGAGACCGGCTTATGCGGCGACCTGCCTCTCGACACAGCAATCACTCAATGTACCGCAGCATCCCGACAGCATGGTCGAGGACGCACTATTCGCCGGTTATCCACGCTGAGAGCCATCTCAGCGTGGATAACCGGCGAATAACCGACCACCGATACCGGCACGATCCGATTCAGCGGCGCATGAGTTCGGCGACGGCGGCGCGGATAGCGGATTCCGCGGCGGTCGGATCGTCGATGGTGGCGACGGACCGCTCGATCGGGCACAGGCCGGTGCGGGCACGGTTGAGGATACGCGGCACCAGCGTGCCATAGCTCGCCGCGATACCGTTTGCCCGCAGCGCCGCCAATCCGGCCTCGCTCATGGTCTGCGCGTAGACGGTACGCGCCCCGAGCCGCGCGTACAGCAGCGCCGCACCCTTGCCGACCACACGGTCGGCGGCCGAGGATCCGGCAAGTGACCGCCCGGCTGCCAGCCATTGCAGCAGCGGACGCACACCGCGTCCCGTACCGGTCAGCGTCGTCGTTCGCCCGTCCTCATCATCGGTACGGCAGGCCACGCAGCCAAGCGAGTCATCATCCAGCAGCACGGCCTTCGCACGGTCGAGATCGGTGGCAGCAGACGAATCGGTCATCACGTCTCCTTTCATGCGATGGCCCCTCGCGGAAACGAGGGGCCATCACGACATCCGTCATACGGCTGTCAGTCGCGACGACGATCCACCACGGTCATGATCACCGGTACAAGCACCCACTGCAACACGAGTCCGGGCAGACCGGTCACCACCGCGGCGCCCACCGACGCGACGGTCATCGTCGTGTTGCCGAGCAGCGACACCGCCACGGCGATCGCGAGCGCATCGATCACGCGCCCCGCGACCTGCGCGCCGACCAACCGAACGAGCCAGCCGAGCGGCGACGGCACGGCAGCCGGCAGACGCACGCCACGCAGAAGTCCCGCGAACAGGCCGTAGGACGCGAGTTCGATCACCATGAACGGCACCATCGGAGCCATCGGCATGCCGGTCAGCAGGAAACTCACGATCGGCGCGAGCGCACCGGTCGCCAGCCCCGCGAACGGACCGGCCAACAAACCCACCAACAGCACCGGCAGATGCATCGGCAACAAGGTCTGACCGACCATCGTGCCGAGTCCGAGCGCCGCGCCCGCGACATGGAACACCTGCGGCAGGGCGACGGCGGCGACCACGGCGATGATCGCGGCGGCGGTCTGGAACTTCACCGACGGCAGTGCGGCCGCGACGGCGCGGGTTTGTGCGGTTTCAGTAGTCCGAGTTGATTGCATAACAGCTTCTCCTTTGACGATACGAATGACGATGCGGAATGATGCGCGACGATGCAAGACGATGCGCGACGATCCGGCCGGCGACGGCTGTCGTCAGCGCTGATCCAGATCGATGAGCTGGTATTCGCGACTGCCGAGGCCCATCTCGACCGCGTGTTCGATGGTGTGGATGCCGTGGCGCGACTCGATGCGTTCGATCATGGCCGAGTTGTCCTCGTCGGATGTGTAGATCCGGTCGACGCACGCCTGGTCGACGGCCACCGGGTCAAGCGATGAGAAGATGCCGATGTCGTGCATGCACGGCGCATGCGGGTTGCCGTCGCAGTCGCAGTCGACCGAGAGGTTATTCATCACGTTGATGAACAGCATGTTGCCCTTGAGCGCGTTGAACACGGCGGTCGCGGCCTCGGCCATCGCCTCAAGGAACGCGTCCTGCTCGCCGCGGAACGGGTTGGCGAGGATCTTGTCGCCGCCCGAATGCAGCCGGCGCTTGCCGTTCGACGACGCCATGCCGATCGAGATGTTCTTGAGCGCGCCGCCGAAGCCGCCCATCACATGCCCCTTGAAATGCGAGAGCACGGCGTAGTAGTCGTAATTCGGGAAGTGTGAGCCGACGATGTCGCCGGTGATGCGCGTGCCGCCTTCGACCGGGATCGTGATCTCGCCGTCCTCGTCCTGGATGTCGCACGGCGCGATGTCGGTGAAACCGTGCTCGCGGATGGTCTGCCAGTGGTGTTCGCTCGTGTCGCGCGTGCCCGGATACGCGGTGTTGCATTCGACGATCGTGCCGTCGAGCTCGTGCACGAGGTCCTTGATGAGCGCCGGCTGCAGGTAGTGCTTGTTGCCGCCTTCGCCGGAGCTGAGCTTGACCGCGACCTTGCCCTGCGGGCGGGCGTTTAGCGCCTCGTAAACCCGCATCAGTCCGGCGGGGCTGATATCGCGCGTGAAGTAGACCTTGGCCGCCATCGGATAATCGGTCTGGTAGGTCGTTACCATGCTGCCTCCTTGCTACATTGATTACTCCCAGACCTAAGGATACTCAGCCCGCGTTACCGGCGATCGGCTCCGTTGCGCTCTCCGTCGTATTCCTCGCCGCGCCCTCCGTTGCGCTCTCCATCACCGTGTGGCGACAAAACCATGAGGAGCGATACCGCCGCAGCGCAGCGGGAGCGCAGGTAATTCGGGAAATCACTGGCTTCGTCCCGAATTTCCTGCACTGAATACGACTCAGTGCAACAATTTCGGGAAATCAGCCCCATGCTCCCGAATTTCCCGCACTGAGACCCCGTCAGTGCAGGAAATTCGGGAACGCATACCGGAGCCGACCAATCGGGGCGAAAAAACTGAGGCTCCCCTCCACACCGGAATACCGGATGGAGAGGAGCCTCAGCTCAGCTCCGCATCAGCGGATCAGCACTCGCGACCGCGAGCGAACAGTCGCCGGACCGTTCACCGGACAGCATCGCGCGGTTCGCAAACCGACCAGCACCGCCCGAGCGCGGCGAATCAGAACTCGCGGTTGGCGCGGTAGAACTTGATGAGCGCCTGAGTGGACGCGTCCTGCGCGGCCAGGGCCTCGTCGTCCTTGGAGATCGCCGGGGTGATCTGCTTGGCCAGCTGCTTGCCGAGCTCGACGCCCCACTGGTCGTAGGAGTCCAGACCCCACACGGTGCCTTCGACGAAGGTGATGTGCTCGTACAGGGCGATGAGCTCGCCGAGCGAGAACGGGGTCAGCGCGACGCCGAAGATCGAGGTGGTCGGGCGGTTGCCGGTGAACACGCGGGCCGGGACGATCTCCTCCGGGGTGCCTTCGGCACGGACCTCGTCGGCGGTCTTGCCGAACGCGAGCGCCTTGGTCTGCGCGAGGTAGTTGCCGAGGAACAGCTCGTGCACGTCCTGGTCGCCGTCCTTGGTCGGGTTCGGGGTGTTCACGAACGCGATGAAGTCGGCCGGGATGAGCTGGGTGCCCTGGTGGATCAGCTGGTAGAAGGCATGCTGGCCGTTGGTGCCCGGCTCGCCCCAGAAGATCTCGCCGGTCTCAGTGGTGACCGGGGTGCCGTCCCAACGCACGGACTTGCCGTTGGACTCCATGGTCAGCTGCTGCAGGTACGCCGGGAAGCGGTGCAGGTACTGGTCGTACGGCAGCACGGCGTGCGAGGCGGCCTTGAAGAAGTTGCGGTACCAGACGTTGAGCATGCCGAGCAGCACGACGACGTTCTTCTCGAACGGGGTGTTGGCGAAGTACTCGTCGATCTCGTGGAAGCCGTGCAGGAACTCCTCGAAGCGGGCCGGGCCGAAGACCACGGCGAGAGAGGTGCCGACGGCGGAGTCGACGGAGTAGCGGCCGCCGACCCAGTTCCAGAAGCCGAACGCGTTGTTCGGGTCGATGCCGAACTCCTCGACCTTCTCCAGGTTGGTGGAGACGGCCACGAAGTGCTTCTTGATGGCTTCGGCGCGGGCGGCCTCGTCGCCATCGGCGATGGCACCGTTGGCGACCAGCTGCTCGAGCAGCCAGGTGCGGGCCTCACGGGCGTTGGTCAGGGTCTCCAGCGTGGTGAAGGTCTTGGAGACGATGATGAACAGGGTGGTCTCCGGGTCGAGGCCCTTGGTCTTCTCGGCCAGGTCGTTCGGGTCGATGTTGGAGATGTAGCGGGCGGAGATGCCGGCGTCCGCGTACGGCTTGAGCGCCTCGTACACCATGACGGGGCCCAGGTCGGAGCCGCCGATGCCGATGTTGACGACGGTCTCGATCTTGCGGCCGGTGATGCCGGTCCACTTGCCGGAACGCACGTCATCGGCGAACTTGTAGATGCGGTCGAGCACCTCGCGCACATCCTTGACGGTGTCCTGGCCGTCGACGATGTACTTGCCCTCGTCCTCGACCGGGCGGCGCAGCGCGGTGTGCAGCACGGCGCGGTCCTCGGTGTTGTTGATGTGGACGCCGGAGTACATGGCCTTGATGCGGTCGCCCAGCTTGACCTCGTCGGCGAGGAAGGTGAACAGGCGCAGGGTCTCCGGCTTGATGAGGTTCTTGGACAGATCGAAGTGCAGGTCGCCGGCGTCGAAGCTCAGCTCCTTGACACGATCGGAGTCTTCGGCGAACCACTTCTTGAGGCTGATGCCTTCGGCCTGCAGCTCGTCGTAGTGCTTCTGCAGCGCGACCCACGCCGGGGTCTTCGTGGCGTCGATAGGAGGATTGATGGCCATAGGTATTGGTCCTTTCATCATCACTTGCGAAGCGGCACGGTGCCGTCACCGGCCGTCGGCCGACGGCGGAACCGTATCGTTTACTTCACTGAACAAGATACTCACAAAAGCAGACATAACTACACAAAATAACGTCGCGACAACGTATCGGTGAACATATGGAAACCACAGGCGAACAGCACGAAGCAAACGTTCGCAATACGACGTCCGTCGCAGCCGCCCTACGCACCTGCGACACGACGAACACACCCGCCGATTTGCCATCGTCCGTATCGTCCGGTACACTAACCTACTTGTGCGCGGAAAGCGAATGCGATCCGGGCAACAAGCCACTTTAGCTCAGTCGGTAGAGCGGCTCACTCGTAATGAGCAGGTCGACAGTTCGATTCTGTCAAGTGGCTCCATCACCCCGAACCCCGCTCGGTTCGGGGTTTTGTTTTTTCGCCAACCAACCGCTGGCCAACCAACAACCGACCGCCGACCGTCCAGCGAGCGCCAACGGACACGGCGCGCGCCATAAGGCAGGGCTCATGCTAGATTGTCACTTTGCGCGCGCGTGGCGGAATTGGTAGACGCGCAGGATTTAGGTTCCTGTGTCTTGTACGTGTGGGTTCGAGTCCCATCGCGCGCACTCCCCGACTCCCTTGCGGCCGTGCGCCGACCGACGATCGGGCCGGGTCAGGTCGAACACGGGAGAGGAACCACGCAGCCATGTCCGCTATTCTCAAGCCCATCGCGTTCCTGATCATCATCTTCGCCGCGTACGCGGTCAAACGCGCCGGCCTGTTCAAGCCGCGCGACTACCGTGTCATGCAGGTCGTCGTGTTCAACTTCACGCTGCCCGCGTCCGTGATCGTGTCGTTCGCCACGAATCCGCACCATATCAGCATGCTGCTGGTGTCCGCGTTCGGTTTTCTGTGTGCGATGCTGCCGCTGCCGCTCGTCTACCTCGCCACGCGACGCAAGCCGGTAGCCGACCGCGCGTTTCTCATGCTCAACGCGTGCGGTTTCAACGTGGGCAACTTCTGTTTCCCGGTGCTGCAGGCGTTCATGGGACCGTCCGCGCTGATTACGGCGGCGATGTTCGACGTCGGCAATTCGATCATGGTGACGGCCGGCACGAACGTGATGACCACGTCGCTGCTGCATATCGACATGGATCGGCCGCTCACCGAGCAGGACGCGGGCGACGCGCCGACCGTGCCGTACGTGCGGCCGACCGACCGCGACGCGCGGCGCATGGCCCGACGCGCGAAGCTGCGCGCGATCGCCAAGGGATTCCTCACGTCGATTCCGTTCGACATCTACATGCTCATGATCGTGGTCATGCTGTTCGATGTGAAGATTCCGGGCGTGGTGCCGACGCTGCTGCAGCCGGTGGCCGACGCGAACTCGTTCTGTTCGGTGTTCATGGTGGGCATGCTGATGGATCTGCCGAAGACCGGCAAGGACGTGCGTGACGTGCTGCGTGTGCTCGGATGGCGGTTGCCGATGGGACTGCTGTTCGCGTGCGCCGCATGGTTCGTCCTGCCGTTCGACGCCGAGGTGCGCAAGGCCGCGGTGATGCTTACGCTCGCGCCGACCGCCGTGTTCTCGACGCTGTTCACCGACAAGGTGCTCGGCAACGCGAAGCTCGCTGGGTTCACGCTGGCCGCGTCGGCGATCATCGCGATCTGTCTGATGACCGGGGCGAACTTCCTGCTGCCGGCGTGAGCTTCTCTTGCTCTTCCTGACGGACATACAGCCGATTCCCCTACCGAAATCGGCTGTATGTCCGTTGAAGTTGAAGGCGGGACCAGTACGCCCGTCAGCGACCGAGCAGCTTGTGGGCGAGGGATTTGACGCCGTAGCGCACCGGATCGACCGGCAGGGTGAACTCGCCGAGCAGCTCCTCGACGTAGCCATTGAAGCCCTGTTTGAATTCGAGCACGCCGCGTCCCTCGTCGTTCGGATCATCGAAGACGCCGGAGATGCCGTAGAAGTTGTATCGGGTGATGCCCAGCTCCAGGCACCGGCTCATCGCCCAATGCTGGATGAGCGCCGACGCGTAGAACGGCTTGTACCGCTCCACGCTGCCGGAGAACAGATACACGAATTCCTGCGGGTGTTCAACGAACAGCGAGGCCGCCGCGGGCAGCACGTCGCCGTCCTTAGCGAACTCCGCGGCCTCGGTCAGACGCTTGTCGGCGGCCGCGAGATTACGCGACTCCTCCCCCAGCTGACGCTCCGTCTTCGTGGTCGGATGCTCGTCGTACTTCGCCTGCAACTGGTCGACCTTACGCTGCAGCGTCTCCCGTTTGGCCTGCATGTCGGCGACGTATTCGGCGATATGGATCTCGGCGACCATGAAATGCGCCTTGTCGCCGAACGCCTGCTTGAACTGGCGGAAGTACTGCTCGTCACGCGGCGCGAAACTGCGCCGTTCGGCGGTCTGCCGCTCGATCGCGGCGAACACGCCGAGCTCGTCGTCGGTCAGTTCGCGCACGTGCACGCCCATCGACGCGGCACGTTTGACGCTCCACTGGGTGCGCTTGTCGTACGACTTCAGCAGCGCCTTCTCGTCGGCGATGCCGGTGAGATCCTTGACGTACACCCAACGGTTCACCACGGCGCCATAGCCGCGGGTGAACCCCGCATGCCGCCATCCGAGCGCGGCATAGTTCGCGAGCGCGGCATCGTCGTTGGCCGACACCGGTTCGCCGTCGGAATCGCGGCGGCAGTAGACGTCGGACGGCCATGCCGTCACACTGATCGCCTTGTGCGCGTGCGCCGATCCACGCACGCCCTCGGTCAGCACACGCAGCGCATCCGTATCATGCGGATCGCACAACGGACCGATCCAGATCGATCCCTCAGGACCGAACTTGCCTTCCGTGTACACGATCTCCGCGGCCGCGACGATCTCGTCGCCGCGGCGAACGCCCACGTAATCGACCTCGTGACCGCGGCCGGTCACCAAAGCCGCCATAGCCGTGGTCTGCTGGAAATTGCCCTGCGGGAAGCGCGCGCAGAACGCGTCCATCTCGTCGCCGTCGATCGGCTCCCACCGCAGTCCGGAACCGTTCTCGTGAACCGTCATTCTCGTCCTTCCTGTACTTCCGACACACTCCCGGTCATCACTATCATCGACATCGCCACTGCCATCAACGACGCAGCATACGACGCACCGTCTGCTTGAGACGGTAGACCAACGGCCGCACCGGCAGGATGAATTCGCCCGTCATCTCCTCGACGTAGCCGTCGAAACCCTGCTTGAACTCCAGCACACCGCGGCCCGGATCGTCCGGATCGTCGAACACGCCGTCGATGCCGTAGAAATTGTAGCGGGGCACGTCGCGTTCCAGGCACTGCATCATCACGTGATGCTGGATGGCCGTGGGCGCGTAGAACTTCGCGTACGTCTCGTCGCTGCCGGAGAACAGGTACACGCACTCCCTACGGTGCCAGATGAACAGGCCGGCCGCCACTGGCACCGACGTACCGTCGCGGTCGATGTATTCGTGCGCCTTCTCGATGCGTTTGAGCGACGCCTCGTAGGTGGCCCGTGCCGTGGCGATCTTCTTGTTGACGGTATCCGGGTACTTGGTGGTCTCCAGCGAGCGCTCCAGTTTATCGATGTCCTTGAGGAAGCCGTCACGCTTGGTCTCCCACGACGTGAGGTACTCCTGCATGTCGATCGTGGCGACGAGGAATTCGGCGCTGTCGCCGAACGCGTCGTAAATGTCCTCGAAATAGTGCAACGGGCGATTGGCAAATCCCTGCTTCTCGCAGCTCAGCTCGCAGATGTGGTGGAACACCGGGAGCTGTTCGCGGCTGATCTTCTCGACCCTCACCGCGCTGTTGCGGGCGATCTTCACATTGCGGCGGGTGTTCTTCGCGTAGGACTCCAGCAGCGCCTTCTCGTTCGCGATGCCGTGCAGGTCCTTGAGATACCGCCAGCGAGGCACCGCGGTGTAGCCGGTGGTGAATCCGGAATGCTCGAAGCCGAGGCTCTGGAGCCCCTTCACGGAACGGTCGTCGGGCGCGCCGCCCTGATCGTCCGGCAGCTCCTTGCCGAACGAATCGCGGATGCGGTACGGCGTCTCCGGCGTGATCTCGAGCTGCGCCGCACCTTTCGCCTTGGCGTGCGCCTTGAGTTGCGTCATGAAGAACGACAGCAGATCGTTGTCATGGAAGTCGACCAGCGGACCGTCGTGGACGGCGGCGAAGGTGGACAGGCGCGAGCGATGCGTTTCGAACAGCGCGGCCGCGACGGTCGCGCCGTTTTCCTTGACCGCAAGGTATTCGACCTCGACGCCCTGCTTGGCGCGCAGACGACCCATGGCCGAGGTCTGCTGGAAATTGCCCTGCGGGTGGGTCGCGGAGAACGCATCGAACTCATCTGCGGACAAGGTTGCGAGAGTGAATGAGCGCATTGGGCCTGTCTGTCCTTCCAATGTCTGTGTCATGTTCGCGCCGACGGTATCGCGTACGGCGTCCGCACGAATTGCCTAGCCGATGATAGCACCGGGGGCGCGGGGCGCGGCCGGCGACGGCACGAGCACGACAGGCTCTTCACAGGTGCACGGGCGCTCCAGGTGCACGGGCGCTCACGCGTGTGGCTTTGCGTGGGTATCCCAAGGAAACCCACCTACGCACACGACCTTGCGTGGGCATCCCAGGGAAACCCACGCATCTCGGCGCATGCGGATTCCGTCGACGCCTGCCGCACCGCGGCCGCCGCCTACTCCCGCACCAGCCGTTCGATGGCCGGCACGAGCGCGCGCAGCGCCTTGCCGCGATGCGAGATCGCGTTCTTTTCGGCCGGCGTGAGTTCGGCGCTGGTGAGCGTGCCGTCCTCGCCGTCGGTCGCGGCGCGGGCCGGCTGGTCGTCGGGGACGAACAGCGGGTCGTAGCCGAATCCGTTGGCGCCGCGCGGCGCACGGATGATGACGCCCGGCATTTCGCCGATCTCGACGGTCTCCGACGCAATCGCGGCGGTGGCGGCGTTGTCGGTACCGGCGATATCCGCGCCGGTACAGTCCGCAGCAGCAGCGCCTTCCGGACGAGCCGCCGGTACGACGAGCGCGGCGGCGCAACGGAACCGCGCGGTGCGCCGGTCATCCGGAATGTCGGCGATCTGGGCGAGCAGCAGCGCGTTGTTGGCCGCGTCGTCGCCGTGATGGCCGGCCCAGCGCGCGGACAGGATGCCGGGCGCGTTACCCATCACGTCCACGATGAGTCCGGAGTCGTCGGCGATGGCCGGGCAGCCGGTGCGGCTGGCCACGTCGCGCGCCTTGAGCAGCGCGTTCTCCTGGAACGTGACGCCGGTTTCGACCGGGTCGGGCAGGTGCAGGCTGCCGGCGGAGACGAGGTCGATACGCGCGGCGTCCTCGCCAAGTCCCTCTTCAAGGATGCGGCGGATTTCGACGAGCTTGCCTTCGTTGTGCGTGGCGACGATGAGCTTCATGGTGCCTCTCTATGGTCGGGTGGTCAAGGTCGGGTGGTCAAGGTCGGGTGGCCAGGATCGGGTGGCCGAGGTCAGTTGGTCGGGCGATACGGGAAGGGTGGCCGGATCAGTCGAGCGCGAGCGCGGCGCGCTGCGCGGCCTGCAGTTCCTTGTTGCCCTTTTCGGCGAGGTCGAGCAGCGTGTTGAGCTCCGTACGGCTGAACGGGCGGTGCTCGGCGGTGCCCTGGATCTCGATGAACGTGCCGGAGCCGGTCATCGCGACGTTCATGTCGGTCATGGCCTGGCTGTCCTCGATGTACGGCAGGTCGAGCATCGGTGTGCCGTTGATCACGCCGACGGACACGGCGGACACGACGTCCTTGAGCACGCGGTCGGCCGACTTGATGTGCTGGTTCTTCTCGGCCCAGTGCATCGCGTCGACGAGCGCGACGTACGCGCCGGTGACCGACGCGGTGCGGGTGCCGCCGTCGGCCTGCAACACGTCGCAGTCGATCTGCACCATGTTCTCGCCGAGCGCCTTCATGTCGACCACGCCGCGCAGGCAGCGGCCGATGAGTCGGCTGATCTCGTGCGTACGGCCGCCGATCTTGCCCTTGACGGACTCGCGGTCGGTGCGTTCGGCCGTCGCGCGCGGCAGCATCGAGTATTCGGCGGTCACCCAGCCGAGTCCGGAATCCTTGCGCCAGCGCGGCACGCCGGCGGTGAACGTCGCGGTGCACATGACGCGCGTGTTGCCGCATTCGATGAGCACGGAGCCTTCCGGCACGTCGGTGAAGTGGCGGGTGATGCGCACCGGACGCAGTTCGTCGACGGCGCGGCCGTCCGCGCGGATCACGGTGTTGTTTCCAAGCAAATCTTTGATCTGAGCCATGCTGCCCAACCTAGCACTAGCCGGCGGCGAAGCTGGCTCGGCCGCCAGACGCCGCCCTGGGCCGCCGGTCCGATCGGTCGCACGACGGCCGGACGCCGCCCTCACCCGAGCAGCGGCCTGGCCGGCTCGATCCGGTCGATGACGAACACGATGAACGCGAGCACGATGAATCCGCCGGCCAGCTGTGCGCAGTTGATGCCGAACTGCTGCCAGCCGAGCGCGACCGGGTCGATGAACGTGTACGGGTACGGGTTGCCGCCGGCGGCCGGCCCGGAATGCGGCCACAGCGTCGCTCGGATCAGGATGAACGCGAGCCACAGCGGCACGTACAACAGCCAGCTGAAGATGTAGTGCCAGCGGTAGCGGCGGTGCGCGTCGAACAGGATGAAGTCGACGACGGCCATGATCGGCGCGATCCGGTGCAGCATGGTGTTGGTCATGACGCCGAGCACCTGCGGCACGTAGTTCGGGTCGTCAGGCGGCATGAGCAGGAACGCGACGAGCGCGGTGATGATCGCGTACACGGTGACCGCGCCCTTGATCCACGCCGGCGGCTGCACGCCCTTGACCAGGCTCGCCGCGGCGGCCCACAGCATCGTGAATCCGAGCACGAAGCCGGTCTGGAACGTGAAGTACACCCACAGTTCCGGCCGCTGCCAGGCCTCGTACGTGCCGACGAAGCAGAGCGCGGCGATCGCCAGCCGCCATAGTCCCGCGATGAATCTCATGGACGACAGTCTACGCGGACGTCATGTCGCGTACGTCGTCGCCCGCGGCCGTCGCGGAACGCGCGGCATGACATATAGTCATACAGACTATTATTGGACGTCGGTTGGCCGTCCGCCGTACGGCGGAGTAGTCTGGTACGCAACCGAAACGAGGGAGATTCCATGGATTATTCACCGGCCCTGATGACCGACATGTACGAATACACGATGCTCGACGCGACCCTGCGCGACGGCACCGCCAACCGCAAGTGCGTGTTCGAGGTGTACACGCGGCATCTGCCGGAAGGCCGCCGCTATGGCGTGACGGCCGGCACCGGGCGCATCCTCGACGCGCTCGAGCGCTTCCATCTCGACGACGAGGACCTGAAATTCCTGTCCGACCGCAAGGTCGTGAGCCCGGAGACCATCAAGTGGCTCGAAAACTACCACTTCTCCGGTTCGATCAAGGGCTACCGCGAGGGCGAGATGTTCTTCCCGAACTCGCCGATCCTGCAGGTCGAAGGCACGTTCGGCGAGTGCACGCTGCTCGAGACGCTCGTGCTGTCGATCCTGAACTATGATTCGGCGGTCGCCTCGGCCGCGTCGCGCATGGTGTCGGCCGCGAAGGACCGCCCGTGCATGGACATGGGCGGGCGACGCACGAACGAGTGGGCCGCGGTGGCCGCCGCGCGCGCCGCGGTGATCGGCGGCTTCAAGGGCACGGCGAACCTGCTCGCCGCGCAGATGTACGGACTGAAGGCGATCGGCACGGCCGCGCACTGCTTCACGCTCGTGCACGATTCGGAGCGCGACGCGTTCGCCTCGCAGATCGCGGCGCTCGGCAAGAACACGACGCTGCTCGTGGACACATACAACATCGAGGAGGCCGTGAAGACCGCGGTCGAGGTGGCCGGCCCTCAGCTGGGCGGCATCCGCATCGATTCGGGCGACCTCGCCTCGCTGGCGCAGCGCGTGCGCAACCAGCTGGACGCGCTGGGCGCGACGAACACGAAGATCACGGTGACGAACGATCTCGACGAGTATGCGCTGGCCGCGTTGCAGACCGCGCCGGTGGATTCGTACGGCGTGGGCACGATGCTCGTGACCGGTTCGGGCGCGCCGACGTGTGCGATGGTGTACAAGCTCACCGAACGCGAGAACGCGGACGGCACGATGCAGCCGGTGGCCAAGAAGTCGAAGGACAAGGCGTCGATTCCGGGACGCAAGCTCGCTTACCGTTCGTACGAGTACAATCTCGCCGACTGCGAACACGTGATCTCCGGTTCGGAGGACGCGCTGGCCAAGTACGTGCCGCAGGACGGCTGGAAGGATCTGCTGGTCGATTACGTCGATCACGGCGAGATCGATCCACAGTATCAGGGTCATGACGCGATCATGGCCGCGCACGAGTACCGTGCGCAGGCATTGGCCGAGCTGCCGATCACCGCGCAGTCGCTCATGAAGGGTGAGCCGGTGATTCCGACCGAGACCACGGTGCTCTGAAAGGACACTGTCCTCGTTGTGCGTGGCGGAAATCGCTTGCTGACGCAGTCGTCAGCAAGCGATTTCCGCCACGCGGCGTTTTGGGCGCATCTCGTACGACGAAGGGCCCTGATACGCCAACGGACATACAGCCGATCACCCTACCGGAATCGGCTGTATGTCCGTCAGAGAAGAGAGAAAGCCCCGCATCATGAATCACGGGGAGGACCATGGGGAGACAGGTACGCGGGTCAGTGCATCATCTCCTCGTAGATGCGCTTGCAGTCGGGGCAGACCGGGTACTTCGACGGGTCGTGCTTCGGCACCCACACCTTGCCGCACAACGCCACCACCGGCCGGCCGGTCAGCCGCGACTCGGCGATGCGGTCCTTCGACACGTAGTGCGCGTACCGGTCCGCGTCGCCCCCGTCGTCACGCTGAATCTGCTCCTTGGTCTCCGGGCGCTCCAGCACCGCCGTGCCGGGACCCGGGTCCGGCGTGGACAGCGGCGACACCGGGTCGGCCAGATCCCGCACATCATCCGTCATGGTCGGCACCAACATACGCATTGCAGCTCCATCCTCGTAGCCAATAATCACCACCCATCATAATCGCCGTCGTCTCTCGCGACGGACATCCCTCTTATCTTTTCCAACGGACATCCAGCCGATTCGGGCAACGAAATCGGCTGGATGTCCGTTGGAGAAGAGGAGCGCGACGTGCCATACGCGCATCCCTCTCGGCATCCGATCCCGTCACCGCGTCACTCCTTGACGGACATGCAGCCGATTTCGGTGTCCGAATCGGCTGCATGTCCGTTGAGAGGTCGTCGAGAAAACGTGCGCGACGCGACACTTCGTCGCGGCGCGGTAGGCTGTACCGTATGACTATCGCAGTGTGTCCAGGATCGTACGACCCCGTCACAGCGGGGCATTTGGACGTCATCGAACGATGTGCCCGCTTCTTCGACGAAGTGCATGTGGTGGTGGCCGTCAACGCCGCGAAAACGCCGATGTTTTCGGAATCCACGCGCGTCGACGTGATCCGCCGCGCCATCGCGAAGGACGGATTCGACAACATCACCGTCGCCTCGACCGACGGACTGATCACCGACTACTGCAAGCAGGTCGGCGCGACGGTGATCGTCAAGGGTCTGCGGCAGAACGGCGACTACGAGGCCGAACTCGGCATGGCGCTCGTCAACCGCAAGCTCGCCGGCATCGAAACGCTGTTCCTGCCGGCCGATCCGATCCTCGAGCACATCTCCAGTTCGATCGTCAAGGACGTGGCGCGCCACGGCGGCGACGTGACCGGCATGGTGCCGGATTGCGTGGTGCCGATGCTGCAGGACGCGCTGCGTACGGAAGCCATGAGAAGGGACCACTGATATGACCGATGACACCGACGGTCTGGCGGAAGGCCAGACCACATCGACGACGGCCGCGGCGCAGCCCGCGCCGACCGAAGCCGCGCCCATCATCACGCCGGCGACCGCGCCCGCCACGCCCACCGCACCCGCGCAAACGACGCCCGCTGCGCCGGAGACGCCGACCGCGAAGCCGCCGTTCCCGATGGACGCGCTGCCCGACATGCGCGAGGCCTCGCACGCGGACGCCACGGACTTCGACACGGAAAGCGAGAAGTCGCGCGACGAGTTCACCACCGTCTACGACATCATCGACCAGCTTGAGGCGGCGCTGGACGAGGCCAAGGGCAGCATCTTCTCGCCCGGTCTGGTGAAGGTGGACCGCGACGAGTTCGGCGGCCAGCTCGACGAACTCAAGAAGATGCTCCCCGTGCAGCTCGAACGCGCGTCTGCGCTGATGCGCGAGGCCGAACGACGTCTCGAATCCGCGCAGACGCAGGCGAACGCGGTCGTCGCGGCGGCGCAGAGCCGCGCGGCCGACATGATCAAGGACGCGAACGAACAGGCGCAGTTCCTCGCCGGTCAGGAGAACGTCACCGAGATCGCCCGGCAGAAGGCGCGCACGATCCTCGACCAGGCGCAGGCCAAGGCCGACCGTCTCACCAACGGCGCGGATCAATACTGCACGCAGGTCATGGAAGGCCTGCAACAGCAGCTCGGCAAGCTCGACCGCGACGTGCAGGCCGGACTCAATGTACTGTATGAACGCCAGCGTTCCGCCGGCGAACAACTTCCCCATCTCGACAACAACGACTATCCGGAGGGCTGATCATGCCACGTCCTGAAGATTCCCCGTGGGCCGTGTCCGTCGCGCAGGTCGCGTCGCGCGCCGGCCAGAGCAAGTCGGTCGACGCCGTGTTCCCCGCACCCAGCGGCATCGGCGACGACATCGTCGGCATCAAGGAGGGCACCGACGTGCACGTCGTCGGATCCTTCGACTCGATCGTCGACGGACTGGTGTTCACCGGCCGCATCAGCGCGCCGGTCAGCACCGAATGCACGCGCTGCCTCAAGCCGATCAACCGCGACTGGACGGTGGACGTGACCGCGTTCTTCCCGTACGACGCGCCGAACGGCAACGACGCGCGCAACGGCAAAGGCGAGGTGGACATCATCGCCGGCGAGGACGAATCGGAGGACGTGTACCCGCTGAGCGGCGACGGCGCGTTCGCCGATCTTGAGGCGCTCATCCGCGACACGCTCGCCGAGTCGCTGCCGCTGCAGCCGCTGTGCCGCGAGGACTGCCGCGGCCTGTGCCCGCAGTGCGGCGCGGATCTCAACGAGGATCCCGACCATCATCACGAGGTGGTCGACGACCGGTTCGCCGCGCTGGCCGCACTCAAGGCGCAGCTCGAGGCGAAGGAGTAGCGGCGGCCGTCCCGTCCGACTGGACTTTGTACGGACGATGCGCTAAGATACCGAACGCTTAAGCTCAATCGTTCGAACGAAACAGAGGAATACAAATGGCACTGCCTAAGTACAAGACCTCGCGCGCCAACACGCACTCGCGCCGCGCGAACTGGAAGGCGTCTGCTGTGCAGACCGTCACCTGCCCGAACTGCGGCGCTCCCCAGCTGCCGCACATGGCCTGCCCGAGCTGCGGCAACTTCCGCGGCCGCACCTACCGCGAGGCCATCCGCTCCGCCCACACCAAGTGAGTCCAGCGGCAACGCAAGCGATGAAAGCCCTGCCATCGACGGGTGGCGGGGCTTTTTCGTATCCGTCACGGACGTCTCGCAACCACCGACCACAACCATCCGCACCTGTCCCTACACCGCGATAGAGAGGACATCATGACCGCAGAAGAAGCAACCACCAACGCCAACGACCACGTTCCCGCGCCGATCAACCCGTCCAACGTCCTACTCGAGGCGCTCGGCACCACCATCAGCCCCGAACTGCTGGTGCAGGCGCTCACCCACCGCTCGTTCTCGCATGAGCATCCGGGCGCGCCGAACTACGAGCGGCTCGAATTCCTCGGCGACGCGGTGCTCGAACTCGTCGCCACCGAAACGCTGTTCTCCGCGCACCCGGACATGACCGAAGGCCAGCTCGCGAAAATGCGCGCGAAGGCCGTCTCCGAGGAGTCGCTCAGCGCGATCGCCCGCACGAAGCTGCACGTGAGCCCGTACATCCTGCTCGGCCACGGCGAGGCGAAGGAGGGCGGCGCGGAGAAAAGCTCGATCCTGTGCGACATCGTGGAGTCGCTGATCGGCGCGACGTTCCTCGAGCACGGCATCGACGGCGCACGCGAGGTGGTGCACCGGCTCGTCGACGACACGCTGGCCGAAGTGGCCACGGAAGGCCCGGCGCTCGACTGGAAGACCTCGCTGGAGGTCAAGTCGCACCAGCAGGGCAAGGGCGATCCGCACTACCGCATGTCGGTGTCCGGCCCCGAATACGCGCAGGTGTTCACCGCGCAGGTGCTGCTCGGCGACGACGACGCGACGGTCTGGGGCACCGGCACCGGCTCCAGCAAGCGCAAGGCGCAGCTCGCGGCCGCCGAGGTCGCGTGGAAGGCGCTGTGAGACCGTAGGCGCGGCGTGGGCCGCGCGCCAGCCACGATACGGGCACGGGAATCGCCGTATCTCACCGCCCGCCGCTAGGATGGGTGGAATATTACACTTGGCAAGTAGCAACACGCCCGACGCCACAAGCGTCCAGCGCACGGACCGCCCCGCCGCCGCCCATCCAACCGTCGCGCGGCCGGCCGTACGGCGATCCGGCTGCAAGCGAGAGACCGACAACCCAAGTTGAGAGGGATCATGGTGACACCTACGCCTCTTCAGGCATTCAGCGGCGTGCCGAAAACGCACGCGGGCAACGACAAGCAGACCATCGTCGACGGCGAGAAGATGACCGGCGCGCAGGCGCTGGTCCGCGCGCTGGAGGATCTGGGCGTGCAGGACGTGTTCGGCCTGCCCGGCGGCGCGATCCTGCCGGTCTACCACGCGATCAACGACGAGACCAAGTTCCGCTTCACGCTCGTGCGCCACGAGCAGGCGGCGGGCCACGCAGCCGAGGGCTACGCGGTGGCGACCGGCCGCGTGGGCGTGTGCATCGTCACGTCCGGCCCGGGCGCGACGAACATGATCACGCCGATCGCCGACGCGAACATGGATTCGGTGCCGCTCGTGGTCATCACCGGCCAGGTCGGCGTGAACGCGATCGGCACGGACGCGTTCCAGGAGGCCGACATCGTGGGCGCGACCTATCCGGTCGTCAAGCATTCGTATCTGGTCACGCGCGCGCAGGACATCCCGCGCGTGATCGCCGAGGCGCACTACATCGCGCGTTCCGGCCGCCCCGGCCCGGTCGTGGTCGACCTGACGAAGACCGCGCAGGTCGGCGAGATGTACTATTCGTGGCCGCAGCGCATGATCCTGCCCGGCTACAACCCGACGACCAAGGCGCACGGCCGCGTGCTGTCGGACGCGGCGAAGCTGTTCGCGCAGTCGTACCGCCCGCTGCTGTACGTCGGCGGCGGTGCGTCGCGATCCAACGCGTCGAAGGAAGTCGCAGAACTCGCCGAAGTGACCGGTGCTCCGATCGTGACGACGCTGCCGGCGCGCGGCATCGTGCCCGACTCGAATCCGAAGAACCTCGGTATGCTCGGCATGCACGGCACCGTCGCCGCGACGGCCGCCGCCCAGCGCTGCGATCTGCTCGTCGCGATCGGCGCACGTTTCGACGATCGCGTGACCGGCAAGCTCGACGCATTCGCGCCGGGCGCCCGCGTGATCCACATCGACATCGACCCGGCCGAGATCGGCAAGAACCGCGCGCCGGACGTGCCGATCGTCGGCGACGTGGCGACCGTTCTGCACGATCTGATCCCGGAGATCAAGCGTTCGCAGGCGATCGGCGGCAAGCCGAACCTCAAGCCGTGGTGGGACGAGCTCACCAAGCTGCGCGAGCGGTACACGATCCATTACGACGAGCCGGAGGACCAGCCGACCGACGGCACGCTGCAGCCGCAGTGGGTGGTCGAGCAGCTGTCGGCCAAGGCCGACCCGTCGACGATCTGGGTGTCGGGCGTGGGCCAGCACCAGATGTGGGCCGCGCAGCTCATCGACTTCAAGAAGCCGCATTCGTGGATCTCGTCGGGCGGCCTCGGCACGATGGGCTTCGGTCTGCCGGCCGCGATCGGCGCGTCGGTCGGTTCGGCGCGTGACTTCGACGGCAAGAAGCCGGTGTGGCTAATCGACGGCGATGGCTCGTTCCAGATGACCAGCGAAGAACTGGCGACCGCGTTCCTCGACCATGCGCCGGTCAAGATCGCGATCCTCAACAACTCCGTGTACGGCATGGTGCGCCAGTGGCAGACGCTGTTCTATGATCAGCACTACTCGCAGACGAACCTGCTCGACGGCGAAGCGCACAGCGAGACCGAGGAGGGCACGCCGCAGTTCTTCGACGTGCCGGACTTCGTGAAGCTCGCCGAGGCGTACGGCTGCGTCGGCCTGCGCGCGTTCACCGAGGAGGAGGCGTTGGCCGCGATCGACAAGGCGAACGCGATCAACGACCGCCCGGTGCTCATCGACTTCCGCGTGTGGAAGGACGCGATGGTGTGGCCGATGGTCGCGGCCGGCGCGTCGAACGACGACGTGACGTACCGCCCGGGCACGCAGCCGCTGCGCCCGCATGGCGAGGCCGGGGCCGTCGAGCTCGGCGAGGCCGGTTTCTAAGGTTCGTGAAGGGTTAAGGAGAGTACTTCCATGGCAAATTATCCCGCGTCCCAGCCCGGTTCCAAGCGCCACACGCTGTCCGTGCTCGTGGAGAACCGTCCGGGCGTGCTGGCACGCATCGCCGGCCTGTTCGCCCGCCGCGCGTTCAACATCGACTCGCTGTCCGTCTCCCCCACCGAACGCCCGGACATCTCGCGCGTGACGGTGACCGCCGAGGTCGAAGACCTGCCGCTCGAGCAGATCATCAAGCAGCTCAACAAGCTGCTGCATGTGCTCAAGATCGTCGATCTTGACCCAGATACGACCGTAGAGCGTGAGCTGGTGCTCATCAAGGTCTCGGCCGACGAGTCTAACCGTTCCGACGTGCTCGAGATCGTGCGCCTGTTCCGCGTGCGCGTGGTCGACGTGAACCCTGAGTCGCTCACCATCGAGGCGACCGGCGCGGAGGGCAAGATCGACGCGCTGCTCGGACTGCTGGAGCACTACGGCATTATCGAGCTCGTGCGTTCCGGCGCGGTCGCCGTGACCCGCGGACCGCGCGCGTTGAGCGAGAAGGTCATCGGATCAGAGATCACCGGTCGCTGACGGGTTCGGCATCATTCGCCGTCTCACGCCGTGCAGGGCTCCTCGTTCATACGAGGAGCCCTTTTTCGTCGTCGGCATCCGATACGAACGCCCGTAATACGGCATCGGAGCCGACTGCCACAGCGGCAAACAGACCGTATCTCAGCAACAACGCCCCGTCGTCATCGAGTTACGGTCTCCCCCACCCCTCCAAACGACCATATCTCAACAAGAGCAGCTCGCCATCATTGAGTTACGGCCTCCTCAACCCCCTAAAACGGCCGTATCTCAATAAGACTGTCCCATTCCTGTTGAGTTACGGCCTCCCCCACCCCTCCAAGCGACCGTATCTCAACAAGAGCACTCCGTTTTCATTGAGATACGGTCTCCCAGCCCGTTCGAAACGGCCGTAACTCAATGAGTAGGATGCGTTGTTGTTGATATATGGTCTCCGTCGTCGATTTATACAAGATTTGTTGTACAATGATTCTTGTGAAATTCAGCGGGGACAATCCCGCCGATCAACAAGGAGGTCATCGTGACCGACACTCATCGCAACGCCGATCTCGCGCAGCTACGCGCCGTATCGCATCCGACGCGCATCCGCATCATGAACATCATGGCGGCACCCGGCAGCACGCTTACCGTGGGTGACATCGCCGCACGCACCGGCGAATCGGCCGGCACCATCAGCTATCACCTCAGGCAGCTCGCCAAGGCCGGACTCGTCGAACAGATTCCCTCCCCCGACGGCGACGCTCGCAAAAGCTGCTGGCGCGCCACCACGCCCAAGCTCGTCGTCCATTCCGACCGACACACCGATCCGGCGTCCGCCGAAACGCTCGCACAATCCGTGTCCGTCACCGTCAATGAGGCGCGCATGCGCTACCGCCAAGCCGAATCGTCTCTACCCGAGCAGTGGCGACACTCGCTCGACGGCATGGCGATCACCCGGCTGACCGTCGAGGAGGCCGAGCAGATGCAGCAGGAGCTGATGGCCGTCGCCAACAAGTGGGTCAACACGGTCGGCGACCGGCACACCGAAGGCGACGGATCCGAACAGGTCATGGTCGCACTGTCCGCCTTCCGATATCTGGACTGATCGGAGCGGCCATGAACGACGTCAACGCCAGCAACAGCAATGCCATAGACGACACCGACGTACAGCCGGCGGACGAGACTCCGATCACAGCCGCGACGAATACGACGGCAACGATCTCCTCCGCACGAACAACGCATACCTCGCTGTGGCACAATCCGCAATACCGCTCATGGTTCACCGCGGACACCGCCTCCGCCACAGGTCTTGCCCTGAAGAGCTTCGCGATCTCGCTGGTCGCCTTCTCACTCACCCGCTCGCTGCCGACCGCCGGATGGTTGGCCACGGCCAGTGTGATCGCCGCACAGATCTCCGGCGTGTTCGGCGGCACTCTGGCCGACCGGCACAACCGTAAGCGACTCATCATCCTCAACGCCGCATGTGGCACCGTCCTGTGGGGTACGGTGTGCGCGATGTTGGCGACCGGACTGCTCACGTTCCCCGTGTTCGCGGTCGCCATAGTCACGGCGTCCACGGTCAACGGGTTGCTGGGCAACGCGACGAACGCGATGCTGCGGTCGATCATTCCCACCGCCGACTATCCGAAGGCGCAGAGCCTTAATCAGGGCCGCGACTCGGTGATCAGCCTCGCCGGCTCGCCGCTCGGCGGCATGCTGTACGCGTTCAGCGCGTGGGCTCCGTTCGCCGCCGCGTCGCTCATGTACGCGGTCGCGGGCGTCAGCGCGAGTATGCTGCGTGTCGACGAGCATGCGCGCAATGCGATCGGACGCGACAGCACAGACGACGATATCACGGGCGGCATGTCCTCGCGGCACGGCTCGTTCATCGACGACTTCGTCGAGGGCTGGCGTTGGATGCTGCGGCGGCGCACGCTGATGGCGATATGCGTGATCGCGGCATTGCTGAACTTCGGCATCAACGGCATCTTCGCGACCGTGCAGTTACAGTTGGTCGGTTCCGGCGTGGATTCGGTACGCATCGGCTTCGTGGACATGGCGACCGGCGCGGGCATGCTGGCCGGCGCGGTGATCGCAGCCCGCGTATGCGATCGGATGGCTGTCGGCACCGGCCTGATCGTCATGTCGCTGGCCGCGCTGGCGACGATGACCCCGATGCTCGTCAGCCGTGCATACCCGGTGATCCTGGTGTCGTCGCTGCTGTGCTGCCTGCCGATCCCGACGCTCAATTCACTGGTGCTGGGATTCGTGTTCGCCAAAGTGCCGACCGACATGCAGGGCCGCGTCGACTCGTCCTCGAATCTGCTGGGCATGCTGCCGACGCTGTTCTGCTCGGCGATCGCCGGATCGCTGCTGCCGACGATCGGCTTCCGCATGACCGTCGCGTTGTTCCTGACCGCGCTGGCCGCCAATGTGACGATCGTGCTGGCGATGCCGGCCGTACGTTCGATTCCGGCGGCCGATCGCTGGGATGAGGCCGAACTGTAGCGGCGTAAACGGCCGCGACACGCCGGCAGCGTGATCACGACACGCTTGATGCGTTGTGGGGGATGGCGGGTTGTCAGGGTTTCCGGAAACACATCGTGCGTGTCGTGATCACTCCCCCAGCGTGTCGCCGCACCAACCCCTATTCGAGCTGCTCGGACAGCTCCATCCATTCGGCGGTGAGCTCGTCGGATTCGTCGGCGATGACCTTGAGCTGCTCGTTGAGCTTGTTGAGCCCTTCGTAGTCGCTCGGATCATGCGAGGCCATCTGCGATTCGAGATCGGTCTTCTGTTCCTCGAGTTTGGCGAGTTTGCGGTCGATGGCGGCGACGCGCTTGCTGGCATCGTGGAACGCCTTACCGGTCAGTTTGGGCGATGCCGAGTCGCCGTCCACGTTACTGGACTCGGTCGGCTGATCGGCCGCAGCGGCCGGTTCCACCACGTTATCCGCAGCAACAGCCGTCTTGCCCTTCTTCTTGCCATACGCCGGCTCGAGCGACGGCAGCGGCTTGCCGTTCTTGATGTCCTCGACCATGTCGAGATAGTCCTGCACGCCGCCGGGCAGATGCCGCACCTTGCCGCCGATGAGCGCGAACTGCTCGTCGGTGACGCGCTCGAGCAAATACCGGTCGTGCGAGACGACGATGAGTGTGCCGGGCCAGGTGTCGAGCAGGTCCTCCATCACGGCGAGCATGTCGGTGTCGAGGTCGTTGCCGGGCTCGTCCATGATGAGCACGTTCGGCTCGTTGAGCAGGATGAGCAGCAGCTGCATGCGGCGCTTCTGACCGCCCGACAGGTCACGGATCGGCGTCATGAGCTGAGCGGATTCGAAGCCGAGCCGTTCCATGAGCTGGCCGGGCGTGACTTCCTTGCCGTCGACGATGTAGCTCGGCTTGTAGCGGCTGAGCACTTCCTTGATCTTGTATTTGCCGAGCTTCTCGAGCTCGTCGAGACGCTGCGAGAGCACCGCGAACTTGACGGTCTTGCCGATGTTCACATGGCCGACCGTCGGCGTGAGCGTGCCGTCGAGCAGACGCAGCAGCGTGGATTTGCCGGCGCCGTTCGCGCCGACGATGCCGAACCGGTCGCCCGGGCCAATCAGCCACGTCACGTCATCGAGGATCTTACGGCCGGTGACGGTGATCTTGCGGGCGGCCGACGTGGCGTCCGTATCGGACACGATGTCGTCATCGGACACGCCGATCGTCTCGCCGCCGGTCAGCCGGCGTCGCGTCTCGCGCTCCTCATCGGTCATCGCCGCTTCGGCCGCGCGGGCCGCCGCGGCCGCTTCGACGGCCTCTGGCACGCCGGCGTCCACGAGCCGCGGATCGTCCATGTCGGTCACGGCCACCTCGACCGAGCCATGCACCTGCGGTTCGGCGTACATCGGCCGCACCACGTCCACGCGCGACGCGGAATCGGCCATCGCCGCCACATCCGGGTCGACGGCGGCAGCGACCGAACCGTCCGTCACACCGCCCTGCACATGTTCGAAGATCTGCGTCACGTCGATCAGATCGACGACCTGCTTGCCGAGGCGCGAGGTCGCCATTTGCTTGAGCTCGAGCGTGTTGCGCACCGGCGGCACGTCGGCGATGAGCTCGCGCGCGGCCTTGACGTGGAACTTCTGCTTGGTCGAACGGGCGCGCGCGCCGCGGGTCAGCCACGCGAGCTCCTTGCGGGCAAGATTGCGGCGCTTCGTCTCGCGCACGTCGGCCTGACGATCGCGTTCGACGCGCTGCAGCATGTACGCGGAGTAGCCGCCCTCGAACGGCTCGATCAGGCCGTCGTGAACCTCCCACATCGACTCGCACACCTCGTCAAGGAACCAGCGGTCGTGAGTGACGAGCAGCAGCGCGCCCTCGCCGCGCGACCAGCGGTTTTTGAGATGCTCGGCCAGCCAGTGGATCGTCACCACGTCCAGATGGTTCGTCGGCTCGTCGAGCGCGAGGATGTCCCAGTCGTGCAACAGTAGACGTGCCAGATCGGCGCGGCGGCGCTGACCGCCCGACAGCGACCCGATCTTCGCGTCGAGGCTCATGCCGCCGAGCAGCGCCTCAACGATCTCCCGAGAGCGTGTCTCGGCCGCCCATTCGTAGTCTGCGCGTCCCTCCAGCGCGGCTTCGCGGATCGTCGCATCGTCGTCCAACGGATCGCGCTGGTCGAGCATACCGAACGTGAGCCCGTTACGCTTGGTGACACGGCCGGAATCAGGCTCCTGTGTGCCGCGGAACAGATGCAGCAGCGTGGATTTGCCGTCGCCGTTACGGCCGACGATGCCGATGCGGTCGCCTTCGAACACCCCCTGGGTCACATCGGTGAAGATGGTCTTGGTGGCGAAGGCAAGCGAAACGTGTTCCAATCCAATATCGTAAGTCGGCATAATCCACTAACTTAGCGGCACCACCGGGCATCGGCGCCGACCCTCCGGCGACGAACGGGCGCAACGGGCCGGTCAGGATCATCCGCGCCGTCCCGCGACCGACATCGGTACTCGCGTGACAGTCGCGTGACAGTCACGCGAATCGAATCAACGCAACGTCTGCGCGTACGTGTTGCACCGCGCCGCGAACCCGGAGAACACCTGATCCGCGAGCGGCAGCATCTTCGGATCGCTGACGGCGAATGCATCGCGCAGCTGCGACTTGGATCCGCCGGCGGCCTTGAGATCCTTGACCATCGACGGTTCGTCGAGCCATTCCTCGAGCAGCGGCGCGCTGACCTCGAGATGGAACTGCAGGCCGAGCGCGGTGCCGATGCGGAACGCCTGCACCTTGGTGGCGTTCGACCGCGCGAGCAGCTGCGCCTCGGCCGGCAGCCCCACCACGTCGTTGTGCCAGTGCAGTACGTCGATCTGCTTGTCCCACATGGAGAAGTAGTCGTGTTTGTCGACGCGCTTGATCGGCCCGAAGCCGATCTCCGGAGCCTCGCCGTGGCTCAGCTTCGCGCCGAGCGCGGTGGCGATGATCTGATGCCCGAGGCACACGCCGAGCACCGGCTTGCCCACGCTGATCGCGGCCCGGGCCAGTTTCGCCTCGACCTTCAACCCCGGATACTCGTCGTAGTCGGTCGCGCCCATCGGCCCGCCCATGATCACCACGCCGGCGATCTCGTTGAAATCAGGCAGGTCCGGCTTCTTTTTCTTGGCGATGTTCAGCGTCAGCGTGCCCATCCCCAGGTCGTCCAGGTTCGTCAAAATACGCCCCGGCTTCTCCCACGGGACGTGCTGCAGAATCAACACTTGCGGTTGCGTCATAGCCTCTATTGTGTCATCACCTACGTAAACTTCCGTTTCGCCGTTTCGCGCGAGCGTCGCGCAGTGCCGTGCGCGGTACCGTATGCACCGTCTCACGAACTGTCTCACAGACCGTCTCACGCACTGTCTCACAAACGTCATGCAACGCACTGCGATGTCGCGCAACGTGAATACGCTCGGGAGTATGACAGAAGCTCAAGAACCGTTGAATTCCAACACTTCCGAGCAGCCGGCCGTCGCCAAGGCCGCCGCCGGGCTCAAGCTGTACGACACGGCCACGCATGCCGTGGCGCATTTCATCCCGATCAAACCCGGCAAGGTGGGCATCTACGTGTGCGGCGCGACCGTGCAGTCGTCCCCGCACATCGGCCACATCCGCGCGGCCGTCGCGTTCGACGTCGTCCGCCGCTGGTTCCTCAAGCTCGGCTACGACGTCACGTTTGTACGCAACGTGACCGACATCGACGACAAGATCCTCGACAAGGCCGCCGCCGCGGGGCAGCAGTGGTGGGCGCGCGCATACTACTACGAGCGCGAGTTCACGCAGGCGTACGATACGCTCGGCGTACTGCCGCCGACGTACGAGCCGCGCGCGACCGGCCACATGATCGACATGATCGACCTGATCCAGAAGATCATCGACAACGGCCACGGCTACGTGGTGCGCGACGCGGACGGCAGGCCGACCGGCAACGTGTACTTCGACGTGGCGAGCTGGCCGCACTACGGCGAACTGACGCACCAGAAGCAGGGCGCGGGCGCTGCCGAGGTGGATGAGGCGGCGGCCGTGGCCGACCGCATGGGGCCGAGCGTGGACGCGGCGGGCGATGACAAGTACAATCCGGTCGATCCGGCCGACATGTCGCCCGACAAGCACGACCCGCGTGATTTCGCGCTGTGGAAGGCTCCGAAGGACACCGATCCGATGGACGCGCGCTGGGCGACACCGTTCGGCGTGGGTCGCCCGGGCTGGCATATCGAATGCTCGGCGATGAGCCACCGTTACCTTAAGGACATGTTCGACATCCACGGCGGCGGCCTCGACCTGCGCTTCCCCCACCACGAGAACGAGATGGCACAGACGCGCGCGGCCGGCTATGATTCGGCGGCGCACTGGATGCATTCGGCGTGGGTGACGGCCAAGGGCGAGAAGATGTCGAAGTCGCTGGGCACGGGCCTGTCAGTGCCGTCGGTGCTGGCCTCGCATTCCGCATGGGTGGTGCGGTACGCGCTCGGCTCGGTGCAGTACCGGTCGATGCTCGAGTGGTCGGATCAGGCGCTGGTCGAGGCGCAGGCCGCGTACGACCGCGTGTCGAACTTCATCGAGCGCGCCGGCGTGGCGTTGGGCGAGCAGCCGTCGCGTGACGAGATCGCCGCGGTGCGTGCGGATGATCTGCCGACCGATTTCGTCGCGGCGATGAACGAGGACTTCAACGTGTCGGGGGCGACGGCGGCGATCTTCACCGCGGTGCGCAACGGCAACACGCTGCTTTCGCAGCTGGCGGACCGCGCGGATTCCGAGGCGGCGCGCGCCGAGGTGCGCGAGGCGCTGGTGGCCGTGCGCGCGATGCTCGACACGCTGGGCCTCGATCCGCTGGCCGAGCCGTGGATCGGCGGCGGCGCGGGTGCCGGTGCGGCCGGCGAGGGCGAGAACCGCGAGCATGAGGTGCTGGACGCGCTGATCGGCGAGCAGCTCACCGCCCGCGCCGAAGCCCGTAAGGCGCGCGACTTCGCCAAGGCCGATGCGATCCGCGACGCGCTGAACGCCGCCGGCATCGCCATCGAGGACGGTCCGCAGGGCAGCACCTGGAGCCTCAAGTAGGCCCGCCGGGCCTCGCCCACGAATCATCGCGTCACCATCGCGCGATCATCGCAAACCTCATCGCGGCATCCGCCGCACAGGCCGTAACTCAACATCATCTCGACCCCGTTGTTGAGTTACGGCCTTCCCGTCCCCTTAAACGACCGTAACTCAATAACATCTCGCCCCTGACCGTGAGTTACGGTCGTCTGCCCATGCCGAAACGACCGTAACTCAACAACAGCACGTCACTCTTGTTGAGATACGGCCTTCCTGACGCCCTCAGACGACCGTATCTCAACAACAACGCGTCACTCTTGTTGAGATACGGTCGCCTTGGCATATGGAAAAGGCCGTAACTCAACAGGAGCGTGTGTTTCCTGCTGAGTTACGGCCGTTCCGCGGGCGGATGTCCCCGCAAGCGTCAGTCGAAGACGAAGTCGACGTCGACGATGTGCAGCCGCCGGGTGAGCTCCTTCTCCAGCGAGCGCTTGCATTCGACCAGATCGGCCACATCGATCGTTTCGCCGGTGCCGGACAGGTACACGTCGACGGTATAGTTCATGCCGGTCTTGAAGATCAGCGTCTGCTCGTACTCGGTGTTCGCCGGCAGGTGACGCTGCGCGGTGGCCTCCACGAACGCGTTCGTCTCGTCGTCGTCATGCACGCCGCCGACCAGTTCGATGAACGCGTCACGCAACACGCCGAACGGCTCCTTGATCGTGCAGGCCACGAGTGCGACGGTGATGAAGAAGTCGCCGGTGAAGTGCAGGAAGTCGAACGGGCCGCTGGTCGGCAGGAACATGAGCACAACGGCGACCACGCCGATGCCGAATGACATCGCGCCGTCGACCAGCGTGCTTTTGCACTCGGCGGTGAGCATAGTGCTCGAATTGCGGATGGCGCGGTTTTCGCGGCGGTAGTAGACGTACAGGCCGAAGCAGACGAGCACGGTGAGGATCTCGTAGATGACGACCGGACCGGTTTCGATGCGTTCGCCGGTGCCGAGCACGAAGTAGTCGTAGGCGACCTGCGAAACGTCGAGCAGCGAGTACAACAGCAGGGAGAGCGTGAAGATGGCCTTGCAGATCGCGTAGATCGGCTCGAGCGCGAACAGGCCGTTGGGGAATCGTTCGGTGGTGCGTACGGTGCGTGAGGACAGGTAGACCGCGACGATGCCGGACAGCACAGAGATCGCGGTGAAGGAGAAATCGAGGAACATGGCCTTGAGGCCGGTCATGAAGAACACGGCCATGCCGGCCGCGACTTGCAGCGCGTTGACGACGATGCCAACGATCAGGGCTTGACGTTCGATTCTTTTTTGGGGCATAGGGCGGGCCTTCCATATTGCACGGCATGTCTGCGTTGACCCGTTACTTCACTGGCCGGTTCGGAACGTCGCGGTTCCGGGACGGCTCGATTCGCGAGGGCGCACGGCAGTCTGCGTATAGGTGGTGTCCGTCGGCATTTCAAAACAGCGTGAGCATTCCAAAAAACCACGGATTATTTGCCCTTCTAGGATACTGGAAGGGCGCGATTGCGGGTTGTGTTCTGAGCGGAATCGTCCGGATGACGGATGGCCGGTGGACGTCCGGTTTTCCGACGAGCAGTCGGCCTCCCCGTTTTCCCCCGCCACGGCTAGACTGGTGCGCATTATGGCAGCATTTAGTTCTTTGACAGACCGTCTCTCGAATGCGTTCAAGCATTTGAAGAGCAAGGGCAAGCTTTCCGAGACCGATATCGACGGCACGATCCGCGAGATCCGTCGCGCACTGCTCGACGCCGATGTGGCGCTCGACGTGGTGCGTTCCTTCACCGCGCGCGTGCGTGAGCGCGCGCTGGGCACCGAAGTGTCCGAGGCGCTCAATCCGGCGCAGCAGGTGGTCAAGATCGTCAACGAGGAGTTGACCGCCATCCTCGGCGCTGGCGTGGATCGTCCGCTGAACTTCGCGAAGAACCCGCCGACGATCATCATGCTCGCCGGTCTGCAGGGCGCCGGCAAGACCACGCTCGCCGGCAAGCTCGGCTACTGGCTCAAGGACGCCGGCCACACGCCGCTCCTGGTCGCGGCCGATCTGCAGCGTCCGAACGCGGTGACGCAGCTGCAGGTGGTGGGCGAGCGCGCCGGCGTGCCGGTGTACGCGCCGGAGAAGGGCGTGCAGTCCGACGGTGGCGACGCGGTGTCGGCTCCGGGCCTGACCACCGGCGACCCGGTGAAGGTCGCGCGCGACTCGATCGAGTTCGCCAAGCAGAAGCTGTACGACACGGTGATCATCGATACCGCCGGCCGTCTCGGCGTGGACGAGGAGCTCATGAAGCAGGCGCGTGACATTCGCGACGCCGTGCAGCCGAACGAGATTCTGTTCGTGATCGACGCGATGATCGGTCAGGATGCGGTACAGACCGCGAAGGCGTTCGACGAGGGCGTGGATTTCACCGGCGTGGTGCTCTCCAAGCTCGACGGCGACGCGCGCGGTGGTGCGGCTTTGTCGGTCGCGAGCGTGACCGGCAAGCCGATCCTGTTCGCTTCGAACGGCGAGGGGCTCAAGGACTTCGAGGTCTTCCACCCGGATCGTATGGCCTCGCGCATCCTCGACATGGGCGATATCCTCACGCTCATCGAGCAGGCGCAGAAGCAGTTCGACGAGGAGAAGGCGCGCGAGGCCGCGGCCAAGATGGCCGAGGGCGAGTTCGGCCTGGACGATTTCCTCGAGCAGCTGCAGCAGGTGCGCAAGCTCGGTTCGATGAAGTCGCTGCTCGGCATGATCCCGGGCATGGCCGCGCATCGCAAGGAGCTGGAGCAGTTCGACGAGCGCGAGATCGACCGCACGGAGGCGATCATCCGTTCGATGACGCCGGCCGAACGCCGCAATCCGAAGATCATCGACGGTTCGCGCCGCGCGCGCATCGCGTACGGCTCGGGCACCACCGTCTCAGCCGTGAACGCCCTGCTGCAGCGGTTCGAGCAGGCCGCGAAGATGATGAAGCGCATGAGCAACAACGTCGGCGGCGGCATCCCCGGCTTCGGCGGCCCGGGCATGGGCGGCGGCAAGAAGAACGGCAAGAAGAACAAGAAGAAGGGTTCCAAGTCGGGCAACCCGATGAAGCGCGAGGCCGAGGAGAAGGCGTTGCGCGACAAGCTGTCCGGCAGGAAGCCGGGTGCGGGCGGCACGGCGGGCGGCGGCTCGGCGTTCGCCAAGAAGCCGCAGAATCCGGCGCTGCCGGCCGGCCTGCAGCAGGCGCTCGACGCAAACGGCGGCGAGTTGCCGCCGAACTTCGGCGCCGGACTGTCCGGTCTGCTGGGCTGATCGACCGGTCGGACGGTCGGCTGATCGTCCGATCGCGAGATGATACCGGGCTCCCCCCCCTCGAGGGGAGCCTTTGCATGTGTGGAGGTGGGCATAGTCATGTTTTGGTTCCTGTGGATCGTGGTGTTGCTGTGCGCCGTGTGGGTCGCGCTCGGCTCGTTGCCGGCCGGCGCGGATGCGCATATGCCGCTGCCGTATCTCATCGCGTTGATTCCGTTGCTGTGGGTGCCGTTGCTGGCGACGGCGGTCGCCGCGAACGTGATGCGCGAGTGGGGATTGCTATGCGGTGCGATCGCGGTCGGCCTGGCTTCGCAGATGCGCGAATCCGCGTACTGGGCCAAGGCCGCGAACGGTTTTTTCGGCGTACGTTCCGGCGCAACGGGTGACGCCGCCGCGCGATCACACGACACCATGCGTGAAACACGTCGTGAAACAGAAATCAACTCCCGTGAAACAGCCCGTGAAATCCTCGATCAGCAGCGCACGGCGACCGCGTCGCACGCGTCCTTCCGCGTCATGACGCTCAACTGCCGATACGGCCGCGCCGACGCGAAATCCATCGTCGGCGCCGTGCTCAGCCGCAACGTCACCGTCCTCGCTCTGCAGGAACTCACCATGGATCTCGTCGACGACCTCAACCGCAACGGCCTCGACGCCCTGCTCCCCTACCGTCAGCTCGGCGACGGCAAGGAAACCGACAACGGCGGCTTCAACGGCATCTGGATCCGCGTCGAACCGCAGTCGTCGCGCGCATCCGCCGTCGAGATCCCCGCCGCCGACGTACCGTCCATCACCATCCCCGTCGACTCGATGCGCGACATCACCTTCGCCTCCGCCCATCCCAAGTCGCCCATGCGCGGCAGCCGGGAATGGTCCGCCGGCATCCGCGGCCTCGGCGCACTCGCCACCGACGCCAAGCAGCGCGACCGCGACATCGCCGTCGTCCTCGGCGACCTCAACTCGGGACTCGACCACCCCAGCTTCCGCGCGCTGCTCAAGGCCGGCTTCACCGACGCGAACCTCGACGTCGCGCAGGGGCCGCGCCGCACGTTCCCGCGCTGGGTGCCATGGCCGCGCATCGTGCTCGACCACGTGCTCGCCACGGCCGGCGCGCGGTTCACCGACGTGGAGTCCTTCGAGATCGAGCGCACCGACCATCTCGCGCTCGCCGCGACGCTGGCGATCTGACGCAAGGCCGGTGCGCCGCACACCACGCGCCGCACACCACGTATCGGCCGGCACCTACGGCCCACGACACACGGCGCGTCAAATCCACCCCCCTGCGTTATAATAGCCCGGTTATTCGCGACGGACGGTGCCCTCTACTCCCGGCCGCCACGAGGAACACGTGGGCTCGGCGAGCTGTGCCCCACACTGCAAACCGAAACCACACCTCTAGTTACAAGGAGAGCCATTTTGGCAACCAAGATTCGTCTGAAGCGCATGGGCAAGAAGTTCTACGCCTTCTACCGCATTGTGATCACCGACTCCCGCAACAAGCGCGATGGCCAGTCCATCGAGGAGATCGGTACCTACAACCCGAACACCCAGCCTTCGACCATCCAGATCGACTCCGAGCGCGCTCAGTACTGGCTCGGCGTCGGCGCCCAGCCGACCGAAGCCGTCTTCAAGCTGCTGAACATCACCGGCGACTGGCAGAAGTTCAAGGGTCTCGACGGTGCCGAGGGCACCCTGAAGACCGTTGAGGCCGGCCCGGATGCCGCCGCTCGCGTCGAGGCCGTCGAGGCCGAGGCCCAGAAGCTGAAGGCCGCCAAGTCCGAGGCCGAGGCGAAGGCCAAGGCTGAGGCCGAAGCCGCCGCTGCCGCCGAGAACACCGAGGAAGCCCCGGCTGAGGAAGCGCAGGCTGAGTGATCATGCTCGCACAGGCTGTGGAACACCTCATCAAGAACATCGTTGATTTTCCCGACGATGTCTCGGTCAAGTCCCATGAGAATCCGCGCGGCGAACTGCTTCGCGTGCGCGTGAATCCGGAGGACATCGGCCGCGTGATCGGCCGCAACGGCCGCACGGCGAACGCGATCCGCACGGTGATTCAGGCGCTGTCCGATCACAAAGTGCGCGTCGACATCATGGACGTGCGCAGGTGAACCCCAACGTGGTGCGAGAATCATTCTCAGACGACCCTCAGCAGTTCGAACTGCTGAGGGTCTGTCGTATCGGCCGCGCTCAGGGGCTCAAGGGCGAAGTCACCGTCCAGAGTTTCACGGACGAACCGGAGTACCGGTTCGCTCCCGGTTCCGTGCTGTACACGCGCGACGGCTCTGCCGAGTACGTCGTGGAGCGTGCGCGCACGTTCAAGAACCGTTGGATTATCAAGTTCGAAGGCATCGACGACCGTGACGCGTCCGAGGCCGCGAACGGCATCGAATTGTACGGCGAGGCGGACGACCCGGACGACATGCTCGAGGAGGACGCCTGGTATCCGAAGGATCTGGTCGGCCTCGAAGTGCGGCTCGCCGAAGGCAACGGCCTCGGTCTGCCGGCCGGGCAGGTCGTCGGCAAAGTCGTGGACGTGCTCGACGGCTTCCAGTCGCTGCTCAAGGTGCGGCTCGCGAATCCGGTGCACGACGCAGCGACCGGCGAGGTCGTCGAAAGCTCGGCGCTGGTGCCGTTCGTGGACGAGCTCGTGCCCGACATCGATCTGGAGGAGCAGTATCTGACGATCGATCCTCCCGGCGGACTGATTCCCGGGCTGGAATCCTGACCGTACGCAGTCTCCGGCATGACTACTATCGTCTTCCATAACGGGAGGCGACGGTGAGACTGATATTCCATTATGTCCGGCGGCGTTGGGCCTTGGCGCTCACCGCCGCCGGATTTTTGCTGATCGAGACGATCGGCGACCTGCTGCAGCCGACACTGATGTCGATGATCGTCGATCAGGGCGTGGTGCGGCGTGACATCGGCACGGTGTGGCGTTGGGGCGCGGTGATGCTCACGGTCGCCGTGATCGGCGCGGGCGCGGCTGCAATGCGCAACGTCTTCGCGTCGCGTGCCTCGCAGCTCATCGGCCGCGATATCCGATCCGACACGTACCGCAAGGTGATGTCGCTCGGATTCGACACGGTTGATCGATTGCAGCCCGGCGCAATCATCACGCGCATCACCAACGACGTGGTGCAGATCCAGAACTTCGCGCAGGGCCTCATGCGTATCATGCTCAAGGCGCCGATCACCTGCGTGGGCGCAATCGCGTTGATCGTCGTGCAGATCCCCTCGCAGACGCCGACCGTGGCCGTGATCCTCATCGTCGCGGCGCTGCTGATCTGGGCGAATATGCATCTGAGCTTCCCCCGGTTCCTGGCCGTGCAGCGGGCGCTCGACCGGCTGGGCGTGGTCAGCCGCGAGTTCCTGCGGTCGATCCGCGTGGTCAAGGCGTTCGTGATGGAGCATGAGGAGCGCGCCCGGTTCGCCGGCGCCGCGAGGCAGTTCGCGGATGCGAACGTCGCCGCGACGCGCGTGAACGCAACGTTCGGACCGATGATCAACCTGAGCGTGAACGTCGGCATCGTGGCGATGCTGTGGCTGTCGCGCACGCAGGACGCAGCGCATATCGGCACGCTGATGGCCTCGATGAACTACATGACGCAGATACTGTTCGCGTTGAACCGCGTATCGATGATCATCAATTCAGCGACCCGCGCGAGCGCTTCGGCGTCGCGCATCCGAGAGATCTTCGACTGCCCCGACGAGTTCGCGCAGCCGTCGGCCATCAGTTCCGCTCCTGACCACGGTTCCGACTCCGGCTCCGCCCCCAAGTCAACTCATCATCCGGTCTCTGATCCGGATTTCGTCACTAACCAGTCCCCCGCATCGACGCATACGGCCCACCGATCGACGGCAACGGTACCAGACGACGAATCGTCAGGCTCCCCTGTCGTCGAGTTCCGCGACGTCACCTTCATGTACGCGCAATCCGCCGCACCAGCGCTGCACGACGTGTCGTTCGCCATGCCGCACGGCTCCACGCTCGGCATCATCGGCCCGACCGGTTCCGGCAAATCCACGCTCGTCTCGCTGATCGCGCGTCTTTACGATCCGCAGTCCGGCATGGTCGCCGTCGACGGTCTCGACCTGCGCGCATGGGACGTGGACGGACTGCGTGCGCGCATCGCGCTCGTCTCGCAGCAGCCGACCCTGTTCACCGGCACGATACGATCGAACCTGCGCTGGGGCGACCCGCAGGCGAGCGACGAGCAGCTGCGCCAGGCCGCGCGGCTGGCGTGCGCCGACGAGTTCATCGACCGGCTGCCGGACGGCTACGACGCGCGCGTCGGGCAGGGCGGCGTGAACCTGTCCGGCGGGCAGAAGCAGCGGCTCAACCTCGCCCGCGCGCTGGTGCGCGAACCGCAGCTGCTCATGCTGGACGACTGCACGAGCGCGTTGGACGCAGTCACCGAACATCAGGTGCTGGCGAATCTGCGTACGTTGTCTGTCTCTGGCTCGCCCGGCCGCGCCGATACGCACCATCAAACCAGCGTCGTCATCATCTCGCAGCGTATCGCCACCGTACGCACCGCCGACCGCATCGTCGTCATGGATAACGGCAGCGTCGCCGGCGTCGGCACGCACGACGAGCTGCTGCGCACGTGCGCACTGTATCAGGCCATCGCCGAGTCGCAGATCGGAGGTGACCGGTCATGAGCCGTACAGGCAACGCATCGCCATCCCCGACGCCCTCCCCATCCCCGACGTTCGACCGCCGCGCGACCGGCCCGCAGTTCGGCGGCGGCATGGCCCGCCGCGGCGCTCCGGTCGTCAAACCGCACGACATGCGCGGCACGCTGCGGCGTCTGCTCGACGTGACGCGCGGCCATCGGCGCGGTCTCGGCCGCGTGTTCGCCCTGTCCGGTCTGGGCGCCACCTCCGGCGTACTCTCGCCGCTGCTCATCGGCATGGTCATCGACCGCATCTCGGCCCACGCGTCGGTCGCGCTCACGCTCACGTTGCTGGCCGGACTGTACATGGCCGACTGGCTCATCGACTTCGGCAAGCAGTGGATGATGGCCGCGGTCGGCCAGCGGATCGTGCTGCATCTGCGGCTCGCGTTATTCGAGTCGATGGAACGGCTTCCCCTGCGGTTTTTCGACCGGCACCAGCATGGCGAGCTGATGAGCCGTCTGACGAACGACGTGGACAACATCAGCTCCACGATCTCCGATTCGCTCGCCCAACTCATGGTGTACGCATTCACGATCGTCGGCACGCTGGCGTGCATGCTGTGGCTGAGCCCACCACTGACCGCTGTATCGCTTGTGTCGGTGGCGCTCGTGCTGCTGCTCGCACGCACCGTGACGCGACGCACCCGTCCGCTGTTCGCACGTCAGCAACGCGTGCTCGGCGAACTCGACGGGCATGTCGAGGAGACGGTTTCCGGCATGGCGACCGTGAAGGCGTACGGTCAGGAGCAGGCGATGATCGCCGATTTCGAGCGGCTCAACGACCGACTGTGCGCCACGGCGACGCGCGCACAGACCTGGTCGGGATTCATGATGCCGCTGTCGAACGCGATCAACAATTTCGGGTTCCTGCTGGTCGCGGTCACCAGCGGCGTGATGGCGGTCCGCGGCATGATCGACATCGGCGTGGTGTCGAGTTTCCTGCTGTATGTGCGCCAGTTCTCGCGCCCGTTCGTGGACATCGCGAACATCTACAACACGTTCCAGACGGCGGTCGCCGGTGCGGAACGCATGTTCCAGATCATGGACGAGGAGCCGGAGCCGGCCGACGCGCCGGATGCGATAGACGCCGGCAGTCCGCGCGGCGACATCGTGTTCGATCACGTGTCGTTCGGCTATGATCCGGCGCATCCGGTGATCCACGACGTGACGCTGGCGATTCCGGCCGGCGCACGTGTCGCGTTCGTCGGGCAGACCGGCTCGGGCAAGACGACGATGGTGAGCCTGCTGACGCGCTGCTACGATCCGGATGCGGGGCGCGTGCTGCTTGACGGGCGCGACCTGCGCGGCTACCGGATGGCGAGTCTCAGGCATGCGTTCGGCAGCGTCCTGCAGGAGCCGTCGTTGTTCGAGGACACGGTGGCGGCGAACATCGCGTTCGGGCGTCCCGACGCGACGCGCGACCAGATTCGCGAGGCGGCGCGTGCGGCCGGCGCGGACGGGTTCATCGAACGGCTGGAGCACGGCTACGACACAGTGCTGACGGGCGGCGGCAGTGCGTTGAGCCAGGGTGAACGGCAGTTGCTGACGATCGCGCGGGCGCTGCTGACCGATGCGCCGATCGTGATCCTCGACGAGGCGACGAGCGCGGTCGACACGGTGACCGAACAGTCGATCCGCCGCGCGATGATCCGTATGACCGCAGGCCGCACCAGCATCGTGATCGCGCACCGGCTGTCCACGATCCGCGATTCCGATCTGATCGTGGTGTTCGAGCACGGCAGGATCGTCGAGCAGGGCACGCACGAATCGCTGATGACGGAAGGCGGCGTCTACGCGCGCATGGTGGCCGACCAGACGGCGGGGTGAGACGCGCGGGCGGCAGCCGTACCGCGGGCTGTGTCGCGTGGCGGAAAACGCTCGCTGACATGACTGTCAGCGAGCGTTTTCCGCCACGCGACACGGTTCCTCGCCAGCCCTCACGCTAGGCTGGGGATTCATGATGAAGATCGATATCGTCTCCGTGTTCCCGGAGTATTTTGACGTGCTGAACCTGTCGCTGTTCGGCAAGGCGCAGGCCAAGGGACTGGTCGAGGTGCGCGCGCATAACCTGCGCGACTGGACGCATGACGTGCATCATTCGGTGGACGACACACCGGTCGGCGGCGGCGCGGGCATGGTGATGAAACCCGCGGTGTGGGCGGAATGTCTGGACGATCTGCTGGGGCTCGCGCCGACGGTCGTCGACACGACCGACACGACGGATATGGCTGCCGCCGACGACACCGCGGACGATGCAGCACCGGCCGCGTCCGGTGCCATCGCCGACGACGACGGCACCGACATCAACGACGCGCCGGCCGATTCCGCCGATCGCCCCGTCCTCATCTTCCCGAATCCGTCCGCACCGCTGTTCACCCAGCACGACGCGACCGAACTGAGCCACGCCGGCCATCTGCTGTTCGGCTGCGGCCGGTACGAGGGCTATGACGCGCGCATCCCGCAGTATTACCGCGCGCAGGGCGTGGACGTACGCGAGTATTCGATCGGCGACTATGTGCTCAACGGCGGCGAGGTGGCCGTGTCGGTGATGCTGGAGGCGATCACGCGTCTGCTGCCCGGGTTCATGGGCAACGCCGACTCCATCGTCGAGGAATCCTACACGGGCGAGAACGCCTTGCTCGAGCACCGTCAGTACACGAAACCGGCGGAATGGCGCGGGCTCAAGGTGCCGGACATCCTGTTGTCCGGCGACCACGGCAAGGTCGACCGGTTCCGCCGCGACGAGGCGATCGCCCGCACGAACGAGATCCGACCGGATCTCATCGGACGGCTGGATTGCAAGGCGCTCGACAAGGCCGATCGCAAGACGCTGATGGCGCTCGGCTGGGAGGTGTCGGGCGTGCATCCGCGGCGTCGGTAAACAGAAACGTCACTCAGTGCGCGCAAACGCAACGTCGGCGCGCACTGAGTGACGTTTCTCATACCGTCATCATCACTGAGTGCGCGCAGGGATCGCCATTGCGCGCACTGAGTGATGAACAACGCGGTTTACAGACCGAAGACCTTGACGCGGGCATCGGCCGGCTGCTTGTCGACCGGGCCGGCCGGCTGGGCGACGGTGCCGAACGGCATCTGGGCCTGCAGCTTCCAGCTGGCCGGCAGGCCGAACTCGGCGGCGACGGCCTCGTCGATCAGCGGGTTGTAGTGCTGCAGGGACGCGCCGAGGCCCTGTTCGGCCAGCGCGGTCCACACGGCGAGCTGCAGCATGCCGGCGGCGTCGCGAGCGAAGCCCGGGAAGTTGGCGGCGTAGGCCGGGAAGTTCTTCTGCAGCTGCTTGGTCACGTCCTCGTCATCGAAGAACAGGACGGTGCCGTGGCCGGCGGCGAAGGAGTCGATCTTTGCTTCGGTGGACTTGAACGCCTCTTCGTCGTTCACGACCTTGCGCAGGGTCTCCTTGACGATGTCCCACAGCTTCTGGTTGGCGTCGCCGAACAGCACGACGGCGCGCTGCGGCTGAGAGTTGAAGGCGCTCGGCACGGCGACGGTGACGTCCTCGACCAGCTTGACGATGTCCTGATCGCTGATCGGCGACGCGTTGGTCAGCGCGTACTGCGAACGGCGGGCCTGCAGATCCTCGACAAAGTTCGACATGATGGTTCCTTTCGGCTTGCGATGTTCAGATCTACGATATATCTCGATTCGACATATATCTTCCGAATACCACGATACGAGATATCCAGCGGGCGTCACGTAGGTTTCGCTGAAAGTGAAATCAGTCGGTTCCCGGGATTCGCCCCGACAATCCCGGGAGTTGGAAACCGCACATTATGTAACAAACCTCACAACCCGGATCGGCCATATTCCGCGGAAATGATGCCCGAAACCGCACATCGTCAGTTCCCGGGATTATTCGCCGTCAATCGCGGGAACCGACGCCTCCAGGTAAAACACCGCCGTCTCCCCATAGTCGCGTCGCTCGCTGATCTCCCAGCCGCCCGGCATGGCCGGCTCCTCAGACCGTGCGGACCGCTCCAGTACGATCACCGTGCGTTCCCCCGCCATACCCGAGGCCACCAGATCGGCCAACAGCCGCTCGCACGCCTGAGTCTCGAACGCATACGGCGGGTCGATGAAGATCACGTCAAACGACCGGGCACCTGCACCGGCCGCCGGAGCCGCGAACCGCTCCGCCCTCACCTTGATTACCCGCGCGCTCATGTCCGGCCGCCACGCCCGCTGATGCTTGAGCGCAGTCAGCGTCTTCGCGATCAGCGAGGCGGCCGGCCCGTTCGCCTCGACGGCGACCAGTTCGCGCGCCCCGCGGCTCAGCGCCTCGATGCCGAGCGCGCCGGTGCCGGCGAACAGGTCGAGCACGCGGGCGTCGCCCAGCACGCCCCACGAGTCGAGATGCGAGAAGATCGCCTCCTTGGTGCGGTCGGTGGTGGGTCGGGTGCCGGCTTTCGGCGTGGTCAGCGCCACGCCCTTGAATCGTCCAGAAATCACGCGCATACGCCCTACTCTAGCGGCACCAACGAGACCTACCGGACAAGGCAACCGGCCCGACACCCCGTCACGACGACGTGAGGAACGTCTCGTTGCCGCGCGTGAAGTCGAGCACCGCGCCCGCGAGCTGCATCTCGCCGCTCAGATCGGGATCCTCGGCCAACAGCTTCCCCGCCCGTTCGCGCGCGTCGGCGATCATGTCCGCGTCCTTGACCACCCGCAGCAGTTTCAGGCTCGACTTGCCACCGGACTGCGCGTCGCCGAGCACATCGCCGGCGCCGCGGAACTCCAGATCGGCCTGCGCGATCTCGGCGCCGTCCAACGACCCCTGAATCACCTGCAGCCGTTGCTCGGCCGGCGAACCCGGCTCCGCGCGCGAAATCAGGAACGCCCACGAATTCGTGCCGCCACGGCCCACACGCCCGCGCAGCTGATGCAGCTGCGACAGGCCGTATCGGTCGGCGTCGAAGATCACGATGCAGCTGGCCTGCGGCACGTCCACGCCGACCTCGATCACCGTGGTGGCGACCAGCACCGGCGTCCTGCCGCTCGCGAAATCGGCCATCACCCGCGCCTTCGTCTCGTCGTCGTCGCGGCCGGTCAACGTCGCGAACTCGACGCCTGCGAACTGCGGCAGCGCGGACAGTCGTTCGGCGATCTCCGCCACCGAATGCAGCGGCGGACGTTGTGGCTCGTCGTCGTTCGTCTGCGCGCCGGACGACGCGGACGACGCGGCCACGCGAGCGTTTGCACCGGCCGACCGTACGTCGCCGCCGGCAACACGCCCCTCCCGTGCCAACGCATCGGACCGATCGTAGACGCCGAACTCGCCGACGCCGTCCGCCTCGTCTCCCGCACTGTCGGCGTCCGCATCGTCCGCATCGATGCGCGGGCAGACCACGTACGCCCGCTCCCCCACGTCGATGCGCTGCCGGACATGCGTGAACATGCGCGCCATCGTGCGTCCGTCCGCCTCGGGCACGATGAACGTGCGGATCGGCTTGCGGCCGCCCGGCAGTTCGGTGAGCCACGAGATGTCGAGGTCGCCGAACCAGGTCATCGCGGCCGTGCGCGGGATGGGCGTGGCGGTCATGACCAGCAGGTGCGGGGCCTTGTCGGCCTTGCCGCGCAGGGATTCGCGCTGTTCGACGCCGAACCGGTGCTGTTCGTCGATGACCGCGAGCGCGAGGTTCGGCGCCTGAAAGGTCTTGGAGAACGCGGCGTGCGTGGCGACGATGATGCACGGCCGGCCGCTGGCGGCAACGGCGAGTGCGCGGCGGCGGGCGGCGAGTTTCATGCCGCCGGTGAGCAGGATGACGGGAACGTCGTTGGCGCCTTCGTCGGCCGTCGGATCGTCGAACAGGCCGTCGGACACGGCATCACCGGCAACCCGACGGTCACCATCGCCCGTCGCACGCAGCCCGGCGACCATCTTGCCGATCGTCGCGACGTGCTGTTCGGCGAGCACCTGCGTGGGCGCGACGAGCACGGCCTGATGGCCGGAACCGACGGCCTGCAGCATGGCGGCGAGCGCAACGACGGTCTTGCCGGAGCCGACCTCGCCCTGCAGCAGCCGTTGCATTGGCGTGTCGCGGGTCATGTCGGCGGCGATGTCGTCGATCACCTCACGCTGGCCGTGCGTGAGATGGAACGGCAGGGAGGCGATGAATTCGTCGCGCAGCGCAACGTTCGGGCAGGGTTCGGCGGCCGAGTGATGCGCGTGTTGCCGCGCCTGCAGCAGCGCGGTCTGGCAGACGAACGCCTCCTCATAGCGCATGGTGTCGATGCCGCGCGCGAACTCGGCGGTGGAGGCGGGGTCGTGGATCGCGGCGAACGCCTCGGCGCGGTGCATGAGCCCTTTCGCCACGCGCACCGGTTCGGGCAGGATGTCAGGGATCGCGTCGGCGGGTGATGCCACGCCGTTGTCGTGGTCGACGAGCGCATGCAGGAAGCCGAGGATCGATTCGTGGATGTGTTCACTGGAGATGCGTGAAGTTGCGTGATATACCGGTCGCGGACGGCAGACGCGGCGCAGGCCGTCCTCGACCGTGTCTGCGTCGTATCGCAGCGACGACGAGTCCGGTACGAACACGTCGGCGTCGCTGCCGTCACCGTTGCCGGCGGATGGCGCGATCGTGACGATCTCGGGATGCGTGAACTGCAGCTGACCGCCGTATTCGGTCGGCGTGCCGGCAATGACCACGTGCGATCCTTCGCGCAGCCGCATGCTCACCCAGTCGACGTACTGTTTTTTGTACGAGAAGAACGTCAGTCGCGTCAGCGCGCCGGTCATGCCGCGCGTGCGGGCGAATGCCGAATCGTCGACCACCGCTTCGAGACGGTAGCCGCGCCGCGCGTTCATCGGCACGACGCGCAGGGACCGGACCACCGCGGCGAACGCCATCGCCTCGCCGATGCGTGCCTCGCGCAGCGCGCGCGACGGCACCGGATCGGTCACGCGAAACGGGTAATACGTCAGCGCGTCGCCCACCGATACGATGCCCAACGATTTGAGCGCGCCGACACGCCGTTTGTTCGTCATCAACGACGACACCGGGGTATCCAACGACATGCTCATAACGCTCCATTGTGTCGGGGCAAGCGGACTTTTCGTCTTATCGGGAGGGCTGCCTGTTCCTCCGGGCGGACTTTTCGTGCTGTTGAATCGCCGATCCCGTCAATTCTGCAGCCCCTCTCCCTCATTTCCGTTCCTCCTCCCTTCAACGGACATACAGTCGATTACGCGTCATCATCGGCTGTATGTCCGTCGGAAAGAGGGGCGGAAAAGAGAGAAACGTGGATGCGGCAACGCACCCCCACAAGGACGAAGCAAGGATGACGGCAGCAGGATGACTGAGGATATGAAAAACCCCGGCCGTCTTGCGACTACCGGGGTTTAAGCTTGCTATCTCGCGATTCACGCGGCCACACGCTGAACCTTGCCAGCCTTGAGGCACTTGACGCACACGCGAACGCGGACGTTCTCGCCGTCGATCGTGGTGCGAACCGGCTGCAGGTTCGGGCGGAAGGTGCGCTTATTGCGGATATGTGAGTGCGAAACGGTGTAACCGGTCTGCGGTCCCTTGCCGCACACTGCGCAACGAGCTGCCATAATGGACTCCCTATAATGTTCTTTGACTTGCAAGTCTTGCGTTCGCGCCGCGCATTTTACCGCACGGCGGAACACACAACTTCACTATTATAGCGCACAGCCGCGGACAACGCAAAACGCCCGGCCGCACGCCCCGGCCCAGCCGCACGCAATCATACCCAGTGCCTATTGCCATGTTCAGGAAACGTTCATAAACTTGCTGTACAACGTGACTAATTAACGGCGACGGCTCGCGAAATCCTGCGGGACGGCGGCCGCAGCAGTCAAGGAGGATGCCATGCTCAGCCGAATCAGCGAACGACTCGTCGAACTCAAGGAAGCGCACGACGACGAGCCACAGCATGCGGTGATCTCACTCGGCCACATTTGGGTCGACATCATGATGGACGTCAACGGCATCCCCAAAGCCGGCGGGTTCGCCGTGTCCGACCACACCAACGCCTCAGTCGGCGGCAGCTACCGGGTGCTGCAAGCGGCCGCACGCATGGGCGTGCCCACCCGGCACGCAGGCGTCGTCGGCACCGGCCCGTGGGCCACGATCGTGCGCGAGGCGCTGGATGGCAGCGGCATCGAGCACATCGGGCAGGACCGGCTCGACACCGACTCCGGGTTCCGGCTCGTGCTCGCCGACGAGGACCGGCGCAAGACCTACATCGCCACATACGGCGCAGAGGCGCAGGGCGACGCGACGACGTTCGACTGCGTGGAACCGGCCGCAGGCGACGTGGTGCACATCAGTGGCAACACGCTCATGGACCACACCGCGGCCGGCGTGGACGAATTCATGCACCGCGCCGGCACCGATCCGGCCGGACGCGACTTCACGATCGTGCTCAACCCCACGAACACGCTGTCGCTCGTCAACGACCATCTGCTCGAGGACCTCGTGCTGGCACGGCCGATCTGGTCGTGCAACCGGCAGGAGGCCAACACGCTGGCCGACCGGCTCGGCATTTTCCGCGACGACGAAGCATCGCTGACCGTGGGCGGCGGCTTCGACCGATCCATGGCCGAACTGTGTCAGGCGCTCGGCGAGACGCTGCGCGCGCCGCCGGTGGTGCGCGCCGGTTCGCGCGGCGCATGGGTGCGCACGCCGGGCGGCGAGGTCGTGCACGTGGACGGCTATCCGACCAAGGCGACGCACACGAGGTCGGCCGGCGCACCGCACACCGGCACGCTGTGCGCGATGCTGGCGCGCGGCTGGTCATTGACCGACGCGGTGCGCATCGCGAACGCGGCCGCCTCGCTGGCGATTCAACGGTCGGTCAACGGCGTGCCCAACTGCCCGGACTACGAGACGGCGATCGCGCTGGTCGACGCAAACGACGACTCGACGACCGCGTCTGGTGGCGACCGATCCTGACGCGTCGTCATCATCACCGCGGTTTCCTCGGGTTGCACACACATACGCCCCTTCAACCGTGGGCAACCCAAGGAAACCGCGGCAGTCCCCGCGGCCCATACACGCCAGCCGCGCCGCAAGCGTTGACAACCGTAGGAAACCACCGACTCCGGATAATTCATCAGCCGTTCATCTGCGAACGACGCCGCACGCACCGCGTCACCGTACGATGAAAGTTGGTTATGAACAGGAGTCGTCATGTCTGAAAGCACAACCAACACGTCCGTCGCGCCGGCGTCAGCGACACCGGCGGCACCCGGCGCATCCGCGAAACTCACCAAACGCGAGAAGCAGTGGATCGTCTACGACGTCGGTAATTCGGCGTTCGTACTGCTGAGCACCGCCGTCGTGCCGATCTACGCGAAGTCGCTCATGCCCGCGGACGGCAACATCGTGTCGGCGTGGGGCTTCGCGCAAACGATCGCATCGCTCGTCATCGCGCTGCTCATGCCGCTGCTCGGTTCGATCGCCGACGTGCAGGGCATGAAGATCAAGTTCTTCCTCGGCTTCTTCGGCACGGGCGTGGTCATGTGCTGCGCGATGGCGCTGCCGTTGACGTGGCTGCCGTTCCTGATCGTGTACGTGCTCGCGACGATCGGCCTGAACGGCTCGCTCACGTTCTACGATTCGATGCTCATCGATACGACCGACAACGATCGCATGGACAAGGTGTCGTCGCACGGCTACGGCTGGGGGTACGTCGGTTCGACGGTGCCGTTCATCGTGTGCATCGCGCTGATCTTCGGTGGCCCGGCGCTGTTCGACTGGTCGACGGTCGCCTGCACGCGGGCATCGTTCGTGATTACGGCCGTATGGTGGGTGGCGTTCACGATCCCGCTGCTCACGAGCTACCGGCAGGTGCACTACCGCGCGACCCGCGAGCACGCGCGCGAGGCGATCCACGGCACGTTCACCGAGCTGCACGGCACGTTGGGCAAACTCGTGGGGAACAAGCCGCTGTGGATGTTCATGATCGCGTTCTTCTTCTACATCGATGCGGTGAACACGGTGATCTCAATGAGCACGTCATACGGCACGCAGCTCGGCATCGATTCGACGCAGCTCGTGGTGGCGTTGCTCGTGACGCAGTTCGTCGCGTTCCCGTGCGCGATCCTGTACGGCCGTCTGGCGGGTCGGTTCGGCTGCAAGCCGATGATCATGGCCGCGGTCGTCGCATACATGTGCATCGTGTTCTTCGCCGCGTTCTTCCTGCGCTCGGCCGTGCAGTTCTGGATCCTCGCGATTCTCGTGGGCATGTTCCAGGGTGGCATCCAGGCGCTGTCGCGCTCGTACTACGGCAAGATCATTCCCAAGGAGCACGCCAACGAATACTACGGCCTGTATGACATCTTCGGCAAGACCGCCTCGATTCTCGGCACGTTCCTTGTGGCCACAACGACCTCGCTGACCGGCAATGCGTCACTCGGCGTGCTCTCGATCGCGATCCTGCTCGTCGTCGCCCTGGTCTTCCTCACCCTGCAGCAGGATCCAACGAAGAAGACGGCCGTCACGGACTGAGTCGGAGCCCTCGAAAAAGACCTGATGCCCAGACGACACGGTCTGCCATGCCTCGGCATCAGGTCTTTTGCAAACTGAGAGGCAGATAATGTACTCTGCCGGGGTCTTTCCGCAAACTGAGAGGCAGCAAGACACCGCATGACCTCCCCAATCACCACGTTCGGGGGTATGTTCCGACTCGCTCCTCGCGATCCACTGCCTCTCAGTTTGCAGAAAGATCCCGGCACACTCTGAAATCTGCCTCTCGGTTTGCAAAAAGCTCGTTCAATCGCCACCCGCTCGTCGGATGCGCCGCCGGCCGACCGTCACTCCCACACGTCGAGGCGACGATCCTTGTAGTAGAACTCGCGGTCCTTCTCGCCGATTTCGCGTACGGCCTTGCACGGCACGCCGTACGCGACCGTGTTTGCAGGGATGTCGTGACTGACGACCGAGCCTGCGCCGATCACGCAGTTGTCGCCGATGGTCACACCCGGCAGGATCGTCACGTTCGCACCAACCCACACGTTGCGGCCGATCGTCACCGGAATGCAATACACATAATGATGTTCGCGCAGCACCGGCAGCACCGGGTGGCCGGCCGTGGCGATGACCACGTTCGGCCCGAACATGCAGTAGTCGCCGATCGTGATGTCGGCGTCGTCCACGCAGGTGAAGTTCACGTTGCAGTACACGCCTTTGCCCATGTGCACGTGGTGGAATCCCCAGTTCGCGTGCGCGGGCGTCTCGACATGGCAGCCGTCGCCGATTTCGGCGAACATCTCCTTGAGGAGCCGCTGCTTGCCGTCCGTGTCGGTGGGATGGGTCTGGTTGAACTTCCACAGCGTTTCCTGATATTCGAGTTGGCCACCCATGATGGACGGGTCGTCGTAGTGGTACGGCAGTTGCTCGGTGCGGCGTTGCGCGTTGGTGAGTTCAGTCATGCGATATTCCTCGTTGCATCCCAATGATTGCAGGTATGTTTGCGTTATCATTATATGCCGGCCAAGCTGCTTTGTACCCAGCAGGTGACACGATTCACTTCATCTTCACACGCCGCCACGATTCGTCAAGCGATATTGCCCGTCCCGGCAGCCTCGGCCATGTATCAAGCCCATCGCCGTGCGAACGCGCCAGCATATGCACGTGGAAATGGAACACCGACTGATCGCCTTCGAACGATGTGTTGAGCAGATCAACGCCGTCGAACCCGCAATCTGCGACCAGATGCCGCGCGACGCGCTGCGTCAGATCGGCCACCGCGCGCAGGGACGCCGCGTCGCAGTCGAGGATGTTGACCGCATGCCGTTTCGGCACGACCAACAGATGATAATCGACCTGATCGTCGGTCGACACGAAGCATATCGCCAAATCGGTTTCCAAAACCAGCCGGCATGGCACCTCACCGCGCACAATGTCGCAGAACACGCAATCGTCCATACGCCGATCATAGCCGGGCGCTCCTTACCACACCCGCGGCGTGTACGATCCGGCCCGTTTAATGACGGGGCGGTTTGCCGATCGAGAGGCCGATTGCGCATTGCGCCGATGACAGCTTCTCAATCGGCAAACCACCACGAAACCTCGCACATCAGCGGTCAAGATGGTCCTTGCACAGCCAGATGACAAGTACCGCGATGCCGCACAATATGCCGCCGACCGGCCACGGCAGCCAGAACAGCGCAAATGCGGACCACACGCCGGCACCGGCACCGGGCATGAGCAGCAACAGGCACAGGGCGATGATCGTGGCGACCAACATGATGACGCCGCACACCACCACGGTGAGCCTGTCGGAGAATGTCTGTTGTCCGGTTCGTCGCCCCTCGCTTCGATCGTTCTCGGCCGCACGATTGTAGGCGTCGACGTTCAGCAGGCCGTACCGCATGCCGCCGTACACGAAACCGAACACGGCGAACGCGCTGAGCAGCAGCATGACCGCGTTCGGCCAGCCGGCGGCAACGCCCAGCACATCATCCGCATACACGACCACCACGATACCGATCAGGATCGCCGCTATGCCGGCCACGATGCCGGCCGCGAGCAGCCGCATCTCCCGGTCGCGATCGCCCTCGGTGTACGGGTCCTCGACATACGGATGCCGGCGCACGAAGACGACATGCGACATGCCGCCCGGAATGAGCAGCGCCAACCCGACGATCGTACCCACGCTGATGCACACGAACATCAGCAGATCGTTGAACGGCGACGATCCGATGACTGAGTTCACGGGATCGAACAGGTTCGCAATACCGACCGACGCGATGATCGCGGCGACGCCGGCCGCGATCAGCAGCGCGAATCGGCGACGATGCGCGTCGTAGCCGGTCGGGTCCTGCGGCGGAAGCGTTGGATCGTCGTCGGATGACGATCCAACACGAGAGACTCCGGGCACGCCGCCGGATAGCGGATCGCGGGGATGACCATCGGCTTGGTCATCAGTTGTCGTCAGGTTCCGAGTCTGCGACACATCCGCCACATCCTGTGCGGCCGCCGCATTCGACCCCTCACCCGCCGCATGCACGGCGTCCGCGGCGTCATCCGTCGTCGCCCTCGTCACGTCGCCGAGCACGAGGTCGTCGAGCGTACAGCCGAACAGGTCGCAGATCGCCAGCAGCTTGTCCATTTCCGGGTATGCCTTCTCGGATTCCCATTTCGAGATCGCCTGCCGCGAGACGCCGAGCAGCATGGCGAGCTGCTCCTGCGTCATGTTGCGCCGCGAGCGCAGGGTTTGCAGGTTGGTACGGAAAGTCATCGATCCCCCTCTTCACGTGGTGTCGTCATGTCGCGTCCGGACGATGACCCCACTATGGCAGACCACGTCGCCGATCGCCACCATCTTGCGGTTGCACACGCCGATTACGACCGCAACCGCCGCGCAACCAGCGGTTGCATCGGCGGAATTCCGCCGTTTTTATGTATATTGTCGCAAGTTCAGCGCACGCGGATGCGTTCGCTGGCGACCATGGTGACGTTGTCGTCGGTGAGGATGCCGTCGACAGCGCGCGCGTCGAAGATCGCGTCGACCCATGCGCGGTGCGCGGGATACTCCGGGTCGGTCGGCAGCGGACTGTGCGAGTGCGAGTCCATGTACGTGCGCCACGATTCGCGCGTGTACCGGATCGGATTGGGGAAACGGCGAATGGTCGGATGTGTGAAGAATTCGGCGGCCGTCTCGCGGAAATGCCGCGCGCTGACGCCGATATCGGCGGCGTCGCCGGTCGAAACGGCGACCGCATCGGCTGTCCGCGATACGTTGGCGGCATTGACGGCATCAGTCACATTGCCGTCTTCGGAAATCGGCTCCGGTACGCCGCGATCCACGCCGCGCATCATCGCGGAATCGAACGACGTGCTGTTGTATACCGATATCAGCAGGAACGATTCACCCCGACTGATGCGCGCGCATTCGGCGAGGAACGCGTCGTGGTCGAACCAGTGCAGCGCCTGTGCGCAGGTGATCGCGTCGACGCTGCGATCGGGCAGGGTGGTGCGTTCGGCGGTGCCGTCGGTCACCGTGACGTTAGGATACGGACGGGTCGCGTCGCGCAGTACGCCGCGCATGTCGGCGTCCGGTTCGACGGCGACGACGCCGAAGCCGAGCCGGGCCAGCGGGACGGTGAATTTACCGGTGCCGGCGCCGATGTCGGCGACGACGACCGCATCGGTCATCGTGCCGGACGTTATGCCGGCCGCCATATTGTCCGCCGTGCCAGTCGCCGTGCTGTCCGCCGCATCGACCGTCACGTCGGCCGCCGCATGGTCGCAAGCCGATATCAGCGACGCGATGTACCGCATGGCCGCATCGGGATAGCCGGGCCTGGCCTGATCATATGCCTGCGCCTTGCCATGGAATTTCGTCTGCATGCCTCCCAGCGTAGTCGCCTTATGTCGGTCCGGTCCCGTTCCGTTCCTCAACGGACATCCAGCCGATTCAGGGGCTGAAATCGGCTGGATGTCCGTTGAAAGGGGAAGCCCGTCGAGGGGAAGAAAGAAAGGGAAGCGGGACGGCGGCAGCCAGACAACGGACGGCGACACATCGCACCACATTGCGGCACCTCGCACCACGTCATTCGCGCGCGATAACAAAAACCTGGAAACGTCGCGATTCCAACGTTTCCGGGTTGCCGGTGGAGCTAAGGGGATTCGAACCCCTGACCCTCTCCATGCCATGGAGATGCGCTACCAGCTGCGCCATAGCCCCAAAATTCACCCGCACCGAAGCGCGAGATCGTGGGTGATGTAGGAATCGAACCTACGACCCCTTCCGTGTGAAGGAAGTGCGCTAGCCGCTGCGCCAATCACCCGATCGCTGCCGGCTGGGAGACCGAGGCCTCTCGTCCGATCGTGGGCGATACAAGATTCGAACTTGTGACCCCTTCCGTGTCAGGGAAGTGCGCTACCTCTGCGCCAACCGCCCGGGTCTGGCCTTCCGGAACATCGAATTGCTTCGACACCCGGAAAACGAGAGCGGACAACGGGACTCGGACCCGCGGTCTCAACCTTGGCAAGGTTGCGCTTTACCAACTAAGCTATGTCCGCAAACTGTCGCCGTGAGGCAACAGAGGGATAATCTACACGAGGCCAAGGCCGAGCGCAAGCTTCGGCGTGTCGCGAAAGCCCGACACGCCGGCGACCTGATCACGACACGCACGATGCACCCCGGCAAAACGGTGCGATTCCGCCGTTCCCGAAAAACACATCAAGCGTGTCGTGATCACCCGGCCGGCGTGTCGCCCAGCCCCAACGGCGATCAGAGCCCATACACCTCATGCGCGAACCGCTCGAGCACCGGGATCGACCGCTTCACCTTCTCCGTGTCGATGCAGTACGCCATGCGGAAGTACCCGGGCACGCCGAAGCTCTCGGACGGCACGAGAATCAGGTCGTAGTCCTTGGCCTTCATGCAGAACGCGGTCGCGTCGTCCTCGAGCGCCTTCGGGAAGATGTAGAACGTGCCGCCCGGCCGCACCACGTCGAAGCCGATCGACGTCAGCGCGTCGTAGAGCAGGTTCATGTTCGTCTCGTACACGCTCAGGTCCGAGGTCTCGTCGATCACCTTCGCCACGGCGAGCTGCATGGTCGAGCTCGGGCAGTTGTGGCCGGTGCCGCGCGAGATCTGCCCGCACATCGGCACGATGAGCTCGGCGTCGGTGGCGCGCGGGTTCACGGCCACGTAGCCGATGCGCTCGCCTGGCAGGCTCAGCGACTTGGACCACGAGTAGCAGGTGAGCGTGTTGTCGTAGAACTTCGCCGGATACGGCTGCGTGCCGCCGTCGAACACGATCTCGCGGTACGGCTCGTCGCTGATGAGGAAGATGTCGTGGCCGTATTCGGTCTGCCGCGCGCGCAGCAGGTCGGCGAGGCGCTGCAACGTGGCCGCCGAGTACACCGCGCCGGACGGGTTGTTCGGCGTGTTGATGAGCACGGCCGCGGTCTGCGGCCCGAGCGCCGCCTCGAACGCGTCGAAGTTGATCTGGAAGTTCTCGGTGTCGGCCGGCACGATGGTCAGGTGCGCGCCGGTGCCGTTCACGTACGGCTGGTATTCGGGGAAGTACGGCGCGAACGTGATCACTTCGTCGCCGGGTTTGGTCACGGCGCGCAGGGCGTGCGCGAGCGCGCCGGCGGCACCGGTGGTCGGGAAGATGTGACCGGCCGTGTAGTCCATGCCGAAGCGGCGGTTGAGGCTGTCGGCGACGGTTTCGCAGAACGCCGGCTGGCCGAGCGACGGGCTGTAGCCGTGCAGTTTGACCGGTTCGGCGGTGCGGTACATATCGATGACGTCGGAGGTGAAGTCGGGCGGGCACGGCACGCTCGGATTGCCGAGGCTGTAGTCGAATACGTTGTCGTACCCGATTTCGGCGCCGCGGGCGGTCGCGTACTCGCTGAGGGTGCGGATCACGGATTTGCCGCCGAGCATCGCCTTGTAGTCTTCGTTGATCATTGCTGCCTCCTGTGAACGGTTGGCACGTCCGCCGCGGCCTGGGCCGAACGTCGCGCCGACGCGGCGGGCGTCGTGTTGATTCCGTTTCTACCACCGGCATGGCACATCCGCGCCGCGACACTCCAATTTCGCGCGATTCGTCGCGTTGTTCGCCGGCGGCGTGATACCGGTTCACTATGATTTGCAAGTAGGACCGGCGGCGGATCGCGGCCGCCGCGCGGCACGGCAAGGAGGTGCGCGATGGGCAACATCACCGATTATGCGCGCACCGAGACGCGCGGGTTCGCGACGTTGCCGTTCGGCGCGGCGGACGCGCTGGCGTTGGCGATTCTGATCTACGACGATGTGCCGGACGACGTGCCGCGGCTGGACGATCAGGTGCGGCGGTATGGTTCGTTGGCATCGCGGGTGAGGTCGTTCTCGTTCCGCCGTCCGATCATGTCGTTGCGCAACATCGCGCACGCGCCGTGCGACGGCGTGACGATCGACGCCGCCGATCGCGAACTGCATCACGATATGATCAACCGCGATCACGATGTGAACAGTATCGGTTTGGTCGACCCGCAGCTGACGCACGACTTCTACCGTGCATGCGCGGCCAATCCGCGCTTCGCCGATATCGTCATGACCGCGTACCGGGACAAGTTCGACGCGTCGGCGCAGACGCAGTTCGCGGCGCTCACCTATTGTCTGCCGGACGGCACGCTGGTCATCTCGTACCGCGGCACCGACGATTCGCTGGTCGGCTGGAAGGAGGACTTCAACATGTCCTTCCAGTATCCGGTGCCGGCGCAGGTGTCCGCGGCCGAATATCTTACGCAGGTGGCCGCATTGTGGGATGGCCGGATCATACTGACCGGCCATTCGAAAGGCGGTAATCTGGCCGTGTACGCGGCGATGAACGCGGCCGACGACGTGCGCGATCGGGTGACGCGCATCTATTCGCTGGACGGTCCGGGTTTCCCGCCGGACGTGGTGCACGGGTACGAATACGGCACGGTGAAGGATAGGATCGTCAAGATCGTGCCGGATTCGTCGATTATCGGCATGATTCTGGAGACGCCGGAACGGTGCACGGTGGTCAAATCCGACGTGGAGGGCGTGATGCAGCACTTCGCGTTCTCGTGGCAGATGTGCGGTGGCGAGTTCGTGCAGGTGGAGGATCTGGCGCACAGCTCGAAGCTGTTCAACGAGTCGCTGAACCGGTGGATGGCGGGGCTGTCGCAGGAGCAGCGCGAGCATGCGGTGGATGCGTTGTTCGCGGTGCTGGAGGCGAGCGGCGCGAACAACATCGGCGACATGATGACGGCCGGCGCGAAGGCCATCCCCGAAATGCTCGGCGCGTACGTAGGGCTGAGCCCGGAGGACCGGCGCAACATCACGCAGGCGATGATGATCCTGCTGCAGGCCGCGCTGGCGCGCAACACCAAGGTATCGCGGCGGTAGCGGTTCGCCGCCGCCGATGCAGATACAGCCGCCGTCGGCACATCCGCCGACATATCACGACAATCAGTGCATAGACACCTTGTCCAATAATCGCGTATCATATCCGTCTAGACACATTGTCTAGACACGATGTCCGGACATGCCGATGCCACGACGACCATCGCACACAGGAGCCGCCATGCCACGCCCACGCCACGATTCCGAGATCCTGCCCGCCAAGGAACGCATGGAGAACGCGTTCTGGGAGCTGCTCTCGACCCGCGAATACCACAAGATCACCGTCACCGACATCGTGCACGAAGCCGGCGTGAACCGCAACTCGTTCTACTACCACTACAGCGGGCTGCCCGAGCTCGCCGACTCGGCCATCATGCACGTCGTGCAGGAGGCGAGCCCCAAGCTGCCCACGCCGGACTCCGATCCGGACGCCACCTGGCGCGAGAACATCACCAACCTGCTGCAGTCGCCGGAACACCGCGAGCGGCTTGACCGGCTCGCGCTCATCGCCGGACCGCACGGCTCGCCGGAACTCGTCGACTCGCTGCGCGATTTCGGCCGTCTCACCATCATCCACAGCCTGCAGCTGCCTGAACGCATCGACCTGAAAACCGACCTCATGCTCGACTTCACCGTCGGGGGCATGCTCGCGGTGCTCAGCCGTTGGCCGGAGCTGCGCGACACCGTCGAGCTCGACGACCTGCTCAACGAGGACGTGGCCGTGCTCGCGATGAGCATGTGCCTGTCGCTGTCGCGCAAGGATTTGCTCGGATACTGGCATCGCATCTTCCGCAGCGACCTCACTGGCGACGACAAGTAGGCCGGTCTCCCTCTCTAACGGACATGCAGCCGATTCTCCATGCGAAATCGGCTGTATGTCCGTTAAGAGGTGGAGAGCTCCCGTCGAAGAGAGAGAAGAGATGCCCGGTGACGGGAAGGAGACGCCCGCAGAGAGGTGGGAGGCAGCCGTTGCGGATAGGGCAGGCCGCAGGCTACGGGCGCGGCTGCGGGGCGAGCGAGCGGAGCGCGCTGGTCGGCAGCGACTTGAGCACGGCGGCGATCAGCGCACGCGTGGCCGGATCGGTGTCCTTGGCCGCCAGCAGGATCTTCGGCATCGCATCGGTCCAGTGTGCGGCGAGATCGGCGAAATTGTCGTATCCGGCGGCCGCGACGACGTCGTACACCTGGTCGATGGCGATCTCGCGCTGCCGTTGGTCGACGCCGTCCAGCCACGCGGCGATGGTGCGCGCGATGAACCGCGCACTGGGATTCAGCCCGCCCAGCGTGACGAACGCGCCGTCGGCGACCTGCCACGAGCCGCCCATATGCTGCAGGATGCCGATCGCATCGGCCTTGACCACCGTGTACCGCGCCTCGCCGTCGTCCAGCAGCATGCCGATGACCGACGACTCGGGCACGGTTTTGTCGATGCGCCCGACGATCGCACGGTAGGCCGGCGACACGGTGACCGCGCGGTCGAACCCCGGGCCGTCGTGTGAGAAGATGCGGCCGATGCGATCCCGTACCGCATCGGCGGCGTGCATCGCAGCGTATACGGCCATGCTGCCGCCCTTGGAATGGCCACCGACCATCAGCCGCGCGCCCGGCGCACCGATCACGCCGGCCGACCGGTCGCCCACGGACGCGAGATACTCCGCCGCCGAATCCTGCGCCGGCACCGGGCAGCGCACGGCCATGTTGAAGTCCTCCTTCCAACCGACCAACGTGCCGTCCGTACCGCGGAACGCGACGTACAACAAGCCGCCGTCCGCCGCGGCCGCACCGGATCCGTCCGACGCACCGATCGTCGCCGCGCCGCGACAGTCACCAAGATCGAACGTCATCGCCGCGAACTGCGTCTGGTTCGTCACGTCCAGCCGCTCGACGTACTCCCCCACGCGTATGCCACGATACCGCGGCGACTCGCACACCGCGCGCAGCAATCCCAACCGGTATTCGTTCGTCGTCGTGGAGCCGGTCGTGAACATCGTCGGATAGTCCTCAGCGCGCAGCGCGTCCGTCAGCGGCACCGTCGCCACCGTCTTTGTCGTCCCGTATCTCGGCACCGCAACCGGCATATGGACATACGCCAGCTCCGACAGCACCAGCGAATCGACCGCGCCGAACGGCAGTTCATCGAATCCTCGGAAATCCGTCCGCACAAAATCGAGAATATTGCCCATGTTTTCATGGTAGTCACAGGTTCTGCCACATTGCGCCGGTAGGATGAAGGCGACGCAGACAGCGGCAAACGACGGCAGACGACGAACGGAACGGAAGCGCAATGATCGAAACGGCGGACGCAGGGTTGGACATGATGAACGTGATGCTGCAATGGCTGGCCACGAACGCCGGCAGGATCATCTTCCTCGTTGTGGTGACGGTCGCCGCGTGGGCGGCCGTGAAGGTGGTCAGCAAGGTGCTGCGCCGTGTGCTGGACCACACGAACATGCCGAGCGCGTCGATCTTCATCAACATCGTGCGCGTGCTGATCTGGGTGGTCGCCGCGACGATCGTGCTCAAGCCGGTGTTCGGCATCGATCCGACCACACTGATGACGGCGCTCGGCGTCGGCGGCATCGCTGTGTCGCTAGGTCTGAAGGACACGGTCGCGAATGTGATCTCAGGATTCGGACTGATGTTCGGACGCGTGATTCAGCCGGGCGATCTGGTGACGGTGGCGGGGACGACCGGCGTGGTGAAGGACATCACGTGGCGGCAGACCGTGGTGCGCGAACGCGACGGCAATGAGATGGTGATTCCGAACTCGGTGCTCAACACGGCGTCACTGGAACGACTGACGCCGACGAACGAGGGACTGGTGACGGTGCCGTTCACGGCGAAGGCCGGCAGCGACAGCAAGGACATCGACCGGCGGATCGTCGAGGCGGTGGAGCGCGGGATGGCCGGCGTGGCGGCGGAAGGCACCAAGCCGATCGTCAAGTTCACGGGATTCTCGCCGTACGGCATCGAAGGGCAGGTGCTGGTGTTCGCGAAACCGGGGATCCTGCTGTCGACCGCACGCGACGCGGCGGTGCGCGCATTGGCCGACGCCGATTTCATCGAGCAGCGCGCCGCCGTCGGCGCGTGATCGTCCCGTTTGCGATTCCCCTCGACGGACATACATTCAACGGACATACAGCCGATTCCGGGGTTGATTTCGGCTGTATGTCCGTTGATGGGATTGTTGAGGAGGTTGCCGAGGATCCAGAAGCGATGCCGTAGGGCGATCGCGGTTCAGGTTCAGCGCAGCACGCCTTCGATGAGGGTGGTGATGAGGTCGGTGTAGCTCACGCCGGTGGCCTCCCACGCCTTCGGATACATCGAGATCGGCGTGAAGCCGGGCATCGTGTTGATCTCGTTGATCATCACGTCGCCGTCCGGCGTCACAAACGTGTCCACGCGGCTCAGACCGGCGCCGTCAACCGCCTTGAAGCCGCGCACCGCGATCTCGCGTACGCGTTCGAGCAGTTCGTCCGGCAGATTGGCCGGCACTTCGACGTGCGAGGCGCTCGAATCCATGTACTTGCTGTCGAAATCGTAGAACTGGTCGTCGCCGCCCGCGCGCTTGTCGAGCACGATCTCGCCCGGCCAGCTGGCCTTCGGCTCCTCGCCGGCCTTCGGGCACAGCACCGCGCATTCGATCTCGCGCGCATCGATGCCCTGCTCGACGAGGATGCGCCAGTCGTGGTGGCTGGCCTCGAACACGGCGGCGGCGAGTTCGGCCGCGTCGCCCGCGTGCTCGACCTTGGTCACGCCGAAGCTGGAGCCGGCGCGCGACGGCTTGACGAACAGCGGATACTGCAGACCCGCCGCCTCGACCTGCGCGAGGATGTCATCGCCGTTCGCGGCGAACCTGGTCGCCTGATCGAAGCCGCGGGCGTCGAGCGTGATGCCGGGCGCGACCGGGATGCCGGCGGCCGCCAGCAGCACCTTGGTGTAGTGCTTGTCCATGCACGCGGCGGACGCGAGCACGCCGCAGCCGACGTACGGTACGTTCATCATCTCGAACAGGCCCTGGATTGTGCCGTCCTCGCCGAACGGACCGTGCAGCACCGGGAACACCGCGTCGATATGACCGAGCGATTCCAGCGTGCCGTCCGCATTGCGGGCGAAGAAGCCGTCCTGACCGAGCGCCACGTCAAGCACCACGTCACGCGAGCCATCGGTCTTCTCGACGGTCGGCAACGCGGAGCCGTTCAGATCCCAGCCGCGCGGATCCTCGCCGCCGACGATCCACTGGCCGGCCTTGGTGATGCCGACCGGAATCGGCTCGAACTTGTCGGCGTCGAGGGCCTTCAGCACGCCGGCGGTCGAGATGCAGGAGATCGAATGTTCGTCGGCCTTGCCGCCGTACATCACCACAATGCGCTTCTTGGTCATGTTCTTCCTTTACCGTTCACTCGAAGCAATACTGGGGCAACAGACTACTCGGCAGTCCGGTCACTCCTCGGTGATCTCATCACCGAACAGCAGGCCGAGCATCTCCTGGCAGGAAATGCCGTCCGCGAGCACACGGCTCATCGCGGAGGCGAGCGGGGTGGCCACGCCGAGCTCCTTACCGAGCGCGACGACCGCGTCGGTGGTCGGCACGCCTTCGGCCACGCCGTTGCTGGCCTTGGTGGCCTCCTCAACGCTCAGGCCCTTGCCGAGGTTCGCGCCGAACGTGTAGTTGCGGCTCAGCGGGGAGCCACAGGTGGCGGTCATGTCGCCCACGCCGGCAAGTCCGGAGAAGGTCTTGACGTCGGCGCCGGCGGCCTTGCCGAGGGCGGTGAGTTCCGCGAGTCCGCGGGTCTCAATCATCGCGGCGGTGTTCTCGCCGTAGCCGGCGCCGCGGGCCATGCCGACGGCGAGCGCGGTCACGTTCTTGAGCGAGCCGCACATTTCAAGGCCGATGACGTCGCGGGTGACGAACGCCTTGAAGTAGCTGTTGGTGCAGGCCTTGGCGACTGTGCGTGCGTTGTCGAGATCGACGCAGCCGACGACGGTCGCGGCCGGCTGGCGGTCGGCGACTTCCTTGCTCAGGTTCGGACCGGAGACCGCGGCGAAGCGTTCGGCCGGCAGATCGAGGGCCTCGCGTACGACCTCGTCCATACGCTTGCTCGTGGTGCGTTCGATGCCCTTCATGAGGCTGACGACGATCGCCGTATCCGGGATGAGGCCTTTGAATTCAGCGAGCGCGACGCGGGCGAACTGCGCGGCGATGGCGACGACGACGATCTCGGCGTCCTTGACGGCTTCGGCGCGGTCGCCGGTGGCGGTCATGTTGTCGGGCAGTTTCTCGACGGACGGCAGACGCACGCCGTTGTGGTGGTGGTCGCGGATGCCTTCGACGATCTCGGGCTCAATGGCCCACATGGTCACGTCGTTGCCCGCGTCGGCCAGCACCTGGCCGAAAGCGGTACCCCATGCGCCCGCACCCAGTACCGTGATCTTCATAATGTTTGCTCCTTTATTCTGTTCCGTTCAGTCCTTCACCCGGCGCATCGTTCGGTAGTCCCAATATCCGTCGGGCGCGTCCTCGCCGCGGATCTCGGCCATGACCTCGGTCATACGCACGCGAATCCGTCGCGTCAGTTCGTCGGCGAGCGCAGCCGGCACCCCATCGATGCCGTCGGCCCACGTATCGCAGCCGTCCAGCAGATCGGCGTAATCCAACCGCGCGTCGTAACACATGACCACGTTCTTGCGCGGCCACGGCCACCAGTGATTGATACTCGCCGCACCCCACGTCACCGCGCAGAACAGCGGCACTTGGGCCCCGAGTCTGCGTGAGGCCTCGAGCGCGATCACGCCGACGCCGTTCTTCATGCTCATCGGCCATTTCTTCGGGTCGCGCGTCACCGTGCCTTCCGGCCATACGGTGAGCGGCCGGCCGGAGGTGAGGATCTCGATCGACGTCTCCTCGATGACCTTGGCCTTGCCGGAGCGGCGTTGGACGGGCTGCATGCCGACGAGCTGGAACCATTTGCCGATGAGCGGCCAGTGCGCCATCTCGGCTTTGGCCATGTACCGCGGGCGACGGCCCATGTGGAACAGGCTGGCCATCGGCACGAACACGTCGAACATGGTCACGTGCGTGGCGGCGGTGATGAACGGGCCGGTTTCGGGGATGTTGTCGAGTCCCCACGCGAGCGTCTTGCAGCTGGCGTTGAAGACGACGTCGACGCCCGTGAGCAGGCGTTTCGTGCCCTTCGGATGCTGTGCGTCGATCTCCGGCTGGTTGATGCGCCGGTTCGGACCGGTCGGCAGGTCGCGCATCGGATCGACGAGATGATGCCGCTTGGCGAGCCGGGCGACCTGCTCGTCGGAGAGCGGCTTGACCGCGGATCGCGGCGACGGTTTTCCTTTGGATGCCATGTGCCCTATTGTGCCGCAACCCACGAACGACGACGGCCGTCACGCCCGACCGCGCCGCACGTCGCGGGGTGCGTGACGCATCTCGCCGCATCGCATATCATGATCATCGGCACACCATCAGACGCGCGCCATCGTACCCCGAACGTACGTACTGCATACGGCACATCACAGGTCACGACGCACGTCATATGCCATCACAGGCCACGTCATGTCACGCAGATCGTATCAACGCTCCTTGCGTGGCGGAAAACGCTCGCTGACGGTGCCGTCAGCGAGCGTTTTCCGCCACGCGATATGGACGCCCGACTATACATACCGACCGACGGTATGTATAATGGTGGCCAATATACGAAAGGAGTCGCCGATGGCACGTAACGCGCATCCCGAGGTGACCGAACAACGCATCCTCGACGCGGCCCGCGAACTGTTCATGGAACAAGGGTACGAGAAGACCTCCATCCAAGACATCGTCGACCGGCTCGGCGACCTGTCGAAAGGCGCGATCTACCACCATTTCAAGTCGAAGCAGGCGATCCTCGACCGGCTCGGCGACGACGACGCCCGACGCATCGGCGACCAGAGCCGGACCGTCTTCGAGCGCAACGATCTCAACGGATTGCAGAAGATCCGCGAACTGTTTAGACTCTCCGCATCCGACGCCGATCATCGCAACATCAACCGCGTGGCGATGCCGCTGCTGGACGATCCGACATACTTCACCGACAACATGCGGTTCTGGTCATCACAGCTGCCCAACAGCTTCCGCCCACTCATCGACGAGGGCGTGCGCGACGGATCGATTCCGACCGAATATCCGCAGGAAGCCGCGGAAATGCTCGCCTTGCTGACCAATTACTGGCTGCTGCCGCACTTCTACCCCGCCACGGCAGCGCAGCTGCGGCACCGTGTTCAGTGCCTCGCCACGATGCTCGACGCGATCGGCGTGCCGGTGTTCGACGACGAGCTCATCGACATGACCGCAAACCTGTATGCCGCCTTCGACGACCGACATCCCAGCTAGCGTCTTCGGCGCGAGTTTTTCGGGGAATTAGCCGGATCGTCCCGAATCTCTTGCACTGACGATGGCTCAGCGCAGGTTTTTCGGGAGATCAGACGTCATTTCCCGAATTTCTTGCGCTGACCGTGACTCAGTGCACGTTTTTCGGGACGATGCGGCCGATTTCCCGAAAAACTTGCGCTGCGCCCTTGTCCTTCCCCTTCTCTGGCGTGGACAACCCAAGGTTATCCACGCCAGAGGCAGGTCGGACGAGGCGGTTCGTCATCGGATTCACCATCGATTCGCCATCGAACACCACACACACAACGAACACCACGATTCGTTCCGAACACTCATCTGTCACTCATATTCATACCGTCAGTCGGTATGAATAATCGATACGAAAGGACTCATTACCATGACACGCACCGACAACCCGGCATCAGTCGTCCCAACTGCCGCACCGACCCGTGCCGCCGCATCATCCACATCAGCTGCATCATTTACAACACCGCCCACCAACAGCACCACCTCGTCAACACCGCCCCATTCCCCGCTCCTCTCCCGCGACTTTATCCTTCTCGTCGCCGGCCAGGGCATCTCGCTGTTCGGCAACATGATGCTGCGGTTCGCGATGTCGATGTGGGTGCTCGACGAAACCGGCTCGGCCACCGCCTTCGCCTCCGTCCTCGCCGTGTCGATCATCCCGACGATCGCGCTCTCCCCGTTCGGCGGCGTGCTGGCCGACCGCATGAACCGCCGCACCATCATGGTCGCCCTCGACGCGGCGTCCGGCGTGCTCGTGCTCGCCGGCATGCTCGCGTTCGCCGCATTCGGCTTCAGTCTCGCCGCAATCGCCGTCATGCAGATCGCCCTCGCCGTGCTCGGCGCGTTCGAAACGCCGACCGTCCAGGCCGCGCTCCCCCAGATGTTCCGCGCGCACGGCCCGGTGATCATGCGGCAGGCGATGGCCGTGATCAATCAGGTGCAGCAGCTGAGCTCCCTGCTGCCGAGCTTCCTTGGCGGCGTGCTGTACGCGGCGGTCGGTATCCGCCCGATGATGACGGTCACGATTGTGAGCTTCGCCGTGGCCGCCGCGCTTGAGTGCTTCATCCGGCTCGCCGCGCCCGATCGCACGGCGGACGGCGACCGGCTGCCCACGCCGATCGAGGATCTCAAGAACGGATTACACTTCCTCGTGTACGAACGCCCGGCCGTGTTTCAACTGGCGTTGTACGCCGCCGCGATCAATCTCGTCACCATCGGCTATTCCGGCGTGGGGTTCGCATATACGATCCGCACCGTGCTGGGGTTCGATGCGACCGTGTACGGCATCGCCGACGGATTGGTCGGCGTGGCGGGCGTGGCCGGCACATTGATCGCCGGTCTGTGCGCGGCCCGGCTGTCGATGCGGTATCTGCCGGCCGCGACGGCCGTGTTCGCGTTGACCGCGCTGCCTCAGGGGGTCGCGTTCGTGCTGCCGATCGGTCCGAACGCACGGCTCGCGGTGCTGGTGACCGGCACCTGCCTGTCGATGATCGCGGCGTGTTTCACGAATCTCATCGCCGTACCGGCGATTCAGCTGAGTACGCCGGAGGCGATGATCGGCAAGGTGATGGCGATGTTCGGCGCGCTGTGCATGTGCGCGCAGCCGCTCGGCCAGATGATGTACGGCTGGGCGTATGACCGGATGCCGGTAGCGGCGGTACTGCTCGCTTCGGCCGCCGCGCTGGCGATGGGTGCGGTGGCGGTGATACCGATCGCGAGGAGGCTTGGGAATTGGGGATGAGAACGGTCTGGCACAACCCCCTCAGTCAGCTACGCTGACAGCTCCCCCTAGAAGGGGGAGCCAACCATCGTGATGTCAGGCGACTATTGCCGCTCCCCGGAATAGGAAGGAGGGGGAGCCAGACAACATCCGCCGTCAGTCGAAGTCCGCGCCAAGCGCCTCGAGCTTGCCGCGGAAGTCCGCGTAGCCGCGGTCGATCAGCGAAATGCCGTGCACGTCCGACGGCCCGGTGGCCGCGAGCGCCGCGATGAGGTGCGAGAACCCGCCGCGCAGATCCGGCACGTCGATGTCGCGACCGGTGAGCGGCGTCGGTCCGAAGATCACGGCCGAATGCTTGTAGTTGCGCTGCTGGAAGCGGCACGGCAGCGAGCCGAGGCATTCGCGGTACAGCTGGATCGTCGCGCCCATCTGCACGAGCGGCTTGGTGAAGCCGAAGCGGTTCTCATACACGGTTTCGTGCACGATCGACAGGCCGTTCGCCTGCGTGAGCGCGACCACGAGCGGCTGCTGCCAGTCGGTCATGAAGCCGGGGTGCACGTCGGTCTCGATGGCGACCGGGTGCAGGTCCCCGCCCGGATGCCAGAAGCGGATGCCCTTGTCGGTAACGTCGAACTCGCCGCCGACCTTGCGGAACACGTTAAGGAAGGTCATCATCTCCGGCTGGGTCGCCCCCTTGACGAAGATGTCGCCGTGCGTGGCGAGCGCCGCCGACGCCCAGCTTGCGGCCTCGATGCGGTCGGTCAGCGCGGTGTGCGTGAAGCCCTTGAGCTCCTTGACGCCTTCGATGCGGAACGTGCGGTCGACGTCCACGGAGATGATCGCACCCATCTTCTGCAGCACGGCGACCAGATCCATGATCTCCGGTTCGATGGCCGCACCGGACAGTTCGGTCTTGCCTTCGGCGAGCACGGCGGCGAGCAGCGTCTGTTCGGTGGCGCCGACGGACGGGTACGGCAGGTGGATCTTCGCGCCCTTGAGGCCGTTCGGCGCGGTGATGTGGATGCCGTCCTTGTGTTCCTTGTCGACGGTGGCGCCGAGTTTGCGCAGCGTTTCGAGATGGAAGTCGATCGGTCGGCCGCCGATGTTGCAGCCGCCGAGCGCCGGGATGAACGCCTCGCCGAGGCGATGCACGAGCGGGCCGGAGAACAGGATCGGAATGCGCGACGATCCGGACAGTGTGTCGACGTCGGCGACGTCGGCGAGCTGCACATGCGACGCGTCGATGGTGACGACGCCCTTCGCGCCGTCGACGTCCACGTCCACGCCATGCAGGCGCAGCAGGTCGGACACGACGTGCACGTCGCGGATCTCGGGCACGTTCTTGAGCACCGACTTGCCGGGCGCGAGCAGCGCCGCGACCATCGCCTTGCTCACGAAGTTCTTCGCGCCGCGCACCTTGATCGTGCCGTTGAGGGGCTTGCCGCCCTCGACGTGCAGAATGTCTTCCTTCGGATCCTTGACCACCCTGACCTCTTTCGGCTTCGCATGACGACGTGGGCCTCGCCCACATGACTACCCAACAGTTTGCCACAAGGTATGTGCGCACCCCGTGAAAGACGCTGGGAGCGAAGTGGGTGTATAGTGTTCTCTCGTAATTGACGACATGCGAACAGCATTCGCTTCGGATTCAAAGCCCGGCTGGCTGCCCGGCAGTTCTCAGTGTCGGTACCCCTAGGCGTAGGCGGATGTACGGCATCCCGTCGAGGCCCATCCCGTGGGGAGACCGGCGGGATGAACCTTGTGAAACCAGCTATGTTCCAGATATTCCTTATTGCCCTCTCCGTTTCCATGGACGCGTTCGCCGTGTCGATCGGCAAAGGTCTGACCGTGCGTCGTCTGCGCGGCGTCGATGCGTTGAAGACGGCGCTGTGGTTCGGCGGCTTTCAGGCGTTGTTCCCGTTGCTGGGATTCTTCTTCGCGAAGACGTTCGCGGGGTATGTGACCGCGGTCGATCACTGGATCATCTTCGCGTTGCTCGCGTTCATCGGCGGCAACATGATTCACGAGGCGTTCGAGGAGGACGAGGAGAACGCCAAGGAGACGGCGGAGTTCGATTGGCGGCATATGCTGCCGTTGGCGGTGGCGTGCAGCATCGACGCATTCGCGGTGGGCGTGAGCTTCGCGTTCATGCAGGTGCACGTATGGTCGTCGGTGCTGCTGATCGGCGTGACGACCGGCGCGTTTTCGGCGGGCGGACTGTATATCGGCCGTGTGTTCGGCTCGCGTTGGCAGAAGCCCGCGCAGATCGCCGGCGGAGTGGTACTCATTCTGATCGGCGTCAAGGTGCTGCTCGAGCATCTCGGCGTGCTGTGATCGTTTTCTTTGACGGACATCCAGCCGATAACGACACCGTTATCGGCTGGATGTCCGTTGAAAGGGAAGTCGTCACGCATACGTCTCACGTTTACAGGACGACGAACGGAACACGGACCGCTGTTTCCCGATCGTGGACCTCTTTTTCTCAACGGACATACAGCCGATCACACTGTGCATATCGGCTGGATGTCCGTTGAAGGTTTTCAGATCAGCGCGACGACGACCGTGGCGGCGGGGATGAGCGCACCGGTCAGCAGTGTCGGCAGCACGACGATGCCGGCCCACGGCGCACGCGCATGCTCGTCCGGATCGGCTTCGGCCATCCACCAGTTCGATGCGATGGCCAACCCGATGAACAGCAGCGCCACGACGATCACGGCCACGATCACGACCATATTGTCGGCGCCCATGTCCGGCGCCGTCATCAGATCCGGCAGGAACAGCCAACCCGGCGCGACGATCAACGCAACGCCCTCGAGCACGCTGTGCGACAGGCCGCGGATCAGATGCGAACGTTCGGCGCGCGCCATCTGCCGGACGAACGATACGATGATCAGCGCGACCAGCAGACCGCCCACGCCGACGAACCACGTGACCTCGTTGCCCACCGACGTCGGCACGTCATCGGCAAGCTCGTCGATCCAACCGAACGACAGGAACCCCGTGAACACCGCCACGAACGACAGCACGCCGGCGCCCGTCGCGATCACATGCCCGGCCACGCCGTCGCGCAGCGGCGAGCATGCCACGAACGCGATCATCAGCACGGCCGTCCACACCGCAAGCCCAGTCGCACCGGCGCCACCGAACGTCAGTACCAGCATCACCATGAGCGGCAGCAACGCCAGCGACGCCGCATACCGTTCCCCGAACGGCGAGCCGGCACCACGCCGCGCCAGCGACGCCGAATCCTGATGTCCTTCCATACTTCACGCTCCTGTCATCCGCCGCCCGCATGCCGTCACCGTCGGCCATCAGTGCCGTCCGTGAGGCGGTTGCGCGGTCCCGTCCAACGATTGCTGACTCTCATCCTACGTCCCGCCCTGCCGAACGGCCGTGTCCATATCGTGCGCGTACAATGAGTCGAAATCGTGAAAGCCATTACGATACGGGGTAACGTCATGCGAGACGTTATCGATAAGGGGGCGAATAGTGACGGATCTTACGCTGATGACGTTCGCGGCCGATCCCGCGACCGTGTTGCCGTCGCTCGCCCTGCTGTCGCATCGTGTCCGTGTGCTGCCGATGGACGCCGCAAGTCTGGTGAAGATGCCGGAGAACACGATCCTGTTCCTTGATGCGCGCGACGATCTGGCCACGGCGAAGACCCTGTGCCGCCTCATCCACGCGTCCGGCCTGTCCACGCCGATCGTGCTCGTGCTCACCGAAGGCGGGTTCACGGTGGTCAATTCCACGTGGGGCATCGCCGACGTGGTCGTCTCCTCCGCCTCCCCGGCCGAGGTCGAAGGACGTCTCAGGCTCGTGTCCGAACGCGGCAACGCGCCGCTGGGCTCCGGCTCGACCGCCCCCGCGAGCAGCGAACCGGGCACCGTGAACGCCGACGGGCAGATCCGTTCCGGCGATCTCGTGGTCGATACGAACGGCTACACCGCGTCCCTGCACGGCCACCCAATCGACCTCGCCTACAAGGAATTCGAACTGCTCAAGTATCTCGTGCAGCATCCCGGCCGCGTGTTCACGCGCGCGCAGCTGCTGCAGGAGGTGTGGGGCTACGACTACTACGGCGGCACGCGCACGGTCGACGTGCACATCCGTCGTCTGCGCGCCAAGCTCGGCGGCGAATACGAGCATCTCATCGGCACCGTGCGCAACGTCGGCTATCGCTTCGACCCGCCGGACGGCGAGGGCGACGGGGCCGCCGCCGCGGAGGATCAGCACTGACGGGAGGCCGTGCCGTCATCATGCCCGCCCGTGAATCGCATCGCGCCAAACTGGAGCGCATGCACGCCGAATACGCGCTGCTGTGCGAGGCGATCCCCGCACCCCGATGCGCGCTGCATTTCTCCAATCCGTTCGAGCTACTCGTGGCGACCGTGCTGAGCGCCCAGACCACCGACAGGCGCGTCAACTCCGTCACACCGGCGCTGTTCGGCGCGTATCCCGATGCGGCCGCGCTGGCCGCCGCCGATCCCGAAACCGTGGAGGACATCATCCGCCCGCTGGGCTTCTTCCGCTCGAAAACGCAGCATCTGCTGGGCCTGGCCACCGCGCTCGACCGCGATTTCGCCGGCGTGGTGCCGCGCACGATGGACGAGCTGACGACGTTGCCCGGCGTGGGCCGCAAAACCGCGAACGTGGTGCTCGGCAACGCGTTCGGCGTCCCCGGGTTCCCGGTGGATACGCATGTGATGCGCGTGACCGGGCGCCTGCGGTGGCGCAGCGACTGGCGGATCGCGAAATCCGATCCGGTGAAGGTCGAACGGGAAATCTGCGCCTGCTTCCCGCCCGAAGAATGGACGGATCTGTCCCACCGGCTGATCCTGCACGGCCGCGCGGTCTGCCACGCGCGCAAACCCGACTGCGCCGCCTGCCCGCTCAACGAGACCTGCCCGTCGTCGCTGACGCGGTGAGCCGCCGCACGGCGGCGCTCAGGCGCTCCCCCACCACCCCCTACTTAGGCACCAGCCGCTACACTGGGCCGCATGCACAGGCAACACAACAACTCCATACGCTCCTGGATGATCTTCGTGGCGACGGCCGTCGCGCTGTCCGCCATCGTCTGGGTGGTATGGTCGCTGGCCACCCATCGCGACATCCTGCCGTCCGGCGCATCCGTGCACTCCCAGACCACCGTGTCGGTCGGTCTGACGGACGCGCCGCAGTCACTTGACATCCGCACGGACGACAGCCCGGCCGTCGAACGCGCGCTGCTCGGCAACGTCTACGAGACGCTCGTGTCGCGCGACGAGCACAACCAACTCGTCGCCGGACTCGCGAAACGGTGGACGACGTCCGACGACGGGCTGACATACACGTTCACACTGCGATCCGGCCTGCGTTTCGCGAACGGCGACACGCTCGACTCGTCCGACGTGGTGTGGTCGCTGCAGCAGATCGTCAGGAACAAGTACGTCGGCGCCGACGATCTCGCCGGACTCAAGTCCGTGACGAATCCGGACGCCACGACGGTGACGGTCACGCTCGCCCACACCGATCCGACGCTGCTGCGGGCGTTGGCCGGCCGCGCGGGCATCGTCTACGACCAGCAGGCCGGCATGTCGACGTCCGGCAAGGCCGCCGACACCGTCGGTTCGGGACCGTTCACGGTGAGCGGCTTCGCGGCGGGCAAGTCGGTCACGCTCACGCGCAACGAACGGTATTGGGGCGACGCGAGCGCGGCGGCCACGGTCACGCTGCGCTATTACGGCGACGACAAGGCACTCGTCGAGGCGGCGCGCAAGGGCGACGTGGACGTGGCGATGCCCGCGAACGCCGCGGCCGCGGCCGGTCTGGCGAAACAGGACCCGTCGCTGACCGTCGCGTCGGGCACGTCGACGAGCAAGGTGATGCTCGCGTTCAACAACGACGACAGTTCCATCTTCTCCGACCAGCAGGCGCGGCAGACGGTGCGCTATGCAGTGGATGCGAAGTCGATCGCCGCGTCGCAAGCCGATTCCGCGGGCGCGCTCGGCGGGCCGATCAGCCAGTTGGAGCCAGGGTACGAGGACCTGACGTCGCTGTTTCCGTTCGATCAGGGCAAGGCGAGCCAGATGATCGCGTACTTCGCGGGCGGCACGTCGTATTTCGGCGTGATCAATTTCGTGGTGCCGCAGGACCGTGCCGATCTGGGCAATACGATCGCCGATCAGCTGCGCGCGGTCGGCCTGTCAGTGAACGTGCAGACCGTGGACGACGCGACGCTGGACGAACGCATCGCGAACGGCCAGTACACGATGGCGCTCACCACGATGGACGGCACCGACGACGCGGCCGTGTTCGGCTCGTCCGACAACCGGTTCCACTACACCAGCGGCTCCGCGCAGGAGACGTACGCCAAGGCGATGGCCGCGACGAACGACGACGCTTACGCGGCGGCGATGAAGACGTTCGCGAAAACCGTCAGCGAGGACGCCGCCGCGGACTGGCTGTACACGCGCAAGACCACGGTGGTCGCGACGTCGCGTGCCAGCGGCTATCCGACGAACCTCACCGACCAATACCTGCCGCTCGGCGATTTGACGATCAAATAGGCGACCGCCGCCTGTCGCCTAAGCCGCATAAAATCGCGCGTATGAGCGAAACCATCAACGCAAACCTGACCCCGCTGCCCGACAAAGTGGGCGTGGACGGTCTCGAAGACAAGTGGCGTGCCGTCTGGGACGAGCAGGGCACGTACAAGTTCAACAACACGCGCGACCGCAAGGCCGTCTACTCGATCGACACCCCGCCGCCCACGGTGTCCGGCCACCTGCACGTCGGCCACGTGTTCTCGTACACGCACACCGACGTGATCGCGCGCTACAAGCGCATGCGCGGCTACGACGTGTTCTACCCGATGGGCTGGGACGACAACGGCCTGCCGACCGAACGCCGCGTGCAGAACTACTACGGCGTGCGCGTGGACACCTCCATGCCGTACGATCCTGATTTCAAGCCGCCGTTCGAGGGCACCGACGGCAAGAAGATCGACGCCAAGGACCAGGTGCCGATCTCGCGCCGCAACTTCATCGAGCTGTGCGAGAAGCTGACCGCGCAGGACGAGAAGCAGTTCGAGGCGCTGTGGCGTTCGCTCGGCCTGTCGATCGACTGGTCGCAGACCTACCACACCATCGGCGAGCATCCGCAGCGCGTGGCGCAGAAGGCGTTCCTGCGCAACCTCGCCCGCGGCGAGGCGTACCAGAAGGACGCGCCGGGCCTGTGGGACGTGACGTTCCAGACCGCCGTGGCCCAGGCCGAGCTTGAGAGCCGCGAATACCCGGGCTTCTACCACAAGGTCGCGTTCCGTTTCGAGGACGGCACGCCGATCTACATCGAGACGACCCGCCCGGAGCTGCTCGCGGCCTGCACCTCGCTGATCGCGAACCCGGACGACGACCGCTACAAGCAGTACTTCGGCCAGTACGTGTATTCGCCGCTGTTCAAGGTGAAGGTGCCGATTCTGGCGCACCCGGCCGCCGAGATGGACAAGGGTGCCGGCATCGCGATGTGCTGCACCTTCGGCGACGTGACCGACGTGCAGTGGTGGCGCGACCTGAACCTGCCGACCCGTTCGATCATCCAGCGCAACGGCCGCATCGTGATGGATACGCCGGACTGGATCGAGGACGAGCAGGGCCGCGAGATCTTCGCGGAGACGGCCGGCAAGACCACGTTCTCCGCGCGCAAGATCATCGTCGACCATCTGCGTGAGTCCGGCGATCTGGACGGCGAGCCGACGCCGACCAAGCGTATGACGAACTTCTACGAGAAGGGCGACAAGCCGCTCGAGATCGTCACCTCCCGCCAGTGGTACCTGAAGAACGGCGGCACCGATCCGAAGCTGAACGCCGAACTCATCGAGCGTGGTCGCGAACTCAACTTCCACCCGGACTTCATGCGCGTGCGCTACGAGAACTGGGTGCACGGCCTCAACGGCGATTGGCTGATCTCCCGCCAGCGCTTCTTCGGCGTGCCGTTCCCGCTGTGGTACCCGGTCAAGGCCGACGGTTCCGCGGATTACGATCACCCGATCACGCCGAGCGAGGACATCCTGCCGATCGATCCGACCATCGACGTGCCGGCCGGCTACACGGCCGAACAGCGCGACGTGCCGGGCGGCTTCACCGCCGAGCAGGACATCATGGACACGTGGGCGACCTCGTCACTCACCCCGCAGATCGTGACCCACTGGGAGGAACAGGACGAGGCGTCCAAGGCGCTGTTCAAGGCCACGTTCCCGATGGATCTGCGCCCGCAGGGCCAGGACATCATCCGCACCTGGCTGTTCTCGACCGTCGACCGCGCGCATCTCGAGAACCAGTGCCTGCCGTGGGCGCACGCGACCCTCTCGGGCTGGATCCTCGACCCGGATCACAAGAAGATGTCGAAGTCCAAGGGCAACGTCGTCGTGCCGGACAAGCCGATCAAGCAGTTCGGCGCCGACGCGGTGCGCTACTGGGCCGCCGCCGCACGACTCGGCCTCGACGCGACATATGACGAAGGCCAGATGAAGATCGGCCGCCGTCTCGCGATCAAGCTGCTCAACGCGACCAAGTTCGCGCTGGCGATCGGCCGCGAGGACGAGAACCATCACGTGGGCGCGCCGGCCGTGGCCGCATGGGATCCGGCCGATGTGACCGAGCCGCTCGACCGCGCCGCCATGGCGAAGATGGCGCTCGTGGTGCGCCAGGCCACCGAAGCGCTCGAATCCTACGAGCATTCCAAGGCGCTTGAGGTCATCGAGAACTACTTCTGGCAGTTCTGCGACGATTACATCGAGCTGGTCAAGAACCGTGCATACGGCACGGCCGACGCGACCGGCCACGTGCCCTCCGAGGCCGCGACCAAGTCCGCCCGCACTGCGCTGGGTCTGGGCCTTGACGCGTTCGCGCGCCTGCTCGCCCCGTACCTGCCGTACGCCACCGAAGAGGTGTGGAGCTGGATGCACGCTGGTTCCGGTTCGGTGCATCGCGCCGCATGGCCGACCCCGGACGTGTACGAGGCCGCCGCGTTCAAGGTGGCGCCGGAGCTGCTCGCCCACGCCGGCGAGGCGCTGGCCGCGCTGCGTGGCATCAAGTCGAAGGCCAAGGTCTCGATGAAGACGCCGATCCTGTCCGTCAAGCTCGGCGTGGCCGATGACGTGCGCGAGTCGCTGGAAAGCGCCGTGAACGACATCGCCGAGGCCGGACGCGTGGTGGGCCGCATCTCCTTCGTGAGCGCCGCCGCCGCGATCAAGGCCGCGCACGAGACCGCCGAAGCCGCGGTCGACGCCGCCGCCAAGGCGAAGGCCGAAGCCGAAGCCGCCATCGACGTCATCGTCGAAGACAGCGAACTCGGCGAGCCGCCGGTGAAGAAGAAGTAGCTAGGACTACTTACCTCCAACGGACATACAGCCGATTTGCCCACCCGAATCGGCTGTATGTCCGTTTTTGTTATGCCGTACAGCTCATGCGATCGTCCATCACCATCACAACTCCCTCCCCTCAACGGACATCCAGCCGATTCGGGTGGGCAAATCGGCTGTATGTCCGTTGGGAAGATGTTGCGCGGCGCACGGTGGAAATTGTATGAGCGTGCGAAGTACGGGAATCGTATGAGTGCACGCATGAGCACGCGCATACGCGACAAGAGGAAACCAACTGTGAAACGGACATATCGTATGCCATAACCGTGCGATACCATCGTGACGGGGTGATCGATATGAGCAATGCGTCAGACATACGAGGCACGGACATCAATAACCAGATCGACGATCTGTCCGAAGACGAACTGATCAACGACAAACCGCTCAAACGCATCGTGCTCGCCGGACTGGCGCTGCTCGCCGTCTCCGTGTTCCTGCCCGGCTCCCGGTACACGCTGCACCTGCCCGTGCGCGAGGTCGTCACCGCCGCCGGCGCATGGATGATGGTCCTGCCGTTGCTGGTCGTCGCATGGCATCAGTTCCGCACCAAGCGTCATTTCCCCATCGTCACGCATTTCGCGCTGCCCATCGTCGGCCTCGTCATGGTCGCGGCGCGCATCGTGCTCGTGCCGATGGGGGCCTCCACGATTTTCCTGAACCTGTGGTCGATCGGCGGCACGTTCCTCGTGGTGCCGCTGGTGCAGCAACTCATCGAACTGTTGTCCGGCAGCGTCGATATGGAGACTGGCGGCAACCAGATCCGTTATCAGTAAACGGTTGCGGCGATTCCCTCGTCACAACCGTCACGCGATCACCATACGTCGCGGCGCAATATCGTAACCGTATGTCATATGCTCACGACGCATGTCACATGCTGTAGACCAGCAGAAACCGGGTCGTCTGATCGTCGGTCTGTGCAGTATGCCGTGACGCAAGATCGGTCAACACGCCGGCGTCGGCCAGCGCGGCCGTAGCGGAGGTCAGTATATCGGCCGCGTCGCCGATCGCTACCGTATCGTCGATGATCGCGGACGTGTCCGGCGTCAGCATGCTGCCGGAGGACATACCGCGGATACCGTAGGCGACGGACGGCTGCTCGTCCGGCACCGATGCGGACGTGACGTCGTTCGTCGACGACGAATCCGATGACGAGTCCGTCGACGAATCCGACGTCGCCGTATCGTCGCGCGCATGATCCGATCCCGACGACGACCCATCCGCACGCTGCATGCCGTTGTCGGAACCGCCGGAGCTGCCGGAACCCGCACCGCCACCGAGCGCGGCCACTCTCCCGGCGTAGCTCATCACGTCGCTTTTGCTCATCGACACCTGATCATCCACCAGACTGGCGGACCGGTCGCCGTTCTGCGTCTTCCGCCGCACGGTGGCGGCCGCACGTTCGCGCGCCGCATGCAGCCGCTCGAGCCGCGCGCGTTCGCTCACCGCCGCGATCCCACCACTGGTCATGACCTGCGCCGAGATATCGGTGCCCGTTCCCGAGTCCGCATCCGCCGCGGTCAGCGCCGACTGCAACGCCGTCGTCGCTCGGACGTTCCCGCCACCGGTCTCCGCATCGGCTGCCGCATCCCCGTCCCCGTTCTCGAACTCGTCCTCGAACCGCAGCAGCAACTGCCGAATCGCTTGCGCACGTCCCGTATGTTCGCTGGCCGTGGCGAGCGCCGCCATCGCCGCGTCCACCTTCGCCTGATCGGCCTTGAGATCGGCGTCGGTACTGAACGACTCGTTCGTCTGCGCGATCGCCTGCGCTTGATACGCCGAGGCTCCGGCGGTCGTGCCGCCGGTCAGCTCGCTCAGATGCTCGGTGTAGGTGTCGGTGTACGCCATCGAATACGGGATCATGGCCTGCGACAGCTGCGACTGGCCGGCGCTGTAGCCGGACGAGCCGAGCTGCGACTCATGCCCGGCTTCCTGCTCGAGTTCGCCGCTCAGCCCGGCGACGCCCTGCTGGCGGATACGGCGGATGATCGTGTCCACCTCGTCGGCCGCGCCGGTGTGCCGGTGCGCGGCGCTCACCGCGTTCACCGCGTTGGCGAGGTCGACGACGGCCTGCGCCAACGGCGTGTCGCCGGTCAGTTCGCCGGCCGTGCCGATCAACGCCGCCATCTGCGTCGTGTTGCCGATCGAACCGCTCAGATGCGTGGTGTACGAGCCGACGTAGGCGGCCATGTACGCGTCGAACGCCTGCCGGTGGGCCTTGTCGCGTTCGGCGATCGTAGTGTCGGCGAGCGCACGTTCCCGATCGCGCAATGCGGTCAGCTCGTTGATCAGGTCGTCGTTGCGCTGGTCGCCGGCACCGGTCAGCGTGTCGGTCAAGGAGGTCGCGCCGGCCGTCAGCTTGTTGTGTTGCGCGGCGAACGAGGCCGCATCGGCGGCGGGCACGGCGGACAGGACGATCGCGCTCATCGAGAACCGGGTCGCATTGAGATACGCGGACACCGACAGCACGGTGTCATCGGTGCCGGACTGACTACCGCCCGTCAGCGCCTTCGCGACATCGTCACCGGCATCGTCGTTGCCGTCATGCGTCAGCACCGTATCGTCGCCGATCGCGGCGACCACGATTGATGATCCGTCGCGCGCCACCGTCGCACCGTCGCTGGCGGTCAGATCGTCGGCGATGTCGCCCGGAACCGTGAATGCGATCATCGGCACCAACCGACTCGCCGCGGCCCGAACGTCGGCCGAGGCGATATCGTTGCGGGTCACGTCGACACGCACGCCGACCAGTCCGCTGGCGCCGTTCACCGTATCGGCGTCCACTTCCGGACCGTCCAGCGAGTACGTGACCCGCACCGTCCATGGCAGGGCCTCGTCGCCTACCGCCATACGACGCACGCCCGTCGCCGACGTATTCTCGGACGAACCGGAGGCTCCGGATGAACCGGAACCCGCATCCTGCGTCGTGCCGGCGTCCATCACATACACGCCACCGGACAGCGCGCCGTCGGCCGACAGCGACGCATACACGTCATGGCCGACGTACCCGCTCGCCGCACGCGCGTCATCCGCAGCGGCACCGCTCACACCGGAACCGGCGGCGAGCAGCATCGCCAACGTCACCGCATACGATATGCAGGCGGCACCAACCCGTGTCAGGAATCGACCGACACGTCCCATGCTGCCTCCTGTACTCGATGCCGTACGCAAACGACAGCGATCTTACCCCGCACCGACCCCGTTGACGCGCACTCCGGCGAAACGGATCAGGCGAACACGTCGAGCACGCCCGGATCACCGCCCGCCGCCGCGATGCGTGCATGGCGTTTCTTCGCCTCGGTCACCACGAACTCGCGGTACATCTCGGCGATGTCCGGGTCAAGGCCGGCCGCCACGGCGATGCGGTGGAGGCGTTCGATCTGATAATCCTCGCGCTTATAGTCGGCGGGGGCAAACCCGGCGCGCGCCTTGAGCACGCCCACCTGCGATGTGTACTTGAACCGTTCGGCGAGCAGGGAGACGATGGCCGTGTCCACGTTGTCGATGGACTGGCGCAAGGCTTTGATCTTCGCAACGGTGTCGGCGACTTCGGGATGCTCGGCCGCAGCGGCGGCATCGATCACCGTTTCGGATTCGGGGGTGTGCGTGGAGGCCGCGGCCGGCAGCCAGTCGCTGCCGTCGGACTGTGGTTCTTGCGTTTCGCTCATGATTGCAAGCGTATCACCGCACGGGTGCCGCCGGCAGCAGGTCAGAGGCAGGTTTTGCGGTGGATCAGAAGTAGGTTTTGAGGATGACGGTGCTTTCGGTGCTCACCGGCACGGTGCGATGGATGCGGTTGAGCAGTTCCTCGAGCCTGCCGGGCGTGGCGACGCGCACGAGCAGCACGAAGCTGGGCGCCCCGGCCACCGAATAGCAGGACACGATGCCGGGGATGCTGTGGAGTTTCTCGGGGATGTCCGATTCCTTCGTATAGTCGAGCGGCGTGACGGAGACGAACGCGCTGATCGGCAGGCCGCGGCGTTCGTGGTCGATGACGGCCGCGTACCCGGTGATGACGCCGCGCCGTTCGAGTTTCTGCACGCGCGACTGCGCCGCCGACACGGACAGCCCGGTGGCTTTGGCGAGTTGCGACAGCGTGGCGCGACCGTCGGCCTCGAGCATGTCGAGGATCATCGAGTCCTTGGCGTCGATGTCGCCAGTCAGCGTCGCAGATGCGGCCGGTGCGGCCGGCTGTTCGTTCGTCTCGGTACGGTCATGCGGTGCGCTCATGACTCCTTATAGTAGTCGCCCGTGCGTCGAGCGCGGATTTCGGCACGACGTCCGTATATCTTCCCAGACGATCACGCAATACCAAATATTTTTCCACCCAATGTCACTATACTTCGTAATATTTACGATATATATTATGTTTTGTTGGAAATGTAACGAAAGGTGGCAACATGGTAGCTCCGGTGATCGCGCAGTGCGCACTCGATATCCCTCGGTCAGGCATCCGCGACGTCTTCGATCGCGTCGAACGCGTGCCCGACGTGATCTCGCTGTGCGTGGGCGAGCCGAGCGCCACCGCCGCGCCGCACATCGTCGAGGCGGCGTGCCGTTCGATCCGCGAAGGGCACACGAAGTACACGAACGTGCTGGGCATCGACGCGTTCCGGCAGGCCGTGGCGCGGTATTCGCACACGGTCAAGGGCCTCGACTACGCCCCGGAGCACGAGATCCAGGCCATCGACGGCGCGACCATCGGCCTGTTCCTCGCGTTGAAGGCCGTGCTCGACCCGGGCGACGAGGTCATCATCCCGTCACCGTTCTTCACGTCGTACGAGGCCGAGGTGATGATGTGCGGCGGCGTGCCGGTGACGGTCGCGCTCACGCCGGAACATCAGATGCGGCTCAACGCCGACGACATCGAGGCCGCGGTGACGCCGCGCACGCGCGCCGTCATCCTCACGTCGCCGGGCAATCCGTCCGGCGCGGTCACGCCCGCCGACGAGCTGGCGCGCATCGCCGACGTCTGCACGCGGCACAATCTGTGGGCGATTTCGGACGAGGTATATCATCCGTTCATCTTCAAGGACGATGCCGACGCCTCCGACGCTTCGGTCGATCCGGCGACCGCCGCCCGTCCATTCCCGGTCGCCCCGTCGATCGCCACCGTGCCGGGCATGCACGAGCGCACCGTCGTGGTCGAAAGCCTGTCGAAGACGTTCGCGATGACCGGCTGGCGCATCGGGTATCTGCTGGCGCCGGCCGCACTCATCGAGCAGACCAGCAAGATCGCCGAGCTTATGCATTCGTCGGTCAATTCGACCGCGCAGTATGCGGCGGTCGCGGCGCTGACCGGGCCGATGGATCCGGTGATCGCCATGCGCGAGGAATACCGCGCTAAGCGGCAGATCGTGCTTGACGGGCTCGCCGACTGCACGGCTGTGCGGCTGGTCGAGCCGCAGGGCGCGTTCTACGCGTTCGTCGACATCCGCGCCACGCGAATGAGTTCCGACGAGTTCAGTCGTCGGCTGTTGGACGAATCGAAGGTGGCCGTGGTGCCGGGCACGGCGTTCGGTGCGGAAGGTGAGGGATTCGTGCGGCTGTCGTACGCGGGCGACGCTGACGAGCTGCGCGAGGGCGTGCGCCGGCTGCGTCGGTTCGCCGAGTCCCACGCGGATCCGCTGCTGGGACGGCATACACCGGAGTTCCACCATCTCGCCGTCATGGCGTAGGCGACGTTCCGGACGCCGTCGTCGGCGTCCGGGCAATGCCACGGTACATATTTCAACGTGTAGTCAGCGTGTCATCAACGTAACGCACCATCAACGTGCAATCAACGCACCACGGAAACGAATAACAGACATACAACAACGGACATACAGCCGATCATCCCATCGAAATCGGCTGTATGTCCGTTGTTGTATTGCGATCGGTACGTCAGCGGCACGCCGACCGTACCGATCATGCGGCCGCCCCGCACTCCATCAGTTGCCGTTGACGGCGCTCGAGTTGGCCTGCTGCGTGATCGCAGCGAGGAAGTCGCGGTTGGTCGGCGTCTTCTTGAGGCGCGGCACGAGCGTCTGATAGGCCTGCTCAGGCTCAAGGCCGCCGAGCAGACGGCGCAGACGGTAGACGATCGGCAGTTCGGCCGGCGAAGTGATGAGCTCCTCGCGGCGCGTGCCGGACGCGTTGATGTCGATGGCCGGGAACAGACGCTTGTCGGCGAGTTCGCGCGACAGACGCAGTTCCATGTTGCCGGTGCCCTTGAACTCCTCGAAGATCACCTCGTCCATCTTCGAACCGGTCTCCACCAGCGCGGACGAGATGATGGTGAGCGAACCGCCGTTTTCGATGTTGCGGGCCGCGCCGAAGAACTTCTTCGGCGGATACAGGGCCTGCGCGTCCACGCCGCCGGACAGAATGCGGCCGGACGCCGGCGCGGCGATGTTGTAGGCGCGGGCGAGACGGGTCATCGAGTCGAGCAGCACGACCACGTCCTGGCCGAGCTCCACGAGTCGCTTGGCGCGTTCGATCGCCAGCTCGGCGACGGTGGTGTGGTCGGAGGCCGGACGGTCAAAGGTCGAGGAGATGACCTCGCCCTGCACGGTGCGCTCCATGTCGGTGACTTCCTCCGGGCGTTCGTCCACGAGCACGACCATCAGATGGACTTCCGGGTTGTTCGTGGCGATCGCGTTGGCGATGTTCTGCAGCGTGATCGTCTTGCCGGCCTTCGGCGGGGAGACGATGAGGCCACGCTGCCCCTTGCCGATCGGCGAGACGATGTCCATGATGCGGCCGGTGAGCTTGTTCGGGGTCGTCTCCTGCTTCAAGCGCTCCTGCGGATAGAGCGGGGTGAGCTTGGAGAACTGCGGACGGTTGGCCGCGTCCTCGACGCTCATGCCGTTGATCGAATCGATGGACTGCAACGGCACGAACTTCTGACGCTGGTTGCGGCGGTCGTTGTCGCGCGGCGCGCGGATCGAGCCGTGCACGGCGTCGCCCTTCCTGAGGCCGTACTTCTTGACCTGGCCCATCGACACGTACACGTCGTTCGGACCGGGCAGGTAGCCGGAGGTGCGCACGAACGCGTAGGAATCCAGCACGTCGACGATGCCGGCGACGGGCACGAGATCGTCCTGCGGCTCCTCGCGGCGCACGTCGCGGGCCGGACGGTCGTTACGCACGTCGCGGTCATCACGTGCGTCACGGTCGGCACGGTCGTCGTAATCGCGATCGCGGCCGCGCAGACGACGCTGATGGCGGTCGTTACCGCCGCGATCCGCACGATCGGCGTTACGGTCGCCACGATTGCGGTTGCGGCGTGTGAACTCACGCTCAGCAGGCTCGTCGTCGTTCTGCTCGTCACGGACCACGTCATGCTGACCGGGCAGCGTGGCGAGGATGTCGTCCAGATCGCGCACGTTGTCGTCGCCGTCGGCGACCGGCGCGGCCTGATCATCGGCACGGCGGCGACGGCGCGGCTGTTCGGCGTCGGCGACGAAATCGCGACGGCGACGCTGCGGACGATCGTCGTCGCGACGGCGTCGTTCCGTACGTTCCGCACGGTCAGCGGCGTGATCGCCGGTCGGTTCCAGTCCGAGGTCGTCGAGCAGCAGCGCGGACGCCTCTTCCTCGTGGCGACGGCGGCGCGCGGACGTGGTCTCGTCCTTCGTGATCTTCGGCAGCTCGATGGACGGCTGATCGGCGTTGCCGACGGCCTGCTTCAGAGACGCCGCGCGGGAACGGGTCTTGCGGGCCGGCTTGGTGTGCTGCTGGTCGGCGGCCGGCGCGGCGGATTCGGCGGCGGGCGCGGTCTGCGGTTCGGCGGCCGCTGCGGACGGAGCCTGCTCGGTCTCGGCCGGGGTCGGCTCGACCGGTTCGGCGGATGCCGCCTGCTCGTTCTGCGCGGTGGTGGTCTCGGTCTTCTTGCCGGCGCGGGGCGTACGCACGGTGACGCCGGCCGGCGCCTCGCCGCCGGATCGGGCGGCCTGCAGGGTGGCGATCAGTTCGGGCTTGCGCATCGTCGATGTGCCGCGAAGTCCCATCTGCTTGGCGAGCTCCTTGAGCTCAGGCAGTTTCATATCCTCAAGATTCTGGCTGGTTGCCACTCGTAATACCTTTCCTTGAGCAACGCCGGCACACTGCCGAGCTCTGCACTAAGAATGATGTGCGGCCATCGCCGCTATCGAACGTCCGCCGCACTCCATGCGTCGCGAACTGGCATTAACCATACAACCCAACCCCGACCAACGCAAAACGGCCCGCCGCATCGCGACGAGCCGTTTCATCAGATGGAAAAGGACTACTTTTCCTCGTGGTAACTTTTCTCGGTGTTGACTGACCACACGTTCTTCTTGGAGGTCTTGCCGGTCTTGATGTTGCCGACGGCCTCGATGGCGGTGGCCATGGAGTGGTCCATGTTGTTGTAGTGGTGCTGGCCGTTGCGGCCGACGCAGTAGAGGTTGCCGAAGTGGTCGAGGTATTCGACGAGCTCGTCCATCTGGGCGTAGGTGTCGAAGTAGGCCGGGTACGCCTTCTTGACCTTCTCGCGGTGGGTGTCGAGCACGTCGTCGGGGCTGGCGATGACCTTCATGCGCACCATCTCGTTGATGGCGAACTTGACGCAGTCCTCCTCGTTCATGTTCCAGAACGAGTCGCCTTCGTCGCAGAAGTATTCGAGACCGATCCAGACGGTGTCGTCCACGTCCTTGACGAGGTACGGGCTCCAGTTGTTGAAGATCTGGATGCGGCCGACGGTGTAGCCCGGGTCCTGCACGTAGATCCAGCAGTCCGGCACGATCGGCGGGTTGCCGAGCGTGGGGATGTCGGTCGTGTTCTTGAGGCGCAGGCGCTTGACGAGCAGGCCGACGGTGACGAAGTCGCGGTACGGCAGGCCGTTGGCGATGGTCGTGATGTCCTTCGGCGCGGGCTTGTCGGAAGCGTCCACGGCGTTGACGAGATCCTTGATCGGCATGGACGAGATGAACTGGTCGGCGGCGAGCTCGGTACGGTTGCCTTCCGAATCCTCGTAGACGACGGCACTGATATGGCCGCCGTCCTGACGGATCTCGACGACGTTCGCGTCGGTGATCACCTTCGCACCGTGCGCCTCGCAGCGACGTTCCACGGTCTCCCACAGCTGGCCCGGACCGTACTTCGGATACCAGAACTCCTCGATCAGCGAGGTTTCGACCTCGGCGTTGGAGCGCTTCTTCGGGCTGAGCTTGGCGAACGCGTTCTTGAGCACGCCGAGCACGCTCAGGCCCTTGACGCGCTGCGCACCCCAATCGGCGGAGATCTGCGAGGGGTGGCGGCCCCACAGTTTCTCGGTGTAGCCTTCGAAGAACATCGAATACAGCTTGCGGCCGAAACGGTTGATGTAGAAGTTCTCAAGGTTCGTTTCGGGCAGCTTGTGCACCATGGAGCCGAGGTAGCTGAAACCGGCCTGCATGGTCATCACAAAGCCCATTGCCTTGAACGTGGCCGGAGTTAGCGAGATCGGATAATCGAAGAAACGACCACCGTAGAAGATGCGCGACACGCGGTGACGCTTGAGCATCACCTCGTCGGTCACCTCCGGATCCGGGCCACCCGGTTCCATCTCATGCTCGCGGCCGAGCTTCTTGTCGTCATAGCTGGGCGCGCCCTGCAGCGGCAGGACATCCTTCCACCAGTCCATGATGCGGTTATCTTTGGAAAAGAACCGGTGGCCGCCGATGTCCATGCGGTTGCCGTTGTGCTTGACGGTGCGCGAGATGCCGCCGAATTCGCGGGTGGCCTCGAGCACGGTCACGTCGTACTGATCGGCGCCGCCGTCCTTGACGAACTCCCAGGCTGCGGTCAGGCCCGCAGGGCCGCCGCCGATGATCACCACGGATTGTTTCTGCGTCACGTAAATCTCCTTATAACAAAATCAACGACAGTCTACCCCACCCATCGGAATCGCACACCACACGGGTGCGTTTCCACACACTTACGCCAGAAATCACGCGATGGTCAGTGGATGTCGTCCGGGATGTCGATGTCGGTTTTCTGCACTTCCTCGACGTTCACGTCCTTGAACGTGACAATACGCACGTTCTTCACGAACCGGCTCGGACGATACACGTCCCACACCCACGCGTCGGTGAGCTGCACGTCGAAATACACGTCCTGCCCGGCTGAACGCACGTTGAAGTCGACCTTGTTCGCCAGATAGAAGCGGCGTTCGGTCTCCACCACGTAGGTGAACAGCTTGATGACGTCACGGTATTCCTTGTACAGGGCGAGTTCCGCGTCGGTTTCGTAGTTGTCGAGATCTTCGGCGCTCATCAGTCCTCCTCGTTGTCGCGTTTGCGGCTCAGCCCAAGATTACGCCACCAGGCGTTCTTCGAGGACTTGCGTTCGGACTGGCCGTATGGCCACGTGGAGTCGCCGTCGATGGCGGCGTCGGCGGAGGCCGGAGACGGCTGTTCGCCGGCGTCGGCCCGCGACGTGCCGTCACGGTGCGTGTGATCGCCCTCACCGGAGGATCGTACCGCGTCGGGATCGATGCCGATGCGTTCGAACGCGTCGCGACGCGCGCGGTCGGCGTCGTTATTCGCGGACGCCGACGCCGCGCCGTCCGTACGCGTACGCTGCCGGATGGCGATGGAATGCTCGCGCATGGCCAGCGCCTCGTGCATGCCGGGGTTGTCCTCGATCACATGCATGCCGAACGCGTCGAGCGAACGGATCGGGTCGTATTCGTCGAACAGCGTGTCCAGCACGATCAGGTCCTGATAGCGGCCGTTTTCCGCGTCCCACAACGCGTCGCGCGACGAACCGGTCTTCACGAAGCCGAGCGACTGGTACACGGACAGCGAACGCGTGTTCTTCTCGGGCACGGCCACCCAGATGCGATGCATGCCGAGGCCGGACGGTTCGGGCGCGAAGCCGTAGGTCATGACGCGCGGCATCATGTCGCGCGAATAGCCGCGGCCGCGGTAATCCTTGCCGAGCACGACCTGGATGCGGGCCGAGCGGGCCCAGCCGTCGATGTCGATGAGGAAGACCATGCCGATCACGTTGTCGGTATCGGCGGCGTCGATGCGGCCGTCGTCGTCATGGTCGGAATCGGTGAGTACGGCCCATGCGATGGTGCGGCGCGACTCGGGGTCGCCCACGCCGGATTCGGAAGCGGCCTGCCCGTTCGCCCATGCGACGGAGCGGCGCACCCACGCGTGCACGACGGCGCGTTCGGCCTGCGGATCCTTGCCGGTGATGCGCGATGCGTTGTAGTAGGCGTCCAGCTCGTCCAGACGCGGCAGATCCTCGATGGTCGCCGGGCGCAGGTGCACCATCTCGCCCTTGATCTCAGGAATGACGATCTTCGGCGGCAGTTCGCGCGAGATTTCCTGCAACGTCGGCGTTTCGGCGGTTTCAGACATTCGTGTATTCCCTCAACATACGCTGGTAGAAGTCGGTACAGAAGATATCCTACCCGCCTGACCGTTCGCTGGGAAGCAACGGGACGGATGTTCACCGACCGTACGAACACGGTATGACTACGACAAGGGCTCCCTCCGACTGGTTCGGAGAGAGCCCTTGCGTAGGTCCGCGCCGTGTCGGCAATGTGACACGGCGTCGGGTGCGCTACTTGATCTTGCCCATCACGATCTTGGTGACGGCCTTCGCGTCGGCCTGGCCGCGCGTCGCCTTCATCACCGCGCCGATGATGACGCCCATCGGCTTCATGTTGCCGCTCTTGAGCTTCTCGACGACGTCCGGGTTGGCTGCGAACGCCGCGTCGACGGCGGCCTCGATCGCGCCCGTGTCCTCGACGATCTTGTAGCCGTGCTTCTTGACGACCTCGTCCGGGGTGCCCTCACCGGCGAGCACGCCGGCAACGGTCTGCTTGGCGAGCTTGTCGTTGAGCTTGCCATCAGCGATGAGCTTCTCGACCTCGGCCACGTCGGCCGGGGTGACCGGCAGCTCCTCGAGCGAGACGCCCTTGGCGTTGGCCTCGCGGCTCAGCTCGCCCAGCCACCACTTGCGGGCGCCGGCGGCGGTCGCGCCTGCCTTGACCGTGTCTTCGATCAAGTCGAGCGCGTCGGCGTTGATAATGTCGCGCATCTGCACGTCGGTCAGGTTCCATTCGGCCTTGAGACGATTGCGGCGTTCGCGAGGCATCTCCGGCATCTGCGCTTCGATCTCGGCGATGTGCTCCTTGGTGATGTGCAGCATCACGAGATCCGGGTCCGGGAAGTAGCGGTAGTCGTCCGCGTCGGACTTGACGCGGCCGCCGGCCGTGGTCTGCGTGGCTTCGTCCCAGTGGCGGGTCTCCTGCAGGATCTCCTTGCCTTCGTCGAGGCGGGCGGCCTGACGGCGGATCTCGTACTGGATGGTCTTTTCGATGCCGCGGAACGAGTTCACGTTCTTGGTTTCGGAACGCGTGCCGTACGGGGCGTCGGCGGACGGACGCAGCGAGACGTTCACGTCGGCACGCATGTTGCCCTGCTCCATGCGGGCGTGGGAGATGCCGAGCGCGCGCACGATGTCGCGGATGGCGCGCATGTAGGCACCGGCGATCTCCGGGGCACGGTCGCCCGCGCCCTCGATCGGCTTGGTGACGATCTCGATCAGCGGCACGCCGGCGCGGTTGTAGTCGACCAGCGAATGGTCGGCGCCTTCGATGCGGCCGTCGGCACCGCCGACGTGCGTGTTCTTGCCGGCGTCGTCCTCGATGTGCGCGCGCTCGATCGGCACGCGGAAGACGGTGCCGTCCTCAAGCTCGACGTCGAGGTAGCCGTTGCCGTTGGTTGGCTTGTCGTACTGCGAGATCTGATAGTCGCGCGGCATGTCCGGGTAGAAGTAGTTCTTGCGGGCGAACTGGCTCCACTCGGCGATCTCGCAGTGCAGGGCGAGACCCAGCTTGATCGCGTAGTCGACGGCGGTCTTGTTGACGACCGGCAGGCTGCCCGGCAGGCCGAGGCTCACCGGGGTCAGCTGGGTGTTCGGCTCGCCGCCGAACTCGATGTGCGCCGGGCAGAACAGCTTGGTGTTCGTGCACAGCTCGACGTGCGTTTCGAGGCCGAAGACCACATCGTACTTCTTGGTGGCATCGGCGTACTTCATCAGTTTTTCAGCCATAGTGCTTGTTCTCTTTCTTCCGATGCCTTACTCGGCGGCGTTCAGCCACGGGGTCTTCATGGACTGCCAGATCGGGCCGCCCCAATCCTCCTCGAGCGCGGCTTCGAGCGCGGCGGCGGGCTTGTACATGACCTCGTCGCGCTGCTGCGGCGCGATGAACTGGAAGCCGACCGGCAGGCCGTCATCCGACAGGCCGGCCGGGATGGACATGGCCGGCACGCCGGCGAGGTTGGCCGGGATGGTGGCGATGTCGTTCATGTACATGGCCAGCGGATCGTCCATCTTCTCGCCGAACTTGAACGCAGTGGACGGGCTGGTCGGGGCGACGAGCACGTCGGCCTGCTTGAAGGCGTTCTCGAAGTCGCGGATGATGAGCGTGCGCACCTTCTGCGCAGAGCCGTACCAGGCATCGTAATAACCGGCGGACAGGGCGTAGGTGCCGAGGATGATGCGGCGCTTGACCTCGTCGCCGAAGCCGGCCTCACGGGTGTAGGCCATCATGTTGGCGGCGGTCTGCGGTACGCCGGTCGGCGGCATGACGCGCAGGCCGTAGCGCATGCCGTCGTAGCGGGCCAGGTTGGAGCTGACCTCGGACGGCATGATGATGTAGTACGCGCCGAGCGAGTACTCGAAGTGCGGGCAGGAGACCTCCACGACCTCGGCACCCATCTCCTCGAGCTTCTTGACGGCCTCGTTGAAGCGGGCCTGGACGCCCGGCTGGAAGCCGTCGCCACCGAGTTCCTTGACGAGACCGACCTTCATGCCCTTGAGGTCGCGCTTGGCGCCTTCGCGGGCGGCGGCGACCATCGGGCGCGGTCCTTCCGGAATCGAGGTGGAGTCGCGGCGGTCATGGCCGCCGATGATCTCCTGCAGCAGCGCAGAGTCGAGCACCGTGCGCGAGACCGGGCCGATCTGGTCGAGCGAGGAGGCCATCGCGATCGCGCCGAAACGGGAGACACCACCGTAGGTCGGCTTGACGCCGACGGTGCCGGTCAGTGCGCCCGGCTGGCGGATGGAGCCGCCGGTGTCGGTACCGAGGGCGAGCGGGGCTTCAAATGCGGCGACTGCGGAGGCCGAACCACCGCCGGAACCGCCCGGGACGCGCTCGGTATCCCACGGGTTGTGGGTGGTCTGGTAGGCGGAGTGCTCGGTGGAGGAGCCCTGCGCGAACTCGTCGAGGTTGGTCTTGCCGAGGATCGGCATGCCGGCGGCCTTGAGCTTTTCGATGACGGTGGCGTCGTACGGCGGAATCCAGCCTTCGAGGATCTTCGAAGCTGCGGTGGTTTCGATGCCCTTGGTGACGATCATGTCCTTGATGGCGATCGGCACGCCGGCCAGTTCCGGCAGCTGTGCCTTTTCGTCCGCGCTCTTGGCGTCGAAGGCGTCGGCCTGCTCGCGGGCCACATCGCCGGAAACCTTGAGGAAGGCCTTGATGGACGGTTCGGCGGCCTCGATGACTTCGAGGTGCGCGTCGACCAGCTCACGGCTGGAGACCTCGCCGGACTTGATCTCGGCGGCCATGTCGGCCGCGGTGAGCTTGACCAGTTCGTTGGTTGCTTGCGTCATAACGGTTCTCACTCCTCGCTTCCCAGAATGCGCGGCGCGACGAACATGCCGGCCTCGGTCTTCGGAGCGCCCGACAGGGCCTCGGCCTGCGTGAGCGGCGTCTCCGCCACATCCGGACGCAGGTAGGCTTCCAGAGGGATCGGGTTGGCGGTCGGCGGCACATCGTCGGAGGCGACTTCCTGCACCTTGTTGATGGAGTCGGCGATGACGTTCAACTCGCCCTGCAGACGGGTGATTTCCTCATCGGTGAGCGCGATTCGGGCGAGATCGCCCAAATGCTCGATTTCTTCGCGTGTGAATGTAGGCATGCGCCCTACTATACGAGTCATTTGTGACACGCCTCTTACGCCGTCTCATCGCGTCACAGACGGCACCGCTGTGTCACCGGTACTGGGCGATGTAGCTGTGCATGGCGACTGCTGCGGCGGCTCCGGCGTTGATGGACCGGACGGAACCGAACTGGGATATGTAGACGACGTCGTCGGCCAGATCGAGGGCTTTCCGGCTCAGGCCCGGACCTTCCGCGCCGAACAGCAGCAGACAGCGTTTCGGGAACCGGTAGGTTTCGATCGGCACGGCGCCCGGAATGATGTCGAGTGCGATGACGCGCGCGGCTTCAAGCTCGCGGATGCGCGCATCGGCACGGGCGATGTCGGCGGTCGCTTCGGCCACTGCGGTTACGGCGGCGGAGGCGACTGCACGATCGTCGATCGGCGGTGTGCCGGTCGCGCATGACGATGCGATCGTATGGGCCTTGATCGCGGCGGCCTTAGCCTGCGCACGTTCGTAGGCGATTTCGCCGGCGATGCGGTGATGCCAGCACTCGATCAGTTCGGTGATGGACGGGTGGTATTCGACGTGCTGGTACAGTTCGGTCATCAGCGCGCCCTTGCGGTTCCATTTGTGCGGGCCGACGATGTGGACACGGTTCGCGGTGAACGCATTGGCGGTGCGCACCATGGATCCGATGTTGAAGTCGTGCGTCCAGTTTTCGACGGCGACTTCAAAATCGTGACGGCCACGTGCGTCGAGGTCGGCCTTGATGGCGTTGACCGTCCAGTAGCGGTACCGGTCGAGCACGTTGCGGCGGTCACCCTCATCGAGCAGCTGCGGGTCAAATCTTGCGTCGAAGTTCGGGGATGCCGGATCGTCGGGGCGCGGCTCATCGGGATGGACCTCAGCCCACGGTCCGACGCCGACCTCGCGGAAGGACGGTTCGCCGGACATCTTGGCTGCTAACGAAACGGGATTGGGCGTATGCATTGAACTCCCTCAGTCGCTGCGTAACGCTCCCCTGCCAGGGAAGCCGAATGTTGGCATCGGTCAGCGCAGTTCGGATTCGTGGTAGACCTCGACGAACGGCAGTTCGTGAACACCGTCGTCGACCGGGTTGACGACCTTGATGGTCGGCTGATCCATGTCGACGCCGCCGATCAGCGAGGCGATGGCCACCACTTCGGCGCCTTCATGCTCCACGACGCCGAAATCAAGACTCAATTCGTTGCCGTTACGCAAGGTGACCAGCGACGAGGTCTGCACATAGGATTTCTCCGACAGCCATGAATCCAGCAGGATCACGCGCTTGCCCTTGATCGACGGACCCTTGATCGACGGATACACGAAGTCCATCACGAATCCGTCCAGATCCTCGCCACGCGAGGCGGCGGCGAGGATCATCGCCGACACCAGCGGCACGGCGGCCGCCGTCAATGCACCGACCGCGTCGAAATCGTCGACCGAATAGCCTTGCTCTTCCAAGGTGTCGAGCAGGATATGGCCGACGATGGCGGCACCGCGATGGTCGAACGTCACATCCGACAGCTCGCAGAACGGACGACCGGCCAGTTCGGTCTTCAGCAGCTGCTTGAGCTGGTCGCGGGGGTCGAGCAGCGCGAACGGCGTCTCGGCATCGGACGCGGCGGACGCGCCGCCGGCGGCAACGGAAACGCCTGTCTTGCGGAAGGATTTCTCTTCGGTCATGGTTGTTAGCCTATCGTCTCGTGCCGTCAATCGGCGTTGTCGTCGGGCTGGATTTCCGGCGCGGTGAGCTCTCGGATATCGGCCTTGCCGGAATCGATGATGTCAACCGGTTCGATGATCTTGCTGCCGTCGATCTTCTGCAGTTTGCGCGCGGTGACGAGCACCCGCGATTCCAGCGATGTGGCGAACTGGTTGTAGGCGCCCACCGTTTTGGTGATGGCCGTGCCCAGTTTGGTGGCACGCTCGCCCAGTACCGCGAACCGCTCGTACAGCTCGCGGGACAGATCGAACAGCCTCTTCGCGTCATCGGTCAGGCTTTGCTGCTGCCACGCGTAAGCCACCGACTTGAGCACCGCCCACAACGTCACCGGCGACGTCAGCGCCACCTTGCGAGCGAACGCGTCGTCCATCAGCGTCGGATCGGCCTCGAGGGCCGCCTGCAGCAGCGCCTCGTTCGGAATGAAGGCAACCACGAAATCCGGGGCGATGTCGAATGCGTTCCAATATGCCTTGTCGCCCAGGGTCTTCACATGGTCACGCAACGCCTTGGCATGTGCCCGCAGCAGATCGGCGCGCCGGTCCAGCTCTTCGGGCGACGCGGTCTCCGGGATCTCGCATGCCCGCTGGTAGTCCGCATACGGCACTTTCGCATCGATCGGAATCGTCTTGCCGCCCGGCAGATGCACGATCATGTCCGGTCGCTGGATGCGCCCGTCCGTGCCGGTCACCACCACCTGCGTGTCGAAATCGACATGCTCCAGCAGCCCCGCCGACTCCACGATGTTACGTAGCTGCGCCTCGCCCCATGCGCCACGCACCTTGTTGTTGCGCAGTGCGGCCGACAGCGAGCTGGTCTCGCGATCCAACCGCGCCTGCTGCTCGCCGAGGCCTTTGAGCTGCTCCCCCAATGCGCCCATCTCGCGCTTGCGCCCTTCTTCGATCTGCGAGACCTTCTGCTGCAACGCGTCGAGGTTCTTCTGCACGGGTGCCAATGCGGACAGCACCTTGCTCTGCTCCTCCAGCGAAGCGGATTGCTCCGCACGCTTGCGTTCCGCCTCGGCGGCGGCCTTGTCCCGTTCGTGTTGGATGCGGATCTGCTCGGCCTGCTGGGCCTGTGCCAACTGCGATTTGGCGAAGGACAGCTGCTGGCCAAGCCCCTCGATCTGACCACGCAGTTCTGCCGCCTGCGCGGTCAGCTGCACCACTTGGGCGCGGGCCGCATCACCATCCGCCCGCGCCGCCTCCAGCTCGCCCGTCCGCGCGCCGCGGGCCATCTCCTGCCCGCGCGACTTGCCCAGCAGGAACCCTGCGGCCAGCCCCAACGCCGCCGCCACGATCATCACCGCGATCACCACGGCCACCGTCATCACATTGTCGAACATATGTTCTAGTGAAACGTACGGCATGGACGATGCCCTGCACGCGTGTCGCAAGCGGTCATCAGCCGCGTACGACACCGCCGGAAGCCATGCAGCCCCTACGACTTCACCAGTCGCGCGATCGCGGCCGACGCCTCCCGCAGCTTCTCGTCCGCGACCTCGCCGCCGTCGATCGACGCCCGCCGCACACAGTGGCTTAGATGATCGTCCAGCAGCAGCAACGCCACCGATTTGAGCGCCGAATTCGCCGCGGAGATCTGCGTGAGCACGTCGATGCAGTACCGATCATCCTCGACCATCTGCGTCACGGCGCGAATCTGCCCCTCGATGCGCCTCAGCCGCGCGACCACCTTGGCCTTGTCCTCGTCATATCCATGCATCGCAACCTCCCATCGATCAGACGATTCACCCATGAGCTGAACCACGACACCCATTATACCCCATAGGGGTATTGGGTATACTCTAGTACACGGCGATACGATACAGAGAGGAAACCGGCAGAAGGAGCAGGTCATGGAACCAAACATCTTTCTCATCGCGGCCGCGGTGCTGGCGGCCGCCGCATTGACATGGCTGATCATACGGTTCTTCTTCGCGCCGCAGCAGGGCACCGCCGGCACGTTGACGGACGGCATGCAGACCGCCACGATCACCGTCAAGGGCGGCTACTCCCCCGCCGTAATCGAGATGCAGGCCGGCACGCCGATCACGCTCACCTTTGACCGGCAGGAAACCGGCGAATGCACGTCGCATGTCGTGTTCGGCGACCTCGCGCTCGACGCGATGCTCCCCGGCAACGTGCGTACCGACGTGCAGCTGCCCGCACTGCCGGCCGGTGAGTATCCGTTCGCCTGCGGTATGAATATGGTGCATGGGCTGCTGCGGGTGACCGGTGACGGCGGCAGTGAAACGGCAAACGTTGGCAGTGCGGGCACGACGACAGCACGCCCAGCGGCAGCAACGACATCAGCGGCAACAGCAAGCACCACCCCGGCATCCCCGACCGACGCGCTGACAGCGGAACGCCGCGAATCCGAGGAGCGTACCAAGGAGATTCGCCAGCTCACCAGACTCGTCATCATCGGCACCGTGCTGACGCTGCCGGTGTTCGCGCCGATGATGCTCATGCTGCTACCCGGCGGCCACGCCATCGTGCCGATGTGGCTGATGAACCCGTGGCTGCAGGCGCTGCTCGTCACCCCGGTTATGTTCTACTGTGGCGCGCCGATTCACCGCGTCGGCTGGCCGGCGCTTATCCACCGCGCGCCCGACATGAACTCGCTGGTCACGCTTGGCACGACCGCCGCCTACGTGTACAGCCTTGCGCTGTGCGTGATGTCGTCGCTGTTCCCGGAAGGTTCGCGTGAACCGTATTTCGAATCGGTAGGCGTGGTGATCACGCTGGTGCTGGTCGGTCGTCTGCTCGAAACAAAGGCCCGCGAGGGCACCGGCAAAGCCGTGCAGTCGCTGATCAAGCTGCGCCCGCGCACCGCGCATATCCTGACGGCAAACGCCGATGCCGAGCACACAGATTGGTACCACGACGCAAACGTTCGCGATATCACTATCGACGATGTGAAGACCGGCGACCTGCTGGTCGTCCACGCCGGCGAGCGCATTCCGGTCGACGGCGAGATCGTCGACGGCGAAGCGACCGTGGACGAGTCGATGATCACCGGCGAATCGAAGCCGGTCGTCAAAACCGCGGATACGCACGCAGCCGATCACGACGGCAGCGCAAACGACAGCACCAGTCCAGCCGCGCGGTCCTTGACCGGCGCGACGGTGCTGCTCAAGGGCGATCTGCTGATGCGCGCCACGCAGGTGGGCGGCGAGACGGTGCTGGCACAGATCATCGCGATGGTTTCACGCGCACAGGCCACGAAGGCGCCGGTGCAGAAGCTGGCGGACAAGATCGCCCGCATTTTCGTGCCGGCGGTGATGATCGTAGCGGTATGGACGTTCGCGATCTGGCTGGCGATCGGACCTGAACCACGGCTGGCGCATGCATTGGTGACGGCGGTGAGCGTGCTCATCATCGCCTGCCCGTGCGCGCTGGGATTGGCAACACCGCTGTCGGTGACTGCTGCGATGGGTCTGGGTGCAACGAACGGCGTGCTGGTCACGTCGGCGAAGGCGTTGGAACAGGCGCACGACATTCGCACGGTCGTGTTCGACAAGACCGGCACGATCACGCGCGGCGTGGTGGATGCGGATACGACGGGCGGCGCGGCACCCAGCTACGAGCATGATCCGGTCAAAGAAGGCTCGCGTGAGGCAGTGGCCGCGCTGCGTGCGGCCGGCGTCCGCACGGTGATGCTGTCCGGCGACCGCGCCGAGGTCGCCGTGCGCATCGCCCGCGAGGTCGGTATCGACACGGTGATCGCGCAGGTCAAGCCGGACGGCAAGGCATACTGGATCCGCCAGTTGCAGGCCGCACGCGATCTGACGCACGATACGCACGCCGTCCGTACGGATAAAACCGCAGCCGCAACGTCCGCAACTGCACCGTCGCCGACGATCGGCAATGTACCGGACGGTCTGATCGCGATGGTCGGCGACGGCATCAACGACGCACCCGCGCTCGCGCAGGCCGATCTCGGCATCGCGATCGGCACCGGCACCGACGTGGCGATGCAGTCGGCCGACGTGACGCTGATGAACGGCGATTTGCGCGGTGTACTGAAGACGATCAACCTGTCGAACGCGACGATGCGCAACATTCGTGAGAATCTGGCGTGGGCGTTCGGCTACAACGTGATCGGCATCCCGGTCGCGGCCGGCGTGCTGTACCCATTCACCGGCTGGCTGCTCAGCCCGATGATCGCGGGGCTGGCGATGGCGTTGAGCTCGGTGTGTCTGGTGCTGAACGCGAACCGGCTGCATGGCGTGCGGATCAGTGACGTCGCGGTGCCGGCAGACGGTGACGATACGACACGCATCGCCGCCACCGCCGACGAAACCGCAACCGCAACGTCCACCCGCGAACCGCAGGTCATCATCGACGAGCACACCGAACTCACGCACTTGGAACCGAACGGCCAGTCCCACGGTTCCGACAGTACAATGTCCACCAATTCCAACGACAAGGAGCATCCCATGGATATGCATCACATGCACATGCACGCCGCGCCGACCGACGGCGAAACCGCCACCGATCCGGTGTGCGGCATGACCGTCGCCGTGACCGCGGACGCGATCACCCGCGAATACAACGGCAAGACGTACTACTTCTGCGGCGAACACTGCGCGAACAACTTCGCCAAGGCCCCGCAGATCTTCCTCGAGCAGTAGTCACACTGCATGCAACGAGCGAAGGCCCGGAAGGATATCCTTCCGGGCCTTCATCATGTCAGCTACACGCCACGGCAGCAACAACCGGCTATCAGTCGGCCTTCACGTCGTCGACGTGCACCGAACCGTCGTCGTCCGGATCGGTCGGCATGGCGTTGAGCTCGAGGTGATCGCCGCCGGTCTGGTCGACGAGCACCGTGTCGCCGTCGTGCACCTTGCCGGCGAGCAGCATGCGGGCCAGCTGGTCGCCGACCTCGGTCTGCACCAGACGACGCAGCGGACGCGCGCCGTACGCCGGATCGTAGCCGGTGTCGGCGAGCCATTCGCGCGCGGCGTCGGTGACGTCGAGGCGGATACGGCGATCGGTGAGGCGAGACGCGACCTGCGCGACTTGGATGTTCACGATGCCGCCCAGTTCCTCGCGGGTGAGCGGGTGGAACATGACGATCTCGTCGAGACGGTTCAGGAACTCCGGCTTGAAGTTCATGTGCACCGCGTCCATCACGGCCTTCTTCTTGGCGTCCGCGTCCATGTCCTGGTTGACGAGGAACTGCGAGCCCAGGTTGGAGGTCATGATGAGGATCGTGTTCTTGAAGTCCACGGTCCGGCCCTGACCGTCGGTTAGGCGACCGTCGTCAAGCACCTGCAGCAGCACGTCGAAGACTTCCGGATTGGCCTTCTCGACCTCGTCGAACAGCACTACCGAATACGGGCGACGCCGCACGGCCTCGGTCAGCTGGCCGCCCTCCTCGTAGCCGACGTAACCCGGCGCGGCGCCGATCAGACGCGACACGGAGGCCTTCTCCATGTATTCGCTCATATCGATGCGCACCATGGCCTTCTCGTCGTCGAATAGGAAGTCGGCGAGCGCCTTCGCCAGTTCGGTCTTGCCCACGCCGGTCGGGCCGAGGAACAGGAACGAGCCGGTCGGACGGTTCGGGTCGGAGATGCCGGCACGCGAGCGGCGCACGGCGTCGGACACGGCCGCGATGGCTTCCTTCTGGCCGATCACACGCTTGCCGAGGTACTCCTCCATGTGCAGGAGCTTCTCGTTCTCGCCCTGCATGAGGCGACCGACGGGGATGCCGGTCCATTCGGAGACGATGCCGGCCACCGAATCGGCGTCGACGTGGTCCGGGACCATCGGTTCGGGCTTGTTCGCGCCGTCCGCCCCCTCGGTGGACTCGGCGTCGGCCTTCTCGGCCGCGTCGAGCTGCTTCTGGATCGCCGGGATCTCGCCGTACAGAATGCGGCTTGCCTCGGCCAGGTTGCCCTCGCGGGTGAACTTGTCGGCCTTCACGCGCAGCGCGTCCATCTGGGCGCGCAGGTCGCCGACCTTGTTGTGGCCGGCTTTCTCCGCATCCCAACGGGCCTTGAGTCCGGCGAGCTTCTCGCGCGCGTCGGCCATTTCGGCCTGCAGCTTCTCGAGACGCTCCTTGCTTGCCGGATCCTCGGCCTTCTTGAGCTGCATCTCCTCCATCTCGTAGCGCGTCACCTTGCGCTGGAGCTCATCGATCTCCTCCGGGGAGGAGTCGAGTTCCATGCGCAGGTGTGCGGCCGCCTCATCGACCAGATCGATGGCCTTGTCGGGCAGCTGACGGCCGGAAATGTACCGGTTGGACAGCGTCGCGGCCGCGACCAGCGCATCGTCGCCGATCGTCACCTTGTGGTGCGCCTCGTAGCGCTGCTTGAGGCCGCGCAGAATCGCGATCGTGTCCTCGACGGAAGGTTCGCCGACGTACACCTGCTGGAAACGACGCTCCAATGCCGGATCCTTTTCGATGTTCTCGCGGTATTCGTCGAGCGTGGTCGCACCGATCAGGCGTAGCTCGCCGCGCGCCAGCATCGGCTTCAACATATTGCCGGCGTCCATCGAGCCTTCGGCGGCACCCGCGCCGACGATCGTGTGAATCTCGTCGATGAACGTGATGATCTCGCCGTTCGCGCTCTTGATCTCGTTGAGGACGGCCTTCAGACGTTCCTCGAACTCGCCACGGTACTTGGAACCGGCCACCATCGACCCGAGGTCGAGGGAGATCAGCTTCTTGTTCTGCAGCGTGGTCGGCACGTCGCCGGCGACGATGCGCTGCGCGAGCCCTTCGACGACGGCGGTCTTGCCGACGCCAGGCTCGCCGATCAGCACCGGGTTGTTCTTGGTGCGGCGGCTTAGGATCTGGATGACGCGGCGGATCTCCTGATCACGGCCGATCACCGGGTCGAGCTTGCCTTCCTTCGCGGCGGCCGTCAGGTCGGTCGAGTACTTCTCGAGCGCCTTGTACGAGACTTCCGCGTCCGGGCTGGTGACCTTCGCGCCGCCGCGGATGCCGGGGACGGCCTTGCGCAGGGCCTCCGGGGTCACGCCGTTCTGGCGGAGGATGTCGGCCGACTGGTTCGGCGCGCTTGCCGCGATGCCGATGAGCAGATGTTCGGTGGAGACGTATTCGTCGCCCATCGCCTGCATCTCCTTCTCGGCCTGCGCGAGCGCGGCGGTCAGCTGGCGGCTGGCCTGCGGCTGCGACGTGGTGGAACCGCTGGCGCTCGGCAGCGCGACGAGCGCGTTCCTCACGGCAGCGCCGATGGCCTGCGGATTGCCGCCCGCGGCCTGAATAAGTCCTTGGATGACGCCGTTCTCCTGACGCAGGAGCGCGTCCATGACATGCAGGGTCTCGACCTGCGCGTTGCCCGCGGCGGACGCGCTCTGGATCGCGTCGCCGATCACCTGCTGGGCCATAGTGGTGAACTTCTGTTCCATACCGACCTCCCAAATAAGTCTTGTACCTGCGATCGATCAGATTCGACCGCAGGGTCTTCGTTCGTTTCTGACTTACTCAACCGGACTGCCACCCATTCTATTCCCAAAACTTGAGTCTGACACACTCAAGTTTGGAAAATCGTCATCCATCCACACCGCAATACGCCGCACACCGCCGCAACATATCCGCGCCTAGACTAGGCACCGGAACCATTCGCGAGAGAGACTTCGAGAGACCATGATCTTCCAATCCGGCGCGCTGCTCATCGCCATCCTCGGCACGTACGCGCTCAAGCATCTGCACATCTTCGGCGAGCGCGACTACAAGGTGGCACAGGGCATCGTGTTCAACATGACGCTGCCGTGCGCGATCATCCTGTCGTTCGCCACGAACAGGCACGACATGCGCATGCTGTGGATCGTATTGTTCGGCTTCTTCGCCTGCGCGATCCCGCTGTTCGTCGTGTTTCTCGGCTCGCGCGGCGACGAACGCAACTACCGCGCGTTCCAGATGCTCAACGCATCCGGTTTGAACCTCGGCGCGTTCTGCCTGCCGGTGGTGCAGACGTTCATGGGCGCGTCGGCCGGCCTGCCGATCATCATGCTGGATATCGGCAACGCGACGGTCGCGACGGCGGGCTCACTGACGATCACGCGCACGCTGCTGCACATGGACGACAATTTCCGATCGCTGCCGCTCAGTCTGCGGCTGCGCAACATCGCGCATGATTTCCTGGGATCGATTTCGTTCGATATCTACATGTTGATGCTGGTGTTCATGTTCCTGCACATCACCATTCCGCAGCCGATCATCACATTGATCACGCCGTTCGCCAACGCGAACGCGTTCTGCGCGATGGCGATGATCGGACTCATGATGGAGATTCCGGACAATCGCAAGGACCGGATCGAGCTGTTGAAAGTGATCGCGTGGCGCGCCGTGTTCGGCGTGATCATCGCCGTCGCCGCGTGGTTTATTCTGCCGTTCGACATGCGCATCCGCGAGATCATCGTGCTCGGCTCGTTCGCCCCGATCACGATCTTCTCGACCAAATTCACCGATTCGCTCACCGGCAACGCGAAGCTCGCCGGCTTCTCCCTGACCGTCACCGCGATCCTCAGCCTCATCGTCATGACGATCCTGCACGCCCTGCTGCCGACGGCGTAGGCCGACGCACGCCAACAGACGCACATCAATAATGGGCGCACGTCAACGACGGGCGCAACAAAACGGGCGTATGAATACCCCCAACGGACATACAGCCGAAAACCGCATCCGAATCGGCCGTATGTCCGTTGAACACAATCCGTTACCACAATCCAGCTGAGTCGTCAGCCTGAATACACAAACGGACATACAGCCGAAAACGATACCCGAATCGGCTGTATGTCCGTTGAACGTACGTCTCAGTGCGCGTTGAGCACGTCCGTCGGCTCAGCCCTGCACGGTCCCGCAATTTCGGACGGCCTACGGCCGACTCAACATGACCTCGCTCACGCTCGGCTCGCGCAGGACGAAAGTCCACCGGACTTTCGTTTACCCCTGCACGGTCCCGCAATTTCGGACGACCTACGGCCGACTCAATTCTGGCCTCGCTCACGCTCGGCTCGCGCAGGACGAAAGTCCACCGGACTTTCGTTTACCCCTGCACGACCACGTTGCGCAGGTCGCCGATGCCCTCGACGTGCACGATCGGCTCGTCGCCGGGGCGCAGCGTACCAGACGCGTTCGGCGTGCCGGTGAGGATCACGTCGCCGGGCAGCAGCGTGGAGAAGCTCGAGATCGCAGCGATCTGTTCGGGGATGCCATGGATGAGGTTCGCGGTGGTGCCGCTCGCCATCGGCACGTCCTCGCCATTGAGCGTGAACGAGATCTTCGCATCGCGCCAGTCGAGGTCGTCGCGCGCCACGATCCACGGGCCGAGCGGGCACGACGTGTCGAAGCCCTTCGCACGCGTCCACATCGGATCCACGCCCTGCAGGTCACGCAGCGTCACGTCGTTGACGCAGGTGAAGCCGAGCACGTAGTCCATGGCCTTCTCGACCGGCACGTTCTTGGCGATGCGCCCCATCACCACGGCCACCTCCGGCTCGAAGTTCATGTCGTGGCTGAACGGCGGAATGACGATCGGGTCGTCGGGACCGATCACGGAAGTCGAAGGCTTGGTGAAGATCATCATGTTCTCCGGCGCGTGCGCGATCTCGGAATGGCCGGCTTCGTGCATGAACTGCGCGTGGGCCTCGTAGTTCTTAGCCAGACCGAACACCTTGGACGGCAGCACCGGCGCGAGCAGACGCACACCTTCGGCGTCCAACGCGTACCGGTTGCCGGTCGGCTGCATGGTGCCGGCGCCGAACGGGTAGCCTTCGAGCTCGATCAGATAGTCCTTGCCGTCGGTCGGGTCGTTCTGCACGAACGCGTACCGCGGGGTGTTGTTGAGGGAAAATCGTGCAATTCTCATGCCGTCCAGTGTAGCCGCCCGTGTAGTCGCTGGTGAAGCTGCCTGCGAACGGCCAACCGCACATATGATCACGTTACGGTCACGATACAGCCACGCGCGAAACCGTCACGAACCGTCCGTCACATCTACCTCCGGTACCGCGACGGTCCCGCGTGCCGCATCACCATCCACGGCGTATGCCGCAGCCGCGTGACGATCGCGACGAGCAGCCATCCGCCGAGCAGCAGTCCGCCGCCGACGAGTAGCGCGTCGGTACGCCCGTCGTGAATGTCGGCCGGCTCCGGCGCCGGCACGGGGATCTCCACACGATGACCGCTCACCAGCAGACGATGCGTGTTCACGCCGTACGGCGTGCAGGTCATGAGCGTGAGCCGATCCTCTCCCTTGACGATCTTCAACTGGCTCGTGTCGTCCGGCAGGATCACGCTGATCCGGTCGACCTGATAGCCGATCGTCTCGCCCATGACCTCGACGTACATGAAGTCGCCTTTCCTGACCTCGTCGAGTCGCGTGAACATGAGCGCCTCGACCAGACCGCGGTGACCGGTGATCACGGAGTGCGTGGACGCGCCGCCGACCGGCAGGCTCGTGCCGTACAGGTGGCCGGCTCCGGAGGCGAGCGCCTCCTCGCTGGTGCCATGGTAGATCGGCAGTTCGATCGACACGGTCGGCACTTTGATCGTGCCCATCACGCCGTTGCCGGAATCGAGTAGCGACTGGTATTCCTTGTCTTTGGACGCGGCCGAATCCTCGCCTTTCGCATGCGAACCACCGCTTTGCGATGAGAACGGATCGACAGCCTCGCCGAGGATCGGCTGACCGGATTCGGCGAGTTTGGCGTTGTAGTCGTGCGCTGCCTTCAGTGCGTCCTCGGCCTGCGGGTACGGCCATCCTTCGACGTGCTGCGCGGATTCGCTGGACGTGCGCGCGAGATCCAGCGAGCTTTTGTACTGCATGGCTACGGGAAATCCGGCCACGCCGATCGCCGCGGCGAGCAACAGGATGGTCAGGATGCGCATGACGAACAGCGAGCGACGCAGACGGCGGCGTTCCGTGGCTACGTCGGTTACGTCGATGACATCGGGGAACGCGAGGTCGCCGTAGACCACCGGCTGCGCGCCGCCCTGCGGACGACGGGGCATATGACGCCCTGCAGCCTGTGTTGCACGAGACATACGACTCCCCTTCCTTCTGCCGCGCATACCGCGGCCGCACACCATCGATAGTCTACCGCCGATCCCCGCGCACCCACACCCCCTTTCATCACGGGGGCACGGGGTGGGGTGGGTTTCCTTGGGTTGCACACGCCACGGCCCTGCCCGGCGTGTGCAACCCAAGGAAACCGCGCCGAAAACCTCGGTCCGTACACGCATATCGGCCCGTCGGCGTGGGCAACCCTAGGAAACCCACCCAGAACAGTCATGCCGGACGGGCGATGGACCGGGTGACGGCTGGCGTGGAGGCCGCAGCCCCGCTCCACATCAGATGAACGCGCGTTCGCCGAAGATCGCGGTGCCGACGCGCACGATGGTTGAGCCTTCGGCGATGGCGAGCGCCATGTCGTGCGTCATGCCCATCGACAGCTCGGTGCAATGCTCGGTGCCGGGCGCGCCCGCGTCGAGGATCTGGTCGCGGGTCTTGCGCAGGTGCGCGAAGCCGCGGCGGATCGTGCGTTCGTCGTCGACGTGTGCGCCGATGGTCATCAGGCCCTGCAGCTCGATGCCGTCGAGCGAACCGATGCGCTGCGCGAGCAGGATCGCATGGGCCGGGTCGCAGCCGGATTTGGAGGCCTCGCCGGACTCGTTGACCTCAAGCAGCACGCCGACGTTGATGCCGTGCATGACGGCGCGGCGGGAGATCTTTTCGGCGAGGTCGATCGAATCGACGGATTCGATGGTGTTGACAACGGGCAGCACCTTGCCGATTTTGTTGGCCTGCAACTGGCCGATCAGATGGAACGGAATGTGTGCGACGTTAGCGTTCGGTGTCGGCAACGACTGTTCGGCCGCGGCGTCCGTCGCGCTCAGCGACAACCCGCGTTCCGCGCATAGCCGTTGCAGTCCCGCGGCCTTCGCGACGACCTCCTGCGGCCGGTTTTCGCCGATCATGCGCACGCCGGCGTCGATCGCGGCCATGATCTCGCCGACGTCGCGCGTCTTCGTGGCAGCCAGCAGCCGCACGGAACCGGCCTTGCGCCCGGCGTCGGCTTCGGCCTGCGCGATCGTGTCCAGCACGCGATGTACGCCGTCCGCGATCTGCCGCGTCCGTTCGGTGTCGATGATCTCATTGGCGAGGTCCTTGTGGTCCATATAAGCCGTCATACCGCTCCCCTTATGTCATAGTTGTTTTTCATAGTAGCCGGATTCATACGGTGATCAATGTTGCGTATTTCACTGTGACCACGGTGATCGACCAGTGAAGATTCGTGTCGTGCCGGCTTGTCCATGACCGGTTACGACTGGATACGAACGAATATGTTCGCCGATGATCGGATACGACCAAACCGTCGAAGATCATGATCATATGGTGAACGGATCATCCGGCACACAACGGTCCTCACGATGAGCGGCGACCGCATTCCACGAGAACGCAGGCAGCAGATCGGCGGCAGCGCACGGCTCCGGCCCGTTCTGCAGACCGAGCAGCCAGCCGCAGTAGCCGATCACCTGCGCCGCGGTGACGCCGCGGGCGCGCAGCACACCCATATCCAGTGAACGCTGCCGTTTGGCGAGGCGACGGCCGGCGGCGTTGTCGATCAGCGGCAGGTGGGCGAACTCCGGCTCGGAGGCGCTGGCACCGGCATGCCAGCCGGCCTGTCGCAACCGTTCTCGGATGTACAGCTGCAACGCGGTCGACCGGAGCAGATCACGGCCTCGCACGATGTCGGTCACGCCCATGTCGAGATCGTCGACGGTGACGGCCAGCTGGTACGCGAACAGCCCATCGGCGCGTCTGATCACCGTATCGCCGAGATCACGGGCGAGGTTGAACGTCTGTCGTCCGAAGACATGATCGTCGAACGTCACGTTGCGATCGGGCGCGAACAGTCGCAGCGAATGCTGTCGCCCGGCTTTGAGCCGGGCCGTCACGGCGTCGGGATCCTCGATCAGCAGACACCGGCACGTGCCCGGATACACGACGAATCCGTCGCCCTCCTGCGGCGCGGACGCGGCACGGATGTCGGCGCGCGAACAGAAGCAGGGATACACGGTCTCCGACCCGTACACCGTATCGTCACAACGGCCGTCGTCTGCGCACACCGCCCTTACATCAGTCCCGCCATCATCACCATTCCCGCACAACGCGCGAATAGCTTCACCATACCTATCCAAACGATCGGATTGATACACGGGATCTCCATCCCAGTTCAATCCCAGCCAGGTCAGGTCGTCCATGATCCATCGGTCGGCGTCACGCAGCACGCGCGGCCGGTCAATGTCCTCGATACGCAGGATCATGCGGTCTCCTTGCGCACGGGCCGACAGCCATGCGGCCAGCATGGCATAGATATTGCCCAGATGCATACGGCCCGAAGGCGTCGGCGCGAATCGTCCGGTCATGCGTTCACCCTATCCACAATTCATCGTCCAGCGGCCATTCGTTGGCCACGCATCCGTCGAGATGCATGGACTGCTCCTGCATGAGCGGCGCACGCTGGCCCGCACCCGCGCAGGTCGTTTCGTTGTCGATGTGTCCGAGCCGGTGACCGACCTCGTGGTTGATGACCATTTCACGGTAGCGTTCGAACGTGCCGCCTGCGTCGAGCCATGCGTTCACGGCGTTGTTCCAACGGTCGTCGTTGATGATGACCTGCTGGCCGACACGGCAGCTGTATTCCGGCGAACAGTACGGGGAGAACTCGGACATCGTGTTCGCTGCGGCGAGGATGATGTCCATGTCGGCGGTGCCGCAGTCGCGCTCCGCGACCGGGCGGAACGTTGCGCCGGCCCGGGGCCATCCGTGTGGATCGTTCAACGTGGAGAAGACGGTATTGGCGAATGCGGTCGTGCTGCCCACGTCGCCGCGGGTCTGTAGGCAGTAAGTGTATACGACCGGGTCGGCACCGTCGTTCGCGGCCTTCGCCGTGGATTCGGCCTTCCGCAGGATAGCCGATTGCTCGCGATCGCTCAGTGGTTTCGCTGCGGTGTCGGCCGCCAGCATCGCGGCGCGGTCGGCGGCCTTCACATCCGTCGTCTTGGCGGCATCGTTCGCCCGCTCTGAGGTGCCGGACGGTTTCGAGGTCTTGGACGAGCCGTGACCGTCATCCGCCTTGGTCGTCGCCTCCGCAGCATTGCGATCATTCGTCGAACGGTCGTCGGCGGCCTGCGACGATCCGGTCATCGCCGCCACGCGGTATCCGCGCAGCATCCATCCCGCCGAAGCCGTCGAACACCATACACCCGCCGTCAGCAGCACGGCCACGAGCACGACGGCGACGCGCCGGATCATGGATACGCGATCCGTATTCCATCGGCCACCGAGCCGGCCGCGTAGCAGATCGAGGAAACGGAACGGAGGCAGTATCGGCCGTTTCATGATCACCCCTCAACGATTTCTTCACGACATGCGATCAACGATCACATATTCAGCACAACCATCGCATGCCGCACACAGTATAGCCACATCCATATCAATGCGGGCGACCCTCCCGCATCGGCAGGAGGATCGCCCGCACAGTCACCGCGATGATCGGACCGGCACCTCCGATCCCATCATCAGCGGTGCATCCGCCACCGTCGGCAGCGGATCACGCAAAGAACGCGTTGAACAGCCACGCGCCGATGATCGCACCCACGATCGGCGCGACGACCGGGATCCACGCCTCGTTCCAACGCGAGGTGCCCTTGGACGGAATCGGCAGGATGGCGTGCAGGACGCGCGGCATGAGGTCACGGGCCGGGTTCAGGCCAGGGCCGGTCGGGCCACCCATCGAGGTGACGAGGCCCCACACGATGAAGCCGACGACGATCGCGGCCGCGGCCGGGTCCTTCTCGCCCCACGGGTCCATCAGGCAGCACAGCGCGCCGAAGACGAGCACGAGCGTGCCGAACATCTCGTTGAGGAAGTAGTTGAGCTTCTTGTTGTCGGCGTCGGTGGTACAGAACGTGGCGAGGATGGCTTCAGCGTCCTCGGTGTCCTTGTAGTGCGGGTAGTAGGTCAGATAGACGATGAACTGGCCGAGCGCCGCGCCGAGCAGCTGCGCGATGATGTACGGCAGCACCTCGTTCCACGGGAACATGCCGTTGATGGCCTGCGCGAGGGTCATGGCCGGGTTGATATGCGCGCCAGAGACCGCGCCGAACATGAGGACCGGGAACATGACGCCGAAGCCGTAACCCATGGCGATGTTCAGCCAGCCAGCGTGATGGCCCTTGGTGTTCTTGAGCTCGACGTTGGCCACGGAGCCGTTGCCGAAGATCATGAGAATGGCGGTGCCGAAGAACTCGGCCGCCAGTTTGGTGAAGAGGGAGTATTCCACTGCTGCTTCTTTTCTCTCTTGAACGGATGATGCGACTGCGGCGCGAACGCGCCAAGCAAACTCCGTAATTCTACGCCGAGGGCTAAACGTACGACAGCCCTTACCCCCTCCGGTCTCCGCGTGGCAGAAAACGCTCGCTGAGGCGTCCGTCAGCGAGCGTTTTCTGCCACGCCACATACTGCGTGGCGGTTTTCGCTCGCCAACGATCGTCTCAGCGAGCGAAAACCGCCATCAGCAAACCGAGTCGAAAAAACAAAAAAAGGCCGGAATCTTGCGATTCCGGCCTTATCTGTGCCCCCGCAGGGATTCGAACCCTGGACACGCTGATTAAGAGTCAGCTGCTCTAACCAACTGAGCTACAGGGGCGTTGGCTAGCTGTTGAAGTGTTCCTTGCAACGAGTGATAAATATACTCAGATTCTTCCGGCGCGCAACTCACGGCGTGTCGCCTTTATTTCCAACGATTTCAAAATCGCGATTTTTCATCGGAAACCACCGCAGGAGACTGCAAATCATCGACCGGAATCATATCTTCACATTTTCATTACATATATCCTTCCACGCCGACCCCTCCCCTCCCCAACGGACATACAGCCGATCACCTCCCCGGAATCGACTGTATGTCCGTTATAGAAAATGAGAACGTCACAGGAGAGGCGCTTCTGCACGCAGGTATGCCGCCACACACGCCCATCTCCTCAGCACGCACACTCGGCCCCTCGGCACACGCAACCGCCCACACCCCGCCCGGATACACAAAAAGCCCCGCCAGCGGCGAACCGCATGACGGGGCAATGCTTAAGCTCAGACTTATATCCCTATAGAGTCTGGATGATCCCGGCGCGAGCCGGAATGAATCACTCGGCGACGACCTTCACGAAGAAGGACGCGGTGATCTCCGGGTGCAGGGCGACCTTGGCCGGGAAGTCACCGGTGGTCTTGATCGGCTCGACCTCGATGTTCTTCGGGTTCACGGCGGCCTTGTCGGACAGCGCGATGGCGATCTTCTCGGCGGTGATGGAGCCGAAGAGCTTGCCGGATTCGGACACCTTGGCGGCGATCTCGACGGTGGTGCCCTCGATGATCTCCTTGGCGGCGACGGCCTCTTCGCGGGTGGCGACGGCCTTGGCCAGACGGGCGCGCTTCATCGCCTCGATCTGGGCGGCGGCACCCTTGCTCCACGCGAAGGCGAGGCCCTGCGGGAACAGGTAGTTGCGGGCGTAGCCGGACTTCACCTCGACGACGTCACCGGAGTGACCGAGGTTGGCAACGGTATCGGTAAGAATAACCTTGGTATCAGCCATGTTCCTTTACCTCCTCAGATCAGCGGCCGGAAGTGGCGTACGGCAGCAGGGCCATCTCGCGGGCGTTCTTGATCGCCTTCGAGATCTCGCGCTGCTCCTGCACGGTGACACCGGTGATACGACGGGAACGGATCTTGCCGCGATCGGAGATGAACTTGCGCAGCAGCGCAACGTCCTTGTAATCGATCGTGGTGATCTTGGCAGCCTTCAGCGGGTTCGGCTTCTTCTTGAACGGCTTGACCGGCGGCTGCGGCCTCTTGCGTGACATTTGGATGTTCTCCTTACAAACTCATGAATTATTCGCTTCGTAAGCAAACGCTGCGGTCGCGCACGTCATGCGACGGTGCGCGGTGCGACGGGACGTTCGCGGCGTGGCGTGGTACGGGGCCCGGATCAGAACTCCGGTTCGTCGGATGCGCCGAAGTCGGTGGATCCACCGAAATCGGAGCTGCCGCCGAACGTCATGCCGCTGCTCGCGGTGTCCGGGGAACCCCACGGATCCGCGGCGGGCTGCTGCTGGGCCGGAGCCGACTGCGGTGCGTGCGAGGCGGACGCGCCACCGGAATATCCGGCGCCGCCTTGGTATCCGTTGCCGCCGGAGTAACCGGCACCACCCGAATAGCCGCCATTGCCGCCAAAACCGCCGTTGCCGGCGTTCTGGCCACCGTTGAAGCCCTGACCGCGTCCCGCGAAACCGCCTTGACCGCTCGAAATGCGGTTCACCTGGGCGGTGGCGTAACGCAGCGACGGACCGATCTCGTCGACCTGCATCTCCACGACCGTGCGCGTCGAGCCGTCCTGCGCCTGATAGGAGCGCTGCTGCAGACGGCCCTGCGCGATCACACGCATGCCCTTGGTCAGGGTCTGTGCGCAGTGATCGGCCAGATCACGCCATGCGCTGCACCGCATGAACAGCGCCTGACCGTCCTCGAACTGGCCGGACTGGCGGTTGAATGTGCGCGGCGTAGAGGCGATGGTGAAGCTCGCGACGTTCGCGCCGGAGCCGATGGTACGCAGCTCGGGGTCGGACGTGAGGTTGCCGACCACGGTGATAATCGTTTCGCCTGCCATGACGTTACCTTCTTACTTACGGTTGCTTACGATTCAGCGGTATCGCTGAGGAAAGCTTTACTTGGCGTCCTTACGAAGGATCTTCGTACGGATCACGGACTCGTTGAGGTTCAGCACACGATCGAGCTCAGCGCTGGTGTCGGGCTCGGCGGTGTAGTTGACCACGACGTAGTTGCCTTCGGTCTTGCCGGCGATCTCGTAAGCGAGCTTGCGACGCCCCCAGATGTCGGTGTTCTCGACGGAACCACCTTCCTTGGTGACGAGTTCCAGATACTGCTCGGTCAGCTTCTTCAGACCGCGCTCATCCAGCTCGGGATCGGCAATGAACATCAGTTCGTACTTATGCGCAGACATCACCCACCTCCTTCGGACTATTCGGCCACGGACTTTCCGCGGCAGGAGTGTGTATACGCGTCGCTCGCGCACGCGGCGCGGGCAACCTGTACAGAATAACCCGGCCGTCGGACAGTCGTCGTGCTCACGCGGTGAGTGTCGTCTCCACCGTCGTTGTTATATTGGAATGTGGCTTGTTTCCACGTATTTGTTATTGGTTTGGAAGGCGGATTATGTCGGCGATTCTCGAGGGCACACCGGATAAGCGACTCGTGCTGGTGACCGGACGCGCGTACCCGGAACTGGCGGATGAGGTGGCGTCGTGCCTGGGAACACAGGTGCTCGAGACCACGGCGTACGACTTCGCGAACGGTGAGATGTACGTGCGGTACACCGAGCCGGTGCGCGGTGCGGACGCGTTCGTGCTGCAGTGCCACACCGACCCCATCAACAAGTGGATCATGGAGCAGCTCATCATGATCGACGCGATGAAGCGCGCATCGGCCCGCTCCGTCACCGTGGTCGCACCGTTCCTCGGCTATTCGCGTCAGGACAAGAAGCACCTCGGCCGCGAGCCCATCACCGCCCGCCTGATCTTCGACCTGTTCCGCGCCGCCGGCGCCGACCGCATGATGACGATCGACCTTCACGCCGCGCAGGAGCAGGGCTTCTTCAACGGTCCGGTCGATCACCTGACCGCCACGCCGGTGCTGCTCGACTACGTGCGCAACAACGTGCCAATGGAGCATGCGACGATCGTTTCGCCGGACGCCGGACGCATCAAGGTGTCCGAACAGTGGGCCGCCAAGCTCGGCAACCTGCCGCTCGCGTTCATCCACAAGACGCGCGACACGACGCGCCCGAACCACGCGACCGCACACGGCATCATCGGCGACGTCAAGGGCCGCGACTGCGTGGTCGTAGACGACATGATCGACACCGCCGGCACGATCTGCGAGGCGGTGCGGACGCTGCGCAATGCGGGCGCCGCGTCCGTCACGCTGGTCGCCACGCACGGTCTGCTGTCCGGTCCGGCCATCGAACGGCTGCGCGACTGCGGCGCGCGCGAGATCATCGTCACGAACACCGTGCCGGTGCCGGAGGAGAAGCGTCTGCCGAACATGACCGTGCTGTCGGTCGCGCCGCTGCTGGCCGCCGGCATCCGTTCCGTGTTCGAGTCGCGCTCGGTCACGCACCTGCTCGAGGGGCTGCCGTCGGACATGCGCCCCCGCAACATCTACGCGTGACACGCACGCTATAGTTCTGGTCCAAGGTTGGAATCGGCATCGCTGATTCCAACCTTTTTGTTGCATCACCCTGTTTCTCCGTCTCAATGTTTCGCCACCCCACCATCTCCCGAAACCCATGAGTTATCCACATTTGTCCACATATCCACAATTTCCCAGGAGGTGGTTGCGGGCGTGTCGGCGGATGTGCGAGAGTGACGAGACCGGCCGACAAGCGCCGGAACCGCAAACGGTGCGGCATGGTATGGCGCGTACGGAAGGGATGGTCATGGACGACTCATATACGATGGACGGCACGGGATTTCTGCAACTGGCGAACCGTCTGGAACGGCGGTTCGACGAATTGACGTCGCCGGAGGCCCTGCGAGTTGCGGTGGAGCGTCACAGGCGGCAGGTACGGGACGGCGGCGCGGCGGACGGTTGCGTGGAGGGCTGCGCAATCAGCAGCGCAGACGGGCTGGATCATGAATGCGATCATTCGTTGCGCAAGGCCGAATTATTGAGACAGATGCGTGAGTCCGAACACGCGATGCTGTACGGCACTGGCGGGTCGGCTGACGTGGTGCCTAGCAGCATATCGTTCGACATCATCGACACCGAAGACCGTGACATCGAAAACCGCACCGGCGACGAGCGTTCCCTCACGGATGATCCGCCGCCGTACGACGAGCTGTTGTTCCAGTTGGTCACCGATCTGTTCGGCGGTACGTCGTGGCCGGCCATGTTCTGCGTGTCGGCGTCCAGCTTCGATGCCGGTCTGATCGACGACTGCAAACGTTTCCTGATCGGTTGCGCGAATACGGTGCGCCGGTACGGCATGGCGGTCTGGCTGTACGACCTGATCAACGATTCGACCAAAGCCGTGTTCGTCAGCGAACCGTCCGACCGGATGCCGTTGCTGATCCGCATGCTCGGGCCGGAGAAACTCCGCCGGCGCGCCCACACGAAAGGACCGTCGCGATACGGCATTCGCGGTCAGCTCACCGAGGACATGTGGGAGCATTGCGAGCAGATGCACCGGCTGGCGGCGTATTCCATGCTGCGGTGGGGCGGTGACGAGTCACGGGCCGGCATGGTGGCGTTCATGCTGCTCACCCGGCCGGAGCTTGGCATGCGGCTGCTGCGCGAGGATGGAGCGGTGATGAGCATGGGTGCCGCGCCGGACATGCGGCATCGGCATACGATGGCGTATGTCGACGAGTTGCGGGATCAGGCCGATCGCCAGTATGCGTGGTCGAAAGGCCTCGCGTCGCGGGGACTGGGGTTGGAGGATGCCGACATCGACGCGTTGACCGGTCGCGAGGACGGCGGCACCCCGGAATTGACGGACATGGATTGGCGGTATGCGTACGATGCGCGCCATCTGATCGCCGCATATCGTTCATTATGGAACGAAGGCACGCCGACGGCGGACGAATGGCTGTCGATGATCGAAAGCGAACGGGGCATACCGGACGAACCGTTGTGGCGCAACGTGGTGTATCTGTCGATGATCGCGTCGACGCTGATGGGCGCCGGACTGGCTGCGGATCTGGTGTGTGGCTTCAACGCGCGCGATCAGGATCGGTTCGACCGTGGCGTCGCCCGGCTGGAGACGATGATCGAAGTGGCGCGATCCGAAGGCGTGATATTACTGCCCGTGGCGCAGATTCATGATCGATCGTTGGAGATGGACGAGCTGATGAAACTGGCGCCGGGCAAACGGGAGCGGGTGCTGCGCGAGATGGCACGCGCACAGTCCGATATGGCCGCGGTGATGTTGGCGAGAATCCCCGACCGTACGGTGGCACGACGTTGCGCGGCCGCGCTGATTCAAGGAGACATGGGACGGTACGCGCGGCTGGTTGCGGACTGGATGGATCTCGACGTCGAGGTGGACGATGAGGAGGTCGATGCGTGATGTGATGCAGACGCGTTCATACATTGAGTGAATTCATACGCCAAGGACGCATTCGCCGGTCGCACCGACATTGCGAGTGTCTGCGCGACCGGCGGATTCCAGCCGTGCGCGGACGTTATGACCGGGGCACCTGTTGCGACCACCACGCGATCAGCGCGAGCGCCGGCGCATACTCGACGCGCGACATGCGGTTCGCGGCCAACACGCGATCCGGCACGCGGTTGACGAGGTCGAGCAGCGTCGTCAGCATGACGTCGAGCCGTCGGGGGTCCGCGGCCGATAATACGGTCCGCGACGCGGCCAACAGCGCGGCAGCGTTCCTGACCGCCGACCGGTCATGGCCTTCATACCGTATCCGGATGGACGGCATGTGTCTTGGTTGCCGGCGCTCGGTCAGACGTTCCACCTCATCGTCCACGAACGCGGCGATCAGGTTCGGTCCGGCCGGCGTGGCCAACGCGCTCGCCAGCAGGGCGCGGCCGCGCACCACCAGCGGATCATTGTCGGGAACATCAGGGTCGAGCAGGTCGTCGATCAGATGCCGGTAGGTCTGCAGCACCTTCGGTTGGGGCGCCGGGTGATGCAGACGGTGCGGCGCGATCTGGAACGCCTGACGGTCGAGATGCCGCCGGACCGTGTCCGTCGCGGCCGAAAGGTCGTCAGGGAGCCGGAACGCGCCGAGGTCGACGGTTCGTCTCGGCATGCGGGCGACGGCCGCCGCATCGGCCGCGGTCAGCCCGGGGATGCGTCCGCGGCGGTCCGGCTGCGGATATTCCCAACGAGATCGGCATTGGCCTGTCGGGCGAATGTACAGTTTGAGATATGGCGTCCGTGAGTCCCGGACGATAAGGCCGGCGCCGGTATCCGTGACGTCGGTGGTGCGGATGGCTCGGATTCGTTCGGCGAGCGCCGATAGGTTCATGGATTTCCTTTCCTGTGCAAGGGCGCACTACTCCCCGGAAATGGCCCCGAGGCCCTTGATCGCAGAAAGGAATATGATTATCGCTGCATAGCGGGGATCAGCATATCACGCGGCGATGCGGGTCGCAAGCGGCCGCAACACGCACATGATCCTGTTCGGTTGCCGTAAGACCGTCGCATGGCCGTATCACACCGCCGTATCGTACTGAGGCATCGCCGGTCCGCCGATTCATGATGACGACGACATGCGTTCACCTACGCTTGGCCGAACACATACCCCACGGAAACACGCATGGAGTAGACCGGATCCTGACAGTGATGAGGCTTGAACAAAGGAATGATCATGCAGACCAACAACAACCATCATGACATGTACCACGGCACCGCGTCGTACGCCAACGACAGCCAGTACGACGCCTACATGTACGCCGAATACGGCATCGAACGCTAGTTTTCGCCGGCTCACCGCCGCATCCGATCGCCATGTGCCGCGTCTGCCCGAACCGATGGCTCGATTGCCGTGGATTCCCACTGTGTATGGAAGGTTCTCGGCATAGTGGCATAGGTGATTGACATATCGCGGCGAAGCAGTTTCAGAAGCCGTTGCTCTTTTGTTACACTCTCACCACGAGCAGATAAACCGTTTTCGGCAGTGCTGCCTTCCGCCCAGCGTACAGGGACAAACAACTCAACACTTCACCGTCATCGAGCATGCCGAGGCAGATCGACCCGCCGAACCGGTCGTTGAACGAGCACACCGTCTCGAACATGTCTGCCTCGGGTTGGGTGTCGCAGCGTTCATGCTGCCGCCTTGAATCGTCCGCCAGTCCAGTGTATTGCAGGACGAGTCGGACAGATATCAATTACTCAACGCTCACCCTCCGGTTCTCTGCGCCGACATGCGAAGAAGAGCTGAAAAACGACACGGCACGATCTAACGGCCCCGGCTCACTCTGACGAGGAAAACCACCTACTTGAGGACATTGGCGTTCATGCGGTGCAGGAACGCCGCCATATCCTGACGGACAACCGCGTTCATGCCACGGAACGTACCGTCACTCCAACCGGTGGCCACGCCCGTGCGAGACAACCACACAATGTCATCCACATGCGGCGTCGACTTGGACACGTCTCTGAATGAGACAGCTTTACCCAATGTCGGCTTCGCCTGCTGATAATCCGCGAGACGGTGCAGGAACGCAGCCATATCCTGACGCACCACAGCGTTCATGCCACGGAACTCCGCACCGCGAGCCGTCTTCCAACCCGTTGAAACACCGGTGGAGGCAAGCCATAAGATCTCCTTGTAATGCGGAGTTGACTTCGTGACATCAACGAACGGGTTTCTGGCCTTGCTTTCATCGAATTTCGGCGAACCCGTCAGACGATACAGGAACGCCGCCATATCCTGACGCGTCACCGCATTCATTCCGCGGAACGTGCTCCTGCCGTCGGCATCGATCCAACCGGTCGTGATACCACGCAGTGACAGCCACGTGATGTCGGCGGCGTGCGGAGTCCCGGCATTCACGTCGGAGAACGGCGTATAAGTACGAACGGAGGAGAACGCGCCCGAACCGCCGTCAATCGCGTACATCGTCGGGGCGGAATCGTCGGTGACATACCAGACGACCTTGCCACCGACGACGATCGGTTGGCAGTCGGACAGACGGCCGTCGGCCGAACGGATGGCACCGAGACGATTGCCGTGCCCGTCGAGGAAGACGTATCGGATGGACTCCTTATGCTCCCGACGCTCACCCCACATCATGAGAAACCGGTTCTCGCCGATCTTCACCAGCTGCGGATTCGTGGCATCCGTGGCACCACCCTTCGCATATGACTGCACCACCGTTTCCGCAACCGTAGCCGTTGCCGGATCGGCGCCGTTCACCGTCAGCAAGACCGGGCTTTTGCGTGTATCGGAGCCGAGTCCCCCGACGGAATCGACCGCCATCGCGATGAGGAAGCGCGAACCGGCATCGGCCGACTCGAAACCGCCCACCGCGACGCCAGTGTAGTTGTCGCCGATCTCGCCGGCGATCGGATGAACCTGACGGCTGCCGCCGTCGACCTGAGTAAGCACGATCGCACGCGGGTAGGCGTCGCCGTGATCCACGGCGTAGACCTTACCACCCGTCGTCAGGATGAACTGGTTGAACGAATGGGACACGTAGCCGAACCGACTGTCCGCGACCTTCACCGCCTTGTCGACGACCGTCATCGTCGCCTCGTCGATGACGAACGACATGTTCGTCTGATGATGCAGGCCGTCGGCGAGCTTGTAGATCGTGTGCGCGGTACGGATCCACAGCTGACCATCCAGCTCCGTCATGCGCAGGGAGCCGCCGTCGAACGGGATGTACGTGTTGATGCCGGACAGCTCGCATTTGCCGGCGTACCGCCAATCCTTGGTGAACTTCGTGATGCGCACCACAGGCAGGGCGTCGTTCTCCGCACGGTTCGCCTGGCCCGTCACGACGTAGTTCGCGCTTGAGCCGGCGAAGAATCCGCCCCACAGCAGACCGTCGTCGGTTCGCAGCCCGGTCGGTCTGATGAGCGATGTGTCGATGTTCTTCCCTGACAGGTACCGGAACGACGCGTCGTACCGCTCCACCCGCAACGACCGGACCTCTCGCGAGCCCGACCAGCCGGTAATCCACTCCACGCGTTCCAGGCTGCCGTCGTCGCGCTGATGCAGATAGCTGGATACAGGGGCGGCCCAATTGCCTTCGTAGTCGTTCCGCCACATGTTGTCGGACGATGCCGGCACATCGCCGACGCCCTCCGCGACGGCGGTCGGAACAGCGCCGGACAGCGACATGCATGCCGCCGCCACACACGCCGCGACAGCGAAGATCATCGCACGGATCGGGCGATGTGCCGACCGCCCCACTGAACCAGCCACCGGCCCCACCGATTGCATTAATCGTGTCATCGAACCAGCCATGACCGTCTCCCTTCTGTCGTCTCCGTTGCTTCCTGACTCACTTGAACTGCAGCTTGTACGGGGTGAGGCGGTTCGTGGTAGTGCCGTCACCGACGGCGCCCTCCTTGTTGTATCCCCACGACCACAGATTGCCGTCCTCAGTCAACGCATAGACCGTATAAGCGACCGTGTCGAACAGACTGTGTTCATGGTACATCACCTGCTTCACCTTCGCGGGACCGGAAACCTTGTATGGAGCCAGGCGATTCTTCGTGGAACCGTCACCTACTTCGCCATACAGTCCCTGCCCCCACGTCCACAGGTTTCCGTCACCGGAAATGGCGTGGTTCACAGTCGAAGACTGCGTCAGAAGACCATTGTCCGAGGCACTTACGCCGGTCAGATCATTCAGCCGGTACGGGGTCCTCCTCCAATCGGTCTTCGTCCCATCGCCGACCTGACCCCTATCATTGCGTCCCCAGCGCCACAAGGCTCCGTCCCGCGTGGTCACGGACATCATGCCGAAACCATCAGTGACGGCAGACGTCACCCCATGCAGATCGGGGACCTTCAACGGGGCAAGGGCATCATCACCATATCCACTGGCAAGACGATCGCCCCAACGCCCCCAGAGCCATAAATCACCGGCGCCATCCACCGCATACGCCGTTCCCATGCCATCCACCGATGCGGATCCCACGTTCGTCGGCCCTTGCACCTTATACGGCGTGAGCTGATAGAGCACATAGTCACCATTGCCGAGCTGACCGTTCGCGCCACTCCCCCATGTCCAGACGCCGCCGTCACCGTCGACGGCGAGCACCACTTGAAAACCGGACCCGCCAACCGTCACGGAACGAACATGCGTCGGCCCTTGCACCTTATAGGGCGTCGCATGAGACCCATCATCATCCCCCTGTCTGGTCCCGTCACCGATTTCACCGTTGTGGTTATTACCCCACGCCCACAGATTCCCGTCACCATCAATCGCATAGACAGTGAACCCCATATCATCGGCCATTATCCGCCGCACATGCGTCGGACCAGGCACCCGATACGGAGTGGCTCGGTAGTATGGGCAAGCGTATAAGCAATCTTTCCTCAGCTCACCCGAATGCCCGTCTCCGACCGTTCCGGCGCCACCATCGCCCCACGCCCACAGACTCCCGTCACCGGTGGTGACGAACATCGTAAGAACATTGAGAGGAGCATCCATCAGCGTGACGCCCGTCAATCCCGGCACCTGATGAGGCGTCGTCTGTCCCTCTCCAGCGCTCGGATCGCCCAACTGGCCGTACAGATTGTCACCCCACGCCCACAGACGACCATCCACAGTCACCGCATACATGGCACCGTTGCGTATCTCGGCATCCTTCACCGCCATAGGCAACGGCACCTTATACGGAGTAAGCCACGAGTCCGTGCCTATGCCGGTCTTGCCGCCATTGCCGACCTGGCCATAGCTGTTATCGCCCCACGTCCACAACTCGCCATTCGCGGTGATCGCATATCGCGTGACGTAGTGTCCGTCGTACCCGTCGTTGTACGTTTTCACGTTCTTCGGGCCTTGTACCTTGTACGGGGTCAGACGGGTATTCGTCGTACCATCACCGACCTGCCCATACTCGTTGTCACCCCACGTCCACAGGTAGCCGTCACGATCGATCGCCCAACCATCACCGGCCTCCCGAATCTTCGCGGACACCGCAGGCTTCACATCACTCGACTTGGCGTCCAGTACATTCGTCTTCATCCGCTGGAGGAACGCGGCCATATCCTGACGAATCACCGCGTTCATGCCACGGAACGTGCCGTTCTTCCAACCCGTCGTCACCCCGGTACGTGTCAGCCAGATGATATCCGCCCGATGCGGGGTCGATGCATTCACGTCCTTGAAGCTGATCGCGTTCCCCAACTTCGGCTTCGCCTTCCGATAGTCGGCCAACCGATGCAGGAACGCCGCCATATCCTGACGCTTCACCGTGTCCATCCCACGGAACGTATGATCCGGCCAACCCGTCGAAATCCCCGTCGCAGCCAGCCACAGAATCTCCTTGTAATGCGGGGTATCCTTCGTCACGTCCGCAAACGGATTCTGCTTCTCATCGAACTTCGGCGACCCCGCCAAGCGATACAGAAACGCCGCCATATCCTGACGCGTCACCTCATTCGCCGGACGGAACTCCTTGCGCCCGTCCGCACGAGTCCAACCAGACGAAATACCAGATTTCGCCAACCATGCAATGCTGTCCGCATGCGGCGTCCGCGTGTTCACATCCACGAACGACGACGCGGCACGCGCATCACCGACCATAGACGCACCCGCCGCATCATCATCGGCGAGCGCCACGGTCGGCGACGCGACTGCCACGGACGACAACATCGCCGACGCACACACCACTCCCCACACGCGACGCAACACGTACCACGCACCATTACGCAAACCAGCCATGACAACCCTCTTCCACCTGCGGGACTCTCCTGTCCAGGCAACAGTCACGACCACCCCGTCGCCCTTGCCACAATCCTATCATCGCCAATCTCGTCAGGAAGAACCCGTTCATCATTCCGCTCCCCCTCGAAGTGAGGGGGAGCGGAAAAGACCCGCAGCTACTTGACGACGTTGGCCTTCATGCGATGCAAGAATGCCGCCATATCCTGACGCACCACTGCGTTCATTCCACGGAACGTGCCATCCTTCCAACCGGTCGTCACACCGGTACGTGCCAGCCACGCAATATCCGCAGCATGCGGCGTTGAACCATTCACATCACGGAAGTTCACCGCGTTACCCAGCTTCGGCTTCGCCTTACGGTAATCCGCGAACCGCTTGAGGAACGCCGCCATATCCTGACGCACCACGGGCCGCATACCACGAAACTCCTTGCCGTGCGGCGTATTCCAACCGGTCGAGATACCTGTGGACGCGAGCCACAGAATCTCCTTGTAATGCGGGGTATTCCGGTTCACATCCACGAACGGATTGCGCGCCTTATTCTCGTTGAACGAAGGCGAACCCGCCAGACGGTACAGGAACGCCGCCATATCCTGACGCACCACCGACCGACCGCCACGGAACGAGCCATCTTTGTATCCGGTCGTGATCTTTTGACCCACCAACCAGTTGATGTCCTCACCATGCGGCGTATCCCGGGTCACGTCCCAGAACCGGGAGAACGGCGGATCGTTCCAATGCGCATAGTATGTCACATTGCCATTCACGGCCCTGTTGAAATCGACCTTCGCACCGCCGGACTTCGCCGTATACCAGCCGGCGAACACCTTGCCGCTATGCGTTGGATTCGCGGGCCGCTTAGCCTTCGCGCCCTGCACCACGGTCTGCGACGCGACACCGGAGCCACCGTTCGAGTCGAACCGGACCGTGAACCGCGGCTTGCCCCAATTCGCAGTGAGCGTGTACCGTAGACCGGTAACGTCATCCTTACCGTCCACCGTTACATAGTGAACGCCCCGCGGAAGCGTCACCGTCTTTCCGGAATGGGACGTCCCTGCGGCAGAGAACTTCTCCCCGTATACCTCGTTGAGGTCCTTGTCCTTCACGGAGACGTACCACTCGCCTTCGGCCTTCTGCTGATTGGCGAACTGGATTCTGAACGTATCGGCGCTGGACGTGCTGAATTTGTACCAGTCGACGTCATCGCCGTTCATCAAAACGCCGTTGATGGGTTTGTTGACGGATATCGGATCGGCGGTGTCGAAGTCGTTGTTCCACTCGGTCTCCCAATCGGACGTCTTCGTGTAGTTCACGCGGAAATGGTATTCAAGCCCGCCTGCATAAGAGTCATACCAGTCGTAACTGTTGCTGTCGACGCGCACCCAATACGTGCCGGCCGAAACGCCGATCTTCGCCGTATCAGGATGGTTGACGGCGTTCGCGCCGAATGTATAGGAGGCGAACTCCTGAAGATTGGGGTCGTATAGCGTCGCAGTCCATTGGCCGTGCGACGCCTGCTGGTTCGAGAACGTCAGATTGATTGCACCGGCGGAGGGCACCGAGAACTTGTACCAATCGAAATCACCATCGCCACCGATGTCGCGGCTGTAGAGAATCGTGCCGCTCACCGTCTGGCCGGTGGATATCGGATCGGCATGCTCGGCCTCGTTGTTCCATTCGGTCTCCCAATTGGATGTCTTCGTGTAGTTGACACGGAAATGGTATTCGAGACCTCCCGCATAGGAACTGTCGAAATCCCAATGACTGCTGTCAATGCTCACCCAATACGTGCCGGCCGGAACGCCGATCTTCGCAGTGTCAGGATGATTGATGGCATTCGCGCCAAACGTATAGGAGGTGAATGCCTTGAGGTTGGAATCGTACAGCGTCGCTTCCCACTTTTGCGATGACCCCTGCTGGTTCGAGAACGTCAGGCTGATTGTGCCGGCGGAGGGCACCGAGAACTTGTACCAATCGAAATCACCATCGCTGCCGGCATCCTTGCCATAAAGGATCTTCCCACTCACCGTCTGACCAGTACTGATGGGCTTCGCAGTATCAGCGCTGTCATCCCCTTGATTCGCGCTGGCGGCAGGAACGGCTACGAGCATCATGGCGCAGGTAGCGAGGACGGCGACGAATGCCCTCCACAACCGAGTCAACGACCCCGCGCCGAAAGGGCTCGCGCTCCTGTTTTTCCCTGAATCGTGTTGCATGATCTTCTCCCCTATCTCCCGATAAACGAATAATGCAACAATCGCCTTCAATTTTATCGATTCCCTGAAAACATTAGCCTCCCCCCGAATGAACACGACGTAACGAAACCGTGGAGACCGACAAAGGCCAGACCATCGGACACACATTTTGGCCTATAACTCTGGAATACCGCCGTTTAACAATAAAAACCCTTTTCCTTTGGGCAGGAAAAGAGCGATGGCGGAGGATACGAGACACCGACCTTCGCAATGCCAGAGCCTTATTCCCCGTTGGCTTTTCGCGTTTCGTCAGACTTACAGACTCATCATCTCGCTCATTCGGCGTGCTCTTGATGGGGTCTGTTCCCGCGCCGCCTCTTGGTGCATCGACGCAGGTCTTCACGTTACTTACGTGATGGTTGTGGCGGGGTGAGAACGCGCCATGTGCCACGTCTGTCCGAACCGACACGCTCGATAGTTTTGGATTCGCGTAGTACGTGAAACGTCCTCCACACAGTGGCGTAGGATACGTCCAGTGCGGTTGCTGCCTGTCGGTAGGTAATCGACGGATTCAGGCGAAGCAACTCCAAAAGTCGAAGCTCTCTTGGCACGGTCTCATTTACAGTCTCATTTACAGTCTCATTTACAGTCTCATCTGGGTCATTTTCCTGTTCATTGAGAGTGTTTACAGTCTCATTCAGGTCATGTTCCCGCTCACTCGGGTCACGTGCGGTCTCATCGTGAGCCGTCACGTCGCCCTCATCGGTGTTGCCTTCCACCCAGCGTACGGGGACGAACGCCTCGAACACGTCACCGTCGTCAAGCACGGGGTCCTTGCCGGAGTAGGGCTTCGAGTACTTGTACAGGTTGCGCATGCCGCTGCCGAGCTCGTCGGCCAGGCCGATGTTGCGGAAGAACTTCGCGATGAACGGGTTCTTGGACACCGGCTTGAAGCTCGTGATGGCGAGCTGGCCCTGGAAGATGGCCTTGGAGGCGTTCTCCGTGCGGATGCCGTCGTTGAGGATGAGGAACTTGGCCGGGTACGGACTGACGAACTCGCGGTGGATCATCAGATTCGAGACCAGCTCGCGGATAATGATGTCGCGGGGGCTGACGGTCTGGTCACCTTCCAGCATGAACCGGTCTGGCAAATATCGCTTCGCGAACTCGGAGATCCGCGCCTGCGCCTCGATCAGATTCGTGGCCACGATGAGCCGGTCGTCATAACGATCCAGGTTCTCGCGACGTACGATCACGTCGGTCTTGTAGGCGGGCGCAATGCGCGAGATAACCTCGTCCTTGCCGAGCAGCATCACGGCGGCAAGATTGAAGCCTTCCTCGCCGGTGTCGTAGTTCACGCCGTACAGGTCGGCGCTGCGCATCAGTTCCATGTCGTCCATCTCGGTCCACGGGTGACCGGGGGTCTTCAGTGCGGCCAGTTTGCGCACGCGCGGCAGCAGATCGAATCGGAAATCCGACGGCTTCAAGTACCGGTACACGCGCTGTTCGCTGAAATGGTTCTGCTTGCGGATGTGCATCTGCGCAATCTGCGTCTCGCTGGTGATGCGCCGGTCCACGTCGGCCACACGGTCGTAGATCACATGCTTGAAACTGACTACCGCCGGGCCGGCGGGGACCCAGACGCGGATCACGAGCCTGCCGTCGTATTCGATGCGTTCGGTTTCGATGGCCGGCGCGACGTTGAACAGTTTGGGATTGCCGATCACGTTCACAAGATTACGTTCGATGGCGATAGCCTGTTCACGATCGATGCCTTCGACAGTCCCGTCATTCAGCACCCCAAGATAAATCGAACCACCGAATCGATTGTTGAACGAACATACCGTCTCGAACGTATCCGCCTCTGGTTGGACGCCGCAGCGCTTGAACTCGACTGAGATGTTCTCACCGCACTCAAGCACGGTGGAAAGTTCCGTAGCGTTCATGTCGCCTCCCCCGGATCGTCTGTTCGTCCAGTGTAACGCAGGTCAATCCAGGTAACTCGACACACGAAATCGTATGGGTGTCACACCACCGGTGGCGCGCAGTACAGTATCTGCTTCTTTGAGTGATGCCAACCACTCCCCTATCGACCGGCGCCCAATCCGACCGAGGCATCTCAGCCGGTTCCAGCTATCGGATATCCGCGTATCGATAAGCCGAGGCGTGCCGGAAATAAGATGACAGACGAACGTCGTCAATCGCACCGTGCCGTCGCGCACGCTCGCCGCAGCATACGTCATGTGTCGTGTCCGGTACAGGCTGCGCAGGCCACCGCTGAGCGGCCGGATGGTCATTCGCCGACGGTGAGCTAACGACGTCGTTCATATAGTCGCGCAGGGCAACCGCATGATTGATCAGCGGGTCTTTTGCCGCGTACAGGAGTGTGACGGTTCCGCGGGCCATGATGATGTCGCGCAGCTCGTCGACGGCCTGCACGTTGGCGTCCAGTTCCGCCCGGTATCATTCGGCGAACTCATCAAAGCGGACCGGATCATGGCCGAACCACTTGCGCAATCCGGGCGACGGCGCGATGTCCTTCATCCACAGATCGAGGGCGGCGCGCTCCTTGCTCATGCCGCGCGACCACAGCCTGTCCACCGGCACTCTGTAGCCGTCACCGGATTCCGGCTCGTCGTAGATGCGTTTCACCATGATGTTCACGCCACCATCATCGGACCATGAGACGGGCAAGTCAATGCGCTGCTCGACTTCGAGTTCGTCATTGCCGTGATGTGCGAAACGCGGCGGCCTTTCGCGTTCTTACGGCACCCTTACGACGCCCGCATTTTCGTTAGATGAAGTACGCGACACATCTTCTCAAGGCCGACATTACGGGCATCTCATGCACCTCATGCACCGGTGCCCGAGCCTTGCGACGACGCCTCAATGTAACGCAGAGAGATTCGAATAGACGATGAATACCGAAGCAACAAGCTTCTCTCATTTGTCACCGGCTCAGAGACGGATACGGTGCAGCAGCAAGTTAGGCCTCGAGCTTGGCCTTGTAGTTTTCGCCCCAGTCCCATAGGGCGTCGATGACGGTTTTGAGGCTGCGGCCGGTGTCGGTCAGCGAGTATTCGACGCGCGGCGGCACCTCCGGGTAGACCTTGCGGTGCACCAGCCCGTCGGCCTCCATCTTGCGCAGGTTCGAAGTGAGCACCTTCTGCGAGATGTGGCCGATCGAGCGGCGCAGTTCGCTGAAACGCTTGGTGCCGGGCAGCAAGTCACGCACGATGAGAATCTTCCACTTGTCGGAGATCAGCGTGAGCGTCGTCTCCACAGGACACGCCGGAAGCGTGTTGACATCGACCATGAATCAACCTCCTCAAATCGTTGGAATCTTCCAATAGTTCCATTTATGTAACTATGGCACTTTATGGTGCCTTCTTCCATTTTGATCAGTACTCCAATATCGTACTGTCACAACGGCGGAAGCACAAGACCGCCAAACACAACGAAAGACCACATCAGCAAGGAGCACCCCATGACCAAGCGCATCGCAGTCGTCGCCGCCAACGGCAAGTCCGGCCGTCTCATCGTCAAGGAGACCGTCGATCGCGGACTCGACGTGACCGCGATCGTGCGCGCCGAGAACAAGACCGTCGCCCCGCACGCACTGACCAAGGACCTGTTCGACCTGACCGCGGCCGATCTCGCCGGTTTCGACGTGGTCGTCGACGCGTTCGGCGCGTGGACGCCGGAAACGCTGCCGCAGCATTCCACGTCGCTCAAGCATCTCGCGGACATCCTGTCCGGCACCGACACACGACTGATCGTGGTCGGCGGCGCCGGCAGCCTGTACGTCGACCCCGAACACACCACGCAGCTCTACGACACCGACGGTTTCCCGGACGAGTACAAGCCGCTCGCCAAGGCGCAGGGCAAGGCACTCGCCGAGTTGCGCGATCGCAGCGACGTCAAGTGGACGTTCGTCTCCCCCGCCGCCGACTTCCAGGCGGGCGGCCCACGCACGGGCAGGTACGCGCTGACCGGCGAGGAGTTCAGCGTGAACGAGACGACTAGCGAGAGCGCGATCAGCTACGCCGATTACGCCATCGCCATCGTCGACGAGGCCGTCGCCGAGCCGGCCGCAGCGCACGTCAACGAACGCATCTCCGTGCGCTGGTAGTCATGATAGTCGCGACAACTACCGTCCCGGGCAAGTCCCGGCCGCGATCCAGCAGCGCCCCATAGGCGTCCGCTTTCCTCAGGAATGGCCTCCGCTCTATCCGCAAGCGGACGCTTCCGCCCCCCCCACGCGCGTCCGCTTGCGTCCAGTATCCTCATGTCCTGGTAAAAAACGGGGGTTAAGGGTCAACGCCATCGTCAAACGCACGCTCGACCATCACCGGGGACTGTCGGAGGCGCATATGAAACGCTGCTGCGAATGGACGATATACATGCTCACCGCGGAGCCCGACCCCGCGTCGTTCGTCACCGCCGCGCACTGGGCGGCAACGGGGAGGAAACCCGTCGGGGACGACGAACCGGTGCCGGGAACCGCGACCATGGTGCAGCTGCCGGCCGAGGGGATCGACGCCTACGAGGGAGGGTTCGGTATTAGAACAGGATGGGCGGGACGCCCGTGCTGAATCCCCTCCAACACGCCGGTAACACGCGCGGATAAGACCCACGTTTCTTTACTTAACCCCGGCATTTTGCCAGCAAAAACGAAAAAGCCCGAAAACCGTTCTCTCGTAACGGTTTTCAGGACCTTCTGGCGGAGGATACGAGATTCGAACTCGTGAGGCTGTTACACCAACACGCTTTCCAAGCGTGCGCCATAGACCACTAGGCGAATCCTCCATTCGTGTTACCTCAGCAAAAACGCATCAGCACACAGTCAGTAGATATTAGCATGTTTTCCGGATATGCCAAATCAGGTTCCGGCGGAGGATACGAGATTCGAACTCGTGAGGCACATCACCAAGATGGTATATTCCATGTTTTCCCAGTGTTTCCAACGGCTTTCGCCAACAGGCAACGGTATCCGCGGAACAGTGTTGCATGAGTGCCGTTCGGCGTGTCGCGCCGTGTGCACGGAGACGAGCGGGCGACGCGACGCGACCAATCCGATCAGTAATTATTGGAGCCGGGCCCCTCGAAACGCACCACGAAGCCGCGCTCGTAGTGCAGGAACATATCCGCGCCGTAGCGATCCACGTCGCGGTGTGTGAACAGCATGCGGATCGCGAACGCGGTCTGCACGTCCTCAGGCAGCTCCTTGAACGCCTTGTGCGCATCCCAGCCGGTCGTCGGCGAGACCGCGCGATCCGGCACGTACGCGTAGCCGTAGCCGTCTTCATTCACATACCCCATGAACGGCAGATCCCACGCGTTGTTGTCGGTGAGCTGCTTCTTGAAATCCTCCACGGCGGCCAGCGCCTTGTCGCTGATGCCGAACGACTTCGCGACCTTGTTGGCCTCCGCAGTCTTCTCCTCCGCATTGTGCGCGAACAGGGCGGTGTTGACGGTGATCGTCTTGTCGTCTGCCATGATGTTCCTTTCCTTGACGCCGCGTCGCACCGTTAAATAGAACATGAACATGATATTTCTACCACGTAAAACGCTCATATTCTTGGTGTGATATCGGTTACCGCTTGATCTGACATGACCTACGTTAGCATGGTTCCAATGTGCGAATATCGTTAATATTGTGCGATTTTTCCGGGTTCACTACGCACTTCCGACATCGCATGCCGTTGCAACGACGCGCATCCTACGCATTGTGCGGCAATGACATAAATGAACATATATGATGTTCGTTTATGATCATGACGGCGTGTTGTTCACGAGTGCGACGACCGACCGTCACCGTGAATACAGGACAGGCCGCCTGCCGCCGCCGATGTGTGCGATTGCCGTGCGGAAACGTTACCTTGCGATCGATTGATGATCGCCGCTACGGCGACAACGGCGATATCGGCATAACGGGCAAAAATGAACAGTAGTGATCATCTTTGCCCTGAATATGTGAAGAAAACGCGGAATAATCACCGTATAGTGGGGAATTTGCACACAAAATCGGGTCGATGACCGCGGATGTGCGTAATCGCGGTACGCTCGGTGGAGTTGTGTCGAGACGATCGCGATGGGAGCCGCGCATGGATGATCTAGGGGATCGCCGGGATCATGCCGATGACGACGGCATCGACTGTCACCATGATGAGACGGCTGCACCGCTGATGTCGACGCGCGTCATTCCACGTGACGAATTCCAGCATGACGACGATGCCGTCGATCCCGAAGAGGCCCGCATACGCACATCCGACGTCACCGAACCGTTACCGCCCAGCTTCTTCCCGACCAACACCGGCCGCATGCGTCCCGTCGCCGCGGTATCGTTCATCCCGCGAACGCAATTTCGGCAAGCGGACGCCGAGCAGCCACAGCCGGCAGCATCAACTGCCACCGACACTGCCGTGCCAAATCCGCCTGCACGCATCCGATACTCGTCGCAGTACCGCGCGCTCCATCCGTTATCCTGACGTACGACACGCAGCGCAACGCGATACACTCGCCCCATCATCCCGTCACGCCCCTCCCCCTTGAGCTTCCCTCTCCCCGCACGCTCTTCCTCTTAACGGACATACAGCCGATACGTGGCCGAAATCGGCTGTATGTCCGTTAAGGGGAAGAGACAGGTGACGGGAGAGAGGCAAAAGAACAGAATTCCGTTGCAGACGCTCACTCGCTGCCGATGCTCACTCGCTGCCGATGTCTGCATACTGCCGACGTCCACTCGCTGCCGACGCGATGTCAGCGTGCTGCCGATGTCCGCTCACCGTTGATACCCGTATACTGCGGACGCACACTCGCCACCGGCACCTGCCGCGTGCCACCGACGTCTCCGCACATCAGCGACAGCTACTTGTGGTACGGCTCGTGCGCGTTGATCTTGTACGCGCGGTAGATCTGCTCGAGCAGGATGACCCGCATGAGCTGGTGTGGGAACGTCATTTTCGAGAAGCTCAGCTTGTAGTCCGCGCGACGCAGGATCGCGTCATCCAGTCCGATCGAACCGCCGATGACGAGCTGGATATGGCTCACGCCGCGCAGTCCCAGCTGGTTGATCTCGTTCGCGAGCCCTTCCGATGAGAGCATCTTGCCATCGATCGCAAGGGCGATAACATATGCATTGTCACGCAGATGACGCGTGATCCGTTCGCCTTCCTTGGCTTTGATCTGCCGTTCGACGCCCTCGCTCGCATGCTCGGGCGTCTTCTCGTCGGCGACCTCGATGATGTCGAGCTTGCAGTAACGGCTCAACCGTTTGCTGTACTCGGCGATGGCGTCGCGCAGATATGCTTCCTTGACCTTGCCGACGGCGATGATGTCGATCTGCATACGTTCTCCTTATGACTCGTTGACCGCAGAAGCCCCACACAAAAAGGGTAGTCGGAGTGCCGGCAACGACCGGCCTTCCGACTACCCTCAGTCATCCCCGCCCGGCATCCGGGCGTGTGTTACTTCGCGATGAGCGGGAGCACCTGCTCGTCGAACGCGGTGAGCGCGGTGTCGATCACGTTGTGCATGTCGTAGTACTTGTACGTGCCCAGACGGCCGCCGAACACGACCTTCGGCTCGGCCGCGGCCTTCTCGGCGTAGCGGGCGTACAGCGCCTTGTCCTCGTCGGTGTTGATCGGGTAGTACGGCTCGTCGCCGCGCTCGGCGAAGCGCGAGTACTCCTCCCACACCACAGTCTTCTCGTGGTTCTGCGAGTCGTAACGTTCCGGGTTGAAGTTCTTGAACTCGATCGCGCGGGTGTACGGCACGTCCGCGTCGGAGTAGTTCATCACCGGGCAGCCGAAGTGGTCGTCCTCGTCGTAGCGCACCTCCTTGAAGTCGACCGTACGCCACTTGAGATCGCCCAGCTCGTAGTCGAAGTAGCGGTCGACCGGACCGGTGTACACGACCGGCACGCCGGCCGCGAGCAGCGCCTTCTTGTTGTACGGCTGCGACTCGTCGAAGAAGTCGGTCTTCAGCGACACCGTGATGCGCGGGTCGTCGATCATCCGCTCCATCCACGCGGTGTAGCCGTCCTTCGGCAGGCCCTCCCACGTGTCCTTGAAGTAGCGGTTGTCGTAGTTGAAGCGCACCGGCAGGCGCTTGATGATGTCGGCCGGCAGGTCGGCCGGGTCGGTCTGCCACTGCTTGCCGGTGTAGTTCTTGATGAACGCCTCGTACAGCGGGCGGCCGATCAGCTGGATGCCCTTGTCGTTGAGGTTCTGCGGGTCGGTGCCGGCCAGCTCGCCCGCCTGCTCCTCGATGAGCTTGCGTGCCTCGTCGGGCGTGTAGGACGCGCCAAAGAACTGGTTGATCGTGCCGAGGTTGATCGGCAGCGGGTAGACCACGCCGTCGTGCGTCGCGTAGACGCGGTGCACGTAGTTCGTGAACTCGGTGAAGCGGTTCACATACTCCCACACGCGCTTGTTGGACGTGTGGAACAGGTGAGCGCCGTACTTATGGATCTCAGCGCCCGTCTCCTTGTCGAAGTACGAGTACGCGTTACCGCCGATGTGGTCGCGCACGTCGATGATGTGCACGCGCGCGCCCGCACGCTCGACCGCCTGCTGCGCCACCGTCAGACCGAACAGGCCAGCGCCGACGATCACCAAATCCGGATACTGCACGTTTTCCGCCATACCTCACAACCTTCCGTTGTCATTAAAGTGCCCGTGTGCCGCACCGGAACCACACCGGTTACCGGCGATCGCACATGGGCAATGTTTCCTTTCATTGTCGCGTCTGGTCTCGACCCGGCACCATGCCGAACCGTCAGACGCAGGACGAATCGTCAGTCAACGGGTCCGGCGAAATACCGCTGCCACCATTCGGGCGACACCATCGTGGCGAACGCCTTGCGGTAGGCGGATTGGTATTTGCGCCACCTGAACGCCAGCCGGCCGTACAGGAACGCGACTTTGGCGAGTCGCAGCGCGGCGATGAACGGACGGCGACGCAGCAGCACACCGGTGCCCTTGTCCTTGTTCACGAAGATCGCGGAATCCATGTGCCCCATCACGCGCCAATGCTCGGTGGAATCGTGCGCGACCATGTCGAGCGAATCCAACGTCGACTGAATACCCTCGGCAGAACCGTCCAATGGTACGCTCGCAGCCAGTCCGGCACGCGTATCGTCCACCTTCCAGTAGGCTTTCTGCGGCTCCACGTAACCGTCAACCACGTTGCGAACATCGCGACGCGGCGGAACGAGCTGATGCAGCATGGCTCCCATCCCGCTCAAGGCCTCGCCGGCGGTCTTCGTATCCTTGACCAGCAGCGTATCCGGCAACTCGTTCAACGGTTCCATCCGCGTATCCGGCTCGGCCTCTCGCGCCGCGCGAATCTGCGGCAGTCGCGATTCGAGAATGTCACCGATATGTTCGGCGCCCTGCAGCACGTCGTTCACGGCCATCTGGTGCAGAGTCACCGCCGAATACCGCATCTTGATCGCCGCGGACATGGATGCGCGCAGCATTTCGCGGAACAGATCGCCGCCCCACGGCAACCGTGAATACAGCAGTCCCATGATGATCTTGTTGCGCACGTGGAAGTACGCCTGCCAGTCGAGGATGTCGTCCTTGTCGACGAACGACTGGTGCCACAGGCATACGCCGGGCACAGTGACGGTACGGAAGCCGGCCTGCTGCGCGCGCACGCCGTATTCGACGTCGTCGTTTTTGATGAAGAACGGGTACGACAGACCGATCTTGCGGATCGCCTCGACTGGGATCAGACACATCCACCACGCGTTGTAGTCGGCGTCCACGCGCTTGTGCAGGTACGTTGAGTCGAGGAACGGCCGTGCGGCAAGATCGTCGAACTTCGGCGTGCCTTCGGCCGGCGTCCAGAACACGCGCGTGCGGTTGAAGACTTCGGCGAGCGCGCACAGCCTGGTCGGTTCGCTCAGGAACAGCATGTTGCCGCCGACCAACGTGGGCTTGATGCAATGATTCGCAAAGGCGATGGCGCGGGAGATCGATTCCGGCTCGAGCACGGTGTCGTCGTCCAACAGCAGCGCGTAGCCGCTTTCGTTGTGCCGTTCGACCTCGTACATACCGCGTGCGAAGCCGCCGGAGCCGCCGACGTTACCCTGGCGGATGATGCGAAGCTTGTCGCCGAGCCGGTTTTTCGCCTCGGCGTATCCGTCATGTTCGGTGACGAGATCACTGCCTTGATCCACGACGTAGATCGCGTCGATTAGGCTCATGTCGGCCATGTTGGCGAGCAGGTTGAACTGCCGGATGCACCATTCGGGCTTGTTCATGGTGGTGATCGCGAGCGATGCGGTCAGCGTGCGGTTTTCGGGAGCCGCAGACAGCCATACCGCGTCGGCCAATGTGACCGAATCCGTATCGTTCGCGGCGACGTCGAACCACAGCCAGCCGCCGGCGCGCATACCGGCTATGGAGATGGTGGCTTCCACCGTCTGCGGGGTCGCGGATGACGATACCGGCACAGTCGAGACGATACGGTCACGCGCATGGGAGTCGGATTGGTGCACGGTGACGGTCGCGTTGCCGCGTACTTGCATGCGCAGTGCCACGTTCTGCACGTTGGTCCACTGCGCCCAGTAGGCGGCCGGGAACGCGTTGTAGTAGCTGCCGGTCGAATAGACGTGGCCGGCCGGTATCTCCAGCATGGTGCGGGAGACGATCCAATCATGGAGCGTCGTGTTGTCGGCTGCGGATGATGTTGTGTCGGCTGCGGCAACGTTCGCATCATCGACTGCAGTATCGGTGCCGGCAGCCGTCGTGACCGCATGACCACTGCCGTAGATCGGCGCGGCGGCGATGCGGAACGATTCGTCCAGTCCGACGTTCGACGACGGGAAGACCACGCGCCAGATGGTGTGCTGTTCTGCTTGAGACATACGTACCATCCTAGTTCATGACGCGAGTGCAGCCGCATGATGATGGGTGTCAGGTTTCGCAATGATGCGACACCACCGCACAAGCCGCACACAGACAAAATAACGTGTCCAAACACAAAACGTTGGTGGCTGGTTCCCGGAATCACCCGGGAAATCAGCCACCAACGTCACATCAGAACGAACAGCATACTACTTGAGCACGTTCAGCTTCATCCTGTGCAGGAACGCAGCCATATCCTGACGCTTGACAGTACTCATACCACGGAACGTGGTAGAACCATCAGACTCCTTCCAACCGGTGGTCACGCCCGTCTTCGCCAGCCATGCGATATCCGAGGAATGAGGAGTAGACGACGTCACGTCCTTGAACGCAACGCCGGAACCCAGCTTCGGCTTCGCCTTCCCATAATCCGCAAGCCTGTGCAGGAACGCCGCCATGTCCTGACGCACCACACTATTCATCCCACGGAACTCGTACGAACCATCAGACAGCCTCCAACCGGTCGAGATACCGGTCGAATACAGCCACATGATCTCCTTATAATGCGGCGTCTTTGACGTAACATCCTTGAACGGATTCTTGACCTTGCTCTCGTCAAACGACGGAGAACCGGCCAGACGATACAGGAACGCAGCCATATCCTGACGCTTCACACTACTCATCCCACGGAACGTGGCAGAACCATCGGCCTCCTTCCAACCAGTCGAAATACCAGACGAAGCAAGCCACTTGATATCATCGGCATGCGGCGTCTTAGCATCCACATCCTTAAACGAGAGCGCGGCCGCGACCTTCACCTCATCCCACGCGACCTTGCTCGGATCGGACCAGAACTTGACCGCCACACGATGAGCGCCGGCCGACGCATCCGCCGGAACCGTCACCTTCACCGTGCCATCGGCCGCGACCTTCAGACCATAACCAAGCGACAGACGCGTCGAGAACAAATACGCATCCACCCGCTGGCCCGCATACTGCTTGCCCACCTGCAACGTCAGCTCGCCGCCGGCGGCCACGGCATCAGCCGGTGCCAAGCCGGCAGACCGCGAGCCGGCGGACAAATCAGCATCCCCCGGAGCCACCGGCACCACCAGCACACGACGCTTCAACGTCGCCACGTTGTACTGGGAATCCGCCGCATACAACGTATCCTCGAACTCACCGATCTTATCTCCGTAGCTGTACCCCTCACGGACAACCTTAACGGCACCATCCACGTCATCGGTCGCGGTCACACCATTCTTAATCAGCGTGTCCAGATCGTCATACGAGGTGCCAAGCGGAATGATCACATCGTTCGAACCGGTAACGGAAAACACCGGGGCCTTCATGTCCGTCCGCTTCTTGAACGTGTACGACGCGTCATGCCACCTACCGTCGTCACGCGTGTACGTCCACACCACAGACCGTTTGTCGGCAGACGCGTCAGCGGACTTCAAACGCCATCCGGTGCCAGTCAGATCACCCTCAAGCTTCACCGTGGACGGATCATCAACCCAATAAGAGAGGGGTTTGCCGTCCGGGCCCACACCATCAGGATTAGTGTAGAAATGCTGTCCCGGAATATAACTATCGAGAGGCTTGTCCAGTATCCGCTTGCCCCCGGCGAACGGCTGAAGTACCGTCAACGGCTGATCATAACCGGCGATAAGGTACGTGATGACATGACTGTCCTTCGCATCGAAAACAACGATCTCAGAAGTATTCGTGTAGTCGCAACCTCCCGCGCACGTGGTACCGTACTGGTCCACCTTGTAGCTGTATCCATCCGGCAACCCTTCAAGCTTGATATCGTCGCTCTGGGGTTTTACCGAATAGAAGTACCGACCGTCACGATTGCCACGGTAATCGAAATTAGCGATCGGCTTGCCATCGACATCGATGGCCTTGACGTTCTTGAGCGCCTCGACCTCGGACGACGCGGCGACCGCAGTACCTGTCATGGGCGCGAACGCGACCAGCATCGCCAACACGGACAATACGGCAATCGCGATCTTCCATAATCTGTTCACCATTGAATCGTGTTGCATGATTTTCTCCCGTCTCTCAACAAAAACACAATGCAACAGCCAATCCCATAATCCCCCCCCCATAGACAAAACATGCGAAATCAAACAACGAATTTCATCATTCATTAGACAGCAAATGTCCGTACCAGCCTGCGCATCGAGAAGTATCATTTGGTGCATAATGGTGTAATTTCGTGTACATTGGTGTACATTCATACATATCGCGCGATACCGATACATGAGCCGCCAGTAAGCTCGCCCGGCATCAATCGAACATCAAGGGGCGCATCATGACTGCAAATCCATTCAAGCCTACGGCGGGCAAAATGCCGCCCATTCTCATCGGCCGGCAGTCGGTGATCAACGATTTCTCCGAAGCGTTGGACAATGGCGTGGGGGCACCCGGCCGTATCATGTTAATCACCGGGCAGCGCGGGTTCGGCAAGACCGTCATGCTCACCGAGTTCCGGCGCATAGCCAAGGCCCGGCAATGGGAAACGATCGGAGAAACCGCGTCTGAAGGGTTGGTGGCCCGTCTGGTCCAGACGCTGACGCCGACCGGAATTCACATGGACCAGGTCAATCTCAGCCCGTCCATCGGCATCACCGGACTGGCGTCCGCTAGCATCGGCCAGGCGCATTTCACCGCGGAATCCAACCCGCTGACCCTGCGCAACGCATTGAACAAACGCCTGGCGAACAGGAAGATCGGCAAAGGCAAGGGCATTCTCATCACCATCGACGAGACACAGGCCGCCTCACGCGAGGATCTGGTGGCGATCGCCACCGCCGTCCAGCATGTCATCGCGGACGGGGATGAAAGCGATACGCCGGAAGCCGAGCGCAAGGGCGTGGCGATCGTGTTCGCGGGATTGCCGTATATGATCAACGACCTGCTCGATAACAAGGTGACCACGTTCCTGCGGCGCGCACTGCGACGGGAACTCGACAACGTGCCGCTGCCGGACGTCAAGAACGCGTTCATCGAAACAGTCAGGGAGTCCGGCAAGCAGATCAGCGAGGACGACGCGCTGGATGCCGCCCGAACATCCAAGGGATACCCGTACATGGTGCAGCTCATCGGCTATTACATGTGGCAGTCCGCTCAACGACGTGACTCGAATGTGATCACGACGGAAGACGTCGAAACCGGCACGTCGGATGCGTTGCTCGCCTTCGACGACGCCGTATGCGTGCCCGCAATGGACGGCGCCACCGGAGCGGAACGCCTGTTTCTGAAAGCGATGGCACAGGACGTTCCAAACCCCACTCGGGTGAGCGATATCGTCGGACGCACGCGACGCAGCCGCAGCTGGGTCAGCAAATACCGCGCGATCCTCATCAAAAACCGGATGATCCGCCAATCCGGGCACGGCGAAGTCGAATTCGCTGTGCCCCATCTGGGCGAATACCTGCGCACACTATAGGGGAATGACCGGCACGGTTGCGCAGTTGGCTTGCCTCTATCTACGCGATTGGGACTGGATCAGCCGACGTTCGAGCAAGACAGTGGCAGAACATGATGAAGGGTGGTTTCCGGGAGATATGATTCCAAAAACCACCCCTCATCACCGTAAGGACAAACACTGTTACTTGAGCACATTCAGCTTCATCCTGTGCAGGAACGCAGCCATATCCTGACGCTTCACCGTGCTCATGCCACGATACGTCTTGGAACCGTCCTGCTCCTTCCAACCGGTCGTCACGCCCGTCTTCGCCAGCCACGCGATATCCGCAGAATGAGGAGTAGACGACGTCACATCACGGAACGTAACATCCTTGCCCAACGTCGGCTTCGCCTTCTCATAATCCGCCAGACGATGCAGGAACGCGGCCATATCCTGGCGCACCACACTATTCATGCCACGGAACTCGTACGAGCCGCCGGTCATCTTCCAACCGGTCGAGACGCCCGTCGAATACAGCCACATGATCTCCTTATAGTGAGGCGTCTTCGACGTCACGTCACGGAACGGATTCCTCACCTTGGTCTCATCGAACTTCGGACTAGCGGCCAGACGGTACAGGAACGCGGCCATATCCTGACGCTTCACACTACTCATTCCACGGAACGTGGACGAACCATCGGCTTCCTTCCAACCAGTCGAAATACCAGACGACGCAAGCCACTCGATATCATCCGCATGCGGCGTCTTAGCATCCACATCCTTAAACGACACGGCAGACGAATCACTACGATCCATATCGATCGCAGCAACCGCCTCGGCCTCAGGCATACAATTCCCTCCCCACATAGGGCACAGCGGATAGTATCCGATGACGATGTAACGGTACGTGCGATCATTGAACGCCTGATCAGCCCACGCATCAAAATCAACACCCGACTTCTCCGCAATGGAAACACGATCAGCAAACGAAACCGCGGCCTTCCCGGACTTGCCCACACGCAAAGCACCGAACGGAATCCCCTCCGACATGCACGAACCGAGCATTCCGTAATTCGGCAGATTATTCTTGGCGGAGCATGCGTTCAAATACAGGACACTCCCGGCAGCGGTAAAATATGAGCCGTCCCACACCGTGTTCGCGACAAAGGTCTTGAGCTGACTACGCGTCACCTTCTGCTCGGGAGACTTGTCCGGCAACGCCTTCGACCAACGAGAGACCTTCCACTGCGCATACAGGACACCACCGGCAGGATACTTCACGCCACCATCCGACGCATCACGCAAACCATTACGCACCACATCAAAAACGTAACAACCCGTGGCATCCTTCCCGCAATCCGCGCCATCCTTGGAATACGCGTAATCGGAACTGAAGTCATACCAGTCACCGGTACCATCAGCCTTGGTATTCCAACCATCCAGCCCAATCCTAACCGTACCGTCACCATTGTCGGAAATGGCGCCGAAACGCGATCCTGACACAATCCTCGCAATTGGATCATCCCACGCCGACACAGGCGACGGCATCCATACGCCACCGGCATTGAGACTCCCCGATACCGAAGAAGACTCACCGCTCGTAAAATCCTCCTTCGAGACGGACTGCGTGTTCCAATCCAGTTTGATCGATGCCGGCTTCGCATCCGCGGCCAACGCCACCGGCGTCATGACGGACAACACCATCGCCACCGCCAACACCACACCGGCCCACACCACACCGAGTCTGCCAATGATTCTCATCACGAACCACCATTCCTTCCAACCCGCCATGCGAAACCAGCCGTCAACACCGACGCCCCAAACAACACAAACCGAGAACACACAATCCCGACAGCCGCACGACCCGCACGACAAGCACTCTTCAACAGGACACCACGACCGGCATCCCACAACCCAGAATACCCCCACCGAAACCACATGTCAAAAACAAAACGGGTTCCGACGGCAACCGCAATCGCATTGCAGCCACCGCCAGAACCCGTTACAACGCCTTACGCACGACTGCGCAAGGCGTACAAACCCGAACCGTCAAGCGTTCTGACTCGGCACCGTGCCAGTAACGATCTCCGTACCGTTCATTTCGGTGCCGTCAACATCGTCGCCGGCAACCGGCGTGAACATCACCGCGCGGTCGCTGAGCAGCGCATACGTGCGGTTCCGCTTGTCACGGATCACGAACGTGCAGGAATTGTCGTCCAACGCGACCGCCACGGCGTCCGTCATGTTCGCAACCGTCGGGCTGGGCGTACGCAGCGACGTGAGCAACCGGAATTCGCCGTCGTTGAACAGGTTCAGCGGCAGGTCGAAATACACTTTGTGATGCCCGTGTTCCTTCATCTTGAACACCTTCGCACCGGTATCGTACGTGATGCCGCCGCGACGGATATCGTGCAGCGCGATCGCCAGGTAGAAGTCACCCGGCTCATCGTACTGGTATTCGACACCAAACCGGAACGTATCGGAACTCTTCAACATCAGCGGGGAAACGCCGAACGTGCGCAGTATCGGGCACCGCTCGTTCAGACCGTTCGGATACTCGTTCTCGCTACGCTTGCGCTCCTCGATCTTCTTGAGCTGCTCTTCCTTCTTCTCCGCCTCGAGATTGGCAAGCGTGTACCGTTCGGCCACGGTCTCCTTGTCGCCGATCACCGCAATCTCGCCGTCCTGAATGAACATGGCGCGGTTGCAGTACTTCTTGACCGACCCCATGTCGTGCGTGACGAGAATGACGGTCTTGGACGGATCCTTGCGGATTTCGGTGAAGAAGTTGTCACACTTGCGCTGGAACGCCTCGTCGCCGACGGCCAGCACCTCGTCGAGCACCAGAATGTCGCCCTGCGCCTTGATCGCGACGGAGAACGCAAGACGCACCTGCATGCCGGACGAGTAGTTCTTGAGCTTCTGGTCCATGAACTCCTCAAGCTCGGCGAACTCGACGATGTCGTCGTACATCGCGTCGACTTCCTCACGGGTGAAACCGAGCAGCGCACCGTTGAGATACACGTTCTCACGGCCGGTCAGCTCCGGGTTGAACCCGACACCGAGCTCGATGAACGGCACGAGCTTGCCGTTGATCTTGACCTCGCCCTCCTCCGGCACGTAGATGCCGGAGATGATCTTGAGCAGCGTGGACTTGCCGCCGCCGTTACGGCCGACGATGCCGAAGAAGTCGCCCTGATGCACCTCGAAGGACACGTCCCTGAGGACCCGCTGCTCCTTGTAGCCCTTGATGCCGCGCGTCCAGTTGATGAACGCCTGCTTGAGGCCCGTGGCCTGTTCGGTGGGAAGCTTGAACGTTTTGCTGACGTGGCTTACGGACAGCGCGACCGGAGCCTTGGTCGTATCGCGCACCGTATCGTCGACCGTAACGACGGTCTGCTCGTTCGTCTGCGTCTTCTCGCTCATCACATCACCTCCGCGAACTTACGGCTGTGCTTACGGAACACGAACACGCCGAGAGCCAGGATGCCGAAGCTCAGTGCGACCGGAATCAGGCCATACTGCCAGTGGTTGAGCGTGTTCCATACGGTCGGCTGCGTTTCCGGCGCGATGAAGTTATGCCGGATGTCCTGAATCGTCTGCGCGATCGGGTTGAGCAGGATGACCTTCGCGATCGTCGTGCCCCACGGCTCGCCCACCGTGTTGATCAGATACGACAGCGGGTAGATGATCGGCACCGCGTAGAACAGGAGCTGCTGGAACACGTCCCAGATGTGGGAAATGTCGCGGAAGTACGTGTACATCGTCGCCATGAGCAGCGTCAGGCCGAGCGCGATGGCGTACAGTTCGATCACGTTGAGCGGCAGCAGGATGACGCGCCACGTGAAGTGCACGCGATTGAACAGCGCGAAAATGAACACGACGATGAAGTTGATGCCGAGACTGATGAGCGAGCCGACCGTCGCCGAAACCACCACGATGTAGTTCGGGAAGTGGATCTTGCGCAGCAGGTCGCCACGGTCGACGATCGAGCGCAGACCGACGTTCGTCGCGTCCGCGAAGAACTGCCATGCGCTGGTACCCATGAGCAGCACCACCGGATACGTGGGCGTGCCGTCGGACATGCGCAGGAACTTGGCGAACACCAGGTACATGACGCAGAACGTCATCAGCGGCTGGAGCACGGACCAGATCACGCCGAGGAAGGACCCTTGGTAACGCAACTTGAAATCGGTTTTGACCAGGCCGCACAGCACCACCCAGGCATACCGATACCTATTCGCGATTTTCTTGGTTACTGCTTTCACGAGTCGCTATCCTACCAGTTCGCCGGCACAAGGATTTCGGGGAATCATCCCATTCGTCCCGAATTTCTTGCGCTGGGCCGTACTCAGTGCAAAGATTTCGGGACGATGCGCCTGTTTTCCCGAATTTCTTGCGCTCAGTGCGACTCAGCGCAAGAAATTCGGGAGCAAGCGCCGCAATTCCCGAAATCCTTGCGCCGCTACAGCGTTACAGTCCTCTTTGACGGACATGCAGCCGATTCCGGTAGGGTAATCGGCTGCATGTCCGTCAAAGAGGAAGGGAAACCGCGGTCAATTAAATTGCACCTTGTATGGGGTAAGACGATCCGCAGTAGTGCCATCTCCGACGTAACCAGCACCATTCCAACCCCATGTCCACAGACTGCCATCACCCGTCACTACATACGAATCTGCATACCCATTGTGGCCAATAGACTTCACGTCAGATAAGCCCGGCACACGATATGGCGTCGTCCGATCCACAGTGGTGCCGTCGCCAACACGTCCGGAATAGTTGCTGCCCCATGTCCACAAATCGCCGTCATCGGTCACCGCGAACGCGGTACCGGTGCTGTTGATGCCGCCAGTCGTTACATGAGTCAAGCCTGGTACACGATATGGCGTCAGACGAGTATTCGTCGTGCCGTCGCCAACCGTTCCATAACCGTTATTGCCCCACGTCCAAATATTGCCATCATGCGTAATCACATATGAATAACCGTTGGCGCTGCCCGCGGATTTCACATGGGACAGTTCCGGAACGCGGTACGGAGTCAGACGGTTCGCCAGCGTACCGTCACCGATCCGTCCTCCACTGTTATTGCCCCACGTCCATAGACTGCCGTCACCCGTAATCGCATATGAGTCGCCGTGTGAAACACTGCCGACCTGCACGTCGGTCAATCCAGGAACCTTATACGGGGTAAGGCGATCCTCGGTCGTACCATCACCAACCTGACCATAGCTATTAGGTCCCCATGTCCATAGACTGCCGTCACCGGTAATCGCATAGGAAAGACCACCGATTTTCACGTCGGTCAATCCAGGAACCTTATACGGGGTAAGGCGGCCCTCGGTCGTGCCATCGCCAAGCTGGCCGGAACCGTTGGATCCCCACATCCACAGACTGCCATCGCCGGTCACCGCAAACATGGTGTATCCGTCGCCGCCAACGGACTTCACATCGGATAATTCAGGGATACGGTATGGGACCAACTGGGCATCCTTGGTACCGTTACCGACTTCGCCCCAGAAGTTGCTGCCCCATGTCCATAAACTACCGTCACCGGTCACTGCATATGAGACGGCGCTTCCTCCCGGTGCGGAACGGTATCCGGCGAATTTCACACCAGACAGACCGGGAACACGATACGGGGTCAGATGCCGGTTGGTGGTACCGTCGCCCACCGTACCAAACTCGTTGCTCCCCCACGTCCACAAACTGCCGTCATCCGTCACTGCGAAAAGGCCGCCGACGGATTTTACACCGGACAGTGCAGGAACACGATACGGGGTCAAACGAGGGGACGTGGTACCGTCCGCAACTTGGCCCAAAGTATTGTCACCCCAAGTCCACAGACTGCCATCCTTGGTAATGGCCCAGCCCGTTCCAGCCTCACGTACTGTCGTTGTGAATGCTGCAGGCATGGCCTTGACAGTGATTCTGCGGGTTTGGGCGGCTTTGTTGCCGGCCTTGTCGGTGACGGTGTATGTCAGCGTGTAGGTTCCGGACTTGCTGGTGTTCACCGTGCCGGTGACGATGATGTTGGCGGTCACGTCGCCATCGGTGTCGTCTGTGGCGGTGACGCCTGACTTGGGGTCGAACTTCGCACCGTATTCAACGGTACCATCCTTCACGCCGGAGAATATGGGAGCCGTCTTGTCGGCAGGAGTGGTCGGCTTATCCGGCTCGGAAGGTTTGTCCGGCTGCGTGGGCTTATCCGGATTGGTCGGCTTGCTTGGCTCAGTTGGTTTGTCCGGCTGTGTCGGCTTATTCGGTTCAGTCGGCTTGTTGGGATTCGGCTGCGGTTTCGACGTATTGATGACATTGTCGTTGGTACGCTGCAGGAACGCGGCCATATCCTGACGGATCACCGAGTTCATGCCGCGGAAGGTGGAAGATCCGCCCGTTTCCTTCCAGCCGGTCGTTACACCGGTCTTGGCCAGCCATGCGATATCCGCTGCATGCGGCGTCGTCGATGTCACGTCGCGGAACGAGATCGCCTTGCCGAGTCTGGGATCGGCCTTGGCATAAGTGGCCAGACGGCGAAGGAATGCGGCCATATCCTGACGTTTCACCGTACTCATGCCACGGAACGTCTTGGAGCCGTCACGTTCGGTCCAACCTGTGGAGATGCCCGTAGAAGCCAGCCACAACACCTCCGTATAGTGCGGTGTCTGAACGGTCACGTCTCTGAACGGGTTCTTTGCCTTCGACACGTCGAACGTTGGACTACCGGCCACACGGTACAGGAACGCGGCCATATCCTGACGCGTCACCGACAGTCGCGGGCGAAACTCACGGCCGCGCGGCGTGCTCCAACCGGTCGATACGCCGGACGATGCCAGCCACGCGATGCTCGCCACGTGCGGCGTGGCTTTGGTCACGTCCACGAATGAGACCGATGTGGATCTAACGGACGGCATATCATCAGCCGACGCGGGCATGATCAGACCCATCGATAATGTCAATACCGCTGCCGCCGTCAGACCAGTTACCTTGCGCTGCCACTTGTCACGATTACGCCACGTCATCTCAACTCCTTTATTCTTTGCGGAATGCCACGCGACAATGAGGAACGGCGGCGTTCCGTTTGTCGAACGGCGATCTGGGCTCTGCGATCAAGGATACCAGCAGGACGCCCGATCGTTTTGGGATCTCGCGCGGGGATGCATTGCATGATATTGTAGGGGGCATGTGGCGATGGTGCCGCATACAGAAGGAAATAAGGAGTACTCATGCAAGGAATGAGGAAGGCACTGGGCGCTTTGGCAGCAGTGGCCGCATCGGTTGCGATGCTGGCAGGCGGTGCCCCGGTTGCATTGGCCGCAGATACGGCCGGAGACATCCCGATTGACGCCGCGCACTTCCCGGACGAGGGATTTCGAGAGTGTCTCAGCCGCTCGACAAGCTATGGGAAGGCGGATGCCGATGGGAACGGCATACTCAGTCCCGCAGAGCGTAATGCGGTAACCGGTCTAAAATGCAACAGTCTCTCGCTGAAGAGTCTGGCGAAGGGTTTGGAGTGGTTCCCCAATCTCACGTCTCTCGAGACGTATGTCACCGGTATCACCGCCATCGACGTGTCACACAATCCAAAACTCACCAGATTGAGCATGTACCGCACCGAACAGCTGGCATCCGTTGACGTATCGCACAATCCGGAGCTGAAGATACTGGCCATTCCGGATGCCAAGTTGACGTCGCTGGACGTATCGAAGAACCCCAAGCTCCAGGATTTGGATGTGTCGGCTAATCGAATGACGTCCTTGGACGTGTCGCATAATCCCGAGCTTTCCTCGCTGTACGTCGGCAGCGCCTACACCTATGACAACAGCATCGTTGGTCAGAACCGTATCACGTCGCTGGACGTATCGCATAACCCCAAACTCGGATATCTGGACGTATCGTCCAATCGACTGACGTCGCTGGACGTGTCGAACAATCCGGGGCTCATCCGGCTGGATGTCAGTGGCAATAAACTGTCCCGGCTTGATGTGTCGCGCAATACGAAGCTGACGTACTTCAACGCGGCCAACACCGCGATACCCTCGATGGACCTGTCCAGGCACACGGGCCTGGTGCAGGCGGACGGGGCCCGTTCCGGAGCGTGCGAGGCCGAGGTCGGGGTCATCATGGATGGTTCTCCGTTGGTGGCGCTGCGACTGCCCGCCAAGTACTCGGGCATGGTTTACACCTATGATGGTTGCGCGGATGTTGATGCGCAGAATGCGGTGATCAAGCCGGCCGTGTATGAGGGCGGCTATTATGGTTCGACATTCGATTTATCGTCGGTGGCATCATGGTTCGATGGCACGAAGGTGAGCGACCTGAAGGGGGCGAAGCTCGAAGGCACGAAGCTGACGGGCCTGTCCGGTACGGCCGACGTCACGTACACGTACGACACGAGTGCGGCCAAGGCCCCGCTGAAGGCGCACCTGAAGCTCACCCGTCTCGGCGACGTACAGCTGTCGTTCGCCGACGTGAACGCCAAGACTCCGCACGCGGATGATATCACATGGTTGGCTTCGTCTGGTATTTCGACTGGTTGGAAGGAAGCTGATGGTTCGGCCACGTTCCGTGGGATGAGCAGTGTGAAGCGTCAGGACATGGCCGCATTCCTCTACCGGCTCGCCGGGTCCCCCGCGTTCGACGAGACCAAGGTGAAGAACCCGTTCAGGGACGTCACGTCGAAGACGCCTCACTATAAGGAGATCATGTGGTTGTATTCGACAGGCATCTCGACCGGTTGGAGGATGGCCGGCGGCTCGTACGAATTCCGTGGGATGAACAGCGTGGTGCGTCAGGATATGGCCGCGTTCCTGCATCGTCTGGCGGATTATGAGAAGGCGAAGCCGAGCTTGGGCCAAGGCGTCTCGTTCAGGGACGTGACGTCGTCCACGCCGCATTCCGCGGATATCACGTGGCTCGCGAAGACGGGCGTGACGACCGGCTGGGCCGAGAAGGACGGTTCGACGACCTTCCGCGGCATGAGCACGGTCAAGCGCCAGGACATGGCCGCCTTCCTCCACAGGATGAAGCTGAACGTGCTCAAGTAAGGCATCCGGCCCCTCATCCGACCGACAGGGTTGGTTCCCGGGTGTCGTCATCCGGGAGCCAACCCTTCCTTTTGTTTGAGTCTTCGCCAGTATGTGTGGTGAGAGATTGGGTTCCGGCGTTGTTGCCGGGTCCTTCCGTATACGGGTATGAGAGGGGCGTTCACCTATTAGGTTTGTTTCTGCCAAGAAATAGAACCGAGGGACAGGGGAACGCCTGTGCCCACCATATCAGCCGGCACGGGGTCTCGATGGTGCCGTACCCACGAGACCCCGCGGAGGGGCGTACAGGCTCAAGGAGGAGCTGCGCATGATCCTCCAGACAGGATCCCGACGAGGCGCGAACGCTTCGGTCTCTCCAACGCCCGATTGGAGGCCGTGAGCAACAACATCAAGACCACCATCAAAATGGGCTACGGATACAGGAGCCTCGACAACCTCATCGGTCTCGTCATGCTCAAATGCGGCGGACTGAACCTCAAACTCCCCGGATGCCAATAACCAGTAAGCCCGGCCAATGACTCGTACCCACACAAACACCCGAAGAGCCGGAATTATTCACTGCTTGAACTCCACCTTGCCCGGGGTGGTTCTATCCGATGTCGTACCATCGCCCAACAGGCCGTAAGCATTCCCACCCCATGACCACAGACTACCATCAGTCGTTATCGCGAATGCCGCGTCACCCGTATCCGTAGAAAGCGTATCAACGACCACTAAAGATGTATCATGCAAAATTTCCACTCGAACAGGGGCAGTTTGAGGCCGACCATCGTCCGAACCGACGTTGTAGCCCCATGACCACAGACTACCATCGACAGTCACTGCGTACACAGAAGTAAGCGCTTCACTCGGACCACCGTCGATAACAAGGGAATTCACATCCGACAAGCCTTTCACTCGAGTAGGAACCAGTCGATCTTGAGTCGTACCACCGCTCAGTATGTCATCCTCGCCATGCCCCCATGACCACAGACTACCATCAGCCGTTATCGCGAATGCATAGCCGTATGACCAATTATCATCAACGGCCGCAACAGAACGTACATTGGACAGGGACTTTACCCGTACAGGAGTGAAATGGTCAGCAGTTGTGCCGTCGCCCAATTCGCCAAAACGATTGAGCCCCCATGACCACAGACTACCATCACCAGTCACTACATATACCGAGAAAAAAGTATCATAATCGTCACTGATAGCGATAGAACGCACGTCCGACAGCCCCCTTACTCGTACAGGAACAGTTTGCTCTTGAGCCGAACCATTACCCAGCATGCCATACTCACTCAGTCCCCATGACCACAAACTTCCGTCGGCAGTTATTGCAAATACGGTTCCCTCACCGTTATTAGTACTAGCAGCAATAGAACGCACATCCGTCAGTACCTTCACACGGACAGGAACAGTACGATCTCGAGTCGTACCATCCCCCAACTGACCGCTATCGTTACGTCCCCACGCCCACAAGTCACCATCCTCAGATACTGCAAACACATCAGAGTCGCGAACAGTAACAGAACGGACATGAGGCAATCCTTTTACCTGGGCAGGGATGGTACGATCCTGCGTCGTGCCATCACCCAATAAGCCATTCTCGTTTTTGCCCCACGCCCACAGACTGCCATCAGCCGTTATCACGAATCCCGTGCCGCCATCGATAGTCATGCGGATAGCAACCGAACGTGCACCTGATATACCCTTTACGCGGACAGGAGCTGAACGATCCTGCGTTGTACCGTCGCCCAATTGACCGTTCCTATTGTTACCCCACGCCCACAGACTGCCATCACCAGTCACTGCAAACGCAGAATGGCCGCTGGTCGCCACGGACTGCACCCGTGTGAACGCGGGCTGGCTGGAGAACTGAAGGTAGAGGGTCGCGTTCTTCTCGCCGAAAGTGTACTTGCCGTTGAGGTTCACAACCGTTCCGGTACCGTTCTTGTTGGTGCTGGCCGCATACAGACCGCTCATGCTGCCCGAGGTCGCGCCGAACAGCCGCTCCATCTCTTTCTGATTGATCGTAAGCGTGCTGCCGACATCATGGGTCACCTTCTTCTGCGTGTTGGTGCGCGTATCGACCAAGGTGACTGTGGACCAATCCGGATCCACGCCCCAGCCTTCCGCTTCCGCAATGGTGACTTTGCCGCCATCGTCCAACTTGAACTTCAACGTGGTGTTCACCGTCTTGTTCTTGCCGAACGGCATATCCCATTCCGGTTTCGCCTTGGCCGTCCATTCGCCGGTCTTACCGTCAAGCTTGGCGGACTGCACGTTCGCCTTGACGAGCTTGGGCAGCTTGCCGGTACCAGGATCGGCCTTGCCGGTGTCACGCACCGACGAGCACAATGCGGGGTCCTTCGCCGACTTGGAGAGCAGATTAAGCGCCCCCGTCGTCGGAATGGACGCGAAATGGTACTTGAGCGACTGCTCAAGCGTCTTCTGCTTGCTCCATCCCCACCGGTTGAGCTCGCCGACGGCCGAGACCTTCTTCATCGCACATTCGTCATACGAATAGACGCTCGCCTGATCGGAGAACAACGAGGCGTCCACATCGGCGCCATAGGTCATCTTGATCAGGCTTTCGGCCACGTTCTTGCCGAGTTGCTCCGTGGCACCTTGGTACTCCGCGATGGTGATGTCCAGCAACGGGTTCTTGCCGAACGGCGTATCGTCCTTGTATTTGGCGAGGTTGCTGATCGGTTTCGGCAGGTCCTTGGCCGCGGACAGCACCGGAGCCGCATAATAGGCGTCGAAGTAGAAGAAGAGACGGAACCGCGCGTTCGCCTCAGCCGCCACCAGATTGCCGTTGACGACCTTGATGCGGCCCTTGACCGTCAGCCCCAGACCGGGTTCACCGGTCAGCCGGGCCAAGTCATGATATCCGAAGAAATTCAGCTTCAGCGTGGGCGCAACCCTGATGCCATTGCGTATGGTCGCGCCCGCCGTCAACTCGACGGTGTCCTTTCCCGTGACCTTCTGGCTCGGCGTAATCTTGCCGTCGCCCAAAACCAGTTTGACCTCCGCGCTCGCCGTCGCATCATTCGTACCGCGGAAATGGCCGGTGACATGACCCATCAGCGAAATCGGCACCTGAATCTGGAACATGCCCTTGTTCCACGTGACGGTGCCCAGCGGCACCGGCTTCCATTCGTATTCCTCCGTGGTGGCCGCGTTCGCCGCGGACGGCAGCATGTCCGGACGATACGGCTCCTTATCCGCACCGGTATAGTATTTGCGGTCGGCGTCCTCCGACTTGCCGCAGGGCGTGTCCTTGTATGGCGAATCCGAACTGTAGCTGACGCATACGATCTGGTTGGAATCGAAGTTGCTATTCGACTTCAGCTCCATCTTGGATTTGCCCAGGTTCGTGAATTTGATGTCGACGTTTGCGGAGACCGTCATCTTGATATGCGTATGGCTCAGGAAATAGCCGAGTTTGATGTCGCCTTCGCCGCGCTGAGTATACAGGTGCAGCCGTTTGTCGATATTGAAGGTCTTGTCGACCGGTGTCGTCTCCACGCCGGCGGATATACGCGGCGCCGCCATGTCACGGGTTCCCTGTCCGTCCGAGACGGTAACGCCTTCGGTGGTGGTGATGGTCGCACCCTGCGCGCCGAACGACGCATCGTCCATCTTCAGCGACTGCACCACCTCGCCCAGATCGGGCTGGGAACCGTTCACCACACGTCCGGCCCCGGTCTTGGTGATGGTCGTGATGGTGACGGACGCGCCGTTGAAACCGCCCTTCGGGGCGAACAGCACGTCGTCGCCGACCTTCAGCGCTATGGCGGCGTTGGTCACCGTCAGGGTCTTACCGTTGTTCGATACCGTATAGTCATTTGCTCCGATGTACGTAGCGGTCGGCGCGGTGACGATCGACGTTCCTGCCTGCGTGATAGATCGGCCCAATGTGATCGTGCCGGTGGTGTTGACGATCTTGGCATCCTGCGGTCCACTGATGGTGATGCGCGAGCGCAGTCCGGAAGCCGTTACCTCATACGTCGCGCCTGCGGTCACATGCGTGGCGAAGTATCCTTCCCTGTCGGTCTTCGCGGTGAACTTCGTCGGGCCGGAGAACGTCAGCGTAGTGTTGGGCAACGCCTTGCCTCCGGCGTTCGCGGCGCGGCCATATGCCGGAACCGTTTGCGCGGAAGCACCCACAGACAGCACATTGGTGCTCATGCGGTGGAGGAAGGCAGCCATGTCCTGACGTTTGACCGTGCTCATGCCCCGGTAGGTATAGCTGCCGTCCTGTTCCTTCCAGCCGGTCGTCACGCCGGTCTTCGCCAGCCATGTGATATCGGCCGCGTGCGGCGTCTTCTCGTTCACGTCACGGAACATGACGCCCGCGCCCAGTTTCGGCGTCGCCTTGCGGTAGTCCGCAAGACGGTGCAGAAAGGCGGCCATATCCTGACGAACGACACTGTTCATGCCACGGAACGTCTTGGAACCGTTCTGCTCCGTCCATCCGGTCGTCACACCGGTCGAGGACAGCCACAGGATCTCCTTGTAGTGCGGAGTCTTCGCGGTCACGTCACGGAACGGATTCTTGGCCTTGCTCGTATCAAACGCGGGAGAGCCGGCAAGACGATACAGAAAAGCCGCCATATCCTGACGTTTCACGCTGCTCATGCCACGGAACGTATACGAGCCGTCCCGCTCCTTCCAACCGGTCGAGATGCCGGTGTTCGCCAGCCAGACGATATCGTCACGATGAGGTGTCGTCGCGGTCACGTCACGGAACGTCGGCGCCGCAGATGCGGCCGGCGCCCCGGCCACGACCATGGCCACGCTCACCACCACGGCAGACAACACTGCTGATATACGACGACGTACCTTCATGAGATGCTCCCGATCTCTAGGTCCCGCGTACAGCCTTGGACACTCTCTCCGACGATGCCCAGTTTACACCCGTAATCGCTTCGGACATGATTTCGGCCGAGGCACCCCCTCCATCAATGCATGTGCGGCCGATCCGCAGAACGGAATCGGCCGCACATCAGTCAATGTGACCAACTGGCAATAAGGATGGCTGCGCTACTTGAGCACGTTGGCGCTCATGCGATGCAGGAACGCCGCCATATCCTGACGTACGACAGGGTTCATGCCACGGAACGTCCTCGACCCGTCCTTCTCCTTCCAACCGGTGGTCACGCCCGTGCGGGCCAGCCACTCGACATCGGTGAGATGGGGTGTCGTCATGGTCACGTCACGGAACGGCACCGGTTCACCCAGCGTCGGATTGGCCTTCTCGTGGCTCGCAAGACGATGAAGGAACGCGGCCATATCCTGACGCTTCACCGAATCCATGCCGCGGAACGTCTTGGAACCGTCCTTCTCAGTCCAACCGGTCGAGATACCGGTCGACGCCAGCCACAGGATCTCCTTGTAGTGCGGCGTCTTCGCGGTCACGTCCTTGAACGGATTCTCGGCTTTGCTCACGTCAAACGCAGGAGAGCCGGCCAGACGATACAGAAAAGCCGCCATATCCTGACGCACCACGCTGTTCATGCCGCGATACGTGGTGGTACCGTCTTTTTCCTTCCAACCGGTCGAGATACCGGTCGACGCCAGCCACTTGATATCATCCGCGTGCGGCGTCCCAGCGTTCACATCCGCAAACGACGGCGCAACGACGGCCGACTTCGTGAGCTTCACGTGCGCCTTCAACGGCATCTCGGCGGCGCCCGTGTCATACGTGTACGTCACATCCGCCGTGCCGGACAGGCCCGTCAGCGTCGTGCCATCAAGCTTCGCGCCCTTCAGATCACTCACCTTCGCGCCATCGAACCACGATGCCACTGACGACAGGTCAAACGTCGAGCCCGTATAGGCGGCCTGATACGTCGCCGCTGAGACATCGGATTGCTGAGCATTGCGATATCCGGCCGGAAGCCTTAGCGCCACCAACGGATTGCCGTCCAACTGCACCTCTCGCGCCACAGCCGCGGCGGAGCGGGTAGAAGGCGACTCGACCAGATTCACGTTCTTCGACAGATCCAGCGCCGTGATGGCATTGTTCTTCGCGACAAGCGACACAAGCCTCGTGTTATGCGACACATCAAGAGACTGCAACTTATTGTTGGATGCTTCGAGCACGACCAACTTGGAACTATTAGGCATATCCAACGACGTCAGTTCGTTGTTCGACGCGTGTACCGCATAGAGTGTCAGATTATGCGTCGTATCAAGCTTGGTCAACCGGTTGCTGGACACGAAAAGATTCTCCAGCTTCGGATTACGGGACACGTCCAACGACGTCAGCTTGTTCTTGTCCGCGTCGAGCTACACAAGAGCCGGATTCTTCGACACATCCAACGATGACAGGGCATTGTTAGATGCGAACAGCTCAATAAGTTTCGGGTTATGCGTCACATCCAACGACGTCAGCTTGTTGTCTCTCAGATGCAGGATCTCCAACAGCGGATTCTTCGACACATCCACCGAAGCCAGCGCGCTCTCCTGAACGTTCAACTCGGTGAGTTTTGGATTATGCGATACATCCAACGACGACAGCGGATTGCTGTACACAGACAGCTTGGTGAGTTCCGGGTTATGTGACACGTCCACCGACGTCAGTTTACCGCCGTCAAGATTCAGCTCCTTCAGTTGCAGGTTATGCGATACGTCAAGTGAGGCAAAGCTGCCTGACAATAGGCTCAATGACGTGAGCTTCGGATTCTTCGACACATCCACTGATGAGACGTCCTCAATCGACAAGTCAGTCAGATTGGGGAACAATTCCAAGCCTTGCGTCGAATCGACGCCGCCATAGCAGCTAAAGCTCGTGACAGCGTTGCGCTCAGCAACGCTGAGCATGCCATCTTCATCAGTATCGATCGGCACACCCGAATTCGGATTGATGACGCACGCTCTGAGCGCCTTGTCCGGGAAATGGGATGCATCGATGGGGATATCACCTGCCACGTCCGCGGCCAGCACGACCGGAGCACCACCGGCCAGCATCGCGATCGATGCAGTCAACGCCAGCGCCGTGCCCAATACCTTCTTCACGCTTCGCATGATTGTTCCTTTCCTCATGGCCACGTCACCATGATGCCCCCTACTATATAACGTGGGAACCGGTCCATACGATAGCGCGTCTGAGCATCTTCGCCTTGCCGTCTGTCTGCGCAAGAAATTCGGGAATTATGGCGCTTGCTCCCGAATTTCCTGCACTGAATCGTACTGAGCGCAAGAAATTCGGGAAAACAGGCGCATCTTCCCGAATTTCTTGCGCTGAGTTCGGCTCAGTGCAGGAAATTCGGGACGAACGGGATGATTCCCCGAAATCCTTGCGCGGCCGTTCACGATCAGAAAATGATCCGCACGCACGCAGCGGTTTCACTGGTCATGGGTCCGACCGCCACAACAAGGCAGCCCTTTCCAATACCTACGCTCCGTAATGCATGGCCGATGGAGCTATTCGCAGGCAATGCCATCCTTGTCGCGGTCGAGCGCGGGGCGATAACCGGGCTGGCCACGATACAATGGCGCCTTACCTGCGGCCCGTACTGCAGCACAATTCTTGTAATACACCGTGCTCGGCTTGGACGGCTTCGTTGTTGGTTTCGAGGGCTTCGTCGTAGGCTTGGACGGTTTCGTTGTCGGTTTAGACGGCTTACTCGGCTTAGTCGTAGGCTTGCTCGGCTTGGACGGCTTGGATGGTTTCGTCGTAGGTTTCGACGGCTTGGTCGTCGGCTTCGACTGTGGCTTAGTCACCGGATCGGTTGAGGTTTGGGCCGAGCTTTGATTGGCTTTGACTCCCCCGTTATCCGGTACGGTCTGCGACGGGCAGGATGACAGCACGCCGGCCATCGCATCATGTTCCGCCTGCGTTATCCACAGGGAGTATTTGGACTTCACGCCGATCTGACGTGCGACGTACTCGCACCGGAAGGACTTGTTGCCCGGAAGCCATGTGGCGGCATCGCCGTCCGACTTCTGTTGGTTGGCCGGACCGTCCACCGCAAGCAGGTTATACGGGTCATTGGCGAGTTCGCGACGACGGTCGGCCGGAAGCTGCTGCGCGCCGGTCTGCCATGCATCCGACAATGCGACAACATGGTCGATCTGCACCGCGGTGGACGTGATCTGCCCTCGCTGGAACGCAATGGTTTTGCCGGTGTAGGGGTCGCGCAACGTACCCGAAGCGACCACACAGTTGTTGGTGTTCTCCTTAAAGGTCTTGCCGGTCAGATCACGGGCGAGTATGTCGTTGCGCGTATCGCATCCGTTGTGATCGACGTCGGCCCACGCCGCACCGAACTGGTCACGGGAGTATCCAGTCTTCGGAGCGCGTCCCTTGACCGGCAGCGTCGCAAGCGCGGTCGTAGCGTTCATACCATCGACGGCACCAGTCATACGGTGCAGGAACGCCGCCATATCCTGACGCACGACGTTGTTCATACCGCGATATTCTGTACGGCCGTTCTTCTTCCAGCCAGTAGTCACTCCAGTGGATGCCAGCCAACGGATGTCTGCGGCGTGCGGGGTCGCATCAGTCACGTCGGCGAATGAAACAGCGGTGTTTGCGACAAGTTTCGTCTTGCTGGGATACTGGGCGGCGAATCGGTGCAGGAACGCGGCCATATCCTGACGGGTCACCGGCTTCATGCCGCGGAACGTGCCGTCCGACCAACCGGTCGAAATGCCGGTGGACGCCAGCCAGATGATATCCGCGTAATGCGGGGTTGCCGAAGTGACATCCTTGAACGGGTTAGTACCGGAAACATTCGGACTGCCAGCCAGACGGTGCAGGAACGCGGCCATATCCTGACGGGTCACTGAATTCATGCCGCGGAACGTGCCGTCGTTCCATCCGGTGCTGATGCCCGACTCAACGAGCCAACGCACGTCCTCGTAATGTGGGGTGCCGTTATTGATGTCATGCAATGACGTCTGCGCTGCTGACGCAGGCATTGCGACGATGCTCATCGACATCACCGACAATGCTGCGATTGCGATACTGGCGATACGCTTGTTCATGATCCCTCTCCCAGAACCATCATTCATCTCATACTCTGGCACTATCGGCCACAGCATAGCGTACACCGACCACGCACGAACCGTACACCGAGGCATGACACGATCACCGTCACACCTCTCTAACGGGCATATGGCCGATTACGCAATGTAACCGGCCGTATGCCCGTTGGGGATTATCGCATTCCCACAGAAGCGTTGGAATCCACAGCAATATGGCGTTGAACCCCGTTTCGTTCCCTCTTCAGAGCGGGATTCAACGCCTTATTGACTTTTGGATGCCGCACAAGTACAGAGGCTACTTGAATTGCAGCTTGTACGGAGTCAGACAACTTGTAGTCGTGCCGTCTCCGACTTGGCCACAATCGTTGCCTCCCCATGCCCACATACTGCCGTCACCAGTCAGCGCATATGAGGTCCATCCATCCATAAAGATCGTCTTCACATTGGTCAAACCGGGCACCTTATACGGAGTCAGACGATCCTTGGTCGTACCATCACCAACCGAACCATCTGAGTTGAATCCCCACGTCCACAGACTGCCGTCACCGGTAATCGCCCAACCATCGCCGGCTGCCTTTACATTGGTGAGACCCGGCACCCTATACGGAGTCAAACGGCTCTTGGTCGTACCATCACCGACTTGACCGGAATTATTAAACCCCCATGTCCACAGACTACCATCTTTAGTAATTGCCCAAGAATAACCCGCTTCGCGTACTTGGGACTTCAGTACTGCCGGCATGTCTTTTACCGTGATCCCCCTAAATCCCTGTCAAATACAGCAACTGCGCAAATCCCATAGTTTGTTCTCATACGCAGAATCCGTTATTTTCCAGTGAAACTAATCGTTCAGTCGTTCAAAGAACCGTCCTTCAACGGACATACAGCCGATTAGGGCATGAAATCGACTGCATGTCCGTTGAAGTTATGCAGCCAGCGCGTGGAAGAACACAGAAGAATTAATCACGGAGTTCACTTCTTCTCAACGAGCCCACAGCCAATTAAGACTCGAAAACGACTGAGTGCCCGTTGAAGAAATGCGGGAGTGGATGGCCCGCAATCTCGGATGGCTGGGATTTGTGTGCTGATATGATCATGGCTCCTCACCTCGAATGTCGATCGAGATGAGGAGCCATGATCATGAGACCCGGGCGCATCCCGGACCGTTATGTGCTATGCGGCTACGCACCGCCTAGCACGTAACTACTTGAGGACGTTGGCGTTCATTCTGTGCAGGAAGGCGGCCATGTCCTGACGCACCACCGGCCTCATGCCACGATACGTCCTCGAACCGTCCCTCTCCGTCCAGCCCGTCGTCACGCCCGTCTTCGCCAGCCACGCGATGTCCGCGCTATGCGGAGTGGAAGCGGACACGTCCCCGAACGCGACGTCTGCACCCAGCGCCGGGCTGGCCTTCTCATAATCGGCCAGACGACGCAGGAACGCCGCCATGTCCTGGCGCACCACGCTGTTCATCCCGCGGAACGTCCTCGAACCGTCCCTCTCCGCCCAGCCGGTCGTCACGCCCGTCGACGCGAGCCACAGGATCTCCTTGTAATGCGGCGTCCTCGACGTGACGTCACGGAACGGGTTCCCCGCCTTGCTCACATCGAACGACGGCGAGCCGGCCAGACGATACAGGAACGCCGCCATATCCTGACGCGTCACGGAGTTCATGCCGCGGTAGTCGAAACCGCCCTTCTTGTTCTTCCAACCTTCGGTGATCGCCGTGCCGGCGAGCCACTGGATATCCGCAGCGTGCGGCGTCTTCGACGTCACGTCGTCGAACTTCGAGACCGGGAAGCGCACGCTCGTCCAGCCCTGCAGTTTGGCGTCCTGGTTGAACAACGCGATCTTGTGCGTGCCCTGATAGCCCGCCGGCGTGTTCACGTCCACGTAGTAACGGCCCGACTGCGGTTCCTTGCGCACTAGGGCGTTCTGGCCGTCCGGGGTCGACAGACGCGTCGGCGACGAATAGATGTACGCCGCCCACGAGCACATCGATTCGCCCTTGTTGGCCAGGGCCTTGCATTCCTTCGACAGGTTGTCGATATAGATGCGGTACTTCGACTTCGCCGTGGCAACGCCGCCATTCGAGCCGTTCACGTTGTTCGCATTGCCCGCGGTCAGCGACGATTCAGCGGATGCGGCCAACGACTTCGTCGTGAACTCAGGAACGCTCTGCTTCTTATACGCCGCGTCGTCGTCATATCCCCACCATCCGGATCCGTTGGTACCGAAGAAGGTTCCGTCCGTGAACTTCACCTGCAGGTACGTCTGCAGGCTCGACCACGGGTCAGTACGATGGGTCTCCTTCTTCTTGATCATATCTTGGATCACGGCATAGGCATTGCTGCCACCCCAGTTGCCGTACTTGGTGCTCGGATTCAGCATCGTCACCGTTGCATCATCGACGGTGCCAGACAGCTTGCCTCCCAGTTCGGACAGATCATGGGTGTTGAAGCGGGTCCAGGATTGATACGTATAGGTCGCGATGGTGGCAGCCTTACCGTTGACCGTGCCGCTCCAGGTTCCCGTACGAATCTTGTGCAGATCCTCACGCTTGGCGTCGGCATCGGCAGAGGTGTCGTTGTCGGACACGACATCGCTGCCTCCGCAATATTCGGGAGCGCCCCAAGCCGTGCCCGTACCATTGGTCTGAGCGTTCTTGACGACATCCAAGCTGTAGCCGCGATAGACTTCGGTGGTCAGGCAGATCTGCGCCACCTTGTCCTTCAGTGCGGCATCAAGCTTGTAATCGTACTTCAGGCCTACCGTCTGCGCGCCGATGTCCTCGACCCTCAGGTTCGAGATCGAGACAACGTCGGACAGTTTCTTGAAGTTCACCAACACGCCGGTCTTGTCACTGACGACCAACTTGTCACTCGTGCTCTCGGAGTATTCGCCGCGTACGATGTCACTCCGCTTCGCCACATGAGCGTACAGGCGGACCGGATCGGTCTTGTATTTGCCGGAGAACCCCTCGCTTTCGGCATGCACCTCGGACAGATAGATCTTGAACGTCGCCGTGGAACCGGACGCCTTCGCACACGCGTTGCTGTAGCCATCGGAATAGCCCACGCCGTCATAGTTGTACTGGCTCAGATCCGTGCAGTACTCCACGCCCGATTCCAACCCCTTGACGGTTACGTTGATATACGGGACCATACTGTTGTCGCCGGGCTTCCACAAGGAGACATCCTGCTGTGTCTTCTCATCCCACCGGCTCGTTGACAGGCCAATGTACACCGGGCCAGAAGGCTTGCCGTAGTTGACCTGCGACGCCTCGCGAGCCCCGGTATCCGGCTGGGACTGTTGCCGCGCGTCGTATTCCGCCTGCAGCTTGTCGTTCTTCTCCTTGAGCGCCTTACGCGCCGCGTCTGTCTGCTGCTGCGCCTGCGACATCGTCGGCGACTGAGCGACCGCGCCGTCGAACGAACCGACGCCCGACACCGCACCAGTCTCATCCGCCAATGCGGACGGGGCAACCGCGGCCAGCGAAGCCAGCGCCGACACCGACGCCACGGCGCCTACAATGCGACGCCATCCCTTTCGAGCCATAACCTTGACCTTTCCACACGACGCACGACGCAACACCGCACCGCCGCCGCCCGCGGGAAACCCGAGACACACATACGTCCCTCCTGCCGACGGCATCCGCAACGGACCCGCGCCGCACATCTCCTCACAAGAGGGCAACACACAACCCCCTCAAACACCAACGATACCCCCATTCCGCAAATCCCATACAACCATGAACCGTATATCGGCGAGTCCCCACAACGGACGGAGTCATCCTGTCCAACCAGCGCCACCCCTATACTGGGAAACGCAGAACGATGAAGAGAAGGAATCCCATGAGAACCTTGTCGAAAACCACGATCGGCCACATGTGCGCGGTCGTCGCAACGATGGCGGCCATGATCGCACCAGCCGCGACGGCGAGCGCCGCCGAAGAGTACCCCGATGTCATGCTCGGCGTGTTCACCAACAGCTCGAAGGACGCGACCGACACCTTCTACATGTCGACCGACGGCGTGCATTTCGAAAAGATCAGCCAGGCGTTCACCGACCTGACGCCGAACGACGCTTCATCCAACGCGGCCGTCGGGTCGAAGCAGGACGGTCGCACGTGGAACCTGTATTCGTTTGTCTGCCCGTCGATCATCTGGCATGATGGCTATTTTTGGATGCTGGCGAACGAATCGAACTCCGGCAACGACCACACGCTCCGCCTCGTGATGTCGAACTCCAAGGATCTGGTGCATTGGTCCGATCAGAAGCCGATCAAGGTGCAGGTACCGAACGATACGGTGTCCAACGGCAACGGTAATCAGTTCGACGCCGTCGCCGCGGACTGGGCGGTGATGCCGAACGGCAAGATCGCGGTGGTCGCTTCGCTGGGCCGGTACGGCGGCTTCCATGCGCAGCCGGAAAAGGACACGATGTACCCGTACATGACGGTCATCGATTCGTTGGCGGCCACCAATGATCCGTCCGTCAACGCGAAGCGCAACGACTTCTCCGTCAGTGTGCAGCGCGCCCGCAAGATCAATCTGCCCACCGGCTCCACCAACCGTATCGACGGCTCCTGGTACTTCGAGAACGATACCGCATATCTGACCATCAAGCGCAACGGCGTGACCAATGAGATCTGGAAGACCCCGGCGGATCTCGTCCAGCCGCGCTGGACTGCGGTCAACAGCAACGTGATCACCGGTCATGAGGCACCGTCACTGACCAAGTTCAACGGCCGCTATCTTATGTTCACCGATGAGCTCTCCACATGGACGCCCGATGATCATATCCGCCAGCCGTATTATGCGACCGGTACCTGGAGCCAGTCGTCCGCCAGACTGGAATCCGGATGGTCATCCGCTCGCCTGCTCGACGCATACGACCATACCGGCAGGCGCCTGACCAATAATGCGAAGCACAATGCGGAAGGCGACGGCCCCCGCCATGGCACCGTCATCACGGTGACCGATCCGACCGCCAAGAAGATCATCTGGCAACAGCGCGCGCGAGTCGGATGGTCCTCCACACAGAAGCTCTACGACTATTGGGATGTGAACTCCAAGACCGCTCACGTCGACGACATCACGTGGCTTTCCGATACAGGCATCACCACCGGATTCTCGGACGGCTCGTTCCGTGGCATGAACAGCATCGTCCGGCAGGATATGGCCGCGTTCCTGTACCGGCTCGCCGGCTCGCCGTCGTTCGACGTGTCGAAGACCCGAAACCCGTTCCGTGACGTGACCTCGAAGACTCCGCACTACAAGGAGATCCTATGGCTGGCCTCGACCGGCATAACGACCGGCTGGACGGAGAGAGACGGTTCCAAGACATTCCGCGGCATGAACGCGGTGACGCGTCAGGACATGGCCGCGTTCCTCCACCGGTTCTACCAGAAGTATCCGGAGCATGTGAAACAGCTCAATACGGGCATGCAACGCGATTTCAGCGATGTCGACGCCCGCACGCCCCATGCCGACGACATCGTCTGGCTGGCGACCACCGGCATTTCCACCGGATGGCGTGAACGGGACGGCTCATACACCTATCGCGGCATGAAGCCGGTCGTCCGTCAAGATATGGCAGCGTTCCTCCACCGTCTGTCAAACAAATCATGACCACAAGGAGCGTCTTTTTCATGGCATCTCATGCAACCAAGTCATGTAGGGCGACCGCCGTCATCGCGGCCCCACTGCTAGCGTTGACACTGTTGACCCCGCATGCCGTGGCCGACACGGCGACGGACACAACGATCGACACCGATCAGCCTATCGTCAACGTCGATCAGACGGCCATGCCCAATCCGCAGCATATGTGGAGCGGCGGCAGCGAAGCGGAAGCCGAAGCCACTGACGCTTCGCCATACGCACGGTCCGCCGCCGACAGGAAACCGTACTGGAGCACGTCGAACGGCAAGAAAACGTTCCACGACGGCACCGGACGCACCTATCTCTCCCCCGCCATCAAGGTGATCGACGTATCGGAGCACAATACATCAATCAACTGGGCGAAAGTCGCCGCGTCCGACGTGGACGCCGTGGTGCTGCGCGCCGGTTACGGCATCGACAACGTGGACAAGGCGTTCGTTGCAAATCTCGCCGCCGTGCGCAAATACCACATCCCGTTCGGCGTGTACTGGTACAGCTACGCGTACGACGCCACATTCGCCTATCAGGAAGGCCGCAGTTTGGCCGACCTGCTGTCCAAATACCATGTCACCAACGGCGAGCTCATTCTGCCGGCGTACTATGACCTCGAGGACTGGACGTGGACCGGCTACACCGATAAGCGGCCGAGTGCCCCCGCCGCATACGAGAAGATCGTCAATGCGTTCGATTCGGCGATGGCCAAACGCGGATACACCCACACGTCCATCTACAGTTTCACGAACTATCTGAACAAGCAGCTCGCCTCGCACACACTCTGGGCGAAGACCACCTGGGTGGCGCAATACGGCGCACAGCTGGCGTTCACCGGCAACAATGCGACGGCGAGCGCGGCGGACAAACGCGTGTTCAACTGGCAATACACGTCACAGGGAACAGTCAGCGGCGTCTCCGGCACCATTGATCTCAGCGCGTTCGACGCACGTCTGCTGCCGCTTGGCGGCTTCCGTGATGTGAACGTGAGCACGCCGCACGCGCAGGACATCGTCTGGCTGTCTTCGACCGGCATCTCGACCGGCTGGAAAGGATCCGACGGCACCGTAACGTTCCGCGGCATGCACGGTGTGGTGAGACAGGATATGGCGGCGTTCCTGTATCGTCTGGCCGGCTCCCCCGCGTTCGATGCCAGCAAGGCGAAGAACCCGTTCGTCGACGTCACCACGAAGACCCCGCACTACAAGGAGATCCTGTGGCTGGCCTCGACCGGCATCTCGACCGGCTGGGATACCGCGCATGGCAAGGAGTTCCGCGGCGGGCGCGTGGTGGTGAGGCAGGATATGGCGGCGTTCCTGAACCGTCTTGCCAGCCACATGGGCGATACGTCCGCAGCCAAGTGGCAGCCTTACGGCTCCAGCATGTTCGCCGATGTCACCGACAAGACCCCGCATCATCGGGAGGTGCTGTGGCTGGCTTCACGCGGCGTCGCACAGGGGTGGACGGAGTCGAACGGCTCCACCACGTTCCGCGGCATGCAGACCGTGGTGAGGCAGGATATGGCGGCGTTCCTGCATCGGCTTAAGGATTATCTCGGCGCGTGATGTCGTGACATTGTGCCGATGACGACAATGGGGCTCTCCTGACAGGAGAGCCCCATTGTCATTCCACGTACTGCCGTCCGTGCGTCGCGGTCACTTGACGTTGGTCTTCATACGGTGCAGGAACGCAGCCATATCCTGACGGACGACGTTATTCATGCCGCGATATGTGTGGTTGGTGTATCCGGTCGCGACCTTGGTGCCGGCCAGCCACCAGATGTCCTGCGCATGCGGTGTATCGTCGGTCACATCCACGAACTGCCCCTTGTCCGCGTCGGAGGCCGTGTACGTACCCGCTGCAGCGTTACCCTGATACACAGCGAAGCGGCGCAGGAACGCAGCCATATCCTGACGGACGACGGGCTTCATGCCGCGGAAGGTCACTGTGCCGTCCTGCTCGGCCCAACCGGTGGTGATGCCGGTCGAGGCCAGCCACAGGATCTCCTTGTAGTGAGGCGTCGCCGAGGTGACGTCGGAGAATGGGTTCTTCGCCTTGCTGGCGTCGAACGACGGGGAGCCGGCCAGACGATACAGGAACGCAGCCATATCCTGACGGTAGACAGGCGTCATGCCGCGGAAGGTTCCATCCGTGTAGCCCCTCGCGATGCTCTGCCCGGACAGCCAATAGATGTCGGTGTCGTGCGGCGTGAGACGGTTCACATCAGTGAACGGCGCCTTCACGGTCACCGTGGCCGTGGCCAGCAGTTTCACACCGCTCACGTCGACCGCGCCGACCAGCGTGATGCCGATCGACGACGGACGTGTCGTGGTCCAGTCGCGGTTGCTGTCCCAGGTGACCGGAAGCTGCTTGGTGGTGTTGTCGCTGTAGCGTACAGTCACCGTGGACGGCAGGTCCGGAGCGGTGCCGGCGAAGGTTTCGACACTCACGTCATCCACGGATTGCGGTACGGCCGGGATTTCGATGTCCGGGTTCTGCTTCCACTGCGCATACAGCTTCACCGTAGGCAACAGCTGCTTGGGGATCACCGCGTTGGGCAGCAATGTGATGCCGGTGCCGTTCGACAGAGTATTCCATGACGTGAACGTATATCCGTCGCGGGTGAATCCGTTGTTGGCCACGCGCAGGGTGTCGCCGGCCTTGCCGGTGGTGTCGGCGGTGGAACCGCCGGTTGCGCCGTTGCCGTCATAGGTGACGGTGACGGCGTAGTTCAGTAGATCGTCGACCGGCTTGCCGTTCACCGTGATCGACGTGTCGGTATCGACGGTGATGTCCGTCGAAGAGATCGTCGGTTCGGCCGCGACTGCAGACAGCGGAGCCGCTAGGCAGACGACCGCTGTGATCGCTCCCGTCCCCTGAGCCAGACGCCGCATCAATGTGTGCTTGTCCATGATTTCTTCGCTCCTTAGTCGATTGTTGCCGCAACCATCGGTCGTTCCGCCAAGGAGACTGGTCACGACAGCGTCATTCCCACTATAGTTACGCGTTGTTGCATTAGCGCGATTATTACTTGTCGCTGATCATTGTGACCAATGATGCGCGACGATGCAATGAACGTTTCGTCGCGTGCTGTTGAGATATGGGCGAGTACGCGCATACGCCAACATATGAGAATCGGCCCTCGATAGCATGTCATCGAGAGCCGATTCATTATCTTCGCCCAGAGAATCCGTACTGCTTGAGCACTACTTGAGTACGTTGGTGTTCATTCTGTGCAGGAAGGCGGCCATGTCCTGGCGCACCACCGGCCTCATGCCACGATACGTCCTCGAACCGTCCCTCTCCGTCCAGCCCGTCGTCACGCCCGTCTTCGCCAGCCACGCGATGTCAGCGCTATGCGGAGTGGAAGCGGACACGTCCCCGAACGCGACGTCTGCACCCAGCGCCGGGCTGGCCTTCTCATAATCGGCCAGACGACGCAGGAACGCGGCCATGTCCTGGCGCACCACGCTGTTCATCCCGCGGAACGTCCTCGAACCGTCCCTCTCCGTCCAGCCGGTCGTCACGCCCGTCGACGCGAGCCACAGGATCTCCTTGTAATGCGGCGTCCTCGACGTGACGTCACGGAACGGGTTCCCCGCCTTCGACTCGTCGAACGCGGGGCTGCCGGCCAGACGATACAGGAACGCCGCCATATCCTGACGCTTCACACTGCTCATCCCACGGAACGTGGCAGAGCCATCGGCCTCCCTCCAACCGGTCGAGATACCCGCGGAGGCAAGCCACTCGATATCATCCACATGCGGCGTCTTAGCATCCACATCCCTAAACGACACCGGCTGCTGATCGGACTTCGTCGTGAACGTCGGTAAGTTCTCGCGATCATACAGCAGCGTGCCGTCGGCAAGCCACACATTGAAATCGATGTACTGGTAAGCGTAAGGATCATCGGCATGGGTGACGTTCGGGTCATTCATCACCTTGTCCCACCAGTCTTCGCCCCAGTTGCCGTACTTCGTACCGGACCGGAACAGCGACGTGTAATCGATGCTGAGCGTACCCGACATCTTGCCGCCCAAGTCCTTGTCAACCGAGAACAGATCCTGACGCTGCCACGCCAGATCAGTGTACGTCGCACCGTTATCAACCAAGGTGTTCTTGCCATCGGCAGTAATGGTGACTGCCGAAACAGTGTGGACAGCCGCGATCTTCTGCCGCGTGGCGACGCCCTGCGCTGATGTGTCGTTATTGGCGACCTTCAGGTTTTGACCGGACGACGTATAGCCCGTCGTGTACGGCGTGCAGTGAGTTTTCGCGCTTCCCATGCCGGCGATACCGATCGTGCCCTTGATCTTGTCCACGCTGAGCGTGCGCGAGACCACGGTTTCCGCGCAGATCTCCTCGATCTGGTTCTTCAGCGACGAATCGATGTTGTACTTGAACGACACCGTGGCACTATCCTTGGTGATGTTCGATATCGTACTGCCGGAAATCAGATCGGTTTTCTTCTGATTCGTTGGGTATTCGTGGTATTCCGCCATAGCGGTACCGGTCGTGCCCATCATCATGGCCAATGAGCAGACCAACGCACCAATGGCCCCGATTCCCTTCTTCATACCGCTTTGCATATCGAGTCCTTTCTCCTGAATGCAAAACCGGCCTCAGTATACCCCCGTAAGGTAAACAGCTTGTGAGTGGACTCTGGCTGCTCTCAATCGCCACGCGATGACTCCCCCCGACAAAGGGAAGCCAAGACAAACAAGTCCCAGCACAGCGCTGATCAAAGACCAGTCAGAGACTCTCTTTCAACGCCTCGGCCAGATACGCCCGCCAGAATTCAGGCGTCGTCATAGCCGAGCGGGCGGCACGGTACCGTGCGGCCACGCCGCCATCCGCACCGTCGGCGCGCAGCTTCGCGATCAGCGCATCAAATCGGGCCGTCAGTTCGGCGGCCCGGGCATCGTCACGTTCGCGGATCACGCCCATCGTGCCGGCCGGATTCACGGCCAGAATCCGGCGTTTGCGGTGCATCACGCGCCACGGCGTGCACAGGCCGTCAATCGGGATGATGCCCAACGCATCATCCAACGGTTCGGAAACCGGAGCCGGAACCGGAGCGACCGTCGGAGCTATGGGCCGTCCAGCCAGACGCAAAGCCACCCGACGCAACTTGCGGACCGCCCGCCGCGGCAAGCTCACCGGTGCAGCCGCACCAACAGCCGCAACCGGAGCCTCGACCGGCGGCTCGAACGGCACGTTGCGATCGTTCGCAGCATCCTCCACCACGCGCATGTTCACATGGTCGGGCGCGCCTTCCAGCTCGCTCAGCGGCCGCAACCGTTCGGCCTTCGCCGCCTCGCCCATGAACAGCCGTTCCCCCACCGGATGCTCATAGTATTCGGGACCGCGCAGGTAGTCGTCGATCGCGTCGCACAGCAGTTCCATCGCAACGTAGCCAAACCGATGCTTCTCGTTGTCGAACAGGCTCTGCAGATACGATACCGTCGCGTTGATGTCGTTGAGCGGATCGGGCGTGAACGCCTGTTGGATCAGCAGATTGCGGTTCGACAGATACACTTCCACAGCCTGGTTCCACCTGAGGTCGAACGTATCGTGCCACACGCAGATGCCATTCAGCGTCATGAACCGCATGGTGCCGTGTTCCTGCAGACGCGTGCCGTATTCCACGTCGTCGCGGCGATAGAACAGCGGGATCGGCAGTCCGTTGGCGCGGATTTTCGTCATCGGCACGCACGAATACCACCACGCCGAGTACACGCCGACCATGTTCCGCGAGGGCATGATCTCCTCGTTGATCGTGATGTCATACTCGCGATCCATCAACAGTCGAGGCTTCAACGGCTGCAGGTACCGTTCAGGCTGAATCACGCCCAAGTCCTCCTGCTGCAGCTCATAGTTCGCGTTCGACATCATCGCGCCGGCGATGATCGCCTCCGCATACTCGTCCGATGCATACGTAAGCAACCGCACCGTGCGCTTGAACGATTCCGGGCAGACAGTCACGTCGTCGTCCATCATGAGCACATGCGTGGCCCAGCCGGCGTCCATCGCATGCAGCATACCCGCAGCAAAACCGCCGGCACCGCCCACGTTGCCGTTCGGAATCACCGTAATACCAGCCGTCTCATCGTTCACGGAATCCGGCAGCGTACGACCGTTGTCGACCACGGTCAGCCGGAAATGGTCATGCCACTGCGCAACTTCAAGCAACTGCGAGCGCAACGTTTCGATGTTGCCGGTAACCTGACGCTCCTTGCGGAACGTGGTCGTGACGATGTTGATACGCACATCGCGCGGAGCCGGCAGATCGGCCGAATCGACGCCATAACTCACGTTGCGGATCGTGACCGTCTGATCACCGGCGACGATGGTGAACGCGACAACCTGCGCATCCAGACCGGACGGATAGTCGATCACATACCGCAGCCAGCCGTCGGCGGTACGTTCCGGTTCAACGTCGACCGGACCTATCGCATGCTTTTCCACACGGTGGTACGCCATTTCGGTAAGCGTCACGTCCACCGGAGCGCTGGTCTCAAACACCAGCGTGGGCGTAAGATCGGGCCGCCCGGTATACAGCCGCCATTTGGCCAGCGAGAACGATCCGAAACACGTCATGAAATCAGCAAACCCATAGGCACCAATGCTAAACGGGCCACGGCCAACACCGCTGAAAAACGGAGATCTGACATACAGCCCACTGATGGCGCAGGAGGAAGTGGTGGATTCCAGAACAGGACGCGTCAGATCGACGAACACCGGTACACCTCCATGGTGAGTGTCGTTGTGTAGGGCAGTTGTCACTATCATTGTCCGTATCACCGACATAGACCGCGAACAGAAGGAACGGCATGGGATTCGCAACGAAGCTGAAGGACGTCACCAAACGGGCATTCGGGCGTGCGCCGGCCGGCTTGCCGGACCATACCGCGGCGGCGAGCGCCGGCGGCAGTGCCGGCACCGAGAGGAAGCGCAAGGCGCTGTATCTGATCGCGGAACCCGGGTACCCGAATTTCGGAGACGAGCTGATTGCTCGGGAATGGTTGCGGTATCTGGCCTCACGATGCCCTGATCGCGAGGTGATCGTCGATTGTGCGCGGCCCGGCCCGGCTGCGATGATTCTGCGTGGCGTGCATCCGCATGTTGAGTTCACTGATACGATGCGCCGGCTTGGCACCGAGAATCCGTTCCCCTACGACGGACCGATCGACGACATCGCACGGTTCGTCGCCGAGGCTCTTGACGATGAGGGCCGTGCAGCGCAGTATGCGGCCGGCATCCGCGTATTGCAGCGGGATGTGCGATCGATTCATATGCTGGGCGGCGGGTATATGCGTGGCGACTGGACGTGCAATCTGTCACGTCTGGCGATTGGCCCGTGGGCACGCCGGCATGGCATTCCGGTGGTCGGCACCGGGGTGGGATTGATGCCGATTTCCGGCGATTCTCTGACGTTCGCGCGTAACGCGGTCGCCGATTTCGACCGGTTCACCGTGCGGGATGAAAGTACGCTGGCCGCACTGAACGACGGCGGCGATAGTGCGGCTGCGCCGATCGCGAAGCTTGCACCCGACGACTGTTTTGTGAACGGACTTGAGGACTGTTACATGCCGGCCGAGGGGCTGCCGGATACGATGCTGTGTATTCAGTCCGATTTTATTGGTGACACGGAGGCGTTGCACGCGCACGTTATTGCGGTGCTTGACCGCTGGAATGTCGGCGTGCACGATCCGATCGGCGTTGCGGAATGCAATCCGGTGATCGACCGGCCGATCTACGACTATCTGCTGGCTCATGGATACGACAACGTGCGGTTCTATCCGGTCGCGGAGATTCTCGAGCGTGGATTCCCGGCCCGCACCGGCCAGCGTTGGCTGTCGACACGCTATCATCCGCATCTGCTTGCGGCGGCGATCGGCTGTTCCGGTTCATATATCGCCGTGGACCCGCAGTATTACAGCGTCAAGCATCATGCCGTGCTGCGCATGGGGTCGCATTGGACCGCCGCGCCGCTCGGCCAGCCCGCCCCCGAACCGGGTACCGGATTTGCCGATCCTACGCGTCGGTTCACCTACCGTGATCAGATCCGTACTACCGTCGACGCACTGTACAACGGATAACACGCGGTCTGGCATATCTACAGCGAGGTGCAAAGCGGAATATTCGTTGCATTCTCGACGAAGACGCGTTGGGGGCTGGTTTCCGGAATCATCTCCGAAAACCAGCCCCCAACATCACGCCAAGACAGCGAACACTGCTACTTAAGCACGTTCAGCTTCATACGATGCAGGAACGCAGCCATATCCTGACGCTTCACCGAACTCATGCCACGGAACGTCGTCGAACCATCAGACTCCTTCCAGCCCGTCGTCACGCCCGTCCTCGCAAGCCACGCGATATCCGCGGAATGAGGAGTAGACGACGTCACGTCCTTGAACGAGACGCCCTTGCCCAGAGTCGGCTTCGCCTTCTCATAATCCGCGAGACGACGCAGGAACGCGGCCATATCCTGACGCACCACACTATTCATCCCACGGAACTCAAACGAGCCATCAGACAGCCTCCAACCGGTCGAGATACCGGTCGAATACAGCCACATGATCTCCTTGTAATGCGGCGTCTTCGACGTGACATCCTTAAACGGATTCCTCACCTTCGACTCGTCAAACGACGGAGAACCGGCCAGACGATACAGGAACGCGGCCATATCCTGACGCTTCACCGAACTCATACCACGGAACTCAAACGAGCCGTCAGCACGCTTCCAACCAGTCGAAATACCCGCCGAAGCCAACCACTTGATATCATCGGCATGCGGCGTCGACGCGGACACATCCTCAAACGAGACCTTCGCCGAAGGCTCAGACGGCTTCGACGGCTGCGCCTTGACCGTGACCTTCCTCCTGACAGTCGCCTTGTTGCCCGCCTTGTCGGACACCACATACGTGAGCGTGTACGAGCCAGACTTCGACGTATCCACCGAACCCGACACCACGATCCGAGACGTCACATCACCATCCACCGCATCACGCGCACTCACGCCGGCCCTCGGATCAAACTTGGCCCCATACTCCACCGACACGTCGTCGACACCAGACAACACCGGCGCCGTCGTATCCGGCACAGCCTTGGCGATAAGCTTCAGATGCGCCTTCAACGGCATTGCGGCGGCACCCGTGGCATACGTATACGTCACGTCCTTCGTGCCACTCAGCCCGGTCAGCTTCGTGCCGTTCAACGTCGCGCCCTTCACCTCGCTCACTTTCGCGCCATCGAACCATGATGCCACCGACGACAGGTCGAATGTCGACCCCGCATACGTTGCCTGATACACGGCAGGCTTGATTCCGGAGGTCTGTCCGAGCGCACCTTGGTATGCGGTCGGGAGCTTCAACGCCACCAGCGGATTGCCATCTACATAGGCGCCGGATGCCTCGGCGGCCGAGCGCGAAGACGAAGCGCCAGCCAAAGTCTCGTTCTTCGACAGATCCAACGCCGTGAGGGAGTTGTTCTCCGCCTGGAGCACGTAAAGATTCGTATTGCGCGTCGTATCCAATGACCGCAACTTGTTGTTCGCCACATACAGCGATCTCAGCGCGGCATTATGCGATACGTCAAGCGAGCTCAACGCATTGTCAGATGCGTTGAGCCGTGCCAGTGCGGCGCTACGCGATACATCAAGCGACGTCAGCTTATTGCCCGACACATCCAATGTGGTGAACGCGGAACTTTGCGGCGCGGTAAAGGACTGCAACTCGTTGTGGGAAGCGTCCAGATATTCAAGTTTCGTGTTCTTGGCCACGTCCAGCTGAGACAGCTTATTGATGCCTGCATCGAGGAACGCGAGCTTCGGATTCTTCGACACGTCCAGGGATGTAAGATGGGTGGCGTTCAAATCCAAGCTCTCCAGTTTCGGATTCTTCGACACATCAATCGACGTCAGCGGACTATCACGCAGATCGATATCGACAAGGGAGGGACTATGCGTCACATCAATCGAGGTGATCGCATTACCATCCGCATTCAACTGGGTAAGCTTTGGATTATTCGGCATATTCAGCGTCGTCAGCTGGTTGTCCTGTACCCAGAGCGTTTCCAACGCCGGATTATGCGACAGGTCAAGCGACGTCAGTTGGTTGCCATCCAAATACATCTCGGTGAGTTTCGAATTGTGTGATACATCCAATGTCGTCAGCTCGTTATCGCTCAGATCTAGTTTTTTCAATTGAGGATTATGCGACAGGTCAATTGAGTCGAAACCGCCGACACCGGCCACGCCGGACACCTCGAGTGATACGAGCTTCGGATTGTGGGATACGTCAATCGCCGAAGGGCGCGGGATCTGAAGCTCCTCCAGATTGGGGAACCATTGCAGCACCTGCGACAGATCGTTTCCCTCGGCATACGTGCATGAGATGATCGTGACGGCGTTCCGCTCCGTGACGCTCAGCCTGCCGTCCTCATCGGCGTCAATCGGATCACCGTTTTGCGGTTCTTCGATGCATGTCCGGAACCCATCTTCGGGAAAATAGGTCTCGTCGATGGGAATGTCACCGGTTACATCTGCCGCCAACGCGACCGGCGCACCGCCGGCCAGCATCGCAACCGATGCGGTTACTGCCGCTGCGGCCCCCAACGCCTTCTTGATGCTTTGCATGGAATCTTCCTTTCCATTGTGATATATGGCGCCATCGCCATACCCCCCCCCTATCATAGCGCATCCCCCTTGTCCACACGGCGAAACATGGATTCTTTGCCCCCCATCCGTCAGTGCAAGGATCCCGGGAAAACAAACTTATCGTCCCGAATTTCTTGCACTCAGCCCAGCCTGGCACAAGAAATTCGGGAGCATGCGCCACTTTTCCCGAATTTCTTGCACTGAGTCAATCTAAGCGCAAGAATTTCGGGACGAATGGGCTCATTTCCCGAATTTCTTGCGCTCGACGTTCAAACACGCTGGCATGTCTGCGTACATGCCAATGAGAAACACTACTTCAGTACGTTCGTCTTCATCCGGTGCAGGAACGCAGCCATATCCTGGCGCACCACGGCGTTCATGCCACGATACGTGCCATCAGGCCATCCGGCGGTGACGCCCGTGCGGGCCAGCCATGCAATATCTGCCGCATGCGGCGTTTTCGTCGTCACATCACGAAACGATACGGGCGTCCCAAGCGCAGGGGCGGCCTTCTGGTAATCGGCCAGACGATGCAGGAACGCGGCCATATCCTGCCGCTTCACCGAAGCCATGCCCCGGAACTCCTTGCCGCGCGGCGTATCCCAACCCGCGGAGATACCGGTCGAGGCAAGCCACAGGATTTCCTTGTAATGCGGGGTCTGTGGCGTTACATCAGAGAACGGATTGCCGACCCGAGACACATCGAACGCCGGCGAACCCGCCAGACGGTACAGGAACGCGGCCATGTCCTGCCGGTACACGGAAGTCATGCCATGGAACGTACCGTCCTCGTATCCGGAACTGATGCCGCTGCCCGCCAGCCATTCGATATCATCCACATGCGGCGTGGACCATGTCACGTCGGCGAACGTCCGCTCGGTGAAGGTCACACGCCACGAGCCGTCACGGGAACCAGGACGGGACAACACGCCGGGCAGTACCGACACGGTAATGGTTTGATCAACATCGGTGGAGTTCTTGGCGCTCAGCATCTCATAGTCCTGCCACTGCTTGATCGTACCGACAGAGCCGGCTCCTCCGACGTTCTGCGGCGCCCCCAGCAACGCGCAGATTCGATTGTAGACCGAAGCATATTGGACATTGCCGCTGCCGTTCTTCAGCCAGTCAGCGGCGGACTGCCTGCGACTGCCCAAGGCCCATCGGAATCCGCCGGAGAATGATCGCGTCGTGCCCCAGTATCGTCCGCCGCCGATACGATCATGGATGACCAGCGAATCAGCACGATCTGCGGGAACTCCGGACTGGTGCAAAGCGAGGGTGAACATACGCCAACTTTCCAAGTCATCGTCATCGGCGTTGGACACGCTCACGGCAAGCGTACGACCAGGCTTCAGCGTGTACGTGTACGTGGTGTAGTACCGATCGGCCGTGGCATCGGTCGAATCGACCGCATCGTGGAACGATATCGTTTCCGACATACCATTAACAGCCGTACGCACCGGATGTTCTGCGAAGTTCGGCGTATACAGCATCGATTGGTACTGCTTGACGTTGGCCCGATAATAGTCGATGGCGGAAGCCAGTTGCCGGTTGATGCGGTACGTTGCACCGCTCGCGCGGGTCGTCTGTTCGGATGACACATCGGCACCATCGGCATACGAGGACGGAGCAGCCACCGCCATACCGGTCAGAGACAACGCCATGACCGCAACCACATCTGCCGCACGTCGCCATGCCAATGAAATCCTGCGATGCTGACGCATAAGCCAAACCTTTCTTCATGACCATCACTCGCAGTCTCATTGTACGTGTTGTGTTTCTATTGGGAACTCGGGCAGACGAGCCTCGATATGCCGACGACGTATACTAGCTATGGACGAACGTACAGCGTCGTACGCCGACACCGAATGATTGGAGAGAGCGTGATGAGGGTACATCATCGTATATCAGCGGCGCTATTCGCCGTGATGATTTCTGCGACCATGGTTATGGTCGAAACTCCGGCGGCATTTGCGGCATCTTCCTTCCGCGATGTGTCGTCGTCGACGCCGCATGTGGATGATATCGAGTGGCTGGCCTCCGCGGGTATCTCGACCGGTTGGAGGGAGGCCGATGGCTCTGCCACGTTCCGTGGGATGAGCAGTGTGAAGCGTCAGGATATGGCGGCGTTCCTGTATCGTCTGGCGGGCAGTCCCGCGTTCGACGAGTCGAAGGCGGGGAACCCGTTCCGTGACGTCACGTCGAAGACGCCGCATTACAAGGAGATCCTGTGGCTCGCGTCGACGGGCGTGACGACCGGCTGGACGGAGAGGGACGGTTCGAGGACGTTCCGCGGGATGAACAGCGTGGTGCGCCAGGACATGGCCGCGTTCCTGCGTCGTCTGGCCGATTATGAGAAGGCCAGCCCGGCGCTGGGTGCAGACGTCGCGTTCGGGGACGTGTCCGCTTCCACTCCGCATAGCGCTGACATCGCGTGGCTGGCGAAGACGGGCGTGACGACGGGCTGGACGGAGAGGGACGGTTCGAGGACGTATCGTGGCATGAGGCCGGTGGTGCGCCAGGACATGGCCGCCTTCCTGCACAGAATGAACACCAACGTACTGACTGCCCAATCACCGCAGCCCGACAAACCGACAACTCCTGACAAACCATCACAACCCGACAAGCCATCGCAGCCAAGCGAACCAACAAAACCAAACAAACCAACGACTCCCGATGCCGAACCAGACACGGAAGCCCCCATCTTCAGCGGCGTGCAGAACATCACCCTTGACTTCAACACGAAATTCGACCCCATGGCCGGAGTCACGGCGACAGACAACCACGATGGCAACGTTACAAACCAAATCCGCATCGTCTCCAACAACGTGGACGTCACGACCGCGGGCCTGTTCACGGTGGAATACGAGGTGACAGACAGCGCGGGTAATCAGGCCGATGTCACACGTTACGTAACTGTCAATCCAGTGCCGTGGGACAACGGCCCCAGCATGCGCATGCAGGTCGGGAAAACCGTTCAACTCGATAACAAGAATCTCGACGCGGCCCGATGGTCCAGTGACAAACCCGGTGTGGTATCGGTTGACGCACACGGATTGCTGACCGCCAAACAGGGCGGAACGGCGACCATCACGGCGCGTATCGGGAACTCCACGCTGCGTTGCACCGTGGAATCAGTGTACGACTATCAGTTCTATTTCCTCCGCAATTACGCAAAGGACGGCATCTACGGCGACAGCGTCTTCATCTATGTGAAAACGAACGATCCGAATCCGGACAGTCTGAACGTCACCATCAACGGAACGACCTTCGTCGACCTGAGCGGCGCCGACGCCTGCGCTTATCTGGATCTCTCCAAATCCAATATCGACTGCACCGACGACGGTTACGTCCACAAGCTGCGGAAGGCTCCCGGCGGCTTCGTGGGCACATTGGACGTTCCCGACCCGACCAACGAATACGATTTCAGCTGGTCGAGCGCCGACGGCAAGGACACCATCCAATCAGTACGGCAATTCACGCTGACGGCCAGCGATTACGACAAGGAGGAAACCGCGTGGATCGATGGCATCATCGCCCGACACTCGACCGCAACCATGACTCCTGTCGAGAAGATGGACGCCATCACCGACTATCTACGGGACGATGCGGGATTCACCTACTATCTCAGCATGCGCGGCGATGACGGGCAACTGATGCCGGTCGATCTTGCATTGGGCGACAGAGCGTCCGATCAACCGTTCTGGATACGAAAAACGTGGGATTCCTATGTCTCACCGGCTGTGTTGGCCGAGATCGCCAATCGTATCGGCGGGTGGGACGAACCGGCCAGAAGCATGTACGGCGATTATCCGTACGGGTCTCAGGAATGGAAGAACAACCATTACAAAATGGTTGTGGTCTATAAGGGAGTGAGCTACTACTTCAACGCGACACCGTATACCTCATCGGGCATCATCGATCCCGACACCATATCGGGTGTGGATCTTGCGGATACGTCATGGATGTATCCGGTACCCAATGTCCAAGGACGATGACAGCGCTGCAGCCGGAAATCATCACGTCTTGCATAGTCTTGCATAGTATCCGTCGCACGGATCCGGAGTAGGGTGGATAACGACGGAAGAAAGAAGGAGCATCATGAGAACAATCTCACGATATCTAGGAATCGCGGCGGTCATAGCCATGCTGACGGCTCCCGCCCAGGCGATGGCCGCAGATGCTGGAACCCCGATCGACGTGACCACGTTCCCGGATCCCGTACTGCGCGCCTACGTGCAGCAGCATGCGGATCTCAACCACGACAATGCACTGAGCGCCATCGAAGCCGACCTGTTCGTCGACATCCAGCTGGCGAAAACGCCCAGTGACCCCGATTCGGTCAAGGTCCACAATGCCAAGGGCATCGAATACTTCCCGAATCTGCGCAACCTGAATCTGTACTCGAACAACCTGTCCAGCATCGACCTGTCGCACAACCCCAAACTGCAGTCCGTCAGCCTGTGCAACAGCCACAACCTCACCAAGGTCGACCTGTCGCATAACCCGGACCTGTGGTTCTTCGCCGCGAACATGGCTGGACTCACGTCACTGGACGTCTCGCACAACCCCAAATTGCAGACGCTCAACGTCGCAGGCAACCATCTGTCCTCGCTCGACCTGTCTCCATACGCGAACATCACCAGCTCGTGGATCGACTACAACCCGCTGCTGGCGCTGAAGGCCGGCTCGGGCATCACGTTCACCAACGATCAGAACAAGGACAGGCAGCCGGTACAGGGGTGGGATCCGTACGAGCGCGGATACGAGCTGAGCTACCCCAAGTCCGGTTCGGTCGACATGAGGACGTTGGTGCCATGGTTCGATGCGACCAAAGTCAGCGATGTCAAGGGAGCGACGCTGTCCGGCACGACGCTGAAGGATCTGACGAGTACGGTGACATACACGTACGCGATCGGCAACGGTCAGGTGCTGCACGCGAAGATCGATGTGACCAACATACCGGCTGTCGTCACCTATGACGGCAACGGCGCCACCGGCGGCTCCACAGCCGCGCAGAAGCTCGACCAATACATGCCGTATTTCAACGTGGCACAAAACGGGTTCACCCGTGGCGGGTACACGTTCGTCAATTGGAATACCGCGAAGGACGGCAACGGCACGGCGTACGAACCAGGCGACATGGCCGGCGCGAACGGTTCGATGACGCTGTACGCGCAATGGAAGAAGGTCGAGCAGAACACCAGCAAGCCAAGTGCCCCCGACACCGGCAAGCCAGACAATTCCGGGAACGACTCGGACACCGGCAAGCCCGGTAATTCCGGCGGCAATTCAGAATCCGCCGTCATCTCCTTCCGCGACGTGAACTCGAAAACGCCACACGTCTCCGACATCAAGTGGCTGGCCACGGAAGGCATTTCGACCGGATGGAAGGAACAGGACGGCACCTATACGTTCCGCGGCATGAACGCAGTGGTCCGTCAGGATATGGCCGCGTTCCTGTACCGTCTGGCAGGCTCCCCGACATTCGATGCCAGCAAGGCGAAGAACCCGTTCCGCGACGTCACGTCGAAGACCCCACACTACAAGGAGATCCTGTGGCTCGCGTCGACGGGCGTGACGACCGGATGGACCGAAAAGGACGGATCCAAGACCTTCCGCGGCATGAACGCGGTGAAACGTCAGGACATGGCCGCATTCCTGCATCGGCTCGCGAACCATATGAAGCTCAAGCCAGCGTTGGGCAAGAGCGTGTCGTTCAAGGACGTGAACGTATTGACGCCGCATGCGGCTGACATCGCATGGCTGGCCCGCACCGGCGTAACAACCGGCTGGACCGAAAAGGACGGATCCAAGACCTTCCGCGGCACGAATTCGGTGGTTCGTCAGGATATGGCCGCGTTCCTGCACCGGCTTGCCGAACTCGGCAAGGGAGGCTCCGATAACACCGATGCCACGCCGTCTGACGTGTACTACAAGAACTGCGCCGAGGTGAAAGCCGCCGGCAAGGCCCCGCTCCACCGCGGCCAGCCGGGATATCGTCCCGGACTCGATCGTGACGGCGACGGCGTAGCCTGCGAATAACGGCGTCCCGACATAGTGAAAGAGGCTCGGAGAAAATATCTCCGAGCCTCTTTCACTGCATGATCAGTCGAAGACAATGTTGCTTGGAACCTCATCGATGCTGTGGTACATGACCGGATACCAGTATCCGTCCGGCCTGCATTCGGTGACTCCCGCACGGTTGACGAATTCCTTACGACTGGAAGGAGGATTGCCGAAAGTAAGGACGTTGATCTTCCCGTAATCCTTGGCACTGCATGTCGAAAGACCGGTCGGACGCTTATGCGGCCATCCTAGGGAGATGCCGTAATACATCATCCATGCGATCTCTTTCCAATGAGGCGTGCGGTCACTGACGTCCACGAACACCGCATTGGTGATGTTGTCTCCCGAAAGCGACAGATAACCACTCCAGTACGAATCGGTGAACGCGTCGAGCGAGTTGAGATCTATGCCGGCCAGACGATTGAGGAACGCGGCCATATCCTGACGCACGATCGCCCGCGTACCGCGAAACACATGAGCACCATTGGACTGCTTCCATCCCTCGGTCACGTTGACGGACGCCAGCCATGCGATATCCTCCGCATGCGGGGTGTCGGCGTTCACGTCCGTAAACGAGATCTGTGACGGAGCATCCACCTTGGGCCCGTTGCTTCCGACCAGGCGATGCAGGAACGCCGCCATGTCCTGACGCACCACAGCGCCCATGCCCCGGTATACGCGGGAACCGTCCGCACGCTGCCACCCGGTGGAGATGCCCTTCGACGCCATCCACCAAATCTCCTTCGCATGCGGCGTCGCACTGGTGACATCCGCAAAATACGCCTTGTCCTTCGCGGACGGGGTGAAGGCCGGAGAGCCAGCCCAACGGTACAGGAATGCGGCCATATCCTGACGTTTCACCGACAATCCGCCGCGAAAATCACGGAAATGGTCATAACCCTTGTACTGTATGTTGCTCTTTTTCGCGCCAAATGCCGGAGATGCGTTGGCGAATGCACCCGGGCATATGTCTTCGCCGACCGTCGGATCATCAACCCACATGCAAGAGTTCTCGATGTACAGCACCCATTTCGCCTGTGCAGGCACCGCCATCGCAGCCATGCACGTCACTGCGGCAAGGGAGGCCACCGCCGCTTTCACCACACGTTTGACAGTGCCAACGGCTCTCATATCGCGGGCTACACCCGCACCGTTACGGCTTGATCTCTTCATCATCGAATACGTCCCTTCTCTTCTCTCATGTCGGACAGCATCATTATAAAGCGCGGTCGGTCCCGCCACGATGGGTCACAGAGAACCGTCCCCTTCCAGTCACAGATGCCGTACTGCCTTGATCTTGAACGCACATTGTCATCGTCATACGCCGGATCCCACACGACGCAGGAACGCGGCCATGTCCTGACGCAGGATCATGCTGCCGCCGCGGAACTCATGCGCGCCGTTCTTCGTCAGCCAACCGGTCGTTATGCCGGCACGCGCCAGCCATACGATATCCTCCGCATGCGGTGTCTGCGCATCGACATCAGCGAACGTCATGCCGTTGCCAAGCGAAGGATTCGCGCCCATATACGTTGCGAACCGCCGCAGGAACGCGGCCATATCCTGACGTTTCACCGTGGCGTCGCCGCGGAACGTTCTGGAACCGTCGTCTTCCGTCCACCCCTCGGCAATGCCGGCAGCCGCCAGCCACAGCACTTCCTTGCAGTGCGGGGTGCCGTCGTCCACGTCCACGAACGGATTATCGGCCTTCGTCTCGTCGAACAGCGGAGATCCTGCCAAACGGTACAGGAACGCGGCCATATCCTGACGTTTCACAGGACTCATGCCACGGAACACGGCCGCGCCTGTGGCGGCATCAGTCCAACCGGCGGCGATGCCGCGGCACGAGAGCCATCGAATATCATCCGCATGCGGAGTGGCCGCGGTCACGTCATCGAACGATGCCGTGCACTTACCCAGCGATTCATCTGCGACCTGCGAGATATCCGTCGTTACCGCAACGAATGGCAACGCCACATACGATCCATCACGAAACCGAAACTGCAACGAGGCACGCACCGACGCCAATGGCTCATTCGCCACGCCGCGGTTGGCACGGATGACCGTGCGCACCGCGTTCTCCACCGTCGTGCCACGTGAGTCAGCCACCGCAGCAGTATCCGTCACCTGCACCGAGTCCGATACCATATGGTTCCCACCGTCTGCAACCACCGACGGATGCGATGCGACCCACAGGCGTCGGTACCGATAATCGGCGACCGGCAATGTCTCGCTGGTACGTGGCTCGACTGACGTGACGGATCCTTTGCCGGTATCGGCGGAAACCGTGACGCTCGTCGCGTCGGCGTCATCGGTTCCACCGCAATACGCGGTCTCATTGGTCAGCGGATCTACGGTGTCGAGATACAGGTACTGCGCATTCGTTTTGTCCGTCACCATGAGATCCGTCATACGGAACGCATCGAACGCGATACAGGAGCCTGCGACGACCTTGGCGAGTGCCGTGTGCACACGGTAGTCGTACCGTACCGTCACCACACCGTCCGTAACGCTCAAACGAGGTTCTGCGAGCGTCACCAGATCGGAAACCGATGCCACGGGAACGGATACGCCCGCCATATCAGATGCGACGGGGGCGGCAATGCCATTGACGATCCCGTCTTTGCGCGCCACGTGTGCATACAGTTGGATCACGCCATCGTGCACGTATGGTGAAAGCGTCTCCCAATCGGTGGTGCCCGCCACGAGACGGATACGGAATACCGCCGATCCCGTCGCGTCGGCAACGGCGCATGAGCCGTCATATCCGTCGCTGTAATACGTACGCGGGTCGGAGAACTGGTTGAGATTCGCACAATATGTCACGCCGGCGTCCAATCCGTGCGCGGTGACGGCAACCGACGGCACCATCGCATCGTCTTCTGCGGACAACCGACCGTCCGTGTCGCCACCCGCATTGTCGTCGGCTGAAGCGCTGCCGATACGCACATCGCGGTACCACGGGCCGCTTGGTGTACCGTAGACGAACGTGACGGCGGATGCGGGAGCCGTCTCGGCCGTATCCGCATACGCGAACGGCACGTGGACCGTGAGCATTCCTACCAGCAATGCAACGGCAACCCGTAGAGTACGCTTCTTCATACCGGCCTTCTTCCCGAGTGGATGGCTGCATGCCACACCTGCCACCATCGTGCCGTCGACACGACCACGGCACCCCTCATACGATGACGAATTCGGTCAGATGACTGCACAGCAGCAACGCATAGCCGCAGACGACCAGTCCGCCTATCCACATGTTCAGTGTAATCGTCTTGCGCACGCGCAACCCGAAATCCGGCAGCAACGCGAGCAACGGGACAAGAACTGGGACGAAATACCGGCTTTGCATGCCGTCGGCGTACGTCCCCAATCTATCGGCGGTCAAGACGACGCCACGTCCCACCAGCATCATCGCCGCACAGGTCAGTACGTAAAAACCGATGACCGTCAACACCAACGCCGCACGATCACTGGGTAGCAGCATGCGCGTGAAGCCGCTCCCTTTCAGAGCCAGCAACACGCATGCCAGCAGCACACACAGCATCACCGAATTGGGCAGCATGGTGTCTTCCGTTCCGGTGAAGAGCTGAAGGTTGCGCGCCATATTATGCCGATCAAACTCGGCATTCAGATCAAGCGGCTGAATCAACGTGACCCACAACGTGCGCACGAAATCAGCCGGATGACCAAGGAGCAGCCGCTTGGCCTCCTGATACTGCGCAAGGTCGAAATTCGACCCGATCAAAGGCGGAATGTCACCAATGCGACTCGTCCACGCCAGAAACGCCGCCGATCCGCAAGCCGCAGGAATCAGCACACGCCAGTCGCAGCGGAATCTTCGGCGGCCTTCCTCTGCGTCAGGATCCGCGGCAAATCCCAGCATCACCACGGGCAACAGCAACATGACGCATGTGCTTTTCGAAAGGCAGCATGCGACGGCGAGCACGGACAGGCCGATGATGTGCGGCCATGTCAAACGGCTGCACTGCCGGCATCGGAACACATACGCCATGATCAGCAGCGATACGGCATTGGTGACCGCATCCGCCGTCGGAAACGTGAACGAAAAGAACACCGTCGGCAGCAGCGCGACCGCGGCGACGGCATATCGCGCACTCCCCGCCAGGCGGATGGCCGCGATCACCGCTATCGTCGAACAGAGCAATGTCACCACGGATGCAAGCGCGAAATCGTGTTGTCTGATGAAACCGGCGACGAGCGACGGATAGTATGCAAACGGCGAGTTCACCGCAGTGTTGTTGAACGCTTCAAACACGCCATCGGGGTTGTACCAGCCCCATAGATCACGGCCGTCAGGGCTGGGCTGCGGCAGCCATTGGCCGGATGCGATCTGCTGGGCGCGCCGCCAATGCGTGCCGCGGTCATTGCGCGCCGGATATCGGTCATTGCAGATGAGTATGAGTCCCGACACCACAGTCACCATGCCGTAGAGCAGTTCCAGTTTGATTTCTGCCAGCTTGGATATCACCGCTTGGCAAGCGGCATGCCGCCATTCCGCCATGTCTTCCTCCCTCGCACGGGGTTCGTGCGGCCCATACCGGGCGGCACGCGGTCACACCACCGTCGTGTCATCATCGGCCATTCTGCCTGCCATCATATCGAACACATCCGAAGTGGCCGTTATCATAAGGATTTCGTGCGACACCATCGTTCATGCTTCGATCACACCGCCGCTCCGCTCTCGACGCGAGTTTCGACCACGCTGCAGGTGGCCACTCTTGCCTTGGCACTGGCGGTACTGATATTTCTTGCAGTGCTGTCAATCCTGTCAACCGGGTATTTCAATCCTGTCGACGATCCGAAGCTGGGACGCGTGTTCCGCGAGGGAATGACGCTGCATCATGGCCTGCCATCCATGTGGTTCATATTAGGGGTCATAATCTTGAGCGCCGTGGTCATCGTCATCGCCAGACTATGGACGAGCATCATTCCGAAGACGAGACTGGGACTGTTCACCGGCATATATACGCTGTCCATGGCCGTATTGTGGATCACGGCTTTGAACATCACCGGGAAAGTCTACGACTACAGCGATTCGACCAGTCTGATCAACGCCGCCAACGCCTTGGTCGAAGGCAAGGTCGCTGAATTCGTTCCACAGCCCGACTCTTTGTTGTCCACCTACAGTTATTTCTCCTGGTATCCGTTCCAGACCGGCGCGATGCTGTGGTTCGCCCTAGTCTTCAAACTGTTCGGCACAGGCAATCTGTTCGCGTTTCAAATCATCAACGCGATCATGCTGGGCGGCATCGGATATATGCTGCAGCGTATCGGGGCCGCGCTCGGTCTTTCCGAGCAGGGACAGCGCATGGAGACGCTGCTGATCATGACTTCGATGCCGTTCGTCACGTCGGCGGCGTTCATATATCCGAATACTGCCGGACTGTTCTTCGTGATGTTGTCGCTGATGGCTGCGTTACGGGCCGTACGGCAGCGATCCAGCCTCGCCTGCATGGCGTGGATCGTGCTGTGCTTCGTGATCGGGGCCGTGGCCGTCATGATCAAAGGAACCGTGATCCTGTTTGTGATCGCCTATGCGCTGGTGCTGGGCATCTGCGCGATCCGCGACCGACGGTATTGGATGGTTCCCGTCACATTCGCTCTGTTGTACGCGGCGAACAAGGCGTCGGTCATTCCCCTGCTGATTGTCGAGCATGCGGTAGGTCAGCACTTTGGCCCGGGACTTCCCCAATCCTCCTGGATCGCCATCGGACTGACGCAGAACAGCACCTATACGACCATGCCGGGATGGTGGTATAACGAGGCGATTCAGGTGTATCGGAGGACCGGCGGAGACACCGTCTTGATGCAGCAGGCCGCCAATGCGACCATTGCCGCCGCATTGCATGGTTTCGCCGCCAACCCGCTATCCGCAGTCTCGTTTGTCGTCAACAAACTCGCCTCGGAATGGGCGGAACCCACCTATCAGACACTGTATTATTCGGCTTTGGCCGAGCGTCGGAGCAATGGTCCCATCGCATCGTTGCTGTTCTTCGGACGAAGCAATACGATCGCGCTGTCCTTCGCCAACATTCATCAGACCGTCGTATATACGTTTGCCGGCGTCGGTATGGCAACCGGATTGCATCGGCGTTGGATGCAGCAGCCGAACGATGATACGACCCGCTCGGATACGATGTTGTTCCTTGCGATGATTCTGCTGGGCGGTTTCGGATGTTTCCTGCTCTGGGAAGCGAAAAGCGTCTACACTTTCCCCTTCGCCCTGATGCTTATGCCGCTGGCCGCGGACGGTCTGGCGGCAACGGGCGATCTGCTGTTCCGGCGCTGCCTCGGATTCAGGATTCACGCGTGATAAACGCAATGGGGTGGGCGGCCCGTCAGCCACCCACCCCATTGCCTGCAGCGGAATCGTCCGGTACTGCCGAAGACGATCAGTCCATATCGAGATAGTGCTTCCAGTACTTGACGGAGGTCAACTCTTCGCGCGCAGCGGAGTATTCCTTGCGCAAACGCTCGATGTTCTTCTTGTAGTACTTGAGGTCGCGTTCGTAGCGCTTGGCGATGACCGCATAGCGCTTGGGATCCTTGACTCGGATGGCACCCTTCTTGTTGTACCAGTCGATAACGATGAGGTACTTCTTGTTGTGGATCGCACCGGCCGGGTACGTCCATCCGAGCACCGGGATGACCGCGTAGCCTTCGCCCTCATACTTGAAGAAGCGCTGGCCGTTGTTGGTCACGTAATCCTCGAGGCGCTCGAAGCGGGTGCGCGGTTTGTCGCCATCGACGAGCTGACGGTCGATCTGGCTCAGGTCAAAACCTTCGATGCCGAGCTCCTCGGCACGTCGTTGCACCTCCTCGAAGGAGACCATCTTCTCCTTGTGCTTGTTGGCGTCCATGAACGCCTTCTCTGCGGCGCCGGGCTGAGCAATGAACTTCGGGCCCTTGAGGAAATCCTCAAACGCGTCGAGGCACAGCTCGGCGTTCTCATAGCCGAACTTCTTGAGCTCGAGGCGAATGTTGTTATGCAGCTCGTACATGAAGTCGGACTTCGGCGCAAAACCGGTGGTGCACTGGGCGATCATCGTGTTGCGCGTGGTCTGGTACCGCTCAACGGCCGCATTGTAACGCACGTGGAACGACATGTGCCAGATGCACAGGCCGTTCATCGTGATGAACTCCTTGCCGCAGCGCACGCCGTACTCGGCGTCGTCGCAGCGTACGAACACCGGCAGCGGCAAACCGTTCTCCTTGATGACGCTGATCGGGATGCAGCAGTACCACCATGCGGCGTAACGCTGGTGGCTTTCGCGGATGACCTTCGGCAGTTTGAACGTCTCGTTGAAGATGACGTCCTCGTACTTGGTAAGGCGCAGACCAGGTTTGGCTGGGGAGAACGTGCCTTCCGGAGTCATCCAGCCAGTGTCTTCCCACTGGTCCTCGCCGATTTCGTAATTGAGCATCGCGCCGGAGATCATCGCGTCATGGTATTCGGGCTTGAGCAGCCGCAACAGATTGTAGGTGCGCTTGATGCTTTCCGGAGAGACGGCCACGTCGTCATCCATAAGCAGGATGTTCGTGGCCGGCACCGGCTGCTCCATGGCTTCGATCATGCCGCGGGTGAAGCCACCGGCACCACCGACGTTCTGGTTCGGGCGCACGGTGACGTGCTCGTCACTCAGCGTGTCGGCGTCGAGGGTACGGCCGTTGTCGATGACGTACATGTGGAAGTGATCAGCGATGTCTTCGCCGGAGCCGAGGATCTGATCCTTGACCAGACCGATGTTGCGCTCAATGAAGCTTTCCTTCTTGAACGTGGTGGTTGCCAGCACCAGCTCGATGGGACGCAGCTCACCGTCGTATTCCAGTGAATAGTAGCTATTCCGAATGGCGACTCGACCTTCGGTGACGATGGTGAATCCGACCAGCACGGCGTCGTCGTCCACTTCCAGTTCGAGATCGACACTCTGCCAGTCGTCAGACGCCGGAAAGTCCGCCGTTACGGCCTCGACCGGCTCCGGATGCGCGGAAAACACGCCGCCCTTGGTCTGCAGAACGTGGGCTACGGCGCCCTTCAGCTCGAGGTGCAGGAAAAACCGGGACGCGTTTGTGTACTTGCGCAGCTTCTGCACCGACAGTGAGTTGAAGTAGGTGGAGAAGTCGTACTCGCCTTTGGCGTAGAGCAGCCAAGAGCCATCCGCGGCTGTCTCATCCTCGATGACCGGGCCGTCGGCCTTGCAGTACAGGGAAGGATAGCTCAGCGAGCGCGGGTTCCTCTCCAGCAGGATATTGGCGAATTTGATCTGAGACATGCGTTACCTTACAGACGAGCGTGCAGTATGACCGAGAAAACATCATAGTAGCCCGCATCGATCTTCAGCAGACCGATGCGCGGCATCTATTGCAGGAAGATGAACCACGAAGCCATGTCCCACCAACGGTCCACATCCATGTTCATGGTCGGGACAAGGTTCGTCGCACTGGCCATGCACTGCTTGAACACCGTCATCAGCAGCGACAGCACGATACCGAGCGTCAGGAAACCGAACACATTCGTGTGCAGGATCCTGCGCAAGGACGATGCAACGATACCCGATGCCCCACCAGAGGAACCGACATTCGACAGTTCGTCAGCCGCATCATCACCGACATCTCGGGTAGTTGCATCGGCAACGTATACGATGAGCAGCATCGCAACGACGATAAGCCATCCGAAATCGATCGTATATCGGAAGTCAACGCCGTTCGCTCGCGAATTGACAATGAACATCATGAACACGGCAATACCCGATGCGACGTACAGTCCCATCACCTGGATCCGCCGCATGGCGGCGCGCCATGCGAACACCGTGAACACGATCAGGGCGAACGGCGCGATCGCCAGGAAATAACTGCCCACATTGTAGTGATACGAGCGGAAGGTGACGGTCGGCCACAGCACCTCGTTGACGAACGGGAACCGGCCCGACAGGTTCGGCGGCTGGAAGAAATAATAGAAGAAGAAGGATATATACCGGCTGATGCCGACCTCATTGTGCGTCATGTCATAGCCGGTCAGGTTATAGTTCGATCCGAAATCGGTGATTTTGCCGAACCGGGCCGCGTTATACGCAAATTGTCCGGCGATGACGAGCGCATACGGCACGGCAGCGCACAGCCATACGGCGGCCTCGCGTCCGAACGCACGCAGGCTCCGCCAACCCTCCTGCCACAACGTCACGATGTCATTCCAGAACAGCGGCAACGCCAGCAGGGATGCAAGCACCACCTGAGGCCTGCAGCCGATGGTCAACGCCATGCACAGCGATCCAAACGCGATCCACACCTTGCTTAGGCCACGTATCTTCGCTTCGATCCAACAGGACAATCCCAGCATGCCGAACATCACGGCGCATACCTGCGGAATTGGGTAGAACAAGCCATATGGTACGACAATGGCAATGACGTTTCCGAGGAACATGCACACGGATCCGAGCATCACCGCGCCGAGTGAAACCGCACTCCCCCGACGCGTGACAAGGCGTGCGAGCTGCACCGCCAGAATAGTGCTGGACACCGTGGTCAGGACAACGAACACCATAATCGCGCGACTGGTCAGCAACGCGTGGCCGGTCACCAGCAGGTAGGGAACGTACAGCAACAGCACCGGCACCACACCGAAATAGCTGTAGTACTGGCCGTCCTTGAAGGCCACGTCGAAATACACTGGAACATCAGGATTGGCGAACGCCAGCTGGAACCGTCCTCCGGCATCGTACGGATTGGACATCGCCGCGAGTGCGGGATTCACGGCATAATCAAGATTTACGCGTCCGTGCACGAGCGCGTCGGCAAGACGCTGGTACTGGTCGATGGCCCAGAATGATCCGATGCCGGACCAATACTCGGGGTTCACGCGCTCCGGCGCCGAGGTCACGAACACCAGACCGAGCGCGAACGCCGCCTCGATGACGGTCAGCACAGCGATCGGCGCCCAACAGACTACTCTGCGCAGTTCCATCTTTCTCCGGTACAGCGACGAACCGGGACGGAATGCGAGGATGATCAGTGCGACCAGTATCTCGATGCCCAACCGCAGTTTGCTGAACCGCATCGGAATATTCGGATTGGCAGTGATTGTGGTGTGAGGAATGCGTGCGTTCACGAAGGTGACATAACGTATCCTGACTTTGACCGCCCCATTGTCTACCCGGGAGTACCGTGAAGACGGTGCTGCCGGAGAATATCCCTGAAGCGCCGAAGCCGCATACCAATCACCGTCGGTCGCCTTCTTGGTGGAATATTGCCACACCACGGAAAGCGGCTGCCGTTCGTCTTCCGGGATATCATCACCATACTGTAGGATCCACTGTTCACTGTCGGACGGATTCACATACAGGTACCTGATCGGCTCGCTGCTGGATACCACGCGCCAGGCTTCATTGGGATCGGTCACCAGCAAGGTACCGTCATTCTGCACGGTCAGACCGCTACCCAGCTCCTCCTCGACGGCCGTCTCCGGGGTCAGATTCCGGGTCTGCCAAAACGGCAGATTGAAGACGAATACCTCCATTATCACGATTGCCGCCACGGCAATGGCGAAAGGCACGATCCTGCGCAGACGCGTCATACCGTTCGTTGCACATCCATGATGCTGTGTCATATGCTCCAACTTCATCGTTTACGAAAAAGATACGGCAGCCACATGGTCGGCCGCAAAACCGCCAGCGATTCAGTGCCGTGTGACGTGACCGTCGCGCAGCTCATTCTCCTCGTCGTCCGCCCACAGTTTGCGCGCTGCGGGACTGTATTCGATCTCCTTGGTGCGTTCGAGCTGGTCCTCGATCAGACGGCGGTGGATGCGCAGCAGCTCGGAGATGATGAGCAGAGCGAGCGAAAGCACCATCCAGGTGAACAGCATCGCGCCAACCAGCAGGGACTGCATATGGCCGCGTCCCGCCCCGGAGAAAAAGAACACAAGATACCGCACGAACACACACAGCGCAAGCACCGCGGAGACGACCGACGACCACTTGAACACCGAATGCGCGCGGAACATGAGGAAGCTGCGGATGATCGCGCCCGCCGATTTGCCCATGTGTTCGAAGATGTTGTGGAACAGGCGCGAATTGCGTGTCTTCTTGTTCGTGGTGATCGGCACGGAGGTGATGGCGATGCGCTTGTTGCCTGCCTGAATGATCGTCTCCATGCAGTAGCTGAATTCGGTGACGATATTGAGCTGCAGCAGCGCCTTCTTGGAGTACGCGCGGAAGCCGCTCGCCGCATCCGGGATGTGCGTGCCGGCGGCCTTGTTCACCACCCACGAGCCGAAGCTCTGCATGCGCTTCTTGAACCAGCTGAACTCCTTGATCGTGGAGGTCTGGCGGTCGCCCACGACGATGTCGGCTTTGCCGTCGAGGATCGGGCGCACAAGATCGCCGATCTTGTCGGACGGATACTGGTTGTCGCCGTCCGTGTTGACGACGATGTCGGCGCCGTGCTTGAGTGCGTAGTCGACACCGTCGCGGAACGCACGGGCCAAGCCCATCGTGCCGGTGTGCTTGACCACATGCTTGATGCCGAGGCTCTTCGCCACTTCGACGGTGCGATCGGTGCATCCGTCATCGATGATCATGACCTCGATCTCGTCGATGCCCGGAATGGACTTCGGCATCTTCTCCATGACCATCGGGAGTGTCTTCTCCTCATTGAGGCACGGGATCTGGATGAATAGCCGCATGATCGAGCTCTTTCTATCGTTCGTCAGTATGATTGATGGTTTTGATTATATAAAGGCAGTCCTGACAGCCGACTGTATGGAACGCCCGCGCCTGTCCTATTTGTCGCCCTTCATGGCCTTAAGCTGTTCGATATCAACGATTCTGAGCACGAACAACGCCCCGATGTATGCGAAGTACACCACCGCGTAAATCAAGGCAAGCAGGAAGAAGTTCCGGATGGACACCACGCGCCCGACGAGGAACAACGCCGCCCAGACCGCCGCATTGACGCCGATCACCATCCAGGTCTTCGCCGTCATCACATCCATCATGCGTCGCCGCACCTCAAGGTACGACAACGTCATCGTGATGAACGTGCAGATCATGCTGGCGGCCGCGATCGCGGTGATGCCGCCGAACCGCGCGCTCACCACGAAGATCGGGATGACCAGCACCAACGAAACGATCGACAGCACGTCCGAGAAATGCGTGTCCTTTTCCGCATTGAGCACCATGTTGAACACCACGGTCATACCCATGAAGAAGCTCGAGAAGGCCAGGCACGACAGCGCAGGGGCCGCGACCGTGAACTCCGGCTTGTAGAACGTGGTCAGCAGGTCGCGGCTCGTGGCGGAGATCACCACGGCCATCGGGAAGATGAATCCGAAGGCGACCAGCACCAGCGACTGAGCCTTACGCCCGGCCTGCTCGGTATCGCCCTTGGCGATCAGCCCGGACACCACCGGCAGGATGATGACCGCGAACGCCTGCAGCAGGTAATACGTGGTCTTGCCGAAGTTCATGGCACCCGTGTAGTAGCCGGCCATCGATGCAGGACTGACCACGGATTTGACCACCAGCGTGTCGGCGCTGAGCACCAGCGACGCCATGATGAAGAAGAACGAGAACGACAATACGCCGTGCGCGACCTCATCGATCGCGATGCGCTCGGTGCCGGTTGCCCTGAGCTTGGGCCACACCGGCGCCAACAATGCCAGACCGAGCACGATCGTGATCACCATGGCCGAAAAATAGCCGACCTCTACGCCCATGACCGGATCATGCGGAAAGACGAACATGATGAGCGGAATCACACCCAGCTTGACGATCGGATAGAACGTGGACAGGAACGCACTGTACTGGAAACGCTGCAGGCCGTCGTTGATGCCGAGCATCATCACGTACAGGCCGTTGGAGATCGGCAGGAACGCGGCGAGCTTGAAGTAGAAGTCAAGCGACGCGTCGTTGAACACCGTGCCGAACAGCGGCGCGCCGAAGAAGTTGACCACGAAGAACAGCGCGACGATGCACGCCTGCACCGCCAGCGTCTTGACGATCACGTCGCCCACGTTGTATCTGCCGGACGAGATGTTGCGCGACAGCGACTGGCGTGCGCCGTTGCTGGTGAACATGTACTCGAAGTCCAGCACGGTGATGATCGTGCCGACCACGCCGTACGCGGCGGCCGACGTATGGCCGCCGAGATAGTAGTGGATGAGGTATCCGCTCACGAAGAACACCAGGTTGCTGATGATGTTCAGAATCAGACCTTTACGCATGGGCACCTCTCATTGATGTGGCGGAACGTCACCGCGCGTCACGCAGTCCGCTACCGGCGATGGAGTCGGCGCGGAGCAGCGCAACGTACACGGGCACAACATACAGCGCCCACAGGATGTACCGCGACGCCGTCGGCTTCAGCGGAATGGATATCGCGTTCGGCAGCAACGACAGCAACGACCAGATCAGCGGCGCCGCGGCCATCAGCATCGGACCGAAGTTCCCGCTACGTCGCGATCGCAACGCACAGAACAACAGGAAGAGCGGAAGCACGAACGACCAGACCGCCGTATAGGTCAGCAGACGCAGCACAGGGATGGTGGAAACCACATGCCACAGACGGTTCACGACACGTTGCCCATCGAGATTCGCCCGGTACTTCATCACCTCGGCGAACGACGGGCTGATGGCGTTCTCGCCAAGCATCAGTATTTGATTCGGAATGGCGCCTGGCGCCAGCTCGTCCAAACGTTGCAGGGAGGTGGGGGCCATGTCGTAGCTGGACGTTCTCCACAAGGAGAACCACCCCGATTCCAAAGCGACGAACCCATTGACATAGCTTTGCGGGTGACGCGCGCCCTGAGCGAACCACACCTGAATGTATTGGCGAATATACGAGGGGTCCTTGAGCGACAGATGCAGCACATTATCCGCGATGAACGGGTTGTACACCTCCGGCATGCGTTCAACCGGCACATTGTTCAAGGCATCGATTACGCCGCGCTCCTCGGCGGTGACATCATCCGCATGATCCACGACATATCGTGCAGTCATCTGCATGGGAACGACCAGGATCTGGTTCGGATCCTCTTTGTGTACGTTCAGCACGGTTCGCGCAGCCATGGGAAACAGCAGCTGCACGATAACGATCACTATGACGGCGGCTCCGCCGGCAAAACACCGCAATCCGGCCATGCCCCCACGCCGGGAGCACAGGCCAACCAGCAGCAGCCCCAACATGGATAATGCGGTGATGTAGAAGCCCGTGGCAGTCGTCAGCGATGACAGGACCCCGAACACGATGAATCCGGCCGCAAACGGCACCGACCGCAGAACGCTCAACCTACTGCGGCATGCCTCGATATACATCAGCAGCCACGGCATGAAGACCACCGCATGCACGCTGTCCTTGACCAACGACATGAAGAACATCGGCAGGCCCGGAAACAGGGCAAAAAACAGGAATACCGCAATTGCAGTGCCCGTCGGTGCACCGGCACGGCGTACATACACCACTGCGGACGAGAGCACGACGCACATCAGCACGGCCTGTGCGAGTATCAGCACCGTCAATCCGGACTGATAGCCACCGAACCATAATTCGCCTACCTTGGCCGCCCATCCAAACACCATGGTGTCGAATACCGGATGATGCGAAGACACGACGCCGGCCGGCTGCCCCATTGCCGCGTGACCGTAGAACTGCGCGATCTGGTCGCCGGTGTCATACCAGATCATGCCCGGGAACAGCCAGAGCATATACGGCAGCCAACATAGCGTCATCAGTATCGTGAGCGTGGCGACATGAAGGACGGCGGGACTATGTCGCCACCATCGAACGACGGCGGCGACACCGGCAGGCACGATCTTCCGATCGCGCGGTTCTCGTCTTGCGATCCCGTCCAATGCACCTACAGAGAGCACTGTCTGCCGGGTGATGAGCATCTCTCCCAACAGACACAGCATCATGAGCAGAACGAATAGCTTGCAGGCTCGTAACCACAGCTCACCATTCATCGGTCCGATGCGCCCGTATACGGCGGCGCGATCAGCCACCGCAATCGTCAATGCGCCCGCCGCGCACAACACCGTCTGTACTGGCGTCGGCGGACGCAGCGTAATGCCGGCAATCCCTGCCATGCCGTTCCGCTTCATCCTGGGACGGCAACTAGTCTCGGCGGAAGAGGTCGCGGGTGAACACCTTGTCCGCGACGTCCTTCAGTTCTACGTTCCAACGATTCGCGACGATCACGTCCGCACGCTCCTTGAACGACGCAAGATCATGAGTGACCTCACTGCCGTAGAAATCAGACTTGTCCAGCGTCGGCTCATACACCAGCACGGTGATGCCGTTGGCCTTGAGCCGCTTCATCACGCCCTGAATCGCGGACTGGCGGAAGTTATCGGAACCGGACTTCATGGTCAGTCGGTAGATGCCGACCACCGGCCTGTCAATGTCCTTGACACGAGCTTCGATCTCCGAGGCGATGAAATCCTTGCGCGTGCGGTTCGATTCCACGATCGCGCCGATCAGGTTCTGCGGCACGTCGCGATAGTTCGCCAGCAGCTGCTTCGTGTCCTTCGGCAGGCAGTACCCGCCGTACCCGAAGCTCGGGTTATTGTAGTCGTCGCGGATGCGCGGGTCCAAGCACACGCCCCTGATGATCTCACCGGTGTCCAGGCCACGGCTTTCCGCATACGTGTCCAGCTCGTTGAAATAGGCCACGCGCAACGCCAAATACGTGTTCGAGAACAGCTTGATCGCCTCCGCCTCGGTCGGCCCGACCACGATCTCGGGGATGCCGGTCGTACCATCGGCATTCGTGCGGGTCAGTTCCGCAGGGTCGGCGCCGTGCGCGAGCAGCTGGACGAACGTCCTCGCCGCCGCCACGGCCTCCGGGTCGTCCTGCGGGGCGCCCGCCACGATGCGCGACGGGTGCAGGTTGTCGTACAGAGCGTGCCCCTCGCGCAGGAACTCCGGGGAGAACAGGATCCGGTGATCGTTGAACCGTTCACGCACCTGCATCGTGTAGCCCACCGGAATCGTGGACTTGATCACGATCCACGCGGTCGGATTCACCTCGCGGATCGCCTCGATCGCCGCCTCCACGCTCGAGGTGTCGAAGTAGTTCTTCTCCGAATCGTAGTTCGTCGGGGTCGCGACCACCGCATAGTCGGCGCCGCCGTAGGCTTGGGCCGGATCCAGGGTCGCGTGGAAGTCCAGCGGGCGGCTGCCGTCCTTGTTCCCGTCAAGAAACGCCGTGATCTCCTTGTCCACGATCGGGCTCCTGCCGGCGTTCAGCATCTCCACCTTCGCGGGCACGATATCCAACGCATGCACCTCGTTGTGCTGCGACAGCAACATGGCGATGGACAGGCCGACATAACCTGTGCCAGCAACCGCAATCTTCATATCATCCTACTTTCAACGTTATGAATACAGAAAATCATGCTAGCCCATTCGGGGACAATCCCGCGACTGCATGCCAGTACGGGGAATCACGGTGCGCCAGTTACACCATGCGTTCGATGATGTACCGAGGACGACGTTTTGTTTCGAGATAGATCCGCCCGATGTACTCGCCGACAACGCCCAACGACACCAATATCAGGCCGCCGAGCAGCCACATGGAGACCATCAGCGACCCCCATCCGGTCACAGCATTGCCGGAACATACGGAAACCACAGTGTACACCAACATCACGATGCCCACGACAATGGATAACATGCCAATCATAGTGATGATGCGCAGCGGCTTGACGGAGAACGACGTAATCCCCTCCATGGCAAACGACAGCATCTTGGATACCGGATACTTGGATTCTCCAGCAGCTCTCGTGCCACGCTTATAGAACACTTCGGACGTGGAGAAGCCCAGCGACGGCACGATGCCGCGAAGGAAGAGATTCGTCTCCGTATACCGCGAAAGCGCCTCGATCGCAGTCCGACTCATCAGTCGGTAATCGGCATGGTCCGGAATGATATCCGCACCCATCCATGACATCAACGTATAGAACGCCTCCGCGGTCGACCGTTTGAACATGGAATCCGTATCTCGGTTGTTGCGCACGCCGAACACGATCTCATTGCCGTCACGATAGTCACGAACCATCTCATCGATCGCGTCAGGATCATCCTGCAGATCTGCATCCAGGGAGACAGCGGCATCGCAGCCCCGGTCATATGCCGCCATCAATCCCGCATACACGGCGTTCTGATGTCCCTGATTATGCGAAAACTTCACCCCATGGAACAGACCGGTGTCTTCATCATGCAGCTGCTCGATGATCGACCAGGTACCGTCCGCAGAACCGTCATCGACCAGCAACACGGCGCTGGATGGCTTGATCTCTCCGGTGTCGACCAAGGACCGGACTTTCCCACTGAGAACGGCGGCGGTCTGGCGGAGAACCTGCTCCTCGTTATAGCACGGTACGACAATACACAGTTCAGGCGGTTCCCGGCGGACCTCAACCCAGTTGACCTTCGACCCAATCTGTTCATCCTCAATCATGGTTTTCCAGTGTAGTGCATGGATCCGCGTCCCAGAAGGCGACGCCCGATCCGCCCCCGCTCTCCATCCGGATGGCTTTGCGGATGATATGATATCCGTTGGCCTCACGGCCGCACTGGGAACGAGCACGATGGAAAGAGAAGATAGCGTGACGGCCGCTCGCATCAGGTACTTCGATATAGCTAAAGGCATGGCCATCGTCTGTGTCATCCTCGGGCACAGCATCCTCATCACGAACGTCTACGCTCCGCAACACGTCGTTGCGCAAACGCTCTACCATCTCTGCTTCACCTTCCACATGCCTCTGTTCTTCATGGTTTCTGGGTATTTCATGCACCCGGAACGTCCATTCCGTTGGGGAAGGGAAAGCCGGGAGCTACTGGCCACCTATGCGATCACCGCCGGCTGCATCGTCGTCGTCAATTCGATGCTTGCGTTGGTGCTGCGCCACGGAGCTGCCTGGACATTCCTCGGATGGCTGCGGGCCGCCTTCTACGGTGCCGGAGATGCCGCTCCCAATTATCTCTGGCCGGTGCCATTCCGCATCGGCGCACTGTGGTTTCTGCTCGGGCTGTTCTGGGCTCATCTCATCGTGCATACGGTGGCTCGGACTTCGTTCGCGCCTGTGCTCATCATCGTGGTATTCGTCGTGGGGTACTTTTCATCTCGCTTCGTATGGCTTCCATGGAGCGTGCAATCAGGCATGACGGCGTCCGCATTCGTGTATTTCGGCACATTGTGCCGACGCTATCACGCCGTTGATTGGCTTTGCAGCAAAGCATGGCCGTGGATCGTCGCCGCAGTCATATGGCTCGTTGCGATATGGCAATTCTTTGGATTCAGTATGGCCATGAATCAGTATGGCGGCGGATGGCGTTCCGCATTGTCGGTATTCGGCGCGGTCGCAGGAACCTGTTGTGTCCTCGGCATATCCATGCTCATTGATCGCCGGGCGGATAGGCTGGCTGTCGCACTTGCCGCGATCGGAAAGAACAGTCTCGCCCTCCTATGCGTGCATTTGCTGGAGGATGACACGGCACCGTGGATATGGTTGCTGAACCGTCTATCGACAGTGATCGTCGATGACCATATGCTGTGGTTACCGGTGTTCGGCGCGCGGATTGTCATCGATCTCGTATTGACGTGGGTGCTGTATCGCATTCCCCGCATCAATATGCTCTTTTTCCCCTATCTGGCAGTCACAAGGGCGTGACGAAACCATGGGGCTGGATCAATACCAGCCCCGCCCTCGGACAGGATGGTTTAATCCCAATACGGCTCCGCATACCCCTGCAAGGCCACGGTGTATGAGGGACGCTCAGCGATACTGGTGAATGCAGCATCGGCAATCGTCACGCGTTTGCCCTTTACCGCAACCACGATTCCGACGTGCGCTGCAGACAAATTCTTCGCCCATGGCTGATCCGACCACTTATAGAAGGCGAGGTCACCGACCTTGGGCGTCATGTTCACGCGGCCGCGGCTGCGGTACCAGTCGAAGTTATGATGAGGCCAGCCGGATGTCGCACCACCAGACAGGAATATGCTCATGCCTGCCTTGTTGAAACACCACCAGACCCATGCCATGCACGGGCCATAGGGGCATAGCAGTCCCCCGTTTGCCGCCAATACGCCAGGAGCGTCAATGTTCTTGCCGTAGGTGCTGCGCACGACTCCGAGCAGTCGGTTGATCAGCTCCCGGCGAGAATATCGGTGTCCGTCACGCTGGTCAAAGTAGTACGGTCTGCCATCGATCATCTTGGAACCATGCACCATCTTGCCTGTGGCACGATCGTAGAAGACACGCTTGCCTCCGACCGTCTTCCAACCATACGTGATCGCACCGGTCGTCAGATTGAAGTAATACGAGGCGCCGTTGATGCGCTGTGCCCCCTTGCGCATCTTGCCATCCGGCTTGCCGTAGTACACCCATTTGCCCGGCAGATGCACCCAACCATAAGTGACGCCGCCGGTTTGGGGATTGAAATAGTACCATCCAGTGTGTGCCTTATCGTAGTTGAGACGACGTTCGCCGAATGCCATCTGTCCGGTGACCACATCGTAGTATACCCATCGTCGGCCTTTGCCATCGGCGATGAGGTGCATCCCCTTCAGCATTGCGCCGGTGACCAGATCAAAGCTGTACCAATGGCCGTATCTATAGTCGATTCCTTTGACCATACGACCGTTGGCATCGTATCGAAGCCAACGATGATGCTTCGTATCGGGGTAATCCCGATTGACGATCTTGCTGCCGCTATCGTCAAGCCGATACCATGCCCCATCGGTACGATCGTATACCTCCTTGGAACGGGCAAAATCGTCGGGTCCCGACGCACCGTGATCGTACCATCGCAGAACACCGTTGACTGTTTTCCAGCCATACCATTGCTCCGCGGCGGAACGAGAACCGGAAGAAGTCGCATCATCAGTACCGCTCCCGGAAGCATCCCCGGCATCGGCACGTTCGGCAGAAGCATCATTATCGCGAGAATCCTCGGCACCCTGCGCATTCTGGTTCTGCTGAAGATTCACGCTCCCATTCGTCGAGGGATCCGTCGTGGCCGTATTCGCCCCCTCAGCAGACGTGCCGGAGGCATCGCCATCCTCAGTACTCGCATTATCGTCCGCACCGGCGTCTGTCTGATTATCGACTTCAGCATTCGCGGCATCGTTATCGTTCGTGTTCTCGGTGTCGTTCGGACGTATCGCGGCGTCATCGTCCATCACCTGCTCCGGGCGCTGCTGCTGATATGACTCCGTGCCACCATCGTCAGCCAATGCCGTGGCATTATAGACGAACGTCTGTGCCAAACTCAGCATCACGATCGCAGCAGCCACAACGGCACGGACACCGTTTCTGCGAAATCCGTCATCATGCGCAGACATACTACCCTCGGTTTCTCGATCCGCTCTCAAAAAATACGATATGGAATCGTATTCCCACCCCATCCCAGCATCCCCCCGAGCACGCGAAATTCTGAAACTTGGTATCATCGCATACAGAAAACCGGCCGCATAACAGAACAGACAGGCGAATACGGTGACTGCACAATCACAACGACACTCCACAATACGATCCGTTGTAACGGCGTGGGAAAATCACATCCCCGCCCCGACAATCGCCATTTGGGCAAGCCGGATATTCATCGCCCTCGCCTGCGCCGTAGCCGCAACTCTCGCTCTATTATCAGTGTTCACCACAGGCACGTTTTATCCGGTGCCGAATAGTACGACGCTTCTCGTCACCGGTGAAGCGATGCAGGTTCATCACGGATTGCCATCCCTGACATTCTTGCTATCCGCGATCATCATGCTGTTCATACTGCTGGCAGTTTCCAATGCATGGATAAGACTGTTGCCATCCATGAACCTGCCGGCGTTCATCGCCGTCTATGTTCTGATGGGCTCTCTCCTCTGGGTCATCGCGCTCAATGCCACGGGTAACATCTATATTTACCCGGACTCGACCAGCCTCATCAAAGCTGCCAGCGCCATCGTCTCGCGACAATACGCGGAATTTGCCCCCGGTGTCAAAGGGACGCCGCCCGCCTATGACTATTTCTCCTGGTATCCGTTCCAGACCGGCGCCCTATTATGGTTCGTCGCCATTTTCGCGATATTCGGCATCGGCAACATCATCGCGGTGCAGATCATCAATGTCGTTCTGATCGCCGGCACCGGCTGGGCCTTACAGCGAATTGGCATTCGACTTGGGTTATCGGCTTTCGGGCAACGGATAGAAGCACTACTGCTGATGACCTCTCTTCCGCTCCTGATGTCTCCTGCATTCGTCTATACCAATACCGCCGGCTTGTTCTTCGCGACCATATCGTTGCTTGCGGCCATACGCGCCGGAGAGCAGCACACGTACGGTAAGGCTCTGCTTTGGACGCTTATCTGCTTTGCCGTCGGCGCTATCGCCATCACGGTCAAAGGCACCATGATCATATTGCTCATAGCATTCGTCATGATGCTGTCCGTGCGGGCGTTCGCAAACAGACTGCTCTGGCTGATTCCGATTCACATCGGGCTGTTCCTCGCAGCCAATGCGTTCTCCGGACTCCCCGTCATCCTTATCGAGCGCATCGTGCAGCAACGATTCGGCACCGGCCTGCCGCAGCTGGCATGGATCGCCATAGGACTGTCCCATAACGCAAAGACGTCAATGCCCGGATGGTGGAGCGCCGAAGCAATCCAAACCTACAAATCGGTCCATGGAGATGCCGCATTGCAGAAAGCCGCGGCGCTTTCCGCGATCAATGACTCGCTGGCCTATTTTTGGAGCCATCCCCTTGGCGCCGCACGTTTTTTCGCGCTCAAGCTTATCTCCGAATGGTCCGAGCCCACATATCAGACGTTGTATTATTCGTCGCTGATGGAACGTCGTGCCAATGGTGCGATTGCCAGCCACGCATTCTACGGGACGACCAATGGACTACTTATCGGCTTTGAGAACGTGTACCAGACGTTGGTCTACATGTTCAGTGCCATCGGCATGGGATCGGCACTTCATTGGCGACGTCGCATCAATACCTCCGGCCAAAGAGATCAACGTATCCACGACGGCCATTTTGCCGTTATGACGATGATGTGTCTGATTTTCCTCGGAGGATTCGGCTGTTTTCTGTTCTGGGAAGCGAAAAGTATCTACGTGCTGTCCTTCGCCCTTTTGCTGATCCCCGTCGCGGCTTATGGGATGGAACGGATCGGTCGGTATATGAGCGTCGGAAACAGCACACGGTACCCCCGCCAGAACAGTGGTTCCCGCAGCAATGCGTGATGATGCAGATGATGATGCAGATATAGGAGGGGCTGCGCCTCAACGCAGTCCCTCCTATATCTCTTTTGCGATCGGTAACTACGCAAGCACGTTAACGCTCATGCGGTGCAGGAACGCAGCCATATCCTGACGCTTCACGCTTGTCATGCCGCGGAACGTACGGGAGCCGTCCTTCTCGGTCCATCCTTCGGTCACGCCGGTACGGGCCAGCCAGTCGATGTCGTCGGCATGAGCGGTCTTCGACGTCACATCACGGAACGATATGGTGCTGCCCAGCGTCGGCATTGCCTGTGCATAATCGGCGAGGCGATGCAGGAACGCGGCCATATCCTGACGCTTCACCGTATCCATGCCGCGGAACGTATACGAACCATTCCGTTCCTTCCAACCTGTGGAAATACCGGTGGAGGCAAGCCACAGAATCTCCCGGTAATGCGGCGTCTTCTTTGTCACATCCTTGAATGGGTTCTTCGCCTTCGACGCATCGAAGTCCGGTGATCCTGCCAGACGGTACAGGAATGCCGCCATGTCCTGACGCGTCACACTCTGTCCGCCACGGAACTCTCGGGTACCGTCCTTGCGCGTCCAGCCGGTGGAAATGCCCGTGGAAGCGAGCCAGCTAATATCCTCGGTGTGCGGGGTCTTGCTGGTCACATCGGCAAACGCACGTACACCCACCGTCTGAGAGAGCTCATTATTGTAGGTAGAGGCGGTGATGGTGACAGAGCCTTCCTTCTTGGCAACGCCCTTGCCGCTGTTATCGATGCTGATGACGGAGGGATCCGACGACGACCATGTGCCTGCAAAATGATAACGGCCGGAAAGATACTTCAACTGCAGTGACGCCTGGAACGTGTTGCCCACAATCAGAGAAGCCGGCATGCTCAGCGTGTTCTGCTGGAAGCGATCCTGCGACAACGCCACCTCAACGTCCTTCTTCCCGGTCAGGTTCGTGGGCTCGTCGGAGGAGTCCTGCAACGTGTCGGACGAAGCGGCTTCACCGGCATACGTATACCGATATTCGACACCGGTCGCCTGACCGAAACCATACCGGTCATACGCGGGCGAGATCAGCGTAATATAATGACCGGTCACACCGTGATCCTTACCTTCAACCTGCGCGATATAGGCCTTTTTCTCGGAAGCCCAGAGATTGATGGCTTCCGCCACATCCTTTGAGCCCCATGCCAGGATCTCGCTGGACGCACTATCCCCGTTATATGTGGCAGTGAAGCAGCTCTCGTCGTTAGGACGGGTATGTCCGAGCGAGACATCCGCGGATTCCACGGCGCGTTGCACCGCAATGCGCTCCAACGCAGTGGACCACTTCGGAGAAAGATACTCCTCCTCGCTCATGCCGATCTGGTTCAGGTAGTCCGGCAACGGAATATAGGCGCCCTCATACCAGAACTTGATGGCCTTATCAGCCAATGCGTCCTTGCGCCACTTGATGATCTGCGCCAGCGCCTTCTTATATACATCGCTTTGATTGAGCGTTTCATTGACCACAACGGGAATACCAGAGCCGAGAGTCACGCCCAAGGACGAAACCCTGTCATCCTCAGAACCATTCGCAGTGTCCGAATCGTCTGTTTCGGCGCGCAGCATAGCCGAGTTCGGTCGCGAAACGGCATCCGTATCGGCAAGTGTGCCCTTCTGCGACATCACTTGCCCGGCCGATGCCGGCTCATCGATATCCTGGGCGAAAGCATCGCCGACGTGCACGAACATGCCGCCGGTCGTCATAAGCGCGGCGGCTACCGATCCCGCCAAAAAACTGCGTATGGATTGCATTTGCATAATGACCCTCTGCACTATTTCGGGGAAACATCCTCAACGTGTCTCCAAACAGTTCCATTGTAGAACGTCGCTTATCGCTCATGGAAGTAATGGCGCCGCAGAAAACAAAAGGGTTTCAGGCCGAAGCCTGAAACCCTAGGGGCGGATAAGGCGAGATTCGAACTCGCGGAGGGGTTAACCTCACACGCTTTCGAGGCGTGCTCCTTAGACCGCTCGGACACTTATCCATGCGCTGCGTAAAAACGCAACTTGTTTATTATATGGCAAATCGTGGATTGCGCAAATCATGCCGTGCGGCACGGCGCGTCGTGCATTTCCTGTCAGGGGATGACGCATTGCCAGCCACAGCCGCCCCTTCCCTTCAACGGACATACAGCCGATTTCCCGCCCGCAATCGGCTGTATGTCCGTTATGAAAGGGATGGGGCACAGAAGACGTCCCGCAATCTCCGCGTACCGCCCGCAGCACCCCGGCTAAAGCCACAACGCCCGCAACCCCTACAGCCGCTGCTCGTGCACGGACGCGTTGACCCACTGGTGCTGCCGCACGTTCACGCCCGAGAAGATGCCGATGTCGAGCATGCAGTCGCGGTAGTCGCGCCCGTGCGCGATCGTGATGTAGTTGTCGTCGACCATGCGGTTGTGCGTCGGGTCGAGGCCGATCCACCGCCCGTCATGGTAGATCTCGACCCACGCGTGCGTCGCGCCCTCGCCGCCGAGCAGTCCGGCGATGTACCGCGCGGTCAGCCCGACATGACGGCACACCGACAGCATCACGTGCGCGTAGTCCTGGCACACGCCCTTGCGCTGGGCGAGCGCCTCCTCGGCCGTCGTACGGATCGTCGTGGACGCGGGCGTGTACACGAACGCGTGGAACACCTCGTCCATCACCTCGCGCGCCTGATCGATCGGCGTGGCGTCGATCGGCAGTGCGGACAGACGAATCTTGCACATCTCGATCATGCGCTCGATGCACGGGCCGGGGATCGTCAGCGCGGAGTTGAACCGGTACAGCGGCTTGTAGATCTCGGATTTGATGTGCTCGTTGTCGACGAACGCAATGCCCTTGACCGTATAGTTGAACATGGTGTGCGGCTCGGGGATGAACCCGGTCATGACCACGGAGTCGAACGAGTCGATGGTTGTTTCGAGGTCGACGTGCGGTTCGATGTCGACCTCGACGTCCACGACCTGCTGCCGCGGACCGGTGGCCGGCACACAACGCAACTGGAATCGGTGATCGGTGACCGGCGAGCTGAACGACAGCTTCATCTCGTAGTCGAACACCAGTTTTTTCATGAAACACGACTCCTCAAGTGGACGGACTTATGGACGGACCTACCGACGTATAAGGCCACTCCAGTCTAGCAGAGGGCGACGGAACGGCCGCGGTCGGGTCCGGCCGTTCCGCACGCCCGCAAGTGTGGCCGGACACGCGTATGTCCAGCCATGTCACGTCGTTCTGCAAGTCCACCACACTCACGTACGACCGCTCACGGCCGCTTGGCGTCCATGTTCATCGAGTTGAGCGTGCCGGCGTCCTTGGCCTCACCGGAAATCGCGCGGCTGTTGAAGTCGTCGAGGAATCCCCGCAGCCGCTTGGTGAGCTCCGGATAGCCGCGGTCCGGCAGCTGGCCGAGCAGCCAGCTGATGCCGGACACGAAGCATTGCGGCAGCGGCTTGCCGTCGAGCGCGCGCGAGTACGTCTCGAGTTTGGCGAGCGGCGCGTCGAGTTCGTCCTCGGGCAGACGGAAGCGTGTGTACAGGTCGATGCGTTCGACGTACTTGCCGATGAACACGAACGCCTTCAGCGTCACGTCGACGGTCGAGTTCTCGATGCCGCCCCAGAACGCGAGCATGTCGTCGGCGATGTCGCGCTGCGCGTAGATGTCGCTCGCACTGGCCGACCGTTCGGCCGCGTCGGTGATGTTCGTGACCGCGAGTTCGACGTACTGCAGCAGTCGCGACGTGAGTTCCGGCCGCAGCACGACGGCGTTGTTGAACGCGGCGACGATCGCGCTGCGCACCGAATCAGGATTCGTGCCGTCGTACAGGAACGAATGGATGAAACCGTCGAAGTCCTCGAAGTCCTCGGGCAGGTCGAGCGCGCGGGCGAACGGGCGGAACGCGTCCACGTCGGTGTCCATCACGCGGTCGTAGAACGGGAAGAACTGGATAAGCGTGGTGAACGCGCGCTCGGTGTAACGGCCGAGCCAGTACAGGTTGTCGGCCTTCGACGCGGTGACCAGTGACAACGTATGCTTGCGCGAGTGCGGGATGAGATTCACCGACGCGATCGATTCGTCGCGCTGCTGCGCGCGCTCGTGCGATTCGCTGCCATGCTCGGGCGCGAGCACCCACGTGTCCTTGAAGCCGCCGCCCTGCGACGAATTGACGATCATCTGGCCGGGCACCGACGAGTAGCGGGTCAGGCCGGAATACCACACGTGCGTGTTCTGGCCGGTCACGACGAACGCGCGCAGGTCGGCCTTACGCGGACTCGCCTCGCCGGTTTCGGGGTCGATCACGTCGATGTCACGGAACTGGATGACCTCCTGCGCGATGAACCGGCGCGGCTCGGCCTTGATGCGCTCAGCCAGCTCCTCGCGCGCGGCGTGGTCGAGCGACGACCCGAACACGACGCCGTATCCGCCGGCCTCGGCCACGTCCTTGATCACCAGCTCGCCGAGCCGGTCGAGTACGGTCTTGCGATCGGCCTCGAACATCGGCATGTACGTCGGCGCGTTGTGCAGGATCGGCTTCTCGCCGAGGTAGTACGTGATCATCTGCGGCACGAAATAGTAGATCGCCTTGTCGTCGGCCGCTCCGTTGCCGGGCGCGTTGATGATCGCGACGTTGCCGGAACGGTATGCGGAGAGCAGCCCGGGCACGCCGATCACCGAATCCGGGTTGAACGCGAACGGGTCCAGGTATTCGTCCGACAGGCGCCGGTACACCGCGCCCACGCGATGCCGGTTGCCGGCGTAGTCGAGGAAGAACAGCTTGTTGTCGACCACTTCGAGGTCCTCGGGGAACGCGAGCGCCGCGCCGGTCTTCTCGGCGAGGTACGCGTGCTCGAAGAACGCGGAATTGTAGCGGCCGGGGGTGAGCACCACGGCGATGCCCTCGGTCGAGACGAAGTCCATCGCCTTGCGCAACAGACGCGGGTAGTCGCGGTTGTCGCGCACGTGCACCTCGCGGAACAGCTTCGGGTTCGTGCGGCGTTCGATGTCGCGCGCGAACAGCGGGTAGCTCGCGCCGGATGGGATGCGCAGGTTGTCTTCGAGCACCCACCAGCGGCCGTCCTCGCCCTGCACGAGGTCCTCGCCGGCGATGTGCGCGAAGATGCCACCGGGCGGGGTCACGCCGTTGACCTGCGGGAAGTAGCCGGCCGACGTGTACACGTATTCCTCGGGGATGACGCCGTCGTGGATGATCTTCTTCTCGGAATAGATATCCTTGAGGTACGCGTTGAGTGCGTTGACGCGCTGCTTGAGGCCGGCCTCGAGCCGGTCGAACTCGTCGGATTCGATGACGCGCGGAATCGGATCGTACGGGAAGAGACGGTCGTGGTACTCGCCGTTTTTGTACACGCCGAACCGCACGCCGTTGCGGCTCAGCTCACGGTTGATCGCCTCGCGACGGTTGACCAGTTCGCCCGCCAGATTGATCGCCGATGCAGCCATGTTCGCTCCTCGCCTTCGTCCCGTCCGGCTGTCGCCGGTTACCGCTGCCCACGCCCGATCGGTGACACATGCGGTTGCGTGGGCGGCGCCGGCCGTTGCGGACGCACGCTTGCGCCGTCCGTGGCCGTCGCCATGAATACGGGTTACGCTAGTCGCGCGCGGTTACCGGCTGTGGGCGGCTGTGTTACGGGCGTGCTACAGCGTGCGTTTGGCGCGGATGGCTTCGGCGCGGGCGGCAAGTTGGTCGTTGGGCGGATACTGGATGTGCTCGAGCGTCAGGCCCTGCGGGGCGATCGGTCCGGTGGAGCCTTCGCGCAACGGCGTCGCCATTTTGCTGGCGAACCAGTCAAGCGACCGTTTGCCGACGCCGACCTGCACGCATCCGTTGACCAGCGATCGCACCATGTTGCGGGCGAACGCGTCGGCCACGATCGTGAAGCACAGCAGTCCCGACTCGGCCGCCGGCGTACGGTAGCGCTCCCCCATCGCGTCGACGTCGTCAATCAGCGGACGGACCGGAATCCGTCGCCAGTACGCGATCTTGACGTCGCGGATCGTCGTGCCTCCCGGATTCGGCGTCGCGAACGAGCCGAAGTCATGCAGTCCGATCGTCATCGCGGCGGCCGCGTTCATCGCGGCGATGTCGAGATCGTCGTCGATGTGCAGGACGAAACCGCGCATGCGCGGGTCGACTTCGGACGATCGGTCGGCGATGCGGTACACATACGTACGTTCGAGTGCGGAGAACCGCGCGTCGAAGCCGTCCGGAGCCGGGGTAATCGTGCGGATCGTGATGTCGGGCGGCAGGATGCGCTGCAGACGGCGAGTCAGTGCGACGGTCGGCGGCACGTCCATGTGGCCGACCGCGCGGGCGAGGGTGTCCGGGGTGACGTCGACGTGGCAGACCTGATGGCTGGCGTGGACGCCGGTGTCGGTGCGGCCGGCGACAACCAGTCGCAGTGGTTCGGCCTGTGCTTCGGACGATGTGGGATCGGTCGGCACGCGCAGGATCTTGTGCAGCGCATCCTCGATCTCCCCTTGCACGGTGCGCAGGGTGGGCTGCTTCGCCCAGCCGTAGAAGCCGCCGCCGTCATATGCCAGGTCGATTCTGAGTCTCATGGGTATTCATAGTACGACACGCCGGTGAGGTGATCACGACACGCTTGATGCGGAATCGGGAACCGCGCGATTGCGCCGATGTCGGAAACGCATCAAGCGTGTCGTGATCACTCTGTCAGCGTGTCGAAACGCCGCAATACAAAAAAGGGCCGGGACTCAGTCCCGACCCCTTTCAGTGGTCTATGCTCACTCGGCGTTTTCGGCCGGAGCAGCCTCGGTCTCGGCCGGGGCAGCGGTCTCGGCCGGAGCCTCAGTGGCCTCGGTGACCGGAGCGGTCTCCTCGGCAACCTTGGTCGCGGCTTCGGCTTCCTTCACGACGGCCTTCTTGGCGACCGGCTCGGTGACGAGCTCGATGATCGCGGCCGGAGCGGCGTCGCCCTTACGCGGGGCGATCTTCACGATGCGGGTGTAGCCGCCCTCGCGCTGCTCCATCTGCTCGGCGATCTCGGTGAAGAGCTTGTGCACGACGGACTTGTTGCGGATGACGCGCATCACGCGACGGCGGGAGTGCAGATCACCGCGCTTGGCGAAGGTGATCAGGCGCTCGGCCAGCGGGCGGAGGCGCTTGGCCTTCGGCAGCGTGGTGACGATGCGGCCGTTCTGGAACAGGCTGGTGGCCATGTTCGCGAGCATCAGGCGCTCGTGGGCCGGGCTGGAGGCCAGACGCGGGCCCTTCTTGGGTGTAAGCATGTTTACTCCTTGAATGCGCCGCCACGCTCAGGTGGGCATGTGCCCGAACGTCCGGGCATGGCGGTGCGGTTGGTCAAAAGCGACGGATCACTCGTCTTCCGGCGAGTAGAAGGTGCCGCCTTCGAGGTTGGTGGTATCGAAGCCCAGCGGGGAGGCCTTGAGCGACAGACCCAGGGTCTGCAGCTTGTCCTTGACCTCGTCGATCGACTTCATGCCGAAATTGCGGATGTCGAGCAGGTCCTGCTCGGTGTGGTTCACCAGCTCGCCGATGGTGTGGATGCCCTCGCGCTTCAGGCAGTTGTAGCTGCGCTGGGTGAGGTTGAGATCCTCGATCGGCACGGCCATTTCGGGGTTGGTCTCCTCGGCCACGGGAGCCGGACCGACCTCGACGCCTTCGGCCTGGGTGTTGAGCTCGCGGCACAGGCCGAAGAGCTCCACCAGGGTCGAACCGGCGGAAGCGACCGCATCGCGCGGCGAAATGGCGGGCTTGGTTTCCACGTCCAGGATGAGCTTGTCGAAGTCCGTGCGCTGTTCCACACGGGTGGCCTCGACCTTGTAGCTCACCTTGAGCACCGGGGAGTAGATCGAGTCGACCGGGATACGGCCGATCTCGTCGTTGTCCTGCTTGTTCATCTGCGCCGGGACATAGCCGCGACCACGCTCGACGGTGAACTCGATCTCGAGCTCGCCGTCTTCGGCCAACGTCGCGATGTGCATGTCCGGGTTGGCGATGGTGACACCGGCCGGCGGGGTGATGTCGCCCGCGGTGGCCTCGCCTTCGCCGCTCTTGCGCAGGTACATGACGACCGGCTCGTCGTACTCGCTGGTGAGCACGATGCCCTTGATGTTGAGCAGGATCTCGGTAACGTCCTCTTTCACGCCCGGCAGAGTGGTGAACTCGTGCAGGGCACCGGAGATGCGCACCGAAGTCACAGCCGCGCCCGGAATCGAGCTCAGGAGGGTACGGCGCAGGGAGTTGCCCAGCGTATAGCCGAAACCAGGCTCAAGAGGCTCGATGGTGAAGCGGGAGCGCTGCGGGTTGAGGACTTCCTCGGTCAGTGTCGGACGCTGTGCGATAAGCACTGTGTTATCCTTTCAGCTTCTGGTCGGTGGTGCACTCACCGGCCAGGCAAGCGGCTTTGGATGAATTGCTATGTCTAGTGCTCAGACGGCTCAGACGCGACGACGCTTCGGCGGACGAACGCCGTTGTGCGCCTGCGGGGTGACGTCGGTGATGGAACCGACTTCAAGACCGGCGGACTGCAGGGAGCGGATGGCGGTTTCACGACCGGAACCCGGGCCCTTGACGAACACGTCGACCTTCTTCAGACCGTGCTCCATCGCCTTGCGGGCGGCGGACTCGGCAGCCATGCCAGCGGCGTACGGCGTGGACTTGCGGGAGCCCTTGAAGCCGACATCGCCACCGGACGCCCAGGACACGACAGCGCCGGACGGATCGGTGATCGAGATGATCGTGTTGTTGAAAGTGGACTTGATGTGAGCCTGACCCACCGGGATCGACTTGCGGTCGCGGCGGCGGACAGGCTTACGAGCGGCTTGCTTTGCAGCTGCCATTGATCCTCGTTTCCTAGTACGAACTTGTTTGTCTGTCCGGACGATGGAATGATGCATCCCGTGGCCCGGACGAACCACCTACTACTTGGTGGCCTTCTTCTTTCCGGCGACCGTGCGCTTCGGGCCCTTGCGGGTGCGGGCGTTGGTCTTGGTGCGCTGGCCGCGCACGGGCAGACCCTTGCGATGACGCATGCCCTGGTAGCAGTTGATCTGGATCTTACGACGGATGTCCGCGTCGATTTCACGACGCAGATCGCCCTCGATCTTGTAGTTACCCTCGAGATAGTCACGCAGCGTGATCAGCTGCTCATCCGTCAGATCCTTGACGCGGGTGTCCGGGTTGATACCGGTCGCGGCAAGCGTTTCCTTCGCACGAGTGCGACCCACACCGAAAATGTAGGTGAGGGCGATTTCAATGCGCTTCTCATTGGGGATGTCGACTCCGGCAAGACGTGCCATTGCGATTCCTTCTGTGTTCCGCAGGTCGTGCACCGAGTCGTCCGGTTGCCCGGCCCGGGCCTGCGTACCCGGGGTTCAAGCGTGCCTCTCGGGAGAGACTCGCCTGTGACTCAGCGCCTGATTGTTTGGTGCCGCTGGATCTGCTCTCAGCCCTGACGCTGCTTGTGGCGCGGGTTCGTGCAGATCACCATGACGCGGCCGTGACGACGGATCACGCGGCAGTTTTCGCAGATCCTCTTCACACTAGGGCTGACCTTCATGGTTTTCCTTTACTTGTACCTTTACTTGTAGCGGTACGTAATCCGTCCGCGGTTCAGATCGTACGGGCTCATTTCAAGCACCACGCGATCCTGCGGCAGGATACGAATGTAGTTCTTGCGCATCTTGCCGGAGATCGTGGCGAGCACGATGTGCTTGTTCTCGAGTTCGACGCGGAACATCGCGTTCGGCAGCGCTTCCACTACCTGACCTTCGACTTCAATCACACCGTCTTTTGCCATGAGCCTCGTGATCCGTTCTTTGGGACAATTACCGTTCAGTATGTCCGAAGACACACCAACGATCAAATATACACGAAAACGGGGATTGCGACACACGGCGTGTCGCCGCACGCTCGGCATGCGGCGACGCGAGGAGGAAGACAGTCCAGTGGACTGTCCGACGACGGAGCCATCCGTATCCCACACCCCGCCACATCAACCGGGTACAAAAAATGGGCAGCCGCAAAGCTGCCCATTTGGCATCACGCCTCGATGAAAATCTACTCAGCCTTCGAGCGCCTTGACGATATTCGCCTGGATCGCGTCGATCTCGCCGACGCCGTCGATGGCGACGAGCTGGCCGCGCTGCTTGTAGATATCGAGCAGTGGCGCGGTCTCCTTGGCGTAGGTGGCGAGGCGCTTGGCGATGGCCTCCGGGGTGTCGTCGGAACGGCCCTGCTCCTGGGCGCGCTTGGCGATGCGCTCCATGAGCACGTCGTGGTCGGCGTCGAGCGCCACGACCTTGTCGAGCGGGGTGCCGAGCTCGGCGAGCATGGCGTCGAGCGCCTCGACCTGGGAGGCGTTGCGCGGGTAGCCGTCGAGGATCCAGCCGTTCTTGGCGTCGTCCATGGCCAGACGGTCCTTGACGATCTTGTTGGTCAGCTCGTCCGGGACCAGCTCGCCCTTGTCGGTGTACTTGAGCGCCTCAAGGCCGAGTTCGGTCTTGTTCTTGATGTTGTAGCGGAAGATGTCGCCGGTCGAGATCGCCGGGATGCCGAAGTGCTCGGCGAGCAGCGCGGCCTGAGTGCCCTTGCCCACGCCCTGCGGGCCCATGATGAGTAGACGCATTGGTCTTTCCTTCCTTGACATAGCGGTGGCTCCCCGGGTCGGGGAGCCACGGACAGATGGTTGCTTACTTGCCTTCCTTGTGGTCCACGTCCTCGAGCAGGAAGCCAGTGTACTGGAACTGCTCGGTCTGGGCCTTGGCCTGGCGCAGGGTGTCGAGGCCGACGCCCGCGATGATCAGGATGGTCGTGCCGCCGAACGGCAGCTGCGTGTTGAGGTTGAGCGCCATGATGAGCACGGTCGGGATGAGCGCGACGAACAGCAGGTAGACCGCGCCGACGGTGTTGAGGCGGTTCATCACGTAGCTCAGGTAGCGGCTGGTGGCGCTGCCGGCGCGGATGCCCGGGATGAAACCGCCGTACTGCTTCATGTTGTCGGCGGTTTCGTCCGGGTTGAACGTGATCTCGGTGTAGAAGAAGCAGAAGAACACGATCATCACGGCGTACAGCGCGATGTACCACACGGACGTGGTGTTGGCCAGGTTGGAGTTGATCCACTTGACCCAGCTCTGGTCGGTGCTGCCGAACTGCGCGATCAGGGTCGGGATCGCGAGGATCGAGGACGCGAAGATCGGCGGGATGACGCCGGACATGTTGATCTTGAGCGGCAGGTAGGTGGACGATCCGCCGTACATCTTGCGGCCGATCATGCGGCGCGTGTACTGGACCGGGATGCGGCGCTGGCACAGTTCGACGAAGTCGACGAAGATCAGGATGACGAGCAGCACGCCGGCGACGATCGCGAACTTCGGCCAGTTGCCGTCGGTGCCGTTGGTGCCCCAGCCGATCTCCCACAGCTGCGGCAGGAAGCCGGAGCAGATGGACATGAAGATGAGGATGGACATGCCCTGGCCGATGCCCTTGTCGGTGATGAGCTCGGCCATCCACATGATGAGGCCGGTGCCGCCGGTCATGATGAGCACCATGACGATGAGGTTCCACGCGGAGCCGTCCGGGATGACCTGCGAGCAGGAGTAGTTGAACAGCGCGCCGGAGCGGGCGGTGACGAGGATGGTGGTGGACTGCAGCACCGCGAGGCCGATGGTCAGGTAACGGGTGTACTGCGTCAGCTTCGCCTCGCCGGACTGGCCCTCCTTGTGCAGGGCCTCGAAGCGCGGGATGACGACGCGCAGCAGCTGCACGACGATGGACGCGGTGATGTACGGCATGACGCCCAGCGCGAAGATCGACAGCTGCAGCATCGCGCCGCCGGAGAACAGGTTGACCAGGCCGATGAAGTTCTCGGATGCGGTCTTCATCGTGCCGACGCACTCCTGCACGACCTTGTAGTCGACGCCCGGCGTCGGGATGAACGATCCGATGCGGTAGATGATGATCATGCCGAACACGAACAGGATCTTGTTTCTCAGCTCTTTGGTACGGAAGGCCTGGATTAACGTCCTCACCTGGGTTCCTTTCCATATGTGCGCCCCATGCGCACCGGTTGCAGACAGACTCTAGTCGTCGAGTCTAGCGTACAGCGTCTACCACTGCCCCGACGCAGCGGTTCTCATGTCCATAAATATCCATAAACGATTCGTAAAACGACGATGACCCCCGCCGCTTGCGCGGTCGAGGGTCATCATTCATATCGCACTGCGGCTGGTCCGCGCGAGAAGAACTACTCCTCGGAGACGGAACCGCCGGCGGCTTCGATCTTGGCCTTGGCCGAGGCAGAAGCCTTCACGCCCTTGACGGTGAGCGCGACGGTGATCTCACCATCGCCCAGCACCTTGACGGGCTGGTTGGCGCGCACGGCGCCCTTGGCGACCAGATCAGCGACGGTGACTTCGCCACCGGCCGGGAACAGCTCGGCAAGAGCGGCCACGTTCACGACCTGGAACTCCTTCTTGAAGGGGCTCTTGAAGCCGCGAAGCTTCGGCAGGCGCATGTACAGCGGCAGCTGGCCACCTTCGAAGCCCGGACGAACCTGGTAACGCTTCTTGGTGCCCTTGTCGCCACGGCCCGAGGTCTTACCCTTGGAGCCTTCACCACGGCCGACGCGGATGCGATCCTTCTTGGCGCCCGGAGCGGGCTTCAGATCGTGCATCTGCAGGATGGTGGTCTCTTCTTCATTGGCCATAATCAGTCAACCTCCTCAACGGTGACCAGATGGCGCACCGCCAGGATCTGGCCACGAGTGGACTTGTTGTCCTCGAGGACAACGCTCTGGCCGATCTTGCGCAGACCGAGAGTCTGCACGGTGGCGCGCTGCTTGGGCGTACGGTTCACCAAACCATGGTGCAGGGTGATCTTCAGGTTAGCCATCTATCACTCACCATCCTTCTGCTGGGCGGCGGCGGCCTCTTCACGGGCCTTGCGGGCCTCGGCGATGCCGGCGGCGCGAGCGCGCAGCAGGGCGTCCGGGGCGACCTCGTTGAGGGCCAGACCACGGCGGGCCGCGATCTCTTCCGGATCCTCGAGCTGCTTGAGGGCAGCCACGGTGGCGCGAACCATGTTCACGGCGGTGGCGGAGCCCATCGACTTGGTCAGGATATCGGTGATGCCGGCGCACTCCATGACGGCGCGGACCGGACCACCGGCGATAACGCCGGTACCCGGGGCAGCCGGGCGCAGCAGCACAGTGCCGGCGGCGTCGTGGCCGATCACCGGGTGGGTGACGGTGCCGCGGACGCGCGGGACGGTGAACATGTGCTTCTTGGCGTCGAGCTGGCCCTTGGCGATAGCGGCCGGAACCTCGCGGGACTTGCCGTAGCCAACGCCGACGGTGCCGTTGCCGTCACCGACGACCACGAGCGCGGCGAAGCTGAACGTACGGCCGCCCTTGTGGGTCTTGGACACACGGTTGATGGTCACCACGCGGTCGAGCAGCTCATCGCCCTGCTTCTCTTCGCGACGGTTGCGACGCTCGCCACGACGGCCTTCGCCGCGCTGGCCGCGACGGGACTTGCGGTCCTCGTTCGCGTTGGTCTCAGCCGCCTCAGTGTTCTGAGTTTCTTCAGCCACTTGGGTTTCCTTCTGGGTTTCGTCGCTCACAGTGCCAGACCTCCCTCGCGGGCGCCTTCAGCGACAGCTGCGACGCGACCGGTGTACTTGTTGCCGCCGCGGTCGAACACGACAGCCTCGATGCCGGCGGCCTTGGCCTTCTCGGCCAGCAGCTCGCCGACCTTCTTGGCGGCCTCGACCTTGGTGCCCTCGAAACCGGCGAATTCGGCGGTCAGCGTCGAGGCGCTCACCAGGGTGAAGCCCTTGGTGTCGTCGACGATCTGGGCGACCATGTGGCGGTTGGAACGGGTGACGACGAGACGCGGACGCTCCGGGGTGCCGGAGATGCGCTTGCGCAGACGGGCGTGACGGCGCTTGAGCGAAACCTTCTTGCCCTTACCGAGAATCTTAACGCTCATATCACTTACCAGCCTTTCCAGCCTTGCGCAGGATGTGCTCGTCAGCGTACTTGATGCCCTTGCCCTTGTAGGGTTCCGGAGCACGCAGCTTGCGGATGTTGGCCGCAGCCTGGCCAACGGCCTGCTTGTCGGTGCCCTTGACGATCACCGTGTTGGCGTTCGGCACTTCGAACTCGATGCCTTCGGCCGGGTCGACGGTGATGGTGTGCGAGTAACCGAGAGCGAACTCGATGCTCTTGCCCTTGAGGGTGGCGCGGTAACCGGTGCCAACGATCTGCAGGGTCTTGGCGTAGCCTTCGTGCACGCCCTTGACCATGCTGGCGACGATGGCGCGGGCCAGACCGTGCTTGGCACGGGTCGGACGCAGGTCATCGGCCGGAGTGAGGACGATCTCGTTGCCCTCGACCACAGCGGTGATGCCTTCGGGAATGACGTAGGAGTCGGAACCCTTCGCGCCCTTGGCGGAGAAGTTCTGACCGTCGATAGTGACTTCCACGCCGGCCGGGATGGCGACGGGGAGCTTACCAATATGCGATGCCATGTGTCAGCTCTCCTTTCTCACCACACGTAGGCGACGATCTCGCCGCCGATGCCCCGGTCGAGGCATTCCTTCTGGGTCATCAGTCCCGAGCTGGTCGAGATGATGGCGATACCGAGACCACCGAGCGGCATCGGCAGCGCGTCGGACTTCGCGTAACGGCGGAGACCCGGCTTGGAGATGCGCTTGATGCCCTGGATGGAACGCTCGCCGTTCGGGCCGTACTTGAGGGTGACCTCAAGAGTCTGGCCGACCTTGGCTTCCTTGGCGCTGAAGTCCTTGATGTAGCCTTCGCGCTTCAGGATCTCGGCGATGTTCGCCTTGAACTTGGAGTACGGCATATCCACGGTCTCGTGCTTAGCCGCGCTCGCATTACGCAGACGCGTAAGCATGTCTGCGATCGGATCTGTCATTGTCATTTGGGCTTGTTGCCCTTTCTCGCTATGGTTTCCGCCGCCCTCACGCCTGACGAATCAGGCGATCGGGCCGCGGACCTTCAGCGTCGATGTTTACCAACTGGACTTCGTAACGCCGGGCAGCTCGCCGCGGTGAGCCTTCTCGCGAAGGCAGATGCGGCACAGGCCGAACTTGCGGTAGACGGAGTGGGGACGACCACAAACCTGGCAGCGCGTGTAGGCGCGAACCTTGAACTTCGGCTTGCCGGCCGCCTTGTTCTTCAGAGCGGTTTTTGCCATATCAGTTCTCCTTGAAGGGGAAGCCGAGGTGCTTGAGGAGCACGGAAGCTTCCTTGTCGTCCTTGGTGGAGGTCACCACGGTGATGTCCATGCCGCGCTGGTGATCGATCGAATCCGGATCGATCTCGTGGAACATGGACTGCTCGGTGAGACCAAAGTTGTAGTTGCCCTGGCCGTCGAACTGCTTGCCGTTGATGCCGCGGAAATCGCGGATACGGGGCAGCGCGAGGGTCAGCAGACGATCCAGGAACTCCCACATACGGTCGCCGCGCAGGGTGACGTATGCGCCGATGGCCTGGCCCTCACGCAGGTGGAACTGCGCGACGGACTTCTTGGCCTTGGTGATCTTCGGCTTCTGGCCGGTGATCAGGGTCAGGTCCTTGACGGCACCTTCGATGAGCTTGGAGTCGCGGGCAGCGGCGCCGACGCCCATGGAGACGACGACCTTCTGCACACGGGCGACCTGCATGGGGTTGGAGTAGTTGAACTCCTTCTCCAGCTCAGGGACGATGACCTCGTTGTACTTCTGCTTCAGGCGCGGGGTTGCCGGCGCTTCGACGGTAGCATCGGTCATGCCAGCTCCTTTCCGGACTTCTTGGCCACGCGGACGCGCACGGTCTTCACCTTGCCGTCACGGGCCTCTTCCTTCACCACAACGCCAACGCGGGTCGGCTGCTTGGTCTCCGGGTCGATCAGCATCACGTTGGAGCGATGGATCGGAGCCTCGACGGAGACGATGCCGGCCTGCTGGCCCTGCTGCGTGGCGCGGACGTGCTTCTTGACGATCTGCACGCCCTCGACGATCAGGCGATCGTCGGCCAGCACGCGGGTGACCTTGCCTTCCTTGCCCTTATCCTTGCCGCGGATGACCTTGACCAGGTCGCCGCTCTTGATCTTGGCTACCATGTCAGATCACCTCCGGAGCGAGGGACACGATACGCATGAAGCGCTTGTCGCGCAGCTCACGAGCGATCGGTCCGAAGATACGAGTGCCCTTCGGTTCACGGCCGGAGCCGAGAATGACGGCGGCGTTCTCGTCGAACTTGATGTAGGAGCCGTCCACACGACGGTGCTCCTTGACGGTGCGGACGACGACGGCCTTGACCACGTCGCCCTTCTTGACCGAGCCGCCAGGGATCGCGTCCTTGACGGAGGCGACGATCACGTCGCCCAGATCGGCATAGCGTCGCTTCGATCCGCCGAGCACGCGGATGCAGAGGAGTTCCTTCGCACCCGTGTTGTCGGCGACATGAAGCCGCGTTTCCTGCTGAATCATTGATTCTCCTTAGCCGAGCTGGTTCTCCCCAAGCACCCCGCCCACCTGTACGAGCATGGGCGGGGTGACTCGCGGAGCCTTGCCGAACTTGTTACTTAGCGCGCTCGATGATGGAATCGAGACGCCAACGCTTGGTCTTGCTCAGGGGCCGAGTCTCCATAATACTCACGAGGTCGCCAACGTGCGCGTCGTTGTGTTCATCATGGGCCTTGACCTTCTTGGTGGAACGAACGACCTTGCCGTACAGCGGGTGGGTCGAACGCTGCTCGAGCTCGACGGTGATCGTCTTGTCCATTGCTTCGGACACGACGTAACCGCGACGAACCTTGCGGAAGTTACGCTCTTCAGCCATTACTTCTCCTCAGCTTTCGTGTCGGATGCCTCGGGCGCCTGGCTGATGCCGAGCTCACGCTCGCGCAGGACGGTGTACATCCTGGCGATGTCGTGCTTGACCGCCTTGAGGCGGGCAGTGTTCTCGAGCTGACCAGTCGCGTGCTGGAAGCGCAGGTTGAACAGCTCTTCCTTGGACTTCTTGAGGAAACCTTCGATCTCCTCGTTGGTCTTCTCGTTCAGATTCTTGATTGCATATTCAGCGGTACCGATTGCCATCAGATATCACCACCTTCGCGCGCAATGATGCGGCACTTCATCGGGAGCTTGTCGATAGCGCGGCGCAGAGCCTCGCGAGCGACGTCTTCCGAAACGCCACCGATCTCGAACATCACACGGCCCGGACGCACGTTGGCGATCCAGAACTCCGGCGTGCCCTTACCGGAACCCATTCGGGTGCCCAGCGGCTTCTTGGTCAGCGGGCGATCCGGGAAGATCGTGATCCACACACGGCCGCCACGCTTGATGTAACGGGTCATGGCGATACGGGCGGCCTCGATCTGACGGTTGGTCACGTAGGCCGGCGCGAGCGCCTGAATACCGAAATCGCCGAACGCGATCTCGTTGCCGCCCTTGGACATGCCAGAGCGGACCGGACGATGCTGCTTGCGGTACTTAGTCCTCTTCGGGATAAGCATCAGTTCACTCCTTCGTTTCCGTTGCGGCAGGAGCCTCGGCGGCGGTCTCGGCCTTCGGGGCCTCGGCCTGCTGCTGGGCGGCGGCGTTACGGTTGCCACGGCGCGGGCGGCGATCGCCACCACGGCGGCCCGGGCGGCTGTTCTGCTGCGCCTGCTGCTGCTCTTCGAACTCACGCTCGGTCATGTCGCCCTTGTAGATCCACACCTTGACGCCGATGCGGCCGTAGGTGGTCTTGGCCTCGAAGAAGCCGTAATCGATCAGGGCGCGCAGGGTCTGCAGCGGAACGCGACCCTCGCGGTAGAACTCGGAACGGCTCATTTCCGCACCGCCGAGGCGGCCGGAGAGCTTGATGCGGATACCCTTGGCGCCGGCGCGCATCGCGTCCTGCTGAGCCTTGCGCATCGCGCGACGGAAGGTCACGCGGTTGGTCAGCTGTTCGGCGATGCCCTGCGCGACGAGCTGGGCGTCCAGAGCGGCGTTCTTGACCTCGAAGATGTTGAGCTGGACCTGCTTGCCGGTGAGCTTCTCGAGCTTGGCGCGAACCTTCTCGGCTTCGGCGCCACGGCGGCCGATCACGATGCCCGGACGGGCGGTGTGGATGTCCACACGCACGCGGTCGCGGGTACGCTCGATGACGATGCGGGACACGCCCGCACGCTCGAGGTCCTTGTTCATTTCCTTGCGGATCTTGTCGTCCTCGAGGACGAAGTCGCTGTAGCGCTCGCCGGGCTTGTTGGAGTCGGAGAACCACTTGGAGCGGTGGTTTTCAGTGATGCCCAGGCGGTAGCCAAAGGGATTGATCTTCTGACCCATCTTTAGCGGGCTCCTTCCTTAGACGCGACGACGACCGTGATGTGCGCGGTGCGCTTGTTGATACGAGCGGCACGGCCCTGGGCACGAGCGCGGAAACGCTTGAGCGTCACGCCCTCATCCACATAGGTCTCCTTGACGATCAGGTCGTTCTCGCGGAACGGCTCGCCGGCCTTGTCGGCCTTCACGCGAGCGTTCGCGATGGCGCTCTCCAGGACCTTGCGAACCGGGAGGGACGCGTCCTGCGGGGCGAACTTGAGAATGGTGACGGCTTCGGTCGCCTGCTTGCCGCGGATGAGGTCGACCATGCGGCGAGCCTTGCGCGGCGTCACGCGGACGTGACGAGCGATTGCTTTAGCTTCCATGTTCTATTCCTTATCCTTTAGCGGCGGGCCTTCTTGTCGTCCTTCACATGACCCTTGAAGGTCTTGGTCGGGGCGAACTCACCGAGCTTGTGGCCGACCATGGCCTCGGTGACGAACACCGGGACGTGCTTGCGGCCGTCATGAACAGCGAACGTGTGTCCGATGAAATCAGGGGTGATCATCGAACGGCGGGACCACGTCTTGATGACGTTCTTGGTGCCCTTCTCGTTCTGCTCGTCGACTTTCTTCTGCAGGTGGGCGTCGACGAAGGGGCCCTTCTTGATGCTACGAGTCATCTACTCGACACTCCCTTACTTGCGGTTCTTACCATTCGGACGACGACGAACAATCATCTTGTTCGAAGCCTTCTTCGGACGGCGAGTACGAACTTCGCCCTTGCCCCACGGAGAAACCGGCGGCTTGCCACCGCGGGTACGACCGCCGTGCGGGTGGTCGACCGGGTTCATGGATTCACCACGGGTCCACGGACGCTTGCCGATCCAACGGGCGCGACCGGCCTTGCCGAGCTGGATGTTGGCGTGGTCGGAGTTGCCGACCTCACCGACGGTGGCACGGCAGCGGGCGTCCACGTTGCGGATTTCGCCGGACGGCATACGCAGCTGGGCGTAGGCGCCATCCTTGGCGACGAGCTGGACGGCGGCACCGGCGGAACGCGCGATCTTCGCGCCGCCGAGCGGCTTGAGCTCGATGGCGTGCACCACGGTACCGGTCGGGATGTTCTTGAGCGGCAGGTTGTTGCCCGGCTTGATGTCGGCCTGGGCGCCGGTCTCGATCACATCACCCTGCTTGATGCCTTCCGGGGCGATGATGTAGCGCTTCTCGCCGTCTGCGTAGTGCAGCAGCGCGATGCGGGCGGAACGGTTCGGGTCGTACTCGATGTGAGCGACCTTGGCCGGCACGCCGTCCTTGTCCCAGCGACGGAAGTCGATGAGACGGTACTGGCGCTTGTGGCCGCCGCCGCGATGGCGGGAGGTCATACGGCCGTAGGAGTTGCGGCCGCCGGTCTTGGTGAGCTTGCGAACCAGCGACTTCTCAGGCGTGGAACGCGTGAGCTCGGAGAAGTCCGAGACGGAAGCGTTGCGACGGCCTGCAGTCGTCGGCTTATAAACGCGGATAGCCATAATATAGTTCTTCCTTTAACTTTTCTCGGCTAGCCTTCAGTTGCCGAAGATGTCGATCGTCTGGCCCTCGGCGACGGTCACGATCGCGCGCTTCTGGGAGACGCGCTGGCCGAAACCGAAGCGGGTGCGCTGCTTCTTGCCAGCGCGGTTGAGGGTGTTGACGCTCGTCACCTTCACCTTGAAGATCTCTTCGATAGCCTGCTTGATCTGCACCTTGTTCGCGTTCGGGGCCACCACGAAGGTGTACTGGCCACGATCGGACAAGGCGTAGCTCTTCTCGGAGACGACAGGCTTCAGGATGACGTCGTGTGCGGGCTTGTGAATAGCGACCATACTGATCAGGCCTCCTTGACGGCCGGCTCGGTCTTACCAGCGAGGAAGGCGTCGAGGCCCTCCTTGGTGAAGACGACGTACTGAGCCGTGACCACATCGTACGTGTTGAGCTGATCGGCGAAAATCGGGTGGACGGTCGGAATGTTGCGGACCGACAGCCACTCGTTGATGTTTTCGCGGGAGAACACCACCGTGGTGAACTTGTTCTCGGTGATCGGGGACAGCGCGGCGACGGCGGCCTTGGTGGACGGGGTATCGGTGATGCCGAAGTCCACAACGGCGACGCGACCGGCGTTGGCGCGATCGGACAGGACGTAGCGCAGGGCCGCGGCCTTCATCTTCTTGGGGGTGCGCTGCGAGTAGTCGCGCGGCTGCGGACCGAACACGGTGCCGCCGTGGTACCACTGCGGGGCGCGGATGGAGCCCTGACGAGCACGACCGGTGCCCTTCTGCTTCCACGGCTTCTTGCCGCCGCCGGAGACCATGCCGCGGGTCTTGGTGGCGTGCGTGCCCTGGCGGGCAGCGGCCAGCTGGGCCACGACGACCTGGTGGATCAGCGGGATGCGGTCCTGGACCTCTTCGGCGGTGTGGCCGAAGATGTCGGCCGGAACCTCGACGGTGCCGGTGGTAGCGCCCTTGGCGTCAGACACGTTCAGAGTAACGTTTGCCATGATTGATCAAACTCCCCTTACTTCACTGCCGTGCGGACGAGAACGATGCCGCCCTTCGGGCCCGGAATCGCGCCCTTGATGGCGAGAATGCTGTTCTCGGCATCCGCGGACATGACGGTCAAGCCCTGAGCGGTCGCGGTCACGTGACCCATGCGGCCGGCCATGCGCTTGCCCTTGAGAATGCGGCTCGGGGTGGCGCATGCGCCAACAGAACCCGGACGACGCTCGTTCTTGTGAGAACCGTGAGAACGACGGTAGGACTTGAAGCCCCAGCGCTTGATGGTGCCGGCGAAGCCCTTGCCCTTGGTGGTGCCGGTCACGTCGACTTCGGATCCCTCCGGGAAGAAGTCGATGGACAGCTCCTGGCCCGGCTCGTACTCGGCGGCGTCCTCGGTGCGCACCTCGACGAGGTGGCGACGCGGGGTGACGCCGGCCTTGGCGAAGTGGCCGGCGAGCGGCTTGGTCACCTTGGTCGGGTCGATCTGGCCATAGCCGATCTGCACGGCCTTGTAGCCGTCGGTCTCGTCGGACTTGACGGCGGTCACCACGTTGGTGGACACATCAACGAGGGTGACGGGGACGAAGAAACCGTTCTCGTCCCAGATCTGAGTCATGCCGAGCTTCTTGCCCAGCAGAGCCTTGTGGCTACCTCTCTGCGAAGTCATAGTGGTTCCCTCCTCCCTTACAGCTTGATCTCGATGTTGACATCTGCGGGCAGATCAATGTGCATCAGGGAGTCCACGGCCTTCGGGGTCGGGTCCACGATGTCGATGAGGCGCTTGTGCGTGCGCATCTCGAAGTGCTCGCGAGAATCCTTGTACTTGTGAGGAGAACGAATAACAACAAAGACGTTCTTCTCGGTCGGGAGCGGAACCGGGCCAACCACAGTTGCGCCCGCGTTCGTCACCGTTTCGACGATCTTCTTCGCCGATTGGTCGATGACCTCGTGGTCATAGGACTTAAGCCTGATGCGGATTTTCTGTCCCGCCATTGCCGTCCGCCCTTTCTAGCGATTCGTGTACTGTTTACCAGCCTGCTTCAAGGGCACCGGCGGACCTGGCCGCAGCAGAAGACACCCCTCACGAGGTGCATCCTGTGGCCAAACCACATCAGTGCGCGGCATGCGTTCGTCCACTCTCGTGGACCCCCGCTCCGCGCTCGCTTTTTTGATTCCAATATGCGAGCCCAAATCAGGCAACTTGTTTATTAAAGCACTAGGCCTACCCTTAAGGAGTTCGGGCGTGTCGCGGCGTGACGAGGCCGCGTTCGACCATGACGCCGTAGCCGTACGCCTCATCGTCGTCGCGGGTGTCGCCGGGCGCCTGCTCCACCGCGAGCAGGGCCCGCAGACGATGGCGTCCCGGCAGCGTCAGACAGTGCGACCGCATCTCGTCGCGCGTCATGATCCCCTGCCGCAGCACCGATTCGACCATGACGATCCCGTCGGGGAAATCCAATCGTCGCAGACAATCGAACACCGTGCGCCCGAGCGGCGTCACCCGCACCCCGCCCACCGTCGCCGAACGTCCGCACTCATCATCCGGCAGCAGACAGTACCGAACATCGCCGCGATCCTTCCCACACCGTTCCTGATTCACGGCGAGATGCAACGCGCCGAGGTGCCGTGCCGAATCGGTGATTCCGTACATCACGGCGGCGGTGATGCCGCCGAACATCCAATCGGGATGCCGTACCGACAACGTCCGCACCAGCCACCGGTACCGTTCCGCCGCGCTCAGCCGATCCCACATCTCGCCGCGCACGTAACAGCCGTGGCCGACGCGCGCCAGTTCGCCGGACTGCGCGCGGCGGCGCAGGGACCGACGTTCGGACTCCGTTCGACCCCACACGTACAGCCGCCGCCGTTCGTTGCCAATACACCATTCGGTCAGTGTCGTATTCGCGCTCATACGTGTACCGTATCGGCTACGGCACGGATACCTGCATGATTTCGGGGTATGTGGTCGAACGGTACGGGTTATCCACACTCGGCGTGTCTATCCACATTTTTTGTGGACAACCGATTGTGGACAACTACCGTGCGGTTGTCCACAATCGGATGCCCCGCCGGACACGACGCGACGGGCGCAAACGGCCGGTCGCAGCCGACCTGGCACCACACCGCCGAGTGTCGCCGGCCGGCCACCGTCCATCGCCCCGCACGCTGGCGCGTCGCCGCGCACTCCCCTACCGTATGAACCATGAACACGACCACGACGCCGCAGCCGCACGAACCACGCCCCGCCGACCGCGCTACGACCGCACGACGCACGACCGCACACGACTGGATCCCCGACCAGCCCGGCGCATGGGCGATGGCGCTGCTGCCCGCGCTGGCCGGCATGGTCGTCGGCGGGCCGAACGCGGCCACGGTCTGGCTGTTCGCGGCATGGATGCTGTGCTATTGCGTGCAGTTCACGGCCGCACGGTGGATCCGGTCGCGGTTCGCGCGCCGGTACCTGCCGCCGACCGTTATCTATACGGTGCTGCTGGTGATGGTCGGGCTGCCGTTCGTGATCGTCCATCCTGGCGTGCTGTGGTGGGCGCCGCTGTATCTGGTGCTGGCCGCGCTGTCGTTCGCGGCGGCGTGGCTGCGGCGCGAGCGCACGCTGTGGGGCAACGCGGTCGCGATCGTCGCCGCCTGCGCGATGGCGATGGTCGTCGCCTCGTTCGGCACGCTGGCCAATGGCGCCGCGCTCCCGGCGTTGGCCAACGGCGGGCTGCCGGCGACCGTCGTGTTCCTGCTCGTTCAGTTCGGGTCGGTGCTGTTCGTGAAGACGATGATCCGCGAACGCGGCAACCGCACGTATCTGCTGGCGTCGTGGGGATGGCATGCGGTGCTGGCGGCGGTGACGTTCGGCCTGTGGGGCGCGCTGGGATTCGGCCTACTGTTCGTGGCGCTGGCGATCGACGCCGCCTGGCTGATGGCACGTGCGATCGCGTTGCCGCTGATCGCGCGGCGGCGCCGGCTCAGGCCGGTCGTCGTCGGCATGGTCGAGCTGGTCTCAAGCCTGCTGACGTTCGTCGCCGTCATCACGACATTCTGACGCGCCGCCCTGACGGACCGTTCTGCCGCACCGTTCTGACGGGCACAATGACAAATGATCCGCACGCATCCATCTTCAACGTACATACAGCCGATCCGGGTACCAAAATCGGCTGTATGTACGTCAGGGAATAAGCCATACGGCTAGATACTCCTCTCAACGCCGCTCCCCCTCCAACGTACATACAGCCGATTTACCTGCCCGGATCGACTGTATGTACGTTGGAGAAGATAGATCGCGACTATATATAGGTCCGTATATCCGCATATAAAACCATCGTTATCGTCGCGTCACTCCCCTTCTAACGGACATACAGCCGATTTAGGTACCCGGATCGACTGTATGTACGTTGCGGGAAACAATGTGACGCGAGTCACGGACACCACTTGAGACGGACGCGAATCCGCCGAAACCATACGCCGTATCGTGAATCCCGTGACATCATCACGCGGCTCCCAGATCAGACCCATCACGGCGCACCACGCCAACCAGCTGTACCAGCACGGCACGCTCGCCCTGCTCGTGCCCGGCCTGCTCGAAGGCACCACGACCATCGGCGACCTGCTCACGCACGGCGACACCGGCATCGGCACCGGCGAAGGACTCGACGGCGAGCTCATCATCCTCGACGGCGTGGCGTACAAGGTCGGCAGCAGCGGTGTGGCCGAACGCGTGCCAGATGATTTCACCATGCCGTTCGCGAACGTGCACCACGCCGCGTTCCAATATCAGTGCGAACGCAGCGACATCGGACTCAAGGAGCTCAACCGGCGCATCGTCGAGGCGAACGGCCGCGCGAACACGTTCTTCTCGGTGATCGTGCGCGGCACGTTCAGCTTTATCAAGACGCGCGCGGTGATCAAACAGCAGGCCCCGTACCCGACGCTGGTTGAGGTGGCCGACCGGCAGGCGATGTTCCTGCGGCACGATGTGAAGGGCACGATGCTCGGCTATTTTTCGCCAGTCATGTTCCACGGCGCGGCGGTTGCCGGGTTCCACGAGCATTTCCTGTCCGACGATCATACGTTTGGCGGGCACGTGCTGGACGCGGTGCTCGATCACGGAAAGATCTACAGTCAGGTGTTCGATACGCTGGTGCAGCATCTGCCGGTGGACGATCCCAGCTACCGCGAGCATGATTTCAGCCACGATCCGATCGCCGAGGCGATCACCAGTGCCGAAGGCGACACCAAGCGCTGAGGCGGACAGTCTTCCCACAGATGTCTCGCCGCTCTCAACGCCGGCCCTCCTTTTCTCTTTAACGGACAACCAGCCGATTTCAGGGGTGATTTCGGCTGGTTGTCCGTTGAAGGAGGTGGCCACGCGCGCTTATGGCGGACCCACGTGATGTTTCGGCTTACCTTTTCAACGGACATACAGCCGATTTTGCGTCTTGGTCGGCTGTATGTCCGTAGGAGAGGGTGAGGGTTGCAGGGATGGCAACAGGGAACACACGGACGCGCTACGACGCGGCATTCAGATGCAGGGATCATCCCCGCGGGTGCGGGGAGCATGTGTCGAACGCGCAGTCGACCGCCGATTCCGCGGGATCATCCCCGCGGGTGCGGGGAGCACTCATTCATGTATGATCACGAACGCCAACTATCACAAGATGGTCCATACACCGTATCGAAGCAGCCGGAATCACCCAACGAACGATCCGTCGAGATGCAAACCACTCCCCCCGCAAAACGACACGCCACCCACGACGCCCCAAGATATCCGAAAAACCGAAGTCAGACCACGATTACGACCGGAGATGCCTCCGGGCATCCCGACTATTGCGGACATACAGCCAAATCCATGGGCCGGATCGGCTGTATGTCCGTTAGGAGGATAGGGACAGAGGGTGAAGCTGGAACTGTGGGACTGCCGAGCCCGTTAAGGGGAGAGAGCGTAGACGCTTACGGCAGTTCCACGCGCCGTTGTAATTCATCGCTACGGACATACAGCCGCTCAGGACGCAAAATCGGCTGTATGTCCGTAGAAGAGGGAAGGGAGGCATGACGTGATATCGCCGTGTCCGCAAGGGGCGGGGTACGCGTGAGTTTCGAAGTCTGGCCCTACGCCGGATAACGCCGTGTCCGTAGGGGGTGGAGGTCGCAAAAGGGGAGCCCACCCTTGCGGATGGACTCCCCTCGACCAGCTCACTCAGCTCGCGTTCTCAGCCAGCTGCCGCGGCTCAGGCGCGCTCGGAGGCCTCCTCCGTGGCGGCCACGCCCTCGCGCTCGACGCGGATGCGGTGGCCTTCGGCCTGCGGCACGCCATAGTACGCGGCGATGGCGATGTCCTTCATGTCCTCGATCTGCGGGATGCGCGGGTTCGCGGGGGCGCACTGGTCCTCGTAGGCGCGCATGCCGATCTGGTCGAGCACGCTCCAGAAGTAGTCCTCGTCCACACCGCAATCCTGGAAGCTCTTGTTCATGCCGAGCTTGTTGTCGCGGTAGTCCTCCACCGCGCGGGCCAGGTTCTCGACGGCTTCGGCCGGGGTCTTGCCCGGGTCGATGCCGAGGTTGATGGCGATGTCGCGGTAGCGCTCGTCGGCGATGTACTTGTTGTACTTCGGCCACGAGGTCGGCTCCTCCGGCACCTGGCCGTTGTAGCGGATCACGTACGGCAGCAGGATGGAGTTGGTGCGGCCGTGGGCGACGTGGCACAGCGCGCCGATGGTGTGCGCCATGCCGTGGCACATGCCGAGGAACGCGGAGCCGAACGCCATGCCGGCCATGGTAGCGGCGTTGTGCATCTTCTCCTGCGCCTTGGTCTTCTCCAAACCCGGCTCGCCGTTGACGGACTCGGCCAGGTTGTCCCAGATGAGCTTGGCCGCGTGCAGCGCCATGCCGTCGGTGAAGTCGTTCGCGTACACGGACACGTATGCCTCGAACGAGTGGGTCAGCGCGTCGAAGCCGGCGTCGGACGCGAGCTTGCGCGGCTGGGTGCGGGCGAGCACCGGGTCGACGATCGCGACGGACGGGGTGAGCGCGTAGTCGGTGATCGGGTACTTGTAGCCGGTCTTGTGGTCGGTGATCACGGCGAACGGCGTGACTTCGGAACCGGTACCGGACGAGGTCGGGATGCACACGAGCTTGGCCTTCTTGCCCAGCGGCGGGATCTTGAAGGCACGCTTGCGGATATCGAAGAACTTCTCACGCACGTCGGAGAAGGAGATTTCCGGGTGCTCGTACAGCAGCCACATGATCTTGGCCGCGTCCATCGGGGAGCCGCCGCCGACCGCGATGATCGTGTCCGGCTCGAACTCCTCGCGCATCATCTCGGCGCCGCGTTCGACAGTCTCGACGCTCGGCTCCGGCTCGACGTAGTCGATGATGCGGAAGGTGACGCGGTTGGAACGGGCGCGCAGCTGGTCGATGACCTTATCGACGATGCCGAGCTGCTCCATGACCTTGTCGCACACGATGACGGCCTTCTCGATGCCGTACATGTCGCGCAGGTACTTGATGGCGTTCGGCTCGAAGTAGGTCTTGGCCGGGATCTTGAACCACTGCATGTTGTTGTTCCTCCGAGCGATGCGCTTGATGTTGAGCAGGTTGACCGCCTGCACGTTGCCGGACACCGAGTTGCCGCCGTAGGAGCCGCAGCCGAGGGTGAGCGACGGGGCGATGGCGTTGTAGATGTCGCCGACGCCGCCGAGCGAGCTCGGGGAGTTCCAGATGATGCGGCAGGCGTGCATGCGCAGGCCGTATTCGCGCACGAGCGCCTCGTTGTTGGTATGGATGGCGGCGGTGTGGCCGGCGCCGAGCTTGAGCATGGCCTCGCACATCTCGAACGCCTGCTCCTTGTTATCGGCCTTGAGCACGGCGTGCACCGGGGCGAGCTTCTCGTGGGTGAGCGGCTCGTTGTCGGAGACCTCGGAGCATTCGGCGGCGATGATGGTCGCGTCGGCGGGGATCTCGAAGCCGGCGGCCTTGGCGATGTACTGCGGGGACTTGCCCGGCACGACGGAGTTGAGCTTCGGGGTGCCGCCGGAGAACGCGGTGCAGCCGAACATGTACTGCTCGAGCTTGGCCTTCTCCTCGTCGTTGACGAAGTACGCCTTGCGACGCTTGAGTTCCTTGACCAGCGGATCGTAGATGTCCTTGTGGGCGATGATGGCCTGCTCGGTGGCGCAGATCATGCCGTAGTCGAAGTGCTTGGACAGGATCAGGTCGTTCGCGGCGCGCACGATGTCGACGTCCGCATCGACGTAGGCCGGGGCGTTGCCGGCGCCGACGCCGAGGGCCGGCTTGCCGGAGGAGTATGCGGCCTTGACCATGCCCGGGCCGCCGGTGGCGAGGATGGTGGCGACGCCGTCGTGCTTCATGAGCGCGCCGGTGGCTTCGATGGACGGGTGCTCGATCCACTGGATGCAGTCGGCCGGGGCGCCGGCCTCGATGGCCGCGTCGCGCACGATGCGAGCGGCTTCGGCGGAGCACTGCTGCGCGAACGGGTGGAAGCCGAAGATGATCGGACAGCGGGTCTTGAGCGCGATGAGCGACTTGAAGATGGTGGTGGAGGTCGGGTTGGTGACCGGGGTGACGCCGGCGACGACGCCGACCGGCTCGGCGATCTCGTCGATGCCCATGACGTCGTCCTCGCGGATGATGCCGACGGTCTTCTGTCCGGCCAGGTAGTTGGTGACGTGCTCGCACGCGAAGATGTTCTTGGTGGCCTTGTCTTCCACAAGACCACGGCCGGTCTCGTCGACGGCCATCTTCGCGAGCACGAGGTGCTTGTTCAACGCGGCGATGGACGCCTTGGCGACGATGCGGTCAACCTGTTTCTGGTCGAGCTTCTCGAACTCGGTGAGGGCCTTGAGGCCCTTCTTGACGAGCGCGTCGACCTCGGCCTCGGCGGCCGCCTTCTTCTCTTCAGGGGTCGGCTTGGTGGGGGCCTCGGCCTGCTGTGCTTCTGCCATGAATCCTCCTTGACTTGCTCGGAGCAACTTACGTTCCGCCACGGCGGCGACCGGTCGCACCGGCCGCGCGGCGTTCGTATCGAACCGCCGTTTTTGTGGCCTGCGTCACAATCTACCGAACGACTGTTCGTATCGCACACGCACACCAACCGCGGCGTTTCATGTGCGTTTCTGTCTTGTTTTTGTTCGTTATAAGGTTGATTTATGACAAGTTAGTACCAAAATCAGGATTTCCGCCGTGTTTTGTTCGCTTTTTCCGTCGACATCACAAGCGAACGCACATGTCGGCGATACCACTTTATTAAAGTGCCTTTACAGAAGTCATATTGTCAAACCAAGTTATACAAAATGACTTTTATAAAGTATGCTGGTATCCACCATCGCAACCGCATCCACATCCCGCGAAAGGCCGCCAATGACGTCGCCTCACCCCGCACCCAACGCACGCGCCCGAACCGCCATCATCCGTCATCTCTACGAACACCGCACGGCCACCAAACAGGAACTGGCGCAGGAACTCGGTCTGAGCGCCCCCACGATCACGCAGCACCTGCGGGAGTTGGCCGCACGCGGCATCGTCACCCCCGACGCGCTGCAGCGGTCCACCGGCGGCCGCAAGGCGAGATCCTACGCCTTCAACCCACGTCACCGGCTCGCGATCGGACTCGCGACCACGACCACTACCGTCACGGTGCGGGCGATCGACCTGTACGGCGACACCGTCACCGAACTCAGCCGCACGCTCCCTTATCGCAACGACGCCGCATACTGGCAGCGCGTCGGCATCATCGTCAACGAATTCGCCGACAGCACCGCCGCACCGCACCGCCGCGGCACCACCGCATCCGCATCCGACGACATCATCCTCGGCATCGGCCTATGTCTGCGCACCCCGGCGGCCATACCACTCGAACAGATCGTGCGGCACCCGTGCGGCACCATCCACCCCGCGGACGCATCGGCCACCTCCGAAGCATGGTTCGACCCGACGCTCGGCGACGCGATCTGCCTCTACCTCGATCGCCAACCCAGCGGATCGCTCATCATCGATGGCCGACTGCATCAACCAGCACGACGAGGCGACACCGCCATCACGCACCGCAACGGCGCGATCGAACACATGACGCTCGTGCCAGACGGCCGCGAATGCACGTGCGGCCGACGCGGCTGCATGAGCGCGTACTGCTCGCCACAGACGCTGCCCGAGGACTACGAAAGCATCCCCGGCTTCTTCAGCGTGCTCGAACAGGGCGAGACGCATCACCGCGAGCGCATGAACACGTGGCTGGACTACGTGGCGCAGGCGATCGCGAACGCGCGGACCATCGTGGCCGGCGACGTAATCGTCGGCGGCGAGGCGGCGACCTATCTCGATGACGACGACATCGCCGACCTGCACCGGCGCGTCGCGGAACGCACGCCGCCCGGCATGGCGGGATTCGTCCTACGCAAGAGCCTGCGCGACGACCGGCAGTACATCGTCGGCGCGGCGCTGCGGTTCGTCGCCGATTACCTGGCCGACATCGCCGGCATCGCCGCGTGACGCCGCGCCCCTCCCCGCACAGCACCGGCATCCGCCATAGCGCCGTAAGCCCTCCCCGCGTGGCAGAAAACACTCGCTAACGCCCCTCCTAGCGAGCGAAAACCGCCACGCAGCAACCGGACTGGCAGAAAACGCCCGCGGAACACGCTCCTCAGCGAGCGAAAACCGCCACGCGCCCGAGCGAAAACCGCCACGCACCCGCCTAAAACGACACAGCTACAATGGCTGTATGAAGAACGCGATACCCCAGCGGTATGCGATACCGCACCGCTACGCAACGAGGCCGGGACTGTACTTCACCGAGGACGGTGGTGCGGATGCCGTGGTCCGCTCCGAAACCGCCGATCAGGTATGGCTGTGCGTGTACGAGCCGGTCGACCAGCCGACCGCCTTCTTCAACGATGCAATCCGCATCTTCGAGGACTCGCCGTCGTCGTTCCTCCAGCAGATCCACGAGCACGCGGTGTGCACGCGCATCATCGAATCGCTGTACGTGCGCGAGACGCTGTTCCGCATGGAGGGACCGAACTACGGCCTGTGGTACGTGCACCTGCCGAAGGCGTGGGACGGCATGCGCTACGCGTACCGCGTGGACGGCGCGTGGGACCCGGATCACGGCCTGCGATTCAACCCGTACAAGCTGCTGCTCGACCCGTACGGCAAGGGCATCGACGGCGCCATGCAGCTCGATCCGGCCGCGTTCTCGTACCAGTGCGAGATCGGCGAGGATCATAAGGTGCGCGGCTCCGCGTTCGGCGCGATGAGCACCGTCGACGCGATCGGCAAGATGCCGGTGTCCGTCGCCATCGACGACCGCGACGTCACCAAGCACGACGGCGATCCGGTCCATCCGCACGTGCCGTGGAGCAAGACGGTGCTGTACGAGCTGCACGTCAAGGGCTTCACCAAGAACGCGCCGTGGCTGCCGGAGGAACTGCGCGGCACATACGCCGGCCTCGCGCATCCGGTCACGCTCGCGTATCTGCAGGGACTCGGCGTCACGTCGATCGAACTGCTGCCGATCCAGGCCAAACAGGACGAACTGTTCCTGCAGGAGCGCGACCGGCACAACTACTGGGGATACTCGACGCTCAGCTACTTCTCCCCCGAACCGTCGTACGCCACCGCCGCCGCGCGCAAACAGGGCGCGCGCGCCGTGCGCCAGGAAGTCATCGACATGGTGAACGCGCTGCACGAAGCCGGGTTCGAGGTCATCATGGACGTCGTGTACAACCACACGTGCGAAGGCGGCGTGGAGGGGCCGACGACCTGCTGGCGCGGCTTCGACCCGCTGTCGTACTATCGGCGGCAGCGCAACAACATCGGTCATCTCGAGGACACGACCGGCTGCGGCAACACGCTCGACTTCACCAACACGCACGTCGTGACGTTCGCCGTGGACTCGCTGCGGTACTGGGCCAAGCGCATCGGCATCGACGGCTTCCGCTTCGACCTCGCGGCTTCACTGGCGCGACTCGACGGCGAGTTCACCAAGCATCACCCGTTCCTGTACGCGCTGCGGTCGGACCTGCTGCTCGGCAATCTCAAACTCATCATGGAACCGTGGGATCTCGGCCCGCAAGGCTGGCGCACGGGCGGGTTCGGCATGCCGTTCAGCGAGTGGAACGACCGGTTCCGCGACACGACGCGCAGGTTCTGGCTCACCGACACGCAACCGGGCGCGACGGGCGGCATCGGCATGCAGGAGATGGCGACGCGACTGTGCGGATCGGCCGATCTGTTCGCCACCGATCCGGGGCGCGGCTGCGTCGCGTCGGTCAACTACGTGGCCTGCCACGACGGGTTCACGCTCACCGACCTGACGCGGTACGTGAGCAAGCACAACGAGGCCAACGGCGAGAACAACATGGACGGGTCGAACACGAACCATTCCGTGAACTTCGGCGTGGAGGGCCCGACCGGCGACCCGGCGATCACGCGCAACCGCGAACGTGCGGCCATGAACATGCTCGGCACGCTCATGCTGTCGCTCGGCACGCCGATGATGCTCGCCGGCGACGAGTTCCGCAACACGCAGCACGGCAACAACAACGCGTACGCGCAGGACAACGACATCACGTGGCTCGACTGGGACTGGCTGTACCAGACCAAGAAGACGCCGGAGATGCGGCGGCTGGAGATGGTGTCGCGGCTGATTTCGATCCGCAAGTCGCTTGGACTGTATCATCACGAGGAGTTCTTCACGCGACTGTCGCAGCTCGGCCTGTTCAAGCCATCGAGTCGCGTGCAGTGGTACCTGTCGGACGGGACGACGCCGATGGAACGCGACTGGATGGACACCGGCGTGCGTACGTTTGCGATGCGGTTGCTGTCGGTGGACGAGACGGATATTCTCATCGTGATCAACGGCGTGGATCAGGACCGGCACTTCCGGTTGCCGTCCGACTGCGGATGGCAGTGCGAGTGGAGTTCCGGCGTGGCGTGCGGCGTGCGGCCGGGGCATGGGATGTTCACCGAGCGGCTGGATCCGCATGATTTCAGCGACGACAACTGGACGAACGCGGTGAGCGAGGACGATCCGATCAACGAGTTGGTCGACATGGTGCAGGCGCAGTTGGCCGCGGAGGAGAAGCTGGATCGGCCGAGGTCGGTGCGCACGACGAATGTGACGGCCGATCCGCATACGACGTTGGTCGGCGCGGATCACGATGACGGGCGGCCCGGCGCGGCGGTGCGCGGGCGCAGTGCGCAGGGCAACGGGATTCTCGACATCGAGCGGGCGGTGGACGGCGACGACGGCGAGACGTCGGCCGCGGAGGCCGCGAGCCTGGCGCATGATATGTGGACGATTCCGGCGCTGAGCATCAGCGTGTTCAAGCGTATGCAGTGACGGCTTGGCGAGTGACCCACACCCTTGACGGACATCCAGCCGTTTTCAACGTTGGAATCGGCTGGATGTCCGTTGAGGGGTAGGACGATCTGATCGTCACTACGTGCATAAGGGAGCAATGCGTATTTCTCTAACGGACATACAGCCGATTCCATCGTTGAAAACGGCTGGATGTCCGTTAGGACTAAGGGCATATGGCACCTCGTGAGCAGTATATAACGGCCAACAAACGAGGAGGCCCCTCGCACCAGACGGCGCGAGGGGCCTCCCATAAGCGGCGAAACCGCCAAGGCTTAACGCTTCGAGAACTGCGGAGCGCGACGAGCCTTGTGCAGACCGGCCTTCTTGCGCTCGACGACGCGGGCGTCGCGGGTCAGCATGCCGGCCTTCTTCAGGGTGGCGCGGTTGGCGTCACGATCGATGGCGTTCAGCGCGCGGGCCACGCCGAGACGGATGGCGCCGGCCTGGCCGGTGGTGCCACCGCCGTCAACGAGGACGACGACGTCGAACTTGCCTTCGAGCTTGAGCAGGACGATCGGGGAGTTGACCTCACGCTGCTGCAGCTTGGACGGGAAGTACTCCTCCAGGGTGCGGCCGTTGATGGTCCACTTGCCGGTGCCCGGGATCAGACGCACGCGGGCGACGGCTTCCTTGCGACGGCCGGTGCCGTAGCCCGGGGCGATCGCGGAGGTGCCGGTGCCAGCGCCAGCGTTGGTCTCGGTGGTGTACGAGGTGAGCTCCTCTTCGGTTGCCTGAACCGCGGAGTCGTTGGTGTTTTCAGCCATGATTCTTATCTCCCTTCGGTTCACTTAGCCTGCTGCGAGACCTGAGCGATCTCGAAGACCTGCGGCTTCTGCGGGGTGTGCGGGTGCTCGGCGCCACGGAAGATGTGGAGACGGTCCAGCTGCACCTTGGACAGACGGTTCTTCGGCAGCATGCCCTTGATGGCAGCCAAGATGATGCGCTCCGGCTTGTTGGCGAGCAGCTGGGCGTAGGTGTCGCGACGCAGACCGCCCGGGCGACCGGAGTGCGAGTAGAGTTCCTTGCCCATCTTGTTGCCGGTCAGAGCGATCTTGTCGGCGTTGATGATGATGACGTGGTTACCGGAATCGGCGTGCGGCGCGTAGGTCGGCTTGTTCTTGCCGCGCAGCAGCGTGGCGGCCTGAGTAGCCAGACGGCCGAGGACGACGTCGGTCGCGTCGATGATGTACCAGTCGTGAGTCAGATCAGCTGGCTTCGGAGTGAAAGTTTTCACTGGTGTACCTTTTCTTATCTATTGTGTTCCGGGTTTCGGCTGCTCGACCGCGCACTTGGTTGGGGCGCGCGGGACGAGAGGCTTCGACCTCATTATCCGTGGGCTCCCTGAAAGTCCTCGATGGCGAGTGGGAAAGCGCTTTGAAGGACCCCTTAGGGAAACACAACAATCTACTAGTGTATCGCCAGCCTTGACATTGCGCACGACACTGATTCCGGGCGTGTTGCGCCCTCCTCCCCCAACGGACATACAGCCGTTTTCAACGATGGAATCGGCTGTATGTCCGTTGAGGTTGGGTGGTGTTAAGGCCCGAGGAACGCCTCTCCACACATACACCACATACAAAAACAGACATACAGCCGATTCCATCGTTGAAAACGGCTGTATGTCCGTTGAGCAAGCGCGAGGTCAGCCGCGCATGATGGCGGCGAGCTGCTGCAGCTTGGCGTTGTCGTACAGGTCGTCAAGCGACACGACGTTGCCATCGCCGTCGGCCAGCGGGATGCGCCAGTTCGGATACTCGTTGTTCGTGCCTGGCTGGTTCTGCGCGCGCTTCTCGCCGACCGCGTCGGTGATCGACGCGGCGAGCAGCTTGCACGGCGATCCCTGCAGCGCGCGGTACATGGCCTCGATGATCTGCCACTCGTTCGTCTGCTCGTCGGCCAGCAGCGACTCGTCCAGATAACCGGCGTCCACCAGCATCGTCATCATCGCCTGATGCTCGGCCTGCGCCGACCGCTCGAAGTCCTCCTTCGGACCGGTCAGCAGACCCAGCTGCTCACGCAACTTGACGTGCTCGTACTCCAGGTATCCCGCCACCGGCGGCAGATCGTGCGTGTTGACCGACGCCAGCGCGTACGGACGCCAGTCGGCCGGCGCGCGGAACTTGCCGTCGAACTGTTCGAACCACTCGACCGCGCAGCCGAGGATGCCGTGTGCGGACAGCGACGCGGCGACGTACTCCGGCACCACGCCGAGGTCCTCGCCGACCACCACGCCGTCGGCACGCGACGCCTCAAGCGCGAGGATGCCGAGCATGATGTCCGAATCGTAGTGCACGTACGTGCCGTCCGTCGCGGGCTTGCCGTCCGGGATCCACCACAGACGGAACAGTCCGAGGATATGGTCGATACGCACCGCGCCGGCCTGCTGGAACATGCCGTGCACCATGTCACGGTACGTGCGGTAGCCGGTGTTCTCCAGATCGATCGGGCTCAGCGGCGGCTGGCTCCAGTCCTGCCCCTGCTGGTTGAACATGTCCGGCGGCGCGCCCACGGTCGCGCCCTTGGCGAACCGCTCCGGGTTCCACCACACGTCGGCGCCGAGCGGATGCACGCCCACGGCCATGTCGGACATCACGCCGATGCGCATGCCGGCCTTGCGGGCCGCCTGCTGCGCGCCTTCGATCTGCTCCACCGCGATCCATTCGAGCCAGCGGTAGAAGTCGAGCGTGTCCGGGTACTGGTTGCGCAGGTTCGCGATCTCGGCCGAATCCTTGGTGAACTTGCGCTCCCAGTTGTCGGGGTCGGCGCTCGGCGCGCCCCACTTGTCGTAGCACAGGCACCACGTGGCGTACGCTTCGAGCTCGCCGCCCTGCGCCTGCTTGTACGCGTCGAACGCGGCCTGGCGCTCCTCGCTGCGGCCGGTCTTGAAGATGAGCCACAGCGCGCCCATCTTGGCGCGCCACATCGCGTCGCGGTCGATGAGCTGCGCGTCGCCGTTGAGCGGTTCGACCTGCGCGTGCAGGTCGCGCACCTGCGCGGCGGCGTTGTCGTCCAGCCGACCGTATTCCTCGATGGATTCGGGGCGAATGTACGTGAAGTTGACGAAGCGGCGCGACACCGGCAGATACGGCGACGGCGTGAGCGGCGACACCGGTTCGGCCGCGTGCAGCGGGTTGACGAGGATGAAGTCGGCGCCGGTCTTCTGCTTGGCGCCGACGAGCATCTGCTTGAGGTCCTCGTAGTCGCCCACGCCCCACGACGCAGAGGAGCGGATGGAGTACAGCTGCGCCATCCAGCCCCACAGGTGACCGTGTTCCATTTCGTTCAGGAGCGGCACTTTCTGCGGTGCGCTGATGAGCGTGGCGTCCTGCGTGCGGTTGCCGACCTTGACGTGCAGCGTGTGGTAGCCGGCGGGCAGGTCGGCGGGCAGGTGGATCGACGCGGTCGCGATGAACTTGTCGTTGATGACGTACGCCTGCGATCCGTCGCCGGGGCCCATTTCCAGCCGATGCGGATAGTCTTCGCCGTTTTCCAGCGTGATGCTAGCCTCGGGAATGGCGAGGATGGGCGTGTTGACGAGAACGCTGTCCTCCTTGCCGACGGTGTGCAGCACCGTGGGGGCGACCAGTCGGCCGTGACGCTCGGTGAGGATGCGGCGGATGGACGCGGCGATGGCCTCGTCGTTGGAGGCATCGATGCCCAGTGCGGCGAGGACGGCGACGAGGACGTCGTCGGCGATTTCGTGGTAGTCATGCGACATGCCGACGTAGCTGGTGGCGACGCCCACGAGCTTCGCCAGACGAATCAGCGGACGCGCGAGGCGATCGGCAGTTTCGGTTCTCTCTGTCATACCACTTAGTGTATTCCCCCACCTGGGCGGGCGCGCTAGGCAAAACGCCGAATATCACGGTTCAAATCCCATTGTTAGCCTTAACATCACGGGACATCGGCAGCCACGGACGCTATCCGCGCGAGATTCCGCCATCTGGACACGATTGGTGGACACAGTGGACACGGTGGGGTCGGTCATCCGACTGCGGCATACGGTCACGGCATACGATTGCAACGTACGATTGCGACGTACGATTGCAACGTACGGCCGTCCATCGGCTGACGGTTAGGAACGGCCGTTGCGAACGTCAGTTGGTAACCGTCGGCCGCAAACGTCAGTTACGAACGACTGCGCACCGCCTTGACCACCACCGGATCGGGATCCTGCGCCAGCCGCGCCAACGTCTCGGCGCCGGTGTTCGGATTCAACGCGACCGCGCGACGCACCATCGACGTGAGGATCGCCGGCGCATCCGGCTCGCTCTCCACACCGAACCGACTGAGAAAATCGAGGATCTCCGCATCTACGTCCGGATTCTGCGCGCCTTCGAGCCGCATCTTCCACGACGTGCGCTTGTTGCGCAGCGCCGTATCGCGCACCTCCGGCACCGGATCCTTGGTGAGACGGCCGACCAGCCAGTTCTTGTCGTCGCCGTTGGCGGCCACGGCCTTGCGCACGCGTTCGTCGGCGTCGACGGACAGTTTGACGAGCACGTTCGGGAACGGCATGGTTTCGGCGAGGAAGATGCGATCGTCGACCGGCGTGTGCGGATTGCCGGCCACTGCCTCGAGCAGTGCGGTGGCGCGCGAGAACGCGGCCTGGTCCGATTTGTCCGGCAGCGGGCGACGGGCGAACTCCGACAGTTCGGCGGTGTCGGTCGAATGACGCAGGCGTTCGTACGTGCTCGTCAACGTTTCGAATTCCTGCGGCGCGGATTGGCCGGACTGTGCGGACTGGTTGGACTGACCGGACTGACCGGACTGACCGGACTGTTCGGACTGTTCGGACTGTTCGGATTGACTGGACTGCGACGGTTCGGCTTCGTTCGTGGTGGGTTCGTTCGCTTCGCTCATGCCCACCAGCTTATACGCTCACCCCGCTCAACGGACATACAGCCAATTCTCCACGCCATACGCCCCCTAACGGACATACAGCCGATTCGAGGGTGAAAACGGCTGCATGTCCGTTAGGAGTTAGGCCTCCGGCACTCGGGGCGTTCTTGACGCCACACGTTTCAACCTCAACGGACATACAGCCGATTTTCACTCCCGAATCGGCTGTATGTCCGTTGAGGAGGGGGAGGGGAACACACCAGTCAAAGAACACCCACATCACACACACCTCACAGCCCCACAACCCCCATAACCCTCATAACCCTCATAACCTTGACGGACATACAGCCGATTTGCGGGGTGAAAACGGCTGTATGTCCGTCAGGGGTTGGACTTCCCGCACTCGGGAACGTTTCCTGGCGCCTTATGCTTCTTCCCCTCAACGGACATACAGCTGTTTTCACCTTGCAAATCGGCTGTATGTCCGTTGAGGGGAAGAAGCATCACATCCCCAAGGAACACCAACAGGGCCACACGCTACAGCGCCACGGGGCGGTTCACCGTGTCGAGCATCTCCGGCGCAACGGTCGCGTTGAACGTCTCCCGCACGCGCGCCTCGAAATCACCCGCGCGATCCGCCGGCACCGCCGCACGCAACGTCACGCGGTCCGTATACGTCTCGTCATCCGCCAATCCGTCACAATCCGTCAGCAACCGCTGGAACTGCGCGAGCTGCGGATACTCCAGCCGCACCGCATACCGCACGCACGGCACGATCCGCGCCATCCGCGCCGCTTTCACCGCGATCGACGCGCCGGTCGAATACGCCCGGATCAGCCCGCCCGATCCCAGCAGAATCCCGCCGAAATACCGCGTCACGGCCACCGCGCAATCCGTCAGCCCGCCCTGCCGCAGCACGTCGAGGATCGGCTTGCCCGCCGTGCCGGACGGTTCGCCGTCGTCGCTCATCCGCTCCGTCAGCCGCCCGTCGGACCCGCCGCACACCGCGGCGTACGCGACATGCCGCGCCTTGGGATGCTGCTCGCGGATCGTCTCGACGAACGCGAGCGCCTCGTCAAGCGAGTCGATGTGGCACGCGTCGCCGATGAACTCGGATTTCTTCTCGACGAACGCGTCGTGCGCGGGCGCGTCGGCGGGGTTGAGGATGGTCTGCATGGTGGGCATACCGTTCAGTCTACTTGCCGCCGGACTGCACGCCGCGCGCGCCGCACCCTACTTCCCGTCCCGCTCGGCGGTGATGTCCCACTCGCGTACGACGTTTCGGTCGGCGCCCATCGAGTAGATCACGTCGCTGATGCGCTGCCGCACGGCCGCGTCCTGCGCTTCGTTCCAGCAGGTGCCGTCGGGGTGGTCGGACGCGAGCGAGCACCACTGGTACTTGCCGCGCGTCTCGTTGGCGCTGGGCGTCCAGTCGATGCGGTTGACGCGCCACGTGCCGGCCTGCCCGCGCCGCCCGGCGAACTGGATGCGCGCGGTGACGCCCTGGTTGTTGACGATCGTTTCGGGCGTGTTGGCCGATTCGGTGACGGCGTTGCCGAGGCCGTAGATGATCCATGTGCCGTTGTAGTGCTCGATCGGCTGTGCACAGTGGCATCCGGCACCGTAGATCAGGTCGAACTCGCCGGTGTCGGCGAGCGCGTGCGCCTCGTCGATCTGCCACGAGTCGGCGTAGTCGAGGTATTCCTGCACGGAGTGCATGGCGATGGCGACCACGTCCGCGCCCTGTTCGCGCGCGGCCTTCGCTTTGGCGACGGCCTTGTCGATGTCGGCCTGATGGTTCGGGTCGCCGGCCTCGCGCAGCCGGTCGACCTGCCAGTCATGGTCGGCGGTCATGCCGTTGAGCGAGACGGTGCCGGTGACGAGGCCGAGTTTGCCGCCGCCGGTCGGTGAGTCGATGACGAGCGGCTTGGTCGAATCTGCTTCGGTCTTGTACGAGCCGGTCTGCGCGATGCCGTCGGCCGCGAGCGTGTCCCACAGGCGGGCGATGCCGTCCGCGCCCTGATCCCACGAGTGGTTGGTGGCGTGCGTGCAGGCGCGGTAGCCGACGTGCGCGGCCGCGTCGGCGACTTCGGGCGGGATGTTGAAGATCGGATAGGCGGAGTATGGGCCGCCGCGCTGGGCGATGGGCGTTTCGAACTCGCAGATCGCGATGTCGGATGCATCGATGTACTTGCGCATCGGCTCGAACAGGCCGGTGAAGTCGAACGCGGTGCCGTCGGTGGCGGTCGGGTTGACGGCGTACTGGCTCCACAGTCCTTCGTGGAACAGCAGGTCGCCGTTGACGAGGATGGAGATGCAGTCGGTGTCGGGGCAGTCGGGGGCGTTGCCGTGATGTTCGACGACCGGCTGGGGTACGGCGCCGGGTTTGTCGAGTGCGGCGGACGACTGGTTGGCGGCGTTCGTGCCATTCGTGCCGGTTGCGTACTGCGAGCGCAGCTGATACGCGATCGCCCAACCACCGATGACGAGCAGTGCGATCAGCAGGACGATCGCGGGCGCGAGCCATTGCGCGACATGCTGCGATACCGCGGCTATATGCGCGTCGCTCACGCGACCGTGACGGCCGTATCGACGGCGGACGGGATCATGTTGTCCGAACGCGTTTTCCTTCGTTGGATCGTAGGTGTCGTCTACAACGTACGCATCACGTACATCGTTGGCATCACGCATCCCGTGCACATCGTTGGAATCGTACGTATCGCGCGCGTCTTGCGCATGCCGGCCGACATCGTACCGCATCATCGTCCCGCCTTCTTCGGTGCCCGTCTACTCTCGCAACCCAGCTTACCCCCGACGACGTATCGCACGCCATGCACGCCATCACACCGCACGACGTGCGCGATATCACACGAAAACCAGTCAACGACTCGCGAAACGTCGCGGCGTGTCCGTCCGCAAACCGCTAAAATGAGACACGGAGACGGACGGACAAGGGCGTACCTCCGGCTCCCCTACTTTTCCGCCCGATCTCGCGGCAGCCGCCACAGCCAGACACGCGCAGTGCAGGCGCACCGCGTACGTCACTCACCGTCTCGCGCACGCATCGCGCACGCATCACGCACAGCATGCACAGCGCCCATCCCCGGCGATCACCGCCGCACGCGGCGACGCGTCGAATGACGCATCACGCCACTCCACCGTCGCCGGCACACCAGCAGCGCCAGCGTGAGCAGCAGCACGAACAGCACCGCAAGCGACACCAGCGCCACCACGGTCGTGTTCACGGCGTGGATGTCGTCCGGCTCGGGCACCTCGTTCGGAATCGACGCGCGCACGGCCGACACGAGCAGCCGGTGCGTGTTGACGCCGTACGGCGTGCACGTCATGAGCGTGACGCGGTCCTCGCCGGCTTTGATGCGCAGCTTGCTGGAGTCGTCGGGCGTGATCACACTGATGCGGTCGACCTTGTAGCCAAGCTCCTCGCCCATGACATCGATGTAGAACGAGTCGCCGACCTTCATTTCGTCGAGTCGCGTGAACAGCAGCGAGTTCGGCAGGCCGCGGTGACCGGTGATCACCGCATGTGTGGACTTGCCACCGACCGGCAGGCTCGTGCCGTACAGGTGACCGGCGCCGACCGCGAGCGCATCGTCGCTGGTGCCGTGGTAGATCGGCAGGTTCACGTCGATCTTCGGTATGCGGATGGATCCCATGACGCCCTGGCCGGTGTCGAGCAGGCTCTGGTATTCGGTATCGCGCGCGGCGGCGGAGTCGTCGGCGCCGGACGCCTCGGTCTGGCCGGGCGTGCTGGCGAACGGGTCGCGGACCTCGCCGATGGTGGTCTGGCCGGATTGCGCGAGTTTCGCGTTGTACGCACGGGCGGCCTTGAGCTGGTTTTCGGCCTGCGGATACGGCCAGCCGGCGACCTCGTTCTGCGTCTGCTGAACGGTTTCGTGCTGCTGGGTTTCGCTGATGGCGCGCATGATGAACGGCGACGCGATGATGCCGAAACCGATGACGAGCGATACGACCGACAGGATGCTGAAGATGCGGGCCTTGACGCGGTTGGCGTGCGGGTTGGCGGGGCGTTCGGGCGCGACAGTCGTCGCGGACACGGCATTCTCCGGCGAGCGCGGCGCGTCCGTATCCGTGGATTCCCCTGGGTTGTCCACACTACCCGGCTGCTGCATATCGCTCACTGATCCACCTCCATACTGCTGGCCCCGATTCATTATCAACGCACCCGATCGTCGACCGTCACGTCCGGGTCACGCGATGGCATTTCGGGGGATTTTTCCATCCCGTGACTAGCCGCCCAGTCACGCGATGGAAGATCGTTACGTTTTACCATCGCGTGACCTCCAATCAACCCCTTTTTCGGTCACGAGATGGAATTTCAGTCCATATTTCCATCCCGTGACCAGCCGCCCAGTCACGCGATGGAAAACCGTCGCATTCTGCCATCGCGTGACCTCCCGATCCACCCCATTTCGGTCACGCGATGGAATTCCAGCCGAATTTTCCATCGCGTGACCGGCAGCACCGACAACCCGACTCACGCGATGGCACAATCGCCCGAAATACCATCGCGTGACCACACAGCCTGGATCCGCACACCAAATGCCCGGGCCTAACGCGCGCAATACGTCCAACAAAGCTCGGGCTGCTTCGCCACCGTCAGGAAGTCTGCGCACCCGAGGCATCCGCTGCCACCGACTCAGCAGGTCGCCGCTTCGGCATGCGAGTTCCCCATTCTGCGGCATGGGTTCTCGCAAATCTCCGCTGCGTTTGAACGACGACATCACGGAACAGGTATCCCTTCAGCTTGGCGATGCCAAAAGGGTCGAAGTCTTCCTCCGCTAGATCCTTGAAGTACGCCTGCGTTTGGATACGTCCCGTCTGATCGCAGGGCCTGGGCTTATACTCCCCGCCGAAATGCGCGTTGTATCGCGCGATCTGCCGGTCGTTCAGTCGTTCGGGATTGTAGACCAGGATGAACGTCGCGAACTTGTTGAAAAACGAACGGTCGGGCACGATGTGCACGTCGAGACTCAGCAGGATGGCGTCGTACATTTTCTGACTGACTTCCATCTCCGTGACCCGACCGTTTTTGAACTCGATGAAGTACCATTCCCGGCGCTGGTCGTCCACGATCAGCGCGTCCGGCGAGCGGGGTACGCGCGGCTGTTTGACGTGGGCGTTGTACGATGCGGCACGGCAGGTGATTTCGGCGATCTTGTCGAAGTTCACCGCGTCGTGGTCGCTGACGACCATGCCGACTTGGTGATGCGTGTCGTATGACGTTTGCGCCAGCGTGCTGTGCAGGCCGTCTTGGATGTCGTCGTGTTTTTTGGGGACGGTCACGGAGAGAACCCGCGATGCGAACGTGGCGGCATCGATGAACTGTGGCTCGGTGTTGGTCGCATCGCGCATTGCCCCGCTCGCCACGCCACTCACTGCCCCGCTCGCCGAGCCGCTGAATTGATCGCTCATGCGCCCCGCTCCTCGAGTTCGTCGCGCAGGTCGTTGAGCACGTCGATCGGCCCCGCCATCATGCGGTAGATCGCGTCGATGCCGTCGGTGACGTCTTCGAAGGCGATGACGTTGGACTCATCACGCTGCGAGACGTAGTAGCTTGCCGCGCTACTGGTCCCGTATTTGCGGGAGTACAGGTTGAACGCGTCCAGAAAATACGGGCTGTGCGTCGTCACGACCACGGTGAGGTCGAACGCCTTCTGCAGCAGCACGATGACCTCGGCGTATTTCATCTGCCATTCGGGGTGGAGGTGGATTTCGGGCTCGTCGAGGATCAGCACGTCACGCTCGCCGAATTTGCCGTGTTCGATGAGCATTTTGAGCACCGCGAACGATTTGAGGCCCGTGGACATGTTCTCGAATTTGACGGCTCCTCCGGCTTTGGGCGAATTGAGGTAGTAGCCGTCGGCGCGGTTCTGGATGCTGCCTGGGATCACGCCGTCGATGAGCTGTTCGATGTCGGCGAGCTTGTCCCGGGCGATGGTGCGTCGAATCATGTTCGCCCCCAGACCGTCTTCGGTGTTGGCCGGCCGGCCGGACTGGTTGAGGAGCTTGTTGCGTAGATTCTGCTCCACGATGTCCAGCTGCCCTACGTAGAACTGCTTGCTGAGCGTGTCGATGATGAACGGGTTCGCGATGTAGATCGCGTCGTGTTCGATGTCGATGTCGCGTACGGCGGTGCTGCATTCGTTGTTCGAGAACGTGATGTCAATGTGCTTGTTCTTGATGTCGAGATTCACCGAGGTGCGTTGGCCGTCTCCGCTCAGCGGCGTCACCTGATTGTGGAACATGTCGCCGAAGTAGTCGGAGAGCACCGTTTTGACGAGTTCGTCTTCCGGATAGTTGAGGATTTCGTCGATGTCGGAGAACAGTTGGTCCACGAATTCGCTGAGTGCTTCGGGAACGTCGGCAACGGCGTCCTGGTCGGCGTTCTGGCCGATTTCCTGATCGGCGACGCGCAGCAGTTCTTCGGTGATGCGGTTGCGGTATTGTTCCCGCCGCGGATCATGTTTGCTGTACGTACCGTTGCGGTACTGTGCGATGACGTAGTCGATGTATGCGTTGATCTCGTAGACGTTCGGGTAGCGGCCGCGCTTCGAACGGACGGCGCCCAGGTATGCGCGCAGTGCGGACATGGACTGTTCTTCGATCTCCTCGCGCCGCTGCTGGAGCAGTCGCGATTGGATGTTGTTCAGCGCGTTGAACAGGGAGTACAGCGATTTGCCGACGGTGCTTTTGCCGGTGTTGTTCTGCCCGGCGATGACGGTGAGTCCGTCGAGTCGGATCTCGGCGTGTCCGATGCCTGCGAAACGATCCAGCGTCAGCTTCATAGCGATGACCTTTCTTCCATGCGGCTGCCTTCGATCTTACCGAACGATCGGGAATGCGCTCTCGATCATGCGCCGGCCTGCTGCTGCTTCGGGTCGCGTTTCGGGGACGACTTGAATCGCTCTAGTTGTTTGTTCGCGGTATCGATCAGGTACAGTCCCGGCGTGAGATCGTCGGGAGTGCTGTGCGTCTTGTAGACGCGGCACCACTGGTTGTCGTATGCGTCAGTGAACTGGAGGATGACGCGGTCGTGAATCTGCCCTTGCTTGTTGTCCGCGGGGTCGAAGAAGGAGGGGTTCATTTCCGCATACGGGTCGTGGATACGGACCGGCATGCTCCAGATGATGTTGTCGGATCGCTTCTCGTAGTTGATACGCCATGAGCCGGCGGGAATGGTGAGCCAAGGCTTTCTGGCCAGCGGCATGACGCCCAGTCCGTGCTCGTCGAGGTTGGTCGTGGACAGACCGGGCCACTGGACGTGTACCTGTACGTCTCGTATGACGCCTGTGGTCTCGTTGTCCAGTACCACATGCCACACTCTGGCGTTGTTGTGGGTGGGATCAGTGGTGACGGCGACCCATGCGTCTACGAGGAACGCTTCGTTGCGCAGCTCGTTGTATCGGTCTTCGAGACGGTTGGCGGTTTCTTGGCGAAGGGTTTTCTGCAACTGGATGAGTGCGACGATGACGGCGCCTATGGTCGCCAATGTGGTGAGAATATTGCAGATCAACTCTGGTGTCATGACTAGGTCTCTCTTACTGCTTGGCCAGGCCGGGGATTGCGGAATGGTTTTGGATATGGAGAAGCCTCCGGCCGCGCGGGGAGAATAGGAGGAACACGCGCGGCGAGGAGGCGGGGGTTGGTGGTGCGGGTCGGCGACTGTGATGAGAGAGGCTGTGCGATCCGGCTCGCGCCACCAAGTGTTGAGGGGGCGCCGGGGCGGGCGTGGTGCGTCACGCCCCGGCGTCGTGGCCGCTCCCCGGTGCGGGGAGCGGGGTGCGCGTCAGGCGTTGCGGCGGGCGCGGGCCGCGAAGATGCCGGCCGCACCGATGAACAGCGCGCCGACGGCCACGATCAGGGCCAAGCCAGCGCCACCGGTCTTCGGCAGCTCCGTGATGTTCTTCGCGTTGTAGACGGTGTACTGGAACTCGTTACCGGACTTGGCAGCCGCGGTCACGAAGCTCGCACCAGTGCCGGAAACCTTATCGGTACCAGTCAGGCCAGAGAAGGTCACATCGCCAATGACGAAATCGCCCCAAGTCTTCTGTCCCCACGGGTTCTTGGTGTTCGTATCAACAGCCGGATCGTCCGTGCTGTTGGCTTCCTTCACCGGCTTGATGGTGAAGCTGAACTCCGGCTTGGACAGCGAAGAGTAGCCGTTCGGCACCGTGACTTCCTTCACGGTGTAGGCGCCGGAATCAAGGCCGTCAAGCCCCTTGATGATGGCTTCACCGCTCTCCTCGGTCGGCTTGAACTTCTCAGCGTCGCTTTCGTTGTCGGAGAACTTCCAAGCACCAGTCGTTGCGTCCTTGGACACCAAGTAGCCATTCGGACCCTTGACCGTGAACTCGGCACCAAGAAGGGCCTTATAAAAGGCGCCGCCCTTGTCGGTCTTCTTGATCTTGAAGCGGTAGGTGTACACGTTGACCTCGTCGCCCGGGGTCGTGTGCTTGCTTTCCATGTCCTCCGGGCTGTTGGAGTACTCGAGCGCGACCTTGTTCGGGTTGCCCTGAGTGCGACCAGGGTCGGAAAGCAGGGCGCTCTTGTTCAGCGTGGCCTTGAAGATCACCACGACCTTGCCGCCTTCGAGGATGCCGTTCGGCGTCGTGTCTTTCTCGGACTTGGCGGAAGCGGAGGTGGAGCCGGCAACCATGTTGACGTACTTGCCGAGATCGACCGTCACCTTGGTGGCGGTGTTCTTCGACTGATCTTCAGTGTTCTTTTCACCGATCTTGTTGGCATCGGTACCGTATTCGACCGCAGCAGTTTCGACATCGTAATCGGAGCCGGCGTTCAGCTTCACAGCCTTCGTGGAATCGTAACCGGTGTCGGTCTTCGGGAGCACCTTGACGGACTCGACGCAGTTGGAGTACAGGTTATCGCCAGTCTTCGGAGTGCAGTCCACAGTCAGCGCGGCGGACGCGGTGTCGATGATCTTGAAGGTGCGGGACTTCTTAGGATTAGCCTTCGCAGAGTCTCCGTAGTTCGGATCCTTGTCGTAGCCGGTGTAGGAGTCCGGAAGGGTGGCGGACAGCTCATACGGAACCGTATCGCCGATGTTGTAATCCGGGACCTTCTCGGACTCATAGCCCTTCTGCGCATCGCCCTTGACGACCTGCTTGCCGACTTCCGGCTTGGTATTCTTCAGCTCGATGGTGCCGATGCCTTCCTTGAACTCGGCGGTAGTCGCAGCATCGTCTTCGCCAATCGTCACCGAGTACGTGGTCGACACGATGATCGGGATGGAGGCGGTCTCCTGCTTGTCCGTCAAAGCCGTGGTGTCGCGAAGCAGCCACAGACCCTGCGCGACATTGTTTTCGGTACCGTCCGCAGAGCTGTTCAGAGTGCCATCGGTCGAAGTCTTATCCTTCAGCTTTGCCGCAAGCTTCGTCGCGAACTGGCGCAGTTCGGAATCCGTGCCGGTCGTGGAGCCGCCCCACGGAGCCTTGGTCTCCTTGGTCGTGTCGTACTTCTTGTTGGCCAGCCAACCGATCGGGTTGCCCGAGTATGCAGTATCAGCTTCATACTCGGACTTGAGCGTATTGCCTTTCGAATCTTTAACTTCGTCAAGAGCCGCAACGATATCCGAAGTATACGCGGAATTGGTCTCGACCTCGAAGCCCTTCATTTCATAAGTCGTCGAGTCACTATCGTTAGTCTTGGCCTCATACGTCAGCGACTTCAGACTCGCCAACTTGTAGCCAGCGAACGTATGCGCATCACCCGTGATGGTGATCGTGCCGTTCTCGTTCGGCTTCGCAGTCGCGATCTGTCCGGTCGCCGTGGTGCCGGCATTGTCACCGTCGGCGTACGCGCTGCCGACGCCTAGGGCGAGGCCGCTGACGGCGATGCCTAGGGCGGCGGCCCCGGCGATCGCCTGGTGGAGCAACTTCTTCATTTCTTCTTCCTTTCCTTGGTGGAGGATTGCGTTGGGTGGATCACGTCTGATGGCCGGCGGGTGCCGGGGAGGCCCTAGGCCGGCAGCGGTGCCGCCGGTCGGCCGGAGTGCGGGCGGAATGGTGCGGATGCGCCGGGACACGGGTGCGGCGGTCCGGCGGGCGGTGTCGCGGCGGGCGCCGTCGGGCCGTGGTTCGCCGGCGATCCCGCCGATGCGGCGTTGATGCGCGATGCCTGGCTCATGCTGGCTCCCTCGAGTCCGGTGTCGTCCGCTTCGGCGACCCGTGCCGTGTTGTTCCGGCGTCAGTGCATACCCCTCGACATGGGGGCATGTCGTTACGTCGTTGTGTACCGTCGAGATGACGCGACAGCATACGTTCGCATGCTTTTGGCATTTGATTTTTGCAAACCTTGTCATGACGGTTACCGCCGAGATGGCTTGCGAAAATCCGCTATTCATGTTGTCTCATCACCTACTGCCTTCGATATTACTGCGAACGTATTCAAAAACAAAAACGACAACGGTGTCAATATCGCGCCGGTGGTCCCGTTGTCCCCATAAACCCCCGAAATATCAGGCATCGCGCCATAACAACCCCTCCCAACACTTTCCCCCATCGGCGTGTCACACCCCCTCATGGCAACGCAACCATACCCCTCCGCCCAATCGCTCCATCCCGTTACATTCCTCCCCCTCATCGGACATCCCAAGACGTTCCCGACCGCCACACCCCTCCCCCTCTGACGGACACCCCACATCGTCCCATCCCATCAATCCCCTCCCCCTCAACGGACATACAGCCGATTGCAGCCCGTAATCGACCGTATGTCCGTCGACCGAGTCGCACACCGCCACAGCCATCCCGACCCCACACCCACACTCCCCCACGGACATACAGCCGATTCCGTCCCCCAATCGGCTGTATGTCCGTCAGAAAATACCAACCGTCGTCAGAAAATACCAACCGTCGCAG
>NZ_WBSM01000019.1 GCF_009299505.1 Bifidobacterium ramosum | reverse complement strand
CCAGCTCCGGCCAAGAAACAAACCGACAGTTGAATGACACCGACATGACGCATGTGTCAACCATGCCCCAGGACATACCGTCAACCATGCCCCGACACATGCGTCATTTAGGCCCCGAGACATTACACGCGGACCTGCAGACCGACCGACAGGAATTCGCGCGTGCGGAAATCGGACAGATTCACGCCGAGGATGTCCTCGATTTTGTTGAGCTGGTAACTCACCGTGTTGCGGTGCACGAACAGTCGCTCCGCGGTCTCCTTGACCGATCCGGAGAACTGGAAGTACGTGCGCAGCGTCTCGGTCAGCTCGGTGCCGTTGACGCGATCGTATTCGACGAGCGGGCCGATGCTGTCGCGATAGTAATCGTCGAGAATGTCGCGGTCGGCGATGGCGAGCAGCAGTTTGTCGACGCCGGAGTTGTCGTACAACGCGACCTCGCCGGCACGGTTGCGCAGATGCTGCAATCGTTCGAGCTTGAGCGCCTGATGATAGCTTTTGCCGATGCATCGCGCGGATTTCGTCACCTTGCCGACGCCGATGTACGTACGGTCCAGCGTCGCGCCGCGGCGACGGATCCCCGCGATCATCTCACGCACCATCATCTCGACCTGTTCGGCCGTATAACGCGCGAACACCAGCACCAGCCGATCCTCGATGTGCACGACGGCGACGCGCCACTGGTTGCGCGTGACCAGCGACTCGACCTCGCGCGTATACATCGCGATGCGATCGACGTCATGCCGTCTGCGGGATCGCACGGAACCCGCAACATCCGCGGCCTTCCTCGACGCAGCATCCACGTCGGCCGCCGGATCGGACACGCCGCCGCCCGCACGGTCATGCGTCCCGCCGTCCGCGGCGACACCGTCCGGCTCGGCGCACGCGCTGAACACGGCCACGCAGTAGTTCCAGTCCTTGCCGAAACCGGACTGCTCGAGATACTCAAGATACATCTCCTCGCGGTCGGGATGGAAAATCGCGTTCTCGAGCGCGGCGGCGAGCTCCATGCTGTGCTTCTCGCTCATGGTGATCGCCAGGCTGAAGCTGTGCATGATCTGCGCCATGTGCACGCTCCACGGCACCTTGAACAGCGGGAAGTCATGCTCGTCGCAGAACCGGATCGCGTCCGGGCTGATCTGGTGGATGAACGGCCCGATGTTCACCACCGCGGCCGATGCGCCGGAATCGTACGCGCTTTTCAGCAGTCCGGTCAGATCCTCCTGCGTCTCCAAACCGATGCCGGTTGTGAACGCGACCTCCTGTCCTTCGAGAAAACCCGCGATCTCCTCGTTCTCGACCATGTGCACCCAGCGCACCGGCCGTTCGAGACCGTTCCGCCCGGCCACAAGCGTCAGGTCACGGTCGTTCGCCTGCTCCACGAGTTCCTTGAGCCGAACCGTCATCGGATGCCCCTTTCGCGTTCCGTCAGCACGTCATCGCCGCGATCGCACCGCAATCACAGCACGATCACAACACGATCACAACACGATCGACGCGCCGGAGATCACCAGCAGTATATACGTGAGCGTCAGAAACGCGCGCTGGCTGACGCGCTTTTGCAACCGGTTGCCGATCACGATCGCCACGATCAGCGGCGGGATCGCGACCGCACTGAGCACGAGCGTGTGCGACGTCATCACGCCGGACGTGGCCTGTTCGACAGCCATCAGCGCGTTGAGCGCGACCCATACGCAGGCCATCGTCGCACGGAACTCGTTCTTGTCCTTGAGCGTGGCGGTCGCGTAGACCACAAGCAGCGCGCCGCCGGAGATGAACATGCCGTGGATCACGCCGGCCGCGAGCGCGATGACGACGAGCAGCCAACGCGGCGGGTCGGTGCGGCTCGGCCGCAGCAGGTTCTTCAGGGCGATCACGATGATGAACAGGCCGTACGCCCTGCGCAACGGGGCGACCGGGAGCGCGGCGTACAGCGCGATGCCGGCGACCATGCCGACGGCCATGAGAGCGACCATCTCGCCGAGGATGCGCCAGCGGATGTGGGCGCGATGCTGCACGCCGAGCCACAGGCAGGCGAGCAGCGTGGTGAGGTTGAGCACGACCTTGGCGGCGTCGGTGCCGAGCAGCAGCACCGAGAACGGCATGGCGAGCACGGTGCCGGCGAATCCGGTGATCGCCTGGATGACGTTCGCGAGGAACAGCACGATGAGGAACAGCACGTCGCGCGTGGTCTCGGTTGCGTCCATCGGCACCTCCGTTTTGCAGTTCGCGCGTGCGTTTGTTTGTTCGTTCGTCGGCGGGCGGGCAGACGACGGACAGGCGGCGGACGGCGAGCGGACGGCAGATTGGCGGTGGATGAGCGCCACCCGGCTGCGGTGTCCGCGCACGACCGTGCGCTGACGCATGCGATTACGATGCGCCCACGATACAGCCGTCATGTAACGATCGGACGCTCACCCTCCCAGCGTCGGACACCCCTCAGCGGACATACAGCCGATTCAGGTGGGAAATCGGCTGTATGTCCGTTAAAGGGGGAAGGGGAGTCTGAAGTGTTAAGAGCAGGCCCAACGGCCCAACGGCATAGAGTCCAACAAACACATGTCACCCCCCTAACGGACATACAGCCGATTCGGATGGAGAAATCGGCTGTATGTCCGTTAAAGGGGAGAGATTCAGGACGCTCAGCATGGCCCAACGAACAGACACACGTACTTCTAACGGACATACGGCCGATTTGTGCGGGGAAATCGGCTGTATGTCCGTTAGAAGGGAAGGGAAATCCGGAGCGTTGAGAGCAGGCACAACAGCACAACAGCACAACAGCACAACAGCCCAACAGCACAAGGCCTAACAAGCACATTCCACCCTCCCTTTAACGGACATACAGCCGATTCAGGTAGGAAAATCGGCTGTATGTCCGCTGGAGGGCGGCGGGCGACGAATCGCGCGACATCCACACAAATTGACACAATGTCAAATATCGGCATACACTAAGCCGCACAGGCATCATGCAGTGCCGCGACATTCCAAAGTGGGGGTATCGATGGTCAAATCAACAGGCGCAACGGACGCGGCGAACACAACGGGCACCCCCCGTACAACCGACGCACGCGGCGACGCACGACGCACGCAGATCGTGCAGGCGGCGCGCGAAGCCTGCCTCGACACCGGATTCGCGCGGCTCACGATCAGCGACATCGCCGCACGCGCCGGCATGACGCGATCGCTGTTCTACCACTACTTCAACGACAAGAACGAGGTCGCCGACGCGGTCATCGACGCCGTCATCAACGACATGCTCGCCAAACTCGACCAATGGAACACCGAACGCGAGATCGGCAACATCGACAAGGCGCTCGGCGACATCGTGCGGCTCACACGCGCGATCATCACCGACGAAGGCCCGTTCAGCGCCAAGCTCATGCAGGCCGGCAACGCGGAGCTGTACATCAAGTTCATCGACCGGATCGCAGACCGGATCGCGGACTACTTCTGCGGGACCACCGTGCTCGAATTCGAACAGCTGCACGGGCTGCCGATCCGCAACGTGCACGAGACGTTCTACACGCTGATCGTCGGTCTGATCTCGCTGATCCGGTTGCACCCGGAGACGGATGACCGCGTGATCAAGGAGGTCGCGGCGCAGACGTTGCACATCGAGGGATATCTGGCGTAGGCGCAGGCGTCAGCGTGGCTACGCGGCCGCCCACCCGCGTACCGCTTACTTGCCTTCCGGGAAAATAATCTTGTAGATCGGGAAATAAATCACCATCTGGACGCCGCCGTTCACCACCGTAATGAGCACGTTGTACACGGCCGGCGGCACCAGCCCCTTGAGCAGCGGCACATACAGCCCCATCAGGAAGCTGCACACGATGGTGATGAGCACGAACGCCACCACGTACCACGCGATCTGGAACCACACGTTGCCATGCGATTTGAACGTGATGTTGCGCTGCATCGGGAAGTTCACGCACTGCGCCACGAACAGCGTGATCGCGAACGCGGCGAAATAGCCCATGCCGCCGGTCGCGTCGCCCGTCACCGGGTAGTCGAACACGTACACGTCGACCGGGCCGAGCACGAGGTGGATGAGCTGGCACGGTATGGCGCACCAGTCGGTGAACCGATAGAACAGGCCAGGCAGGAACGTGAGCATCACGTACTGCAGCACGGTGACGAACAGCGAGAACGCGTAGAACATAACGAACTGCGCAACGAGCTTGTGGCGGGCGGCGAAGCGCTGCCACCACGCGGCGAGCGGGGACTGCGGCCGTTGGGTTGCGGGCGGTTCGGCGGCGGTGTCAGCGACGTTGGATGCCATGGGGACTCCTTCGGTGGGGACGATTTTGCGGTGACGCGGGTTCGGTTGCGGTCGTTTGCTGCGGACAAAACGGCCGTAGACGAATCGGCATTGCGGAACGGGAACTCAGGTACGGCCGATTCGGCCGATTCGGCCGGTTACGCCGATCAAACCGGCCGAATCGATGATCACGCGACGGGGATGGTAAGGGTGGTGCCGTGGCCGGCGTCGTCCGTGAAGGTCACGGTGACGACATCGCCGGAAGCGGCGGATTCCGGCACCTGCACGACCGCGAGCGTCTCACCGTAGTAGGTGTCACTGTCAGCGTCGAGGAAACTGCCGGGATTGTGCGGCGCGGCGGAACCGTAGCCGAGCAGGGTGCCACCGGCGACCTCGGCGTGCACGATGCCGCGTTCGAGCGGCTTGGTGACGCCGTGATCGTCGGTGTAACGCACGCGCACGAACGCAAGATGACCGGGACGGACGGCCACGGCATCATCCGCAACCGCAGCCGATCCGTCAGCACCGGCAGTCATAGTCATAGCCGTCGCCGTCGGCCACTCGACCGCCGCGCGCAGTTCGGTGCGATCCCCCGCACTGTGCAACGACCGCCGTCCGATCTCGCGACCGTCGGCATCGTACGACACCGCCGTCACCTCGCCCGGCTCCCACGTACACGCGAACCGCGCGATGCAGTCGCCGCGCAATCCGCCACGCAGCCTCTTGCGCCCGACCTCGCGGCCGTTCACCAGCAATGCCACCGACACCGCCCGCGCGTACACCTCCACGTTCGCCCGTCGACCGTCGCAACCGTTCCACGCCCACGAGTCGATCGCGTTGCTCATCTTCCACGCGCTCGGCGAATGCTTATCGCCGGTGTGATTCACCGGGCACACGGCGAGGTACGGTCCGCGATCGACACCGCCGTCCGCGTCACGCCCGGACTCGAGCGCGACGCGCGTGTACAGCGCCTCGCCCAGCGCGCGGCCGCTCAGGTCGACACGCCCCGACCCGGCCGTCAGCCAGCCGTAGCCGATGCGCAGCGGCGCGTAATCCTCGTACTCCCACGAGCCGATGCCCGTCTCGCCCATGTAGTCCATGCCGGCCCACACGAAGTCGCCGATCACACGCGGATGCCGCTTGGCGAACTCACGGAACCGGTACGCGTCCGAACAGAACGTCTCCGAACCGAGGATGAGCCGGCGCGGATACTTGCGCAGGTCGTGCGCGTACCGCTTGATGCCGTAGTTGTAGCCGGCGACGTCCATGTTCGCGAACGCGCCGCGCGTGGCCCAGTCGCAGAACGGCAAGGTCGCCATCGTCTTCATGAACCCGGCGCCGAGCAGTCCGGCGAGGTTGTTGAAGAACTCGCTGCCGACGGCGGTGTGCTTGTCCTCGAGGCTGTGCAGGTCGCCGGCCTCGCGGCGGCGTTCCGCGGCGGCCGCCTCCTTCGCGGCCTTCTTGTCGGAGTACTGGCCGATGCCGATCGACGTGAGGAAGTTGAAGAAGATGTTGATGCCGCAGGTGACGGGGCGCGTCGGGTCGAGGCCGTGCAGGAAGTCGGTCATCTCGCGGGTGAGCTTGATGCCGCGCGGCTGGGCGGTCTCGCCGACCTCGTTGCCGGTGGAGTACAGGACGACGCTGGGATGGTTGCGATCCTTGACGACCATGTCGGTGAGGTCGCGGCGCCACCATTCGTCGAAATAGTCGACGTAGTCGTGCTGGGTCTTGTGGATGTACCAGTGGTCGATGTACTCGTCCATGACGAGCATGCCGAGGCGGTCGGCCGCGTCGAGCAGGGCCTTCGAGCACGGGTTGTGGGCGGAACGGATCGCGTTGTAGCCGTTGGCCTTCATGAGGGCGAGCTTGCGTTCCTCGGCATCGGCGTACGCGCAGGCGCCGAGCACGCCGTTGTCATGGTGGATGCACGCGCCCTGGATGATGACGCGCTTGCCGTTGATCTTGAAGCCTTCGGAGCCCCAGGCGAGTTCGCGGATGCCGAAGGTGACGGTCGTGGCGTCGGTGGTGGCAGGGGTGGCCGCGGTAGCGATGTCCGGCGACCCTGCGACTTCAGCGGCACCGACATCAGGATCGTCGGCCGCCGTGTAGCGGATGCGCGCCGTGTACAGGTTCGGCTCGTCCAACGACCACAGACGCGGGTTCGGAATGTCAAGCTCGATGACGGCCTTGCCGTCAACGACAACAGCATTGCCGACGATCTTGGGGACGTCGCTCCCCCAGTCGACCTCACCGACAGGCTCCCCGACCGAGGGGACCACGGCTGCGATGTCCGACAACGGATCGGCCGCCGCGATCTCGACGCTTACCGTGCCCGACGCGGTCGTCTCGACCGTGAACCGTACACGCGCCGGCTCGGGCACACCGCCATCGATGTCGAGCGCGGTCCCGATTGACAGCGTCTGCACGGTCACGCCGTCGAGCGCGATATGCTCGCGCGGCGCCGTCCACAGCGTCACCGGCCGATAGATGCCCGCGCCCGAGTACCAACGCGAGTTCGGCTGGTCGGCGTTGCGGGCGATCACACGCACCTCGTTCTCGGAGCCGGCCACGAACCGGTCGGTCACATCGACGGTGAAGTTCGTGTAGCCGTACGGGCGGAACGCCGCCTGCTCGCCGTTGACCCACACTTCGGCGTTGTGGTACACGCCCTCGAATTCGAGGATCATCGACGAGCCGGCCAGCGACGCGTCCGGCGTGAACCGCTTGACGTATTCGTAGTCGCGCCCCTCGAACCAGCCGGAGTTGAGACCGCTGGCGGCGAACGGCGAGCGCGGTTCGGCGAGCATGGCGTCGTGCGGCACCGTCACCGGCGTGAACGGCTCGTCGGAGTTGAGATGACGGTAGGACCAGCCGTGGTTGAATGCGATTGCGTGCATGAAAACCCCTGTGAGACAGTATAGATCTTGGGCGTTGGACGATTATGAACGGAAGATAGGCGGACAACGTATGCAGGAAGCGTGACGGCGGAGCTTTTCGCAAACCGAGAGGCAGATCTGGCGGGCCGTTGAGGTCTTTCTCCAAACTGAGAGGCAGACTTCTTTGCGAATCCACGCTCATTCGACCCGATATGCGCCGAATGAGCGGTTTATAGCCAGGAACGTTGCCTCTCAATTTGAAGAAAGACCCATGCGATGCCGGAAATCTGCCTCTCAGTTTGCGGAAAGCCCCGATGAACCTCGATCAGGACCTCCCGCAACCATAGTCGGCTGCCGTCGATCAGGCGGGGATGACCGCCACGCGCGGGTCGGCCGCAGCCGCTCCCGCCGCCACGCGGTCCTTGGCGAACGCCTTGACGATCAGTGCAATGATCGCGACGGCATAGGCCACCACGCCGATAAGCGAGATGTTGAGCGCGGTCTCCTCGGCGGCCGGATAGTTCACCGGAATGAAGTAGATGTCCGCCGCGAGGCGCACGCGCGCCAGCACGAAGAACGCGAACGCGACGATCATCAGCACCTCGGAGCCAACGAGCAGCAGATCGGCGAGCACGCCGCCCGCAACGCCGCCGGCCACAAGCCGCGAGCCGAGCGTGATCTTCGCGATCAGCGCGACCACGGCCACGGCACCGCACGCGAGCACCGCCGCGTTCACGCCCTGCCCGGCCAGATACCCGGTGGTGGAGGTCACCCAGTACACCGCCAGCCCGATCACGCCGCACACGACCGCAATGATCTCGGGGATGTTGACTTTGATGTTATTTGCCTTGTTTGCCATGTCGATCCTCATCCTTTCCTTGCCGAGGGTCACTTCGAGGAGACGGTGGTCGGGGCGGCCACGGACGCGGTTGCGGACTTAGCGCCGCGCACGCGCACGACCACGTAGCCGATCAGGCCGCCGGCGGTCAGCACGCCCGTCACCGCGATCGCCGCGAGGTAGGCCGCGCGCCACCAGGTCATGACGTTCTCGGTGTGGGTGGTGGAGTTCACGCCGTTCATGGCGTTCGAGTTGGCGAGCGCCCACAGCGCGTAGTGCACGTTCTGCTTGATGGCGAGGAGCATGTCGCGGTCCTTGCTCAGCGTGTTGGCGTCCCAGTAGCTCACGCCCTGGTTGCCGAAGCCGCAGAACGCGGTGGTGCCGGCGAGCACGGACTCCTTCGGGGCGGCGCGCGGCGACACGGACGTGAAGTCGGTGACGTTGTAGCCCTTGAAGCCCCACTCATCGCGCATGATGTTGACCATCACGGCGGCGTTCGCGGAGGAGGCGACGGCGCCGATGCGGTTGTAGGAGGTCATCACACCGAGCGCGCCCTGCGTGTAGGTGTCGGCGCGGGAGTCGTCGGCGGAGAACGACGCCGGCTTGCCCTTGCCTTCGATGAGCTGCTGGAGGTTGCGCAGCTCCATCTCGCGCGCCTTCTGCTCGTTCATGAAGATCGCGATGCCGGAGCGGTTGATCTCCTGATCGTTGAACGCGATGTGCTTGACGTTGACGAGCGTGCCCTTGGACTGCGCGCCCTGCACGGCGGCCGAACCGATGTATCCGGACAGGATCGGGTCCTCGGAGTAGTACTCGACGCCGCGGCCGTTGTATGCGTGGCGGTGCAGGTTCGCTGCCGGTCCGATGATGATCGGCAGGTTGAACACGAGGCTCGATTCGCCGATGATCAGTTCGCCGTTGCGGTACGCGAGCTCCTTGTTCCAGCTGTAGGCGAGGTTGGTGGGCGACGGAGCCACGCGCGAGGTCTTGTTCGCGTACTGCTCGTCCTTCGCGTCGGAGAACGCCTTGCCCTGATACTGGCCTTCGGACAGGGTGTGCGAGTCGGAGCCGCCGGGGCCGTCGTCGGTGGTCATGTCCTGCAGGCCGACGGATTCGATGCCGCCGATCGCGTGGAACGCGTTTTCGGCGAACGACATGAACTCGGAGACGGACACCTTCGAGGTGATCTGATCCCAGCGTTCGTCGTCGAAGGACGCACCCTTCATGTCGTTGATCGTCAGGTCGCTGGCGGACTTGTCGCCGATCGTGATGTCGGACGTGTCGTCGTCGCTCGACAGCGGGATGAAGTCGTTGTTGAGCAGCTTGGACACTTCGGCGTTCGCGCTCAGGCCGGAGTAGGTCTTCGGGAACGTGCCGTTCCAGTCGGAGCGGGTCAGGTAGGTGACGGTGCCGTCCTCGAACGTGTTGTAGTCCATCGAGTAGTCGCCGTCGGACAACTGGTTGGTGATCTGCGTGCCGGTGTCGGACGCGGAGAACGTGTCGGCATCCACGTCGCCGTCCCACGTCCACGTGTAGGTCTTGGACTTGTCGCCGGCGGCGGTCATACCGTCGGATTCACCGTAGCCCTGCGCGGCGAGCACGTTGTTGAGCGCGTCGTGCGCGTCGTCGCCGATCGCGAAGTAGTAGTCGCCCGGATCGACGATGTACGTCTTCGCCTTGTTCGCGTCGTAGCTGGCGAGGTTCGTCATATCGACGTCCATGGTGATGGTCTGCGACTTGCCCGGCTCGAGCGTGTCGGTCTTCTCGAAGTCCATGAGCTGGATCGCGGACTTCTCGACGCCGTTCTGCTTGTCGTAGTCGGTGTACGGCGTCTGCGCGTACAGCTGTACGACGGACTTGCCGGCCACGTCGCCCGTGTTGGTGGTGGTGACGGTGACCTTCGCGCTCTTCTTGTCGCCGGAGACCTCGACCTTGTCGAGCGTCTGCTTGAACGTGGTGTAGCTCAGGCCCGCGCCGAACGGGTAGACGACCTCGTTCGCGTAGTCCCAGGTGCCGTCCTTGGTGGCGAGAGTGCCGTCGGCGTTCGTGTAGGTGCCGGCCGACGCATCCGCGCCGCCGTTGCCCATGACGATGTCGGCGTAGCGCGTCTCGTAGTACCGGTAACCGGTGTAGATGCCTTCGGATTCGATGAGGTACGAGTTGACGGCCGCGTCTTCGGAGAAGTCGGACGCGTTCGTCCACGGGATGTTGCCGAAGTTCTGCATGGCCGGCGAGGCGGCCGCGTTGGCGACCATCACGTCGCCGAGGTGTGCGGACGGCGAGACGGTGCCGTTGAGCACGTCGGCGACGGAGTAGAAGCCGTACGCGCCGGGGAAGCCGATCCACATGATCGCGTCGATGTTCGGGTCGTTCTGGAGGTCGGAGATCTCCATCGCGTTGACGGCGTTGACGAGCACGATGACCTTGTCGAAGTGGTCTTCGGCCTCCTTGATCATCGCCTTCTCCTCGTCGGACAGGCTCAGGATGTTGCCGTTGGCGGTGTGCACGCCGTCCGCGAGGCCGGCCTGGCCGATGTTATACGCGCCGTTTTCGCCGCCCGGTCGGCCGACGACCACGATGGCCGCGTCGTTGTATTCGTCGTACTGCGAGTTGTATTCGGGGTTGAGTTTGGCGAGTTCCGCGAGGGTCAGTTCGCTCGGATCGTCGTACTTGGTGATCTCCGCGTATTCGGGGATGATGCCGCTGCCGAACTGCGGGGTGGTCCACTTCTTGTCCTTGAAGTATTCCTGATAGGCCTTGAGCATGGACGGGTTGATGTCGAAGCCGGATTCCTTGAAGGCGTCGGTGATTTCAACGGTGGAGTTGCCGTCGGCGATCGAGCCGCCGGAGCTGCCGTAGACCGGCGCGTAGCTGCGCACGCCGAACATGGTGATCTTTGCGTTCTTCTTGATCGGCAGCGTGTCGTTCTCGTTCTTGAGCAGCGCGTAGGTCTCCTGCGCCTCCTGCTTGGCGAAGTCCTTCCAGCCTTCGTAGGCTTCCTTCGCGCTCTTGTATTCGGACTTGTAGGTCCAGCTGTCGCCTTCGTCGGCGGACCGGTCGGTGACGGTGCGCTGGCTGCGCGTGCCGACCGCCGCGTCGAGCGACGTACGGTACGTCTCCATGATCGTGCCCGCCATGACGGCGATCGCGAGGAGCAACGCGCCGATGGCGGTGATGCCGCGCCACAGGTTCGTTCGTTTCATCTGATCCTCCTTGAATCTCCGGACGCGCTACTGCGCGTGTCCTGAATCCAGTGTCGGGCGGATCGGGTGGCGGTTCAACGCGATTCACGTGAACGGTCGTTTTCGTGCACCGAACGACATCGTGCGGTCCGCTTTCGCTCTCGCCTCACCCTGTTTCGCTCCCGCCTCACCGCGGCAGGATCACGGTCAGACGGAACACGCCGCCGCGCGCGACGATCGACATCGTACCGTCGTACCGTTCGGCGATCATGCGAATCGAGCGCGTGCCGAACCCGTGGTAGCGCGCGTCGTCCTTCGTGGTGCGCGGCAGTCCGTCGTCAAAGCTCAGCTCACCTGCGTACGGGTTCTCGACACGGATCATCACCATGCCCTTCTCCTCGCGCACACGCACGGCGACATACCGGTCGGCGTCATCGTCGAGCCGGTCCACCGCCTCGAGCGCGTTGTCGATCGCGTTGCCGAACAGCGAGTAGATATCCACCGGCGTCATGAACGACAGCAGCCGCCCGTCGATCATCCGATCGAACCGTATGCCGCGCTGCTCGCACTGCATCGACTTCTGCGCAAGCAGCACGTCGAGCGATTCGTTGCCGGTACGCACCGACGCGTCATACAGGTCGACCAGATCGGACAGTTCGCTCGCCTGCTCCGGCGAGATGCGCGGGCCGAGCGTCGCGATCTGCTTCTTGAGATCATGCGTCTTCACGTTGATCAGATCGATGGTCTCCTTCGACGCGGCCAACTGGCGACGCTGCTGGCGCAACAGTTCGCGCATCACCTCGGCGTCCGACCGCACGGCCTGATTGACCACCACTTCGACGGCCAGCGTCATCAGGAACACGCATGTCACCAGGTCGAACGCACTGAAGATCGTGAACGCCTGCGAGCCGCCCGGCGCGGCCGTCGCGTTGAACAGGTTCGTGAACACGCTGATGCACAGCAGCATGCCGAACAGCATGCCGATCACCGAACGGCCCGCCAGCGCGGACGTGGGCTTGCGCACGAGCGGACGCGCGAACCACCAGTAGCCGAGCAACAGGAACGGGATCTGCATGAGCGCGTACACATACGTGTCGATCCACGCACCGTCATGCCAGAACGCGTGCAGCCAGATCGACGACAGCCGCGCGCCGCGGTACACGAAATGCTGCAGCGTGCCGCCCATCACGAAATAGAACACGGCCTGCCGTATGTTCACCCGCCAGCAGACGAGGATCCACAGCGTGAACACCAGATACACCGCCACGTTCTGCACGGTGGCGGTCCACAGGTCGGCCGGCACGAGCAGGTTCCACGCCATCGAGCACACGAGGATCGCGGCCATGCCGGCCGGCGCGCGCATGGCGAACCCCGGGCGGCGGTCGAGCCACCACGTGAACATCAGTGTGCTGACGAGCAGTTCGAACACCATGCCGTTCGCGGTGAAGAATTGCGTGGCCGACGCGAGCGCGGGCATACCCGTTGCGGCTGTTGCGGTTGCTGCGGCCGCTGCGGTTGCACCCATCGCGACGGCACCCATCGCGACGCCGGCCATCACAGCACCGTCCCGTCGGCCATGCTGGCGGCGAGGTCGATCATGAACTGCTTCTTGTACGCGCGGCCGATGGCGAGCGTGCCGCCGTCGGCCAGTTCGAGTTCATTGCCCGCAACGGCCGCGATGTGACGGTTGTTGACGACGAACGCCTTACTGCAGCGCAGGAATCCGCGCGGGCCGAGTTTGTCGACCACGTCCTGCAGGGTGCCGGAGCCGGTGACGACGCCGGATTGCGTGTGATAGAGCAGCGCGTGGTCGCGCACTTCGATGTAGCTGATGTCGCGCAGACGGACGCGGCGGGTGCCGCCGCGCTGCATGATCATGACCGCGGCGGAGGCCTCCTCGCGGATGGCGACGGCGCGGCCAAGTTTGCGTTCGAAGTCGGGATACGAGAACGGCTTGATGATGTAATCCAACGCATCCACCTCATACCCCTTCGCCGCGAACTGCGCCATATTCGTCACGAAGATCAATATCGTCTCGGAATCCAGCTCGCGCAGGCGGCGCGCAGCCTCCATGCCGTCCATGTTCGGCATCTCGATGTCCATGAACACGATATCCCAGCTCGCCCGGTACGGCTCCAAAAACGACGTCGGCTCGCGGAACCCCGTCACATCGAACACCACGCCCGGATGATCCGCCTCGTACCGCGCCAGACAGCCGCGCAGACGCGCCGCCGCATTCTCGTCGTCCTCGACCACCGCCACCGTGAACATGCCGCCTCCGCCTCCTCGCCGTACTCTCGCATCATCCCACCATAGCCGAACCCCCACCAACCCAACCACACGCCACACACAACCAACCCCTCCTCCCCTCAGTCGGCTCCGCCGACAGCTCCCCTCCCCGAGGGGAGCCACGTTCCCTCGCATCGAGCGGACGCATGGCCTGTCATCGGCCCCCGCTCTGAGAGGAGCCGGGGGTATGGGTGCGGCTCCCCTCTCCGAGGGGAGCTGTCGCCGCAGGCGACTGAGGGGAGCACATCTGACCACATCCCCTGCGTGGCGGGAATGACTCGCTGAGGCACCCCTCAGCGAGTCATTCCCGCCACGACCGATTCGTCATGGCGGTTTTCGCTCGCTAAGAGACACCCCAGCGAGCGAAAACCACCACGCGGCCTCCCGTGCATGGCAGAAAACGCTCGCTGAGAGGTCTCTCAGCGAGCGTTTTCTGCCACGAGGGACACGTGACTCACGCAGCGACGCGACGCACGCGCATGAACGTGCAGCCGGCAGCGACGAACACGGCGACGACCGCGACGAAACCCCACAGCGTGGTGCCGATCGTGGCGGGTAGCACGAGCGCCGGGGTGACGAACGCGAACAGACCGCATAGCAAACGCGAGAATCCGAGGATGAAACCCTGCACGGCGGCGCGCGACGTGGCCGGGAACGTCTCCTGCGTCCATACCTTGCAGATCGCCTCGCCGGCCAGCGGCAGACCGACGTACATGATGGCGGTGGCGGCGACGATCACCCACAGCGAGCCGCCGCCCGCGGCCATGAGGATCATCGCGCCGAACGCGATCACGCCACCCGCCACGAACAACGGGTTGCGCCAGCGCGTATTGACCGTGACGGATACCACCCAGTTCGCGGCGAACATCACGATGTACAGCACGATGCCAAGACCGGTGGCGAGCGACTGCGAAGCATGCGCGTTGACGAGCATGTAGGTCTGGAACTGGCCCCATGTGTTCGCCACAAGATTCCATCCGATGTAGAACACGAGCAGCGACGCGAACGCCGGGACGAGCCGCAACGGTATGCCGAACGGGCCGGTACCGACCACGCCGGCATCCACGACCGCGGCATCCTCATGTTCCGGAGCATCCGCACCGGTCGCACCAACCGTACCGGTCCGCTCGCCAGCCGCATGCAACGCCGCAAACTCACTCGACCGCAGCCGCCACAGCAGCAGTCCGCACGCGATCGCGGCGAACAACACGAACACCACGCGCCCACCGGTCGCGCCGGCGAATCCCGACACAGCGAACGCGGCCAGCGCCGAACCGAGCATGCCGACCTGCCATCCGAGCTGCGTGACGGTCACAAGCGTCGATCCGGCGGCCGGATCCTGCGTGTCACGCGACATCACGGAGATCGACACGGGCAGGTCGAGGCCGGTGCCGAGGCCGGCCAATACCACGCCGGCCAGCAGCATCCAGAAATCCGGCGCGGCCGCGCACAGTACGAAACCGATCACCGATACGAGGTTCACCCAGTTGAACACGCGGGTCATGCCGAGTCGCGCGCACAACCAGCCGGCGAGCAGCGAGCCGGCGGCGATCGCGAAGTTGAGCGCCGCGCTCAGCGCACCGACCTGCGTGGCGTCGAGACCGAGGCCGGCCTGCCACATCGTGATCGTGGTCGACAGGCCGACGATGGCCGACGAGCCGAGGAACGAACCGACCGCGCCGCAGTAGCCGAGTCGGGTCAACGACGACTGCGATGCGGACGAACCGCCGGTTGCCGAGTGAGCCATAGTACATACTCCTTTATACGTATTCCATAATCACTATAGATCATGTAATATACATGCCATTTATTCGCACGCCGCCGATCGCGAACGACCGTAACTCAACAACAACGCCACCGTCCTGTTGAGTTACGGCCGCCCCAAGCCCGACAAACGACCGTAACTCAACATCATCTCCACCCAACTGTTGAGTTACGGTCGTTTCGGACATGGAAAACGGCCGTAACTCAACAACAGGCACGACTTATCGTTGAGTTACGGCCTTCCTTGCCGACGACCGGCGAACCGGCCGTCTGACGGCCCGGCTTACGTGGGCCGCCGGGCCGACGGACCAACGCCCGACGCTCGACACCCCCGACGGACGACGGATCGACGGACCAGCGTACCGTCCGGGTCACGCGTTGCGCTTGTTCACCTTGAGGTACGAGGCGACGATCGACAGCACCACGGCGACCACGTACGCGATCATGCCGTAGATCGCGCTCATCAGATCGGCCATGTTCTGCGCGTTCTGGTTGAACGTGGCGATGGATGCGATCGAGTTGACGCGATCGGACAGGAAGAACGCGAACGCGCACATCAGCATCACCGACACGGCGACGACGCACACGTCGAGCACGACGCGCAGCCACGAGACGCCCGCGGCCGAGCCAGCCGAACCAGAACCCGCGGCCGCACCAGCGAACTGGTTGCCGACCAGAATGACCAGCTCCAGCACGATCACCCCGACCGAGCAAGCGAGCACGCCCGGGTTCATGCCCGCGCTCAGGAAGTAGCTGGTGTGACAGTTGATGACGTAGTAGACAAGCGCGACGACGGCCGCCGCCAGCGCGAGGATGTTGACGTAGAATCCGATGGATTGCTGCTTGATGAAGTTCATGATGATCTCACTTTGCACCGTTGATCTTGACGTTTGTGGATGGGCGGCGGGTCGGGTCAGCCGGACCTGCCGCCCGGAATCGAAGGACCGAAGGACTCAGCGCGAGCCCTTGCCGCGCAGCGACACCACGTACATCGCGGCGCCGAGCAGGGTGAACAGGCCGGTGACGATGCTGGCCGCGGTCAGCGCGTTGTCGTACCAAGTGCGCAGGGTGACCACGCGCGAGGAGGAGTTCAGGCCGTCCATCGCGTTGGAGTTGGCGATGGCCTGGAACTGCCAGGTCATGTTGCGCTTGAGGTCGCTGACGAGCTGGCTGTCGGAGCTGACGTTCTTCACGGTCCAGAACGGCCAGACCTTGGAGACCGCGGCGATGCTGTTGTCGCCGGTGAGGCACAGCATCGTGATGCCGTTGTGGGCGGCTGCGGCCAGCTGCGAGTAGGTGGCGTCCTGGATGAAGTCCTCGCTCATGAGGCCGGTGAAGCCCCATTCGCCGCGCAGGATGCCGAGCATGAGGCCGGTGTGCGCGTTGGTGGCGGTGACGCCGATGCGGTTGTAGGCGCTCATCATGCCCATGGCGCCGGCGTCCTCGACGGTGGCCTGCACCGCGCGCAGCTCGCCTTCGCGGGCCTTCTGCTCGGTCATGAACACCGACAGGCCGGTGCGGTTGATTTCGGTGTCGTTGAACGCGTAGTGCTTCGGGCCGAGGATCAGGCCGTATTCCTTGGCCGCGGCGACGGACACCGCGCCCTGGAAGGCGGTCAGGATCGGGTCTTCGGAGTAGTACTCGTGGTTGCGCGCGTTGTACGGCGAACGGTGCAGGTTGGTGCCCACGCCCCACAGGATCGGCAGGTTGGCCCAGATGGAGTAGTTGCCGAGCAGTTTGCCCCATTCCTCGGAGATCTGCTTGCTGAACGTCTGGCCGAGCACGGATTCGTTGGCCATGACGCCCATCTTGAAGTTGAGGTTCGGGTCGTTCGCGTCGACCTTGTACGGGTCGGCGGAGTTCGGGTCGGTGTTCGCATACTGGCCGAGCGTGTAGGAGTTGAAGCCGTTCGGACCGTCGTTCTGCACGGCCTCCGGCGAGCTGATCGTCGCGACGGACTTGGTGGACGTGCCGCCGAACGCGTTGCGGATCATGGCCTCCTCGAGGGTCATCTGGTCCATCAGATCGCCCCACTTGGCGTCGGTGGCGTCGTCGTTGCCCTTGAAGTCGGCGAGGGTCAGGTCGTTCTTCGCGCCCCACGTGGTCGCCTTGGCGTCGTTGTGCTCGCCGATCTGGTACGTGTCGTTCGACAGGCCGCCCTTGAGCATCTCGTCGGTCGCGGTCAGGTCCTTGTAGGTCTTCGGGAACGTGCCGGACCAGTCGGAGCGGGACAGGTAGGTCACGGTGCCGGGCATGTAGGTGTTGAGATCGGCGTCGGCGAGCTGGTTCTCGACGTTCGTGCCGTTCTTGGTGGTCGCGAAGGTCGTGTCGTCGAACTCGTCGAGCGTCCACTTGGCCGCGTCGGCCTTGTCGCCGTCCACGTCGGCGCCCTGCGCGGCGAGGACGTTGTTCACGGCTTCGTGCGCGCCGTTGCCGATGGCGAAGTAGTAGTCGCCGTCGTCGAGGATGTAGGTGCCCTTGGTGCCGGCCTTGTTGGATGCGGTGGAGTCCCAGCTGGCCATGTACTGCGCGTCGGCGGTGATGTCGACGGTGGTGGATTCGCCCGGCTTGAGTTCGTCGGTCTTCGCGTAGTCGAGCAGCTGCACGGCGGACTTTTCGACGTTGTGCTGCTTGTCGTAGTCGGTGTACGGCGTGCTGGCGTACAGCTGGACGACGTCCTTGCCCGCAACCTTGCCGGTGTTGGTGACGGTGACCTTCGCGGTAACGGTCTTCTTGTCGAGGTCGACGGCGACGGAGTCGAGCTTCTGGTCGAAGGTCGTGTAGCTCAGGCCGTAGCCGAACGTGTAGGTGACTTCGTCGTCGTAGTTCCATGCGCTGCCGGTGGAGCTGCCGGTGGACAACTTCGCGTCGCCCTGGTTCAGCACGGTGTCGGCGTAGCGCGTCTCGTAGTACTTGTAGCCAGTGTAGATGCCTTCGGCTTCGACGATTTCGGAGTTGATGTACTTCGAGTCGTCGGCGTTGGTCCATTCGTAGTCGCCGTAGTTCTGTGCGGACGGGGCGGCGGAGTTGTCGACGGCCCACGTGTCGGCGAGGTGGCCGGACGGGTTGGCCGCGCCGGACAGCAGGTCGGCGACGCCGTAGAAGCCGTAGGCGCCGGGCAGGCCGATCTGCATGATTGCGTCGACGCCGGCGTTGTCGGCGATCTCGTTGATCTCCATCTGCTGGGCGCTGTTGACGAGCACGATGACCTTGCCGCCGTTGGCCTGCTTGGCGGCGACGGCCGCGTTGATAAGGTCACGTTCATCGTCGGACAGGCCGAGCGGGTCGGACTGGTTGAGGTTCTGCTTGGGGTCGACGCCGTCCTTGCCGGGCAGGTACGTGCGGTTTTCGCCGGAGCCGCGGGCGATGGTGACGATCATGACGTTGTCGTCGTTGAGCGTGGACTTCCAGTCGGCGTTCGCCTGGTCGAGCGTGGCCTGCGACGGCTCCTTGCTGGAGAACGTGCCGCCGATGGCCGGGGACGTGATGCGGGTGAACGTGTCGGTGCCCCACGGGTTCTGGACTTCGGTGACGAACGACGATTCCATGGACTTGTACATGTCCTGCAGGGTCGTGTTGATCTTGAAGCCCTTGTCAGTGAACGCGGTGACCATGTCGACCGGGTCGGCGTCGGTGCCTTGGAACGTGGTGAGCGAGGATCCCATGTCGCCGCCCTGCACCGGATAGTAGCTGGAGAAACCGAGCAGGCTGATCTTCTGGGTTTCGGCCTGGGTGAGCGGCAGCGCGCCGTCGTTCTTGAGCAGGACGGAGCCTTCCTCGCTGACCTTTTCGCCGAAGTCGCGGATCGCGGTGACGAGTTCCTTGGTGCTGGAGTAGTCGGACTTGTGGGTGTAGTCGGCGGCGCTGGCGTTCTGCGTGGAGAACGTGGAGCTGGTGGTGCCGAGGAACTTGTCGATGTCGGTGCGGAAGCCCTGCACGGCGCTCGTCGCGGCCAGCGACAATGCCAGCAGCGATGCGAACGTCGTCGTCACGCCTCTCCACACCCGGGTCTTCGGGCTGTTCTTCTTCATTGATTTCCTCCTGTTGTTGGATGCCACCCTGCGGGCGGCACAAATCTTGTGGGTGATGATGGGGGCATCGGGGGCTGGCTGGGGCTGGAGCCTCTCGGATTGCTCCCCTCAGTCAGCCTTCGGCTGCCAGCTCCCCTCAGTGAGGGGAGCCAGATAGGGAAAGCCGTCCGCATCGCGGCTCCCCTCGCCGCGAGACAGGCCGCCGGCCGAAGGCCGTCCGTGTCATGCGGCTCCCCTCGCCGAGGGGAGCTGTCGGCGCAGCCGACTGAGGGGAGCGGGGTCACCGGCCTCAGCGCTGGTCTCAGCGCTTCTTGGCCTTCGCTTCAGCCTTGGCCGCCTTCGCCGCCAGCTTCGCCTGATACTTGGCCTCTTCGGCCTCGAAGTCGAGCCCCTTCTTGGCGCACCGCGCCCGCAGCTCCTCAAGCCGCGCGGCCTCGGCCTCGCGGTCGGCGGCCTCCTGCTCGCGGCGCAGCCGTTCGGCCGGCTCGACCCATTCGCCGCCGGCGGCGAGCACGGCCGCCTTCTGGTGTTCGAGGATCGTCCGCTGGTCGTCCTTCACGTACTTCTCGACGCCCAGGAACACCATGAGGATCACGATGGCCGCGTAGCACACGAGTTCGGCGCCGATGTAGCAGCCGGCGAGCACGGTCTGCACGCCTTCGTTCTGCGAGGCCGCGGTCGCGTCGTAGCCGGTGGCGGTGAGCAGCAGGTTGATGATGCCGTTGCCGAGGCCGGTCATGCCGACCATGATCGCCCCGTAAACCGACATGGTGAACCCGTCGGAGCGGAAGCCGTTCCTCGCCTCGAGGTGGTCGAGCACGTCGGAGAGGATCGCCAGCGTCACGTACATGGCCGGGATCGAGCCGATGCCCTTGAGCACCACGCCGACGCACACGATCACGAAGCTGTGGATGTCGATCAGGCTCACCGCGCCGCCGAGCACGGCGAAGATCATGCCGAACAGCACCGCGTTGCGCTTGCCGAGCTTGTTGGCGATCGGCCAAGCGAGCAGCATGCCCACGGCGGTCGGGATGCCGCCGATCATGCCGAGCATGCTCATCGCCGCGCCGGCCGACGCTTCGGAGTTCACGCCGTCGAACATCCAGCGCGAGTAGTAGCTCATCGAGCCGTTCTTGATGAGACCGGACAGCTGGAACAGCAGGAAGTAGCCGATGATGATCCACCAGTAGCCGTTCGACATGCAGGCGCGCGCCTGCTTGGCCATCGGCAGTTTCTCTTCCTTGATGTTGAGCTTCATATTCTCTTCCGTGATGCGTTCACGGGTGAAGAAGTACTCGACGAGGATGCCGATCGCGGTGACGACGCACAGCACGACCATCACGACGCGCCAGTGCGCGTAGCTGGCGGCCGCGTCGATCACGCCGCCGTGGTCGACGAACAGGTAGCTTTGCAGCAGGATCGGCACGAGGATGCTTGCGCCCACGCCCACCGCGGCCACGCCGGACGCGTTCGACAGGGTCGCGAGCAGTCCGCGCTGGTTGCTGTTGCGCGTCGACAGACCGACCATCGAACTGTGCGCGGTGTAGAACAGCGGGTACGCGAGCGCGTAATACAGGTTGTACGAGATCGCGATCCAAATCATCTGCGCGATCGGCGCGGAATCGGTCGGCGTCATGAACAGCAGCGCGATCGCGACGACGACGAACGGCACCGACAGCAGCATGTACGGGCGGGCCTTGCCCTGCGACGTGCGCGTGTTGTCGATGAGCCGGCCGACGGCGAGGTTGCCGATGATCACGAGGATGACCGAGGCCATCGGCAGCACGGCGGAGAACACGCCGAACTTCGCGGTGTCGGTCCAGCCGAGCACGTCGGAGTAGTACCGGTTGAGGTACGAGCCGAAGATCGCGTTGGAGATGAACGCGCAGAACGGTCCGACGAAGTAGCCGAGCAGCATCTCCGGCGGTTTCACGTTCGCCGACGTGATGCGGGTGCGCACCAGCGGGTTGTCGAAGAACCCGCCGTTCGTGCGCGTCGTTGCGGTTGCCATGATGTGTCTTCCGATCCTTTCTCGTAAGGTCTTGCAGTCGCGGATACGCCCGTGGTCGCGTTACAGCGTGCACGTCGCCGTGTGCGTGCCGGCGGTGAGTTCGTGGGTGGTGCCGTCGGGCATCGTCAGTGCGCAGGTCGTGCCGAACGGCACGTCGACGGTGACGTCGAATCGGTCGCCGGTGATCGACCACGCCGATCCGACGCGACCGTACGGCGTGTCGACGTGGCCGTTCGCCCACGTCAGCCCGCCGCCGACGAGCGGCCGCACGCGGAAGCGGCGGTAGCCCGCTTCGATCGGCTCGATGCCGGCGATGCGCTGGTAGAGGAACGCGCCGACCGCGCCCGAGGCGTAGTGGTTGTACGAGATCATGAGATCCGTGCCGTCGTCGCCGATCGGGCATTCGCCGTGCTCGTCAAGGCCGTCCCAGCGTTCCCAGATCGTCGTCGCGCCCATCTTGACCTCGTACAGCCAGCTCGGGCACCGCTCGTTGGTGAGCATGCGGAACGCGACGTCCGGCCGGCCGTTGTCGGCGAGCGCGAACAGGATGTACGGCGTGCCGGGGAAGCCGGTGCCGATCCGGTAATCGTTGCGTTCGACGAGCGCGGCGAGGTTGTTCACGGCCTTGGTGCGCGTGGCGGCGTCCGGAAACATGCCGAGATGCAGCGGCAGTACGTACGCGGTCTGGAATTCGTCGTTGAGCCTGCCGTCGCCGTCGGTGAACACGGAGACGTACGCGTCGGCCACGCGGTCGGCGAGCGCGTCGTATTCGCGCGCGTCGTCGTCATGGCCGAGCACGCGGGCCACGCGGGCGAGCGTGCGGGCGGTGTTGTTGAGGCTTGCGGTGCCGGTCCATTTGCCGCGGGCCTGCCACTGCTGCATCTTCGGCACGTCGGGCGCGATCCAGTCGCCGAACTGGAACGGGGTCGGCATCCACCAGATGTACCGGTGCTTGCCGAAACCGAACAGGCCGGCCCAGAAACGGCAGGCGTTCACGTACCGCTTCATCGGCTCGTACATGCGCTCGAGCACGGACGCGTCGCCGCGCGCCTGGTATTCGGCCCACGGCACGAGCACCACCGCGTCGCCCCACCAGGCGATCGCCATTTCGGGCATCGTGGCCGGGAAGCCGTAGCCCTGCACGGGCACGGTGTTCGGCAGGCCGCCGGTGGGCAGCTGCTCGGCCTTCACGTCGCGCAGCCACTTGTCGAGGAAGCGGCCCATGTCGAAGTCGTAGCAGGCGGTGGGCGCGAACACGGCGATGTCGCCGGTCCAGCCCATGCGTTCGTCGCGTTGCGGGCAGTCGGTGGGGATGTCGAACAGATTCGACTTCGCGCCCCACACGATGTTGCTCTGCAGTTGGTTGAGGCGTTCGTCGGAGCAGGCGAAGTCGCCGGTGCGGGTCAGTTCGGAGTAGAGCGCGACGCCGGTGACCGTGAGCTGTTTCGGTTCGATGCCGCGCACGGCGATGTAGCGGAAGCCCATGTAGGTGAAGCGCGGGGCGTAGCTCTGGTTGCCAGCCACGCAGGTATAGGTGGCGGTGGCCTTCGCGGTGCGCAGGAACGTGGTGTTGAGCGTGCCGTCAGGGTTGAGGATCTCGGCGTGGCGCACGGTGATGGTCTGGCCTGCGGCCGCGTTGGCGATGTCGAGGCGGACGACGCCGGCGAAGTTCTGGCCGAAGTCGTAGATGATCTCGCCGTCGGCGCGGCGCTTGCAGCTGATCGGCGCGAACGTCTCGTGCTCGCGTACGGGTGCACCGTAGTCGGCTTCGATATGTTTCGGCGTGGTCTTCGGGCGTTCGATGGAGGCCTTGCGCCAGTGCGCGCCGCCCGCGTTGCCGTCCGGGCCGAACGCCCGGGTCGCGTCGTAGGTTTCGCCGTCGTACAGGTCGGCCATCGTAAACGGGCCGTCCATGGTGACGTCCCAGTCGGCGTCGGTGCCGATGGTCTCGCTCGTGCCGTCGGTGTAGTCAATGCGCAGTTCGGCGAGCAGCGCCTGACGGTCCGCGGTGACGCGGTTGACGCGTGTGAACACGAACGATCCGACGGCCCAGCCGCCGGCGACGGTCGCGATCAGCGTGTGCGTGCCGGTTGCATCGTCGTTCGCGTCACTGTTCGCGCCGTCGTTCGTCAGCTGATCGGTGACGTCGTAGGTCTGATACTGCAGGTTGGTCTTGTACGACGTGAAACCGGGCGCGAAGTACCGGTCGCCGACCTTGCGGCCGTCGAGCGCGAACTCGTAGACGCCCATCGCGGTGGCGAACAGCCGTGCGCGCGCGACGGTCTTGCCGGCGGCGAGCGTGACCGTGCGACGGAAGCTCATCGGCTTCGGCGAAACCTTCTTCTCGGTGAACTGGTAGTCGCCGTCGGTGATCCACGTGCCGACCCACGGTTCGCCGAGACGGCCGGTCTCGAACGAGGTCGTCGCGGTCACGGTGACGCCCTGCGCGTCGGTGACGGCCAGCGTGACCGGATACGTGGTGAACGGCGTGAGCGCGGGACCGTCGTAAGGAGTCGCGATCGACGTGTCCGGATGCACGGTCCACTCGCCGACGGTGAGCGTCACGTCGCGCACGACGTCGTCCGCAGCACCGTTCAGCGTATAGGAGAAGCGCGGATTCGGATTGTCGGTCACGCAGCCGTGCCCCAGATGCTCCACGGTCAAACGATCAATCGTCAGCATGACGTCACCCTTCCTTGTCGTGTCTCCTGACTGCGACGACCACGACCATCATGGTCCTTCGTCTCGTCCTCACCGGCTTCCGGTCATTGGAAACCTTGTGATATTCAGTCAAGCGCACGATGGACGGGCACACCACGCCACCGTCACAAGATGCGGTTTTCGCCCCACAAACGACACCGGCAACACTGTCCGGCTCTCCCCTCACCACCGTCCGGCTCCCCCTCCCAGGGGAGCTGTCGGCGAAGCCGACTGAGGGGGTCATACCCGACCCGTCTGCACCCGAACCGCTACGGCATCGGAATCAGCACATTCACCGCGAACACGCCGTCCTCGGCCTTCACCGACAGCACGCCGTCGTACTGCTCCACGATCATGCGCATCGAACGCACGCCGAACCCGTGATACCGCGTATCGTCCTTCGTCGTCACCGGCAGCCCGTCGACGAACCGGCGCTCGCCGTCGTACGGATTCTCCACGTGCACCACGAGCATGCCCGCCTCGGCACGCACCTTCATGCGGATGTACCGCCGCGCCGGGTCGGCCACCGCGCCCACCGCCTCGATGGCGTTGTCGATCGCGTTGCCGAACAGCGAGTAGATGTCGGCCGGTTTCATGAACGCGAGACTGGCGCCGTCGATCATCCGGTCGAACTGGATGTGCCGCTGCTCGCAGACGAGCGACTTGTTCGCCAGCAGCACGTCGAGCGCCTCGTTGCCGGTGCGCACCGACGAGTCGTAGATGCCGACGAGCCCGCGCAATTCGTCGATCTCCTCGGCCGGGATGCGCCCGCCGAGCATGTTCAGCTGTTTCTTGAGATCATGCGTCTTCACATTGATCAGGTCGATGGTCTGCTTGTCGGCGGCAAGCTGCGACTTCTGCTGGTACAGCAGCTGCTTGAGCACTTCGCCGTCGCGCTGGGCGGCCTCGCGCATGACGATCTCGCGCTGCATGAGCAGCAGGAACGCGCACAGCACGGTACGGGTGAGGATGAACATCATGTACGCGTAGATGTTGATGCCGGCGTCCGCCGTGAAATAGTCGAACAGGCAGGAGAACACGTCCACGCTGAGCACCACGCCGATGAGCAGCGGCACCACGTGGCTGTCGGCGAGCCCCTGCGGCACATGGCCCTGCATGGGCCGGGAGAACAGCCAGTACCATGCGGCGAGCAGCAACGCGAACGACACCGGATACAGCCACAGGTCCATCGCGTCGTCGCGGATGCGCGCCGCGACATGGACCACGCCCATCACGATCTGCGCGCCGCCGTAGGCCAGATGCTGCAATCCGACCACGGCCGCCGTATAGAACAGTCCCTGCGTCACGTCGAGCCGGCGGCACACGGTCAGCGCGACGAAACACAGCGTGTCCACGAGCACGAGCCGCGCGATCTGGCCGAGCGCGTCGTGCGGCTGGTTGAGCGCGGCCATCACCGTCGTCACGGCGACCATCGCGAGCACGCACGCGGCCAACCGCACGCGCCAGTGCGCACGCCGTTCGATCCACCAAGTGAACATTTCCGCGACGATGAGGATCTCAATCACGTAGCCGTTGGCGGCGAAGAACCAAACCAGCAGGTCGGCGAACGAGCGCAGTCCACCAGTCAAGGCCGCTAGGGCCGTTGCGAGCGACGCCGTCAACGTGAGCACGGGCGATGCCGTCACCGCCGCGATCGGCGACGATACCGTCACGGCCGCGGCATGCAGTGACGACAGTACGGTTGATGCGGCAGCCACGGCCGTCATGGCCGCCAGTTCAGCGCACACGATCGTTCCCCAGGTTCTCGGCGAGCGCCAGCAGGAACGACTTGCGGTAGGCGCGTCCGATCGGCAGCTGCGTGCCGTCCGTCAACGTGACCGTGTCGCCGGCGACCTGCGCGATGTGGCGGCTGCTGACCAGATACGGTTTGCCGCAGCGGATGAACCCGCTGCCCGACAGGCGCGCCTCGATGTCCTGCAACGAGCCGTACGCGCTGATAGTGCCGGAATCGGTGTGGTATTCGAGGTTATGCGCGCGGATCTCGATGTAGCTGATGTCGCGCAGGGCGATGCGGCGCGCGCTGCCGCGCTGGCTGACCAGCAGGGATTCGCCGTCGGCCTGCGCGAGCTTCAGGGCGCGGGTGAGTTTGCGTTCGAAGTCGGGGTACGAGAACGGCTTGATGATGTAGTCCAAAGCGTCCACCTCATACCCCTTCGCCGCGAACTGCGCCATATTCGTCACGAAAATCAATATCGTCTCGGAATCCAGCTCGCGCAGGCGGCGGGCCGCCTGCATGCCGTCCATGTTCGGCATTTCGATGTCCATGAACACGATATCCCAGCTCGCCCTATACGGCTCGAGAAAGCCGGTCGGCTCGCGGAACTCGGTCACGTCGAACGCCACGCCCGCATGATCCCGCTCGTACCGCGTCAGACAGCCGCGCAGTCTCTCCGCCGCATTCTCGTCGTCCTCGACCATCGCCACCGTGAACATGCCGCCTCCGCCTCCTCGCCGTACTCTCGCATCATCCCACCATAGCCGAACCCCCACCAACCCAACCACACGCCAC
>NZ_WBSM01000018.1 GCF_009299505.1 Bifidobacterium ramosum | reverse complement strand
CCGCACTGATCGGTCACAAGCGCATCGAACACTGCTTCGCACGGTGGCGGCAGTCGTTCAAAGCGGCAAACGACAGCGCCGGCACCGGCGCGCGTCGCAACGATCACAACAGTGCCGGGGGGGGGGGGTATCCGATGCCGCATCCGACCCGCATGCCGCGTCGGCCGACGGCACCGAATTCAACGTCGACTCCGGCAAGCGCGTCATCGTCGTCCCCGGCCGCCAGTCGAACGAACCCGACGATGACGTACGTGACCTGCTCATCGCGCAGCAGGTCCGCCGCATCGACGAACTCGAGCATCGCGTCGAGATGCTCAACATCATTCTGCGGAAACGTCGCGCAAAGTCACGGCCGTGCGACATTGCGGATGACGATGGCACTGCCGTGGCCGACGACTCGAGCGATACGACTAACGTCATCGATCCGTCCGCAGCCTGAGATCCTGGATCGTCAACAATCGGCCGGCAGTCGTCGTGGCTTCGCAAAGTGCGCGCAGACATCATAATCGCGCGCACGTTGCGAAGCATACGCGCGCAAGCCGTCATCGACCCGCTGGGAAGAGCGCCGCGTACAGTATTCATGCAGAAGCAGAACGCATACCGAAAAGGCGGTCGCATGGCAGGATCGGCGCAATCGACGGACGGGTCGAACGAGGTCGCGGAAATCGTCGACGGCAGACTCGAGGAGGTCGACGTGTCGAAGCATCCCACGCCGTCCATCCCGGAGTCGGACCTGTCGCTCGCCGATCTCGAACGTCGCCGCTCGCACCCCGCGCAGTGGATCGCATACGTGGCCGCCGTGCTCGTCGCGATCATCGCACCGTACTGGGTCGGCCGTACACTCGCCGTGCAGCGTACCGCATGGCTCGTCGCGCACATGAGCGCGTTCGATACGCGCGGACTGGTGTTCGTGTCGTGGACGGTCACGCTCGTCGCGCTCACCGGACTGGGCATGGCCGTGGTCGAGTCGCAGACGTGGCTGTGGCGCATCGTGTTCGTGGTCGGACTCGCCGCGGAGCAGTTCATCGCCGGGCTGAGTCTGTTGAAGTTCGACTTCTGGTATTCGACGTACGTGGTGTACGGCAAGGCCGCGTATCTGGCGAACGCGACGAACCTCGGCATCATCGCGGCCGGGTTCGCGGTGGCCGTGTATGCGGTGGTGTGGGTCGGGCTGTTGGTCGCGATCCGCAAGGACTCGCCGCTGAACGTGCTGACGCGCAGTTGGGCGTCGTTCATTCTGTTCTTCGCGATCGAGGCGATCGCGCTGCTCGTCGTGCTGTTCGGCGGGCTGCTGACGACGGTGTGACGCGCGGATGGCCGCTGCGTTGCCGTGCGGAATCGGCAAGTCCGCACGGCAACGTACACTATCTCTTTGGCGTGTTTCGCCCGCGGATAGAGAGCGCGTCGGCACTGGGCCGGCAGCACCGCGCAGCAACATAAGGAGGATGCCGTGGCACTTACGGCTGAAGAAAAGCAGGACATCATCGCCAAGTTCGCTACCCACGAAGGTGACACGGGTTCGCCGGAGGTTCAGGTCGCGCTGCTGAGCAAGCGCATCGCCGACCTGACCGAGCACCTCAAGGAGCACAAGCACGATCACCACTCCCGTCGTGGTCTGCTGCTGATGGTCGGTGATCGTCGTCGTATGCTCGACTATCTCAAGCGCGTCGACATCAACCGTTACCGCGCCCTGATCGAGAAGCTGGGTCTGCGCCGATAACAACCTTTTGCGCCCGGGCAATTATTGCTCGGGCGCTTTTGCGTGGTATCGCGCGCATCACGAGGTGTGACGGGCACGGGGTGTGTCTGTCTGAGGGTGAAACGCAAAATATAACTAAGTCTGGAATCTGACAGAGGAACGGCGCGGGAGAGTCCCGCGCACCGAACACGAATGAGGACGGACGGCAGGCGTCGGGAGGAAGAGACGCACGGCGGGCCGTCCACGATCGGAACGACGGGTACGCAAGTACGCACGTATGGCAGAGGAATGGCTTGGCCGGGCGGATGGCATGATCGCCATGACAGCAGGTCCGGCAAAAGCAGTAGGTAACTGTAGGAAATAACAGAAAACACAAAGGAGGAACCCTATGGAGGGTCCCGAAATCAAGGCCGTTGAGGCCGTTATCGACAATGGATCGTTTGGCAAGCGCACGCTGCGGTTCGAGACGGGTCGTCTTGCGCAGCAGGCGGACGGCGCGGTGGCCGCCTATCTCGACGACGATTCGATGATCCTGTCCACCACCACCGCCGGTTCCAGCCCGAAGGAGAACTACGACTTCTTCCCGCTGACCGTCGACGTGGAAGAGAAGATGTACGCCGCGGGCAAGATCCCGGGCTCGTTCTTCCGCCGCGAAGGCCGTCCGTCGAGCGAGGCCATCCTCGCCTGCCGCATCATCGACCGTCCGCTGCGCCCGCTGTTCCCGCACACGCTGCGCAACGAGGTGCAGGTCGTCGAGACCGTCCTCGCCATCAACCCGGACGATGCGTACGATGTCATCGCGCTGAACGCGGCCTCCGCGTCCACGATGATCTCCGGTCTGCCGTTCTCCGGCCCGGTCTCCGGTGTGCGTCTGGCGCTGATCGACGGCCAGTGGGTCGCGTTCCCGCGCTGGAGCGAGCGTGAGCGCGCCGTGTTCGAGATCGTGGTCGCCGGCCGCGTGATCGAGAACGGCGACGTCGCGATCGCCATGATCGAGGCCGGCGCCGGCAAGAACGCCTGGCACCTCATCTACGACGAAGGCCAGACCAAGCCGGACGAGACCGTCGTGGCTCAGGGCCTCGAGGCCGCCAAGCCGTTCATCAAGGTCATCTGCGAGGCGCAGAACGAACTCAAGGAGAAGGCCGCGAAGGCCACCAAGGAGTTCCCGCTGTTCCCGGAGTACACCGACGAACTGTACAAGCGCATCGACGAGATCGCGCACGAGGACCTCAACGAGGCGCTGTCCATCGCGGAGAAGCTGCCGCGTCAGGACCGCATCCACGAGATCAAGGAGCACGTGCGCGAGATCCTCGCCAACGAGTTCACCGACATGGACGACGCCGAGAAGGAGAAGGAACTCGGCAACGCGTTCAAGGAGCTGCAGCGCCAGATCGTGCGCCGCCGCATCCTCACCGAGGACTACCGTATCGACGGCCGCGGTCTCAAGGACATCCGCACCCTGTCGGCCGAAGTCGACATCGTGCCGCGCGTCCACGGCTCCGCCCTCTTCCAGCGCGGCGAGACCCAGATCCTGGGCGTCACCACGCTGAACATGCTCAAGATGGAGCAGCAGATCGACGCGCTGTCCGGCCCGCAGACCAAGCGCTACATGCACAACTACGAGATGCCGCCGTACTCCACCGGCGAAACCGGCCGCGTCGGCTCCCCGAAGCGCCGCGAGATCGGCCACGGCGCCCTCGCCGAGAAGGCCCTCGTGCCGGTGCTGCCGAGCCGCGAGGAGTTCCCGTACGCGATCCGTCAGGTCTCCGAGGCCATCGGCTCCAACGGCTCCACCTCGATGGGCTCCGTGTGCGCCTCCACCCTGTCCCTGCTCGCCGCGGGCGTGCCGCTGAAGGCCCCGGTCGCGGGCATCGCCATGGGCCTCGTGTCCGGCGACGTGGACGGCCAGCACATCTACAAGACCCTGACCGACATCCTGGGCGCCGAGGACGCGTTCGGCGACATGGACTTCAAGGTCGCCGGCACCAGCGAGTTCATCACCGCGCTGCAGCTCGACACCAAGCTCGACGGCATCCCGGCCGACATCCTCGCCGGCGCCCTCCAGCAGGCGCACGAGGCTCGCGCCACGATCCTCGACCTCATCAACGAGTGCATCGACGGCCCGGCCGAGATGAGCGAGTACGCCCCGCGCATCATCACCACCACCGTCCCGGTCGACAAGATCGGCGAGATCATCGGCCCGAAGGGCAAGAACATCAACCAGATCCAGGAGGACACCGGCGCGGAGATCGCCATCGAGGATGACGGTACCGTGTTCATCTCCTCCGAAGGCGGCGAGGCGGCCGAGAAGGCCAAGGCCATCATTGACCAGATCGCCAACCCGCACGTGCCGCAGGCCGGCGAAACGTACAACGGCAAGGTCGTCAAGACCACGTCGTTCGGCGCGTTCGTCAACCTGACCCCGGGCACCGACGGTCTGCTGCACATCTCGCAGATCCGCAACCTCGCCAACGGCGAGCGCATCGACGCGGTCGAGGACGTGCTCAAGGAAGGCGACACCGTCGAGGTCGTCGTGCAGGGCGTGGATGATCGCGGCAAGATCAGCCTCGCGATCCCGGGCTTCGAGGATCAGGAATCCGGCGCCGGCCGCGGTGGCCGTGGCGCCGATCGCGGCGATCGCGGCGGTGACCGTGACGACCGTCGTCGTGCGCCGCGTCGCGACCGTGACGACCGTCGCTCCGACCGTGACTACGACGACCGTCCGCGCCGTTCGCGCCGCGACGATCACGATGACGATTACGATGATCGTCCGCGCCGCCGTCGTGCCGATCGTGACGATTACGATCGTGATGATCGCCGTGATGATCGCCGTGCGTCTCGTGACGATCGTGACGATCGCGATTACGACGATCGTCCGCGCCGTTCGCGTCGTTCCGATCGCGACTACGACGATCGTGACGATCGCCGTTCCGACCGCGACGACCGTCGCTCGTCCCGTGACGACCGTGACGATCGTCCGCGCCGCTCCTCGCGCCGCGACGACCGCAACCCGCGCTACGCCACCGACGAAAACTACGACGAGTACCGCGCCGACCGCGTCGAGCGCACCGAGCGCCCGCGCCGCCGCGTCCGTCGCGACTTCGATCCGTTCGAGGACTGATCGTCCTCTCACGGAATGGCTCCCCTCTCTGAGGGGAGCTGTCAGACGACAGTCTGACTGAGGGGAGCACGTGGGCTTGAGCCCGCAATATCCTCTCCTGACAGGTGCGCAGCATATGGGTGTGGCCCGTCACCATCCGTGGTGACGGGCCACACCCATATCCGCCGCGATGCGGCGTGCGTTCAGCGAGTCGTTTGCGCCGCCGGCTCGGATCGCGGCGATTCAGCCACCGCCCACGCCGGCACCGTTAAGGTGATACGCGGACCCAAAGGCGGGTGATGCTCGACAATGGGATGCTCCATATCGAAGAACTCGAGTACGTCATCGCCGTTATCGAACATGCGGTCCAACTCTTCGGCGCTAATGCGGCGTTTGCCGTCTTTAGTGGCGATCATAGATTGCCTCCTCGTTTTTTCGTGAACGGCGTACGGATATGATCCGAATGCGTGCTCCTCTCATGGTGATGACTGCCGTCCAATGCTTACCGTCAATCATACCGAGCACAAGATATCGCGCGGTGTCGTTGCCGGGATTATTGGATCGGAGCATCACCGTTTTGCTTCCGTCCCATAGTCGCTGCGCCTCATCGAAATCGATGCCGTGCTTGGCGAGGTTGTGCATGCTTTTCGCATTGTCGTACTCAAACTCCATGCGTATGCCTCTCCAGTGGTGACAGGGAATGGTGGCATGCGGTAGATACATGATTGTTCTGCGGTGCCGGTGATGTCATGATGGTTCCTTTCGGTTGATAACGCGTGGCGGGCGGTCTGTGCCCGGTGAGGCGACCGTATCCGGTGCCGACCGCTGCGCGCAATGCAAACCGAGGTATGTGGTCGAATGGTCGAGTTATCCACATTCGGCGGCGTGTCTGTCCACATATATTGTGGATAACCGGTTGCGCCACGGACGGGTAGTGAGTGGCGGTTTTGTCTCGCTGACGGGTGCGTCAGTGAGACAAAACCGCCACTCGGCGTATGGAGCCGACAGCCGGCCGTGCGGCGGTATCCGAGGTGTGTGGAAGAATGACAGGTAATCGACTGTGCGATCGATGAGGGGACCGAACCGCAAAGGAGCAAGCACGATGATATGGGTCATCATTATTCTGATCATTCTGGCGGCGCTGGTGCTATGGGGCGTCAGCGCCTACAACGGGTTGGTGACGCTGCGCAACCGCGTGAAGAACGGCTGGGCGCAGATCGACGTGCAGCTCAAACAGCGCGCCGACCTCATTCCGAACCTCGTGGAGACAGTCAAGGGGTACGCCGGCCATGAGTCGACCGTGCTCACACAGGTGACCGCCGCCCGCGCCGGCGTCGTCGCTGCCGCCAACGACCCGAACGCGACGACCGTGCAGCGTGCCGCCGCCGAAAACGCGCTGTCCCGCGCACTCGTCAACCTGCAGGCCACGGCCGAAGCCTATCCGCAGCTGCAGGCCAACCAGAACTTCCTGGACCTGCAGGGCCAGCTCAAGCAGCTCGAATCGAAGATCGCGTACGCACGCCAGTTCTACAACGACATCGTCCTCAAATACAACAACGCCACCGAAACCGTGCCGACCAACATCGTCGCCGGCCTGTTCCACTTCGGGCAGGCCGACTACTTCCAGGCCGACGACGCAGCGCGTCAGGTGCCGCAGGTCAAGTTCTGATGATCGTGAGTCGGTGCTGTACGCGCCAACGGACATAGGCCCGCGACGATCCGGGCAACGACAGGAAGGGGAGTCATATGAGTGCCAAACGCGCCGGCAGATCCGCGTTCATCGCGGCGCTCGTCGTCATACTGGTGTTCGGCGGATCGCTGCTCGCCGACACGTTTGGCGGCGACGCTCCCGATCTGAGCTATCGTACGCTCGACTATGACGTAACCGTACAATCCGACGGCAGCCTCGTCGTCACCCAACACATCGACATGCGCCTGCGCAAACGCACCGATGACGACGACAACGTGCGCCCGTGGAAACAGCTCTACCAGCAGTACCAGCTCAACGGCACCAACCTGTCCGACATCACCGACATCAGCGTGCGCAACGCCACCACCGGGCAGACCTACACGCAAGCCAAGCCACGCCTGCCGGACGGCGTCAGCGAAACCGAATGGAACAGCGACTGGGCGAACCATTGGTACATCGCCGACGCGACCGGTTCCACGCTGGAACCATACGAGCCGATCGTCGACGGCTATCCGATCGGCAATGGGGACGCGCGGCTCAAAACCATCGAAATCGGCTGGAACATCCCCTACACCACCAAGGCCGACAGCCTCAAATTCGACGTGACCTTCACCCTCGTCGGCACGACCACGCTCTACGACGACGTCGCCACATTCCAGTGGGAGCCGTTCGGCAAGTCGAATCAGACGCCGATCGGCAAGGTCACCGGCACCGTGCGTTTCCCGGGCGGCATCACGGCCGACGACTCGTGGGCGTGGCTGCACTATACCGGCATGTCCGAGACCACGCGCGGCGACGATGGATCGCTGCGGTTCACGGCGAACGACGTGCGCGCGGGCGAATATCTCGACGTGGTGGCCGCCTACGATGCCGACGTGGTCAAGGAGCCGTCATGGTGGAAAGGCAGGGACAACGTCGGCAGTCGGTCCGGCGATTGGATACGGCGGGGCGGCGGCGAACGTCTCGCATGGCTGCAGCAGGACGAGACCCGGCAGGAGACCGCATGGCGCGACAGCCAGCGGGCAAGCGCGCAACGACGGCTCGCGCTGTGGGCCATACTGGCGCTCGTCGGACTGATACTGTGCGTGATCGCGGTCGTCGCGGCATGCCGCAGTCAGCGCGGAGCACAATACCGCGGTGATATCGAATACTGGCGTGAGCCGCCCGACGTCAGTCCCGCGTCGGCGGCACGGCTGGCGGACGTGCTCGGACTGGACGCGCACGGTACGCTCAGTTCGCGGCGGATGACGGCGACCGTGCTGTCGCTCGCCTCCAAAAAAGCCATCGCGATCTATCCCGGACCGATGAGCATGTACCGCGGCATCGACCTGAGCGATGCGCACGACGCCGACATCGCCACGATGATCGGTGCCAACCCGGCCGACGCGAACGCCGCTGCCGACACCAGCACACTGGTACTGCTGCCGGTGTGCTTCGACGACCATGCGCGGGCGGAACTGCGGCTCAGCCAGTCCGAGGATGCCACGCTGCGCCTGTTCGAGGCGATCTCGCGGCGGGTCGGCGGGCCGGTGTTCGACCTCGAACGTATGAAATCGGCGTGCAAGAATTGGAAGAGCGGGTACCAGTCGCTTGAGCGGTACGAGACCGCATGCGCGAACGAGTTCGCGATGCTCGGCGCGACCCGATCCTGCGGTGCCGGCGCAACCGTGGCCGGCGGCTTCGGCTTGGCCGTATCGATTATCGACGTTGTGGCATTCGGCATGGGGAACAACGTGGCGTTGGCGCTGCTCGTCGCCGCGCCCACCATGTTCTTCAGCCTGTTCGCGCTGATCTACGCACAGCATACGGCGTTGACCGACGCCGGGCAGCGGGTCGCCGGGCAGGTGCGCGGCCTGTACCGGTATCTGGTCGATTTTTCGGACTTCTCGGATCGCGGCGCGGCCGATCTGGTGCTGTGGGACCGTTACCTCGTGTATGCGGCGGCGCTCGGCATCTCCGAACAGGTACTGCGTGAGCTGGCGAAGGCCTATCCGCAAGTGACCGATCCGGACTGGCTTGATTCCAACGCCTCCGACTCGGTGCTGTACTGGCACTACCGGCCGTACGGGTGGCGGCATGATCATGCGGGCGGTGCGGTTTCCGGCATGAGCGGGCCGTTCGGCGTTGACGCGTCCTCGTTCAGTGCGAACTTCGGCGACATCGGCGCGCAGCTCGACGCCGGGTTCGCCGACATCCGCTCCACGATTCAGGCAGCGGCGCCATCGTCGTCCTCGTCGTCCGGCGGGTCGTTCTCGGGCGGCGGCGGATTCGGCGGGTCGTCCGGCGGGTCCGGCGGCGGGTCGTTCGGCGGCAGATGAGCCGCGACACGCCGATCGGGTGAACACGACACGCATGATGCGGCATCGGGTTCGGTGGCATTCCGGGGATCTCGGCATCGCATCGTGCGTGTCGTGATCAGTCGCCCGGCGTGTCGCCCATGGCGTATCGTGAACAGGGACACCGCATCACCGATCATCACAGGAGAACATCATGCTGCACCGCAATCTCGGACCGTTCGACACCACCGCCATCGGCCACGGCGAAATGCCGCTGACCATCGAAAACAATCGCGGCCACGATGTCGGCATCGAAACGCTGCACGCCTCACTCGACGCGGGCTGCCGCCACATCGACACCGCGTGGGCTTACTACACGCCCGGCGAGGAGGAGCAGACCGGCGAAAAGCTCGTCCGTGAAGCCCTCGACACGTGGCACGGCCCGAAGGACGAAGTCCTCGTCGCCACCAAGATCGGCCTGCGCCGCGCCTACGACGACGCCGGCAAGCCGATCTGGCCGCGCGACGGCAAGCCCGAGCATTTGCTGCGCTACGGCAAGGAATCCGCGATGGCGCTCGGCGTCGACACCATCGACCTGCTGTACATGCACCGCCACGACCCGGAGGTGCCGTACAACGAGTCCATCGAGGCGTTGAAGCAGCTCGTCGACGAGGGCGTCGCGCAGTACGCGGGCGTGTCCAACGTGACCATCGAACAGCTCGACATCGCGCGCGGCATCCTCGGCGACAAGCTCATCGCCGTGCAGAACCAGTACTCGCCGATCCACCTCGACACGCAGGACACACTCGACTACTGCGCCAAGCTCGGCCTTGCATTCGTGTGTTGGAGCCCGCTCGGCGGCTACCGCCACCCGTACGACGAAACCAAGTTCGACCCGTTCCGCGAGGTCGCGGCCAAGCACGGCGTGAGCTACCAGCAGGTCGTGCTCGCGTGGGAGCTCGCCAAGGGCGACCACATGTTCGTGATCCCTGGCGCGCACCGCCCCGAAACCATCCTTGACAGCCTCAAGGCCGGCGAGCTCCAGCTCGACGACGAGGATTTCGCCAAGCTCGGCTGAACGTTCCGGCTGAACGTTCCGGCTAAGCGCGCTGATCGCACCGATCACGCACCCAGCTCGCGGGCGGTCGCGGCCAATACCGCCGCCGCCCGCGCGAACTCCTCGGGCGTTGTGTACGAATAGCTCAGGCGCAGTGAATTATCGCCCTCGAAATCGTAGATATCGCCCGGATTGAGCAGTACCCCGCGATCCAACGCCAGCTGGAACAGACGGCCCGTCTTGATCGGCCGGTCGAACGTCAGCCAGATGTAGAATCCGCCCTGCGGCACCACCCAATGCGCGATCCCGCCGAACAACCGATCCAACGTCTCCGCCGCCGCGTCGCGCCGCCGCCGCAGCTCGCGTTTCAACCCGACCAGATACTCGTCGTAGAGCCCGCTGGTCAAAAACCTCGCATACACCCACTGGCTGAGCACGCTCGCGCCGTAATCCATCTGCATCTTCACGTCGGCCAACCGGTGCACGATCGACCGGTCCGCCACGATCCAGCCAATGCGCAACCCCGGCGCAAGCGCCTTCGACGCGCTGCCAAGCGTGATCACCATGCCGGTCTCGTCCAGCGACTTCAACGGCGTCGGCATGCCATTGTTGCCGTCGTTGCCGTCGTCGCCGTCGCCAAAGTACAGATCCTGATACGCGCCGTCCTCGATGATCGGCAGACGGTTCGCCACGCAGCAGTCGATCAGCGCACGCCGCCGCGCGTCGCTCATCGTCACGCCGGTCGGATTGTGATTCGTCGGAATCGTATACAGCACCGCGTCCCGCCGCACGTCGCGCCCATCCAGCAACGACTGCAGTGCGCCGAGATCGATGCCCTCCCCGTCCATCGGCACGCCCGCCAATCGCATGCCCGCCGACTGGAACACCTGCAGCGACTTGATGTAGCTCGGTGCCTCCGCGATCACCGTCGACCCGGCCGACAGCAGACTCACCGAAATCATCTGCAACGCCTGCAACGCACCGGACGTCACGAGAATCTGCTCCGGTTGGCAGTCGACGCCGGTCGCGCGCATGTGCGCGGCGATCGCCTCGCGCAGTGACGGCAATCCCTCCGGCGGCGGATAGCTGAGCGAGGCGATCTCGGCCGCCGCCTCGCCGGCCACGCGCCGCCACATGTCGCGCGGGAACAGCCGCGGATCGAGTTCGCCCGTGCCAAGCCGCGTGACGCCGGGCGTGAACTCCATGCGGTTGATGGTCTGGATCGTCGCGTTGTTCGCCTTGAAGAACCCGGACGACACGTAATCCGCCCAATCGGGCGCGCCGGGCAGCATCAGCGACCACGTGTTGCTCACGATGCGCGTGCCCGCGCCGTGCAGTCCCTCCACGATGCCGTAGTCGGCGAGCTCGTTGATCGCGGCGATCACGGTGGATCGGTTCACCTGGAAGCCTTCCGCAAGGGTGCGCTGCGAGGGCAGACGCGAGCCGATCGGCCACGCGCCGGACGAGATCTGGCGGCACATGTAGTCGACGATCTGCTCGGTGACGGGCGTGGGGGAGGTGCGGTCGGGCTTCCAGTCGATGGTGAGCGGGGTGATGCGCGGCATGGGCGGCTCGATTCTGCGATTGATGTGGTGACGGGTGATTTGGTTTGGTTGGGATGGTCCGGTGATATTTGGCTGGTTGATGACTGCGGTTACACCAGTAGAATACATGATGGAATCGATGAAACTCGCGGATTATGCGGGTTTGTTTGGATGATTTGGCTGGGTGAGTATGAACCAGCCAAATCGGAATGGTTGAGTAGGGGTGGACATGGGGTTCTATCTGCAGGGATTGACGATGGGATTGGCGTACATCGCGCCGATTGGCATGCAGAATCTGTTCGTCATCAATTCGGCGCTCACCCGCACGCGCCGCAACGCGCTCATCACCGCAGTCATCGTCATCTGCTTCGACATGGCATTGTCACTGTCGTGCTTCTTTGGCATCGGTGCGCTCATGCAGGCGCATCCATGGCTGCAGACCATCGTGCTCGGGCTCGGCGGCATCGTCGTCGTGAAGATCGGCATGGGACTGGTGCTGCCGAAGCGGTGGCAACCCGGGGTTGTCCACACTTCGGCGCAAACCACCGAGACGAACGCGACGGCGAACGTGGCTCCGGTGTCGAACGCGACCGCGTCGTCCTCCGCCCCCGCCCAGCGTCTCGGCATGCGCGGCCTGCTCGACACCATCGGCACCGCATGCGTGGTCACGTGGTTCAACCCGCAGGCGCTCATCGACGGTACCCTTATGCTCGGCGCATTCAGCGCCACCCTGAGCGCGCAGGACTCCACCCCGTTCATCACCGGCGTGGAAACCGCGTCCGTGCTGTGGTTCCTCACCATCACGCTGGTCGTCAACGCGTTCGCGCACAAGTTCAGCCCGCGCATCATCGAGGTGCTCAACCGGGTGTGCGGCGGCGTGATCGTGCTCTACGGCATCAAGCTGCTCGTCGACTTCGCGCTCGCCGTGCTGTGACGGGGACCGGCTCTTTCTGATTACGTCGGAACGCATCGGGTTGAGTGGCTTTCTGCAAAGTGAGAGGCAGATTCGAGCCGATGCACGGGTCTTTCTCAAAACTGAGAGGCAGCCTTTGAGCTCAATACGCCTGTAGCACCTCTAATCCCCATGATGTTTCGACGTTATGGGATGGGTGTGGTGGGTGATGGAGAGGAAAGGCTGCCTCTCACTTTGCAGAAAGACCCGTGCATCGGCTCGAATCTGCCTCTCAGTTTTGAGAAAGCGGTGTCGGGCCGTCAGCTACTCCGCCTTGAGGGTCGGTTTCTTCGTGCGCGAGCGGATCGCGGCGTTGTGCGGCACCGGATGCGGGCATGGCATCGAGAACACGTGCGCCGGATTGTTGATCGCCTCGACCCAATGGCCATCCGCGTCGCGGAATCCGCCCGCCGGCACGGTGTAGGCGAACGGGCGCTCTCCCGGCAGCAGGAACTCGATCTCTTGGCCGGCCTCGATCTTGTTGCGGCTCATCAGCGTCACTCGCCCGCCCTCGTCCGGCGTCCAGTCGAGCACCTCGCCCACCACCATCCACGCGCGGAAATACGCGGAACGGTCGGTGTTCTGGCTCACCTTGTGCTCCGGATAGTAGAAGCCGGTCGAATAATCGCGGTGCGCGACCTTGTCGGGCTCCTCCAGCAGCCACTCAGGCAGCGTGACCGGTTCCGCTGGGCGGATCTTCGCGTGATGCCAGCCTTCGGGCAGCACCTCCTCGGCCGTGTTCGACTTGCGCCGCGCGCTGCGGGCGCGATAGCTCAGGTCGTCAAGCTGGGAACCGCCGGCCGCGCGGGCCGCGGCGTCCTCGGCTGGCTTCGTGGCGCCTGTGTCCTCCGCGTTCGGTGTGTCGGCATCGGTGTTCCCGCCGAATTCGAGTCCCATATCGCCGCCCGGCATCCCCGCGAATGCCTTGTCCGCGTTGCGCTCGATCGCATCCGGCACCACGGTAATCGACTCCGCGTAATCCGGGTCGCCCTCGCGGATCACCCGGTCGCGGAACGGTTTCAGCATCGCGCCGGAGGCATCCTCGAACCCGCGCTGCACCATGTACTCGTTCACCGCGATCTTGTACGCGTTCGTCATCGCCGCGATGTAATACGCCGACTTCGACCGCCCCTCGATCTTCAGGCTCGTCGCGCCCGAGTCGATGAGGTCGTCGATGTGATCGAGCATGCACATGTCCTGCGAGTTGAACAGATACGCGCCCTCCGCGGTCTGCTCGATCGGGAAGTACTGGCCGGGCCGTTTTTCCTCGACGATCGAATACTTCCAGCGGCACGGCTGCGCGCATTCACCATGGTTGCCGTCGCGGCCGGTCAGATAGTTGGAGAACAGGCAGCGGCCGGAGAACGCCATGCACATCGCGCCGTGCACGAAGCATTCGATGTCCATGTCGTCGGGGATGCGCGCACGGATGTCGCGCACGGCCTGCAAGTCCATCTCGCGTGCGAGCACCACGCGGCGCGCGCCGAACTCGTATAGCGCCTGCGCCGCGCCGTAGTTGGTCACGCCGGCCTGCGTGGAGACGTGCAGTTCCACGTCGGGCGCGATCTGGTGCGCCATCATCATTACGCCAATGTCGGTGACGATCATCGCGTCGATGCCGGTGTCCTTGAGCTGGCCGATGTATTCGCGCATCGCCTCGACTTCGGCGTTGCGCGGCAGCACGTTGAGCGTCACGTACACGCGGGCGCCGCGTTCGTGGGCGTAGCGGGCGCCTTCCTCGAAGTCGGCGAGGCTCAGGTTCTTCGGGGCGGAGCGCATGCCGAACGCCTTGCCGCCGCAGTAGACGGCGTCCGCGCCGAAGTCCACCGCGGTCTTGAGTCCGCGCAGGTTGCCGGCGGGTGCGAGTACCTCGGGTTTGCGGCGGCGCGGCAGTGGTGACGCAGCGGTAGCCGGGGTTGTGGAAAGGATTGATTCGTCGTTAAGCACCAGATCAGTGTAGACGGGCGCCGGTACGGCTTGCGGCGCGGTTCGGCTTGTGATCCGGCCTGGCCGGGCATGCGGTGGCGGGATCGTGCGTCGCCCGTCCGCAGTGGCAGGAATGTCTCGCTGACGAACACGTCAGCGAGACATTCCTGCCACGAGATCGTACGGGTGGCGGAAATGGCTCACGGGGAGGGCGTTCGGCGAGTCGTTCCTGCCACGCACGTGTCTGCGTGGCGGAAAACGCTCGCTGACGGTCCCGTCAGCGAGCGAAAACCGCCACGCGAAAGGGGAGACGAACCGCCCCGCTAGGATGGGAACCATGAGCAACGCGATGAACAACGAACCGCAGCATGACGACGAGATCCTCGACAGCAACGCGATCAGCCCGACCGACGAGCAGGGCAACCCGATCCCGGTGACCATCCCGATCGCGCTCGCCCCCGGCGTGACGGTCGTCTACACCACGCGCCTCGGCGGCGTCAGCGCCGGCGACTACGGCAACTGCAACCTCGGCGGCAAATCCGGCGACGATCCGGCCGCCATGCTGGCGAACCGCGTGGCGCTCGCCAAGCAGATCGGCTGCGGCCTGTCGCTGGTGAGCCAGGTGCATTCCGGCACGGCCGTCGACGTGGACGAGTCGTGGCATCTCAATACGCCGTTCGGCTTCGACGTGTCCGGCGCCGCGGACACCGACGCCGGCGCCGGCCAGCAGCCGACCGTGGTCGAAGCGGACGGCCAGGTGACGACCCGCAAGGGCATCGCACTCGGCATGTTCGCCGCCGACTGCCTGCCGGTGCTGCTCGCCGATCCGGTCGCCGGCGTGATCGGCGCGGCGCATTGCGGCCGTCGTGGCCTCGAACGCGGCGTGATCGGCTCGACCGTCGACCTCATGGTCGCCAAAGGCGCGCAGCGCGAGCGTATCGTCTCCACGCTCGGCCCGCGCATCTGCGGCGACTGCTACGAAGTGGGCGACGACATCGCCGACACGTTCCAGAAGCGCTTCCCGCTCACCAAGACGCAGACCCGCTTCGGCGGCGCCGGCATCGACATCGCCGAAGCCGCGATGATCGACCTCGCGTTCGCCGGCGTCAGCAAGTTCGTCGATTCGATGCCGCGCGTGCACGCCGCGACCCAGTATCTCGAGGCAGATCCCGAACTCGCCGCGCTGTGCGAGACGGACGGCGAAGGCCCGACCGCGCTCGCCGACCGCATCGGCGCCGTGCAGCACAGCATGTGCACGCTCGAGAACCCGCTGTGGTACTCGCATCGTCGCGCCGCGCTCGCCGGCAAGACGCACGAGGGCCGCTTGCTCGCGCTGATCATGCTCCAGTAGTCATCCCCCGCCCGCGACGACCGCAGCGCCCTCGAACCGCGCATATTCCGTGCAGAACTGGTGTGGCGCGCGTCACAGTTGTCCCCGTGCGAATTACGGTGGTGCGTATGAGTCAGAGCAAGAGAGCATCCAACGTCCCCGTGGTGGCGGTCGTGCTGGCGGCCGGCTTCGGCACGCGGTTCGATCCGAACAACCCCAAGCAGCTCGTGGCCGTCGGTGGCAAGCCGATCGTCTGCTGGAGCATCGAGGCGTTCGAATCGAACCCGCGCGTCACCGATATCATCGTCGTGGTCAATCCGACCGTGCGCACCACCGTCGAACGGCTCATCGACGACGCCGGCTATCCGAAGGTCCGCATGATCATCGACGGCGGTGCGGAGCGCGTCGACAGCACCGCGGCCGCGTTGGGCGCGCTCGCCGACGCCGGCATTCCGGCCGACGCGAAGATCCTCATCCATGATGCGGTGCGTCCGTTCGTCGAACAGTCGTCGATCGACGGCTGCATCGACGCGCTGGACGAGCTCGACGCGGCGACCGTCGCGTACGCGAGCACCGATACCGTACTGCTTACGGAGTTCCGCGACGGACGCAAGATCGTGCGGCAGGTGCCGGACCGGCCGCATACGTTCCGTGCGCAGACGCCGCAGGCGTTTCGTTTCGACACGATCCGTCATGCGTACGAACTGGCGTCGGCCGATCCCGGATTCCATCCGACCGACGACACGCGCGTGGTCGTCGACTATCTGCCGGAGTCGTCCGTCGCCGTGGTGGACGGCAGCGAGTCGAATCTGAAGATCACGACGTTGGCCGATCTGCCGATCGCCGAACGCATCGCGCGGCAGCGGCTCGGCGGTGTGGCCGGTACAACCGTGCCGGCGGACGTGGACGCGCTGACCGGCGCCGACGATCGCGCGTACGTCGCGTCGCCGGGCCAGCACATGACCCGCGAAGAGGCGAAGGCGCGCATGCATGCGATCTTCGCCGAGGCCGCGCATCGCATGCGCTGACGGTACGCTGGCCTTGCGTCAGTATGTCCATGCGACCGTGCGGCCGCTCGCCGGTACGCTCGGTCGCACGTCCGCCGCGCGCCACTGCGAAGGCCGGTAGACTGGGCATCATGCAGCAGATCAACGTGGTGATTTCCGGATTCGACCATTACGACGGCATCGACGTGAATCCCGCCGTCGAAGTGCCGCGCGTACTCGCCGAACAGGGACTTGGCGCGGCATCGGACGGCACGTACGACGATCCGCTCGCCGGCGTGCAGGTGAACGTGCGCGCCGTCGCCCTGCCGGTCAGCTTCGCCAACGCATGGCCGGCCCTGCGCGACGTCATCGACACGACGCATCCCGACATCGTCATCGCCACCGGACTCAAGCACACGGCGCGCGGCATCCTGCTCGAACGCTGCGCCACGAACCTCATGGACGCCGCCCGGCCCGACGCGGACAACGCGACGCCGCGCCGCGAGGCGATCAACCCGAACGGCCCCGCCGCCTACTGGACGCGGCTGCCGCTGCGCTCCATCCTCAAGGACTTCGCCCGCGACGGCGTTCCCGCGGCGCTCAGCTCCGACGCCGGCACGTTCGTATGCAACTCGCTGTTCTACAACCTGCTCAACTGGACGGCCACGCAGGATCAGGTGCTCGGCGGGTTCGTGAGTCTGCCACGGGTCGCCGCGCGCGGATTCGACCACGGCGTCGCCCGGCGTGGGCTGCCGCTCGACCGACAGGTCGCCGCCGTGCGCGATGTGGTGCGCGAGGCCGTGCGCTACCGTCGTAGCCCGTCGTCCGGGGACATCCTTATCGACTGACGCATGCGGCTGATGCGTCAATCGATTCATCGGCCGATTCCATGGCCCGGCGCAACGGCCGGGTCGCCATGCGAACCCGTGCGCGACACTATCCGAACCATTGCGCCGCGGCGCTTGCAAGTCGCGGCGTTTCGGGGGACAATCACAGGAGATTTCGACCGGCGATTCGTACAGAGATTGCGACTTCTGTGTGGATGCCGCGCATCCAGCATGTGTTCAGCTCGGATGCGCTAGAGTACCCGTTGTGGGTTGCCCCCGGCCGGGGGCGCGGGGCGTCGAAAGACGGTGAAAGGATACAAGCATGGTGGATCGTTTCCCGATCGTGTTGCGCGGGTACGACAAGGAAAAGGTGGACGAGGCGTTCGAGACCGCGCAGAACACGCTCGTGTCGTTGCGCGAGCAGGTCAAGCAGTATGACGACCAGATTCTGCAGCTGCAGTCCCAGCTGCAGGAGGAGCGCAAGAAGAAGTCAAGCACGAAGGGATCGTTCGCCTCGCTCGGTGCGAACGCGCAGCAGATGCTCGCGTCGGCCGAGCAGACCAGCAACGAGCTGCTGAACCGCGCCAAGCAGGACGCCGCCGCCACGCGCGCCGCCGCTCAGGCTCAGGCCGAGACGCTCATCAACAACGCGAAGCTCGACGCTCAGCACATCGTCGGCGACGCCAACGCGCAGGCGAACGCCCTGCTCAAGGACGCCAAGGACAAGGCGCAGAAGGCCACCTTCGCCGCGAAGGAGGACGCCGCCCAGCTGCGCGCCGAAACCGCGAAGATCGTGTCCGAGCAGCGTCAGTCCACCGACCTCGAGCTGAGCAACGCGCGCGAGGAGCACAACAAGCGCATGGCGTCCGAACGTGCCGCGCAGGAGCGTGAGCTGGCCGACATGAAGACCGAGGCCACGCAGAAGATCGCCGAACAGCGTAAGTCCGCCAACGAGGAGATCACTCGTCTCAAGAGCGAAACCAACGACCAGATCGAAACCGCGCTGGCCGAGGCGAACAAGAAGCTCGCCGACGTGCGCGAGCAGGTGTCCAAGATGATGTCCGACGCGCAGCGCAAGGCCGGTGAGATCACCGACGCCGCCAAGACCAAGGCACAGGAGATCACCGACGAGGCCGAGGTCAAGCGCACGCAGACCATCAGCCAGGTGAGCGCCGAAGTGCAGCAGATCCGCGCCGACATCGCCTCCCAGCAGGACGAGGCCACCAAGAAGGTCAACGACCTGCTCGACCATCTCGAGGAGCGTCGCAAGGCCGCCAAGCAGGAGGCCGACGAGCTCGTCGCCAAGGCGAAGACCGTGCGTCAGGAGGCTGACGCATACGCCGCGTCCAAGCATCAGGAGGCCGACGCCAAGGCCGCCGAGATCCTGCGCAAGGCCGATCAGGACGCCGCCGCGCACATCGAGGAGCGCCGCAAGGCCGCGCAGTCCGAGATCGACGGTCTCGACACGCACATCAAGGAGCTGCAGCAGCGCGAGTCCACGATCACGCAGCATGTGGTCGAACTGCGCGCCATGTTCGCCAACGCGTTCGGCGGCTTCAACGCGGCCACCGAGGCGCCGGCCGACGAGACCGCTGCCGCTGCCGATGCGCCGGCTCCGCAGCAGGCCGCCGATGCGCAGTCGGACGGCGATGCGACCCCGGCCGACGCCGCGAAGTGATCGGTACCATCATCGAGTAAAATAAAGCTGTTTGTCAGCGGTACGGCACCCCGTGCGCCGACTGATTCGTGACTCGGATCGGCCGGTTACGGGGTGCCGTGCATTGTGTATGGCCCACAAGGCCTTGAAAAAGGAGAACGCATGAGCGAAATCACCGCACTGAGCGCCGACGCGCTGGGCAAGCTGCGCGACGAATTCGACGCGGACGGCACCAACCGTCTCGCCATGAACGCCGTCACCGCGGCCGGCATCGACAAGGTCGCCCGCAACTACGACCGCGCACGTCTGCTGCAGCGCCGCTTCTCGACCGTCGTCGACAACGGCGAGGTCACGCATCAGGATCGTTCCGGCCGCTGCTGGCTGTTCAGCTCGCTGAACGTCGCGCGTTTCGTCGCCAAGAAGAACATGGGACTCAAGGAGTTCGAGTTCTCGCAGAACTACGCGATGTACTACGACAAGCTCGAGCGTGTCAACTACTTCCTCAAGGACGTGGCCGCCCTCGTGGCCGCGGGCGAGCCGAACGACTCCCGCCTCATCAAGCATCTGCTCGACGACGTGATGGGCGACGGCGGCCAGTGGACCATGGCCATGAACGTGTATAAGAAGTACGGCGCCGTGCCGAAGGATCTGTTCCCGGAGACCGAGTCCTCCAAGAACACCGGCCCGATGAACACGCAGCTGCGCCACATGCTGCACACCGCCGTCGCGCACCTGTTCGCCGCCGCCGGCGACGAGGCGAAGACCGCCGAGATCGTCGCCGACGCGACCGCCGCGGGTCACCGCATCCTCACCATCCACCTTGGTGAGCCGCCGGTCTCCTTCGACTGGGAGTGGACCGACAAGGACGGCGAGTTCCACCGCGACGGCGAGATCACGCCGGTCGAGTTCTGGAAGAAGTACGTCGGCTCCGCCGATCTCGAAAGCTACGTGTGCCTCGTGGACGATCCGCGCCAGGAGCACGCCAAGGGCAAGAAGATCGGTATCGAGCACCTCGGCAACGTCGCAGGCGGCGACCCGACCGAGTACCTCAACGTGCCGAACCAGTTCATGAAGGACTGCGTGCGCACGATCCTGCAGGAGCAGGGCATCCCGGTGTGGTTCGGCGCGGACTGCGGCCCGTTCATGGACCGCGAGTCCGGCGCGTGGGCGACCGACCTGTTCGAGTACGGCCGCGTGTACGACGTGGACTTCGACCTCAACAAGGAAGACCGTGTGCGCTACTGCGACTCCGCGATGAACCACGCGATGGCGTTCGTCGGCGTGGACGTGGCCGAGGACGGCACCACCACCCGCCGTTGGCGCGTGGAGAACTCGTGGGGCGACAAGATCGCCGACAAGGGCTACTTCACCATGAGCGACGACTGGTTCACCGAGTACGTCTACGAGGTCGCCGTGCCGAAGGCGATGCTCCCGGCCGAATACCAGGCCGCGCTCGACGAGCCGGCCACGATGCTCCCGGCGTGGGATCCGATGGGCGCATTGGCCAAGTAGCACGCGAAGCGTGCGTCGGCCGATACGCGAGAAGCCGGAAATAGAAAACAGTCCGGTGGGCTGTTTTCCCGGCTTCCCGGCTGATGGGACGATGGGACGATGGGCCGGGAAGCCGATGGGTTTGACCTTATGGTCGGCCTGTGCACGCGATGGCATTTCACCGTGTTCTGCCATCGCGTGACCGGTCGTTAGCGCACGCGATGGCATCGAACGATGATTTTCCATCGCGTGCGCTTTTTCATATCAATGACGAGGTCACGCGATGGCATAATCGGACGGAATGCTATCGCGTGATCCGGCGATACGACACGGGATGGTAATTCCGATCCGTTTTCCATCCCGTGACCTGTTTTTCGCGGTTTGCGCGGTCACGGGATGGTAATTCCGTATGATTGTGCCATCGCGTGACCGGTCGTCCGTGCACGGGATGGAAAATACTGTCCGATTACCATCCCGTGACTATATCGTGGTGCAGTAGTGGTGGTTTTCGCTCGCTGAGCACGCGCTCAGCGAGCGAAAACCACCACGCGCATTGTGGGGCATGCGTACGGTACGGTACGCATGCGGCGCGTCGGCGCGACCGCAAACGACCCGCATTCATATCCACATTCCAGTCCCGGATTACCCCAATCCCGCCCCCCTCGACTATCCTGTGTTCGGTATCGCTATACGTATACGCAGATAAGGCAGAAGCAGAGGAGAGCATCACGATGGCAGGTCTTCGCGGTCCGAACAGTTCCGAGGACGAGCGTCGCTTAAGCAAGAACGCCGTGTTTCCCGAAACGGTCGACGTGAACATCCGCCAGCTCGACCCGATCCCCGCCCCCCGCTATTTCCTCAAGGAGCTCCCGCTCACCGACGAGATGAGCGACCTCGTCCTGCGATCGCGCCAGCAGATCCGCGACATCCTCCACGGCAAGGACGACCGTCTGCTCGTCATCGTCGGACCGTGCTCCATCCACGACCCCAAGGCCGCGCACGAATACGCGACCAAGCTCGCCGCGGTCAACAAGGAGCTCAGCGACCGCCTGTTCATCGTCATGCGCGTGTACTTCGAAAAGCCGCGCACCACGATCGGCTGGAAGGGTCTCATCAACGACCCTGATCTCAACGGCAAGTTCGACATCCGCAAGGGCATGTGGCTCGCCCGCAAGGTGCTCACCGACGTGCTGAGCCTCGGCCTGCCGACCGCGACCGAATGGCTCGACCCGATCACCCCGCAGTACATCTGCGACCTCATCAGCTGGGGCGCGATCGGCGCGCGTAACACCGAATCGCAGGTGCACCGCGAACTTGCGTCCGGCATGTCCATGCCGATCGGCTTCAAGAACGCCACCGACGGTTCGATCAAACCGGCCGCCGACTCGTGCTACACGGCCGCCTTCGAACACCATTTCCTGTCCATCAACCTCGACGGCCATGTCATCTCCGCCGAAACCAAGGGCAACCCCGACTGCCACCTCGTGCTGCGCGGCTCCAACACCGGCCCGAACTACGACGCCGAGTCTGTGGCGAAGGCGCTCGCCGACCTCAAAAAGTCCAAGGCGTCCGGCCCGAGCGAGCACGGCCTCGTCATCGACGCGGCGCACGGCAACTGCGGCAAGGACGAGAAGGTCGAGGCCGAGGTGGTGGAGAACATCGCTTCGCGCATCGCGGCCGGCGAGCCGGGCATCCTCGGCGTGATGATGGAAAGCTTCCTCGTGGCCGGGCATCAGAAGCCCGCGCCGCTCGACCAGCTCGTGTACGGCCAGTCGGTCACCGATTCGTGCGTGCCGTGGGATCGTACCGAGCAGCTGCTGCACACGCTCGCCGACGCGGTCGCCGCACAGCGCCGTGCCGCCTGATCTCGGTGAGCATCGTCCGGCCGGCATTGCCTGACCGATTCGTGGTGCGGTCTTTCCGCAAACCGAGAGGCAGATTTCGCCGTGTGCGGGGGTCTTTCTCCAAACTGAGAGGCAGTGTCTCTTGCAAACCGGCCCTGAGTGCCCTGGTACGGGGGTATGATTACGGGGTTTTGCGTGTTTTCGACCGGTGCAGCTGCCTCTCAGTTTGCGGAAAGACCTCGTTTCCGTCGGGAATCTGCCTCTCGGTTTGCAGAAAGCCCCTCGGGCGGCTTTCTTAACCGGCGTCCGCACCGGCATGCACGGCACTTCGGCTGCGTCGAAGACCGCCCATTTGTTCCCGTGATTCCTTATCCTTGGGGAAGATCAAGGAATTAAAGGAGCATCATGCAGCAGCAGAAGAACATGGGGGCGGCCGGTCCCGCCAGGGGAGCGGCATCGGGCGATGCGGGCGCCGGGCATCCGTTGCACGTCGGACCGCAGCCGTTGAACACTCCCGAGGAACTGCGCGCCATCCGTCAGGCGATGGACGAGGGCAAGAACCCGCTCGTCGCCACCGACGTGCCACGCTGGGAGGATCAGGTCGGCGTCAGCCGCATCGTCAACCGCCGCATCCTCGAATTGGAGCCACTGCCGACGCCCGCGCAGGTGCTGTCCGAACTGCCGCTCGACAAGGCCGCGCAGGAGATCGTCGCCTATTCGCGTGACGAGATCCGCGCCTGCCTGTACGGCCAGGACGACCGCCTGCTGGTGATCGTCGGCCCGTGTTCGGTGCATGATCCGACCGCGGCGCTCGACTATGCGCACCGACTGGCGAAGGTCATGGACGAGCTGGACGGCGAACTGCTCATCGTCATGCGCGTGTACTTCGAGAAGCCTCGTACGACGGTCGGCTGGAAGGGCCTGATCAACGATCCGGACATCGACGGCACGCACAACATCCGTAAGGGCTTGCTGCTCGCCCGCAAGACGCTACTTGGCGTGCTGAACGAAGGTTTGGCCGCCGCGACCGAGTTCCTGGAGCCGACCAGCCCGCAGTTCATCGCCGACGCGGTGAGCTGGGGTGCGATCGGCGCGCGCAACACCGAATCGCAGGTGCACCGGCAGCTGGCCTCTGGCATGTCCATGCCGATCGGCTTCAAGAATGCGACCGACGGGTCGGTCAAGGCCGCGGTGAACGGCTGTTTCGCGTCCGCGCAGCAGCACACGTTCTTCGGGATCGATCATCTCGGCCGCGCATGTGCGGTCGAGACGCTCGGCAATCCGGACTGCCACGTCGTGCTACGCGGGTCGATAGACGGGCCGAACTACGACGCGGCGTCGGTGCGGCGCGCGATGGACGACATCCGTGCGATGATGCCGGCCGATTCCGCCGCCGCGCACGGGCTGATCATCGACTGCTCGCACGGCAACTCCGGCAAGGACGAACACCGGCAGGCCGAGGTGGTGCGCGACATCGCGCGGCGCATCGCCGACGGCGAGACCGGCATCACCGGCGTGATGATGGAGAGCTTCATCGAAGGCGGCAACCAGCCCGCCGCGCCGCTCGACCAGTTGGTGTACGGCAAGTCGATCACCGACAAATGCATCAGTTGGGAGGAGACGGAGCGGTTGCTGCGTGAGCTGGCCGCCGCCGTGTCCACCCGCCGCTGGAAGTGACCTGAGAAACGGAAAGGAACCCAAATGACCACCATCGCCATCATCGGCGCACTCACCGAGGAAGTCGCGCTCATCGCCGGTGCGCTGGACCACGTCGAACACGACCGCGCCGCCGGCCTCGACGTGTCGCGCGGCACCATCGAAACTGCGGCCGGCGAGACCATCACCGTCGCCGCGACCGTCGGCGGCATGGGTCTCGTCAACGCGGCCGCCACCACGCAGCGCCTCATCGACGCGTACCGGCCGGACGCCGTCATCTTCTCCGGCATCGCGGGTAACCTCAACACGCATCTGCACGTCAACGATGTGGTGCTCGGCGGCACGCTGCGCTACCTCGACACCGACATGCGGCTCGTCGGCCAGTGGGCGCCCGGCACGGAGGACGCGCCGGTGGAGGAGTTCCATTCCGACGACCGGCTGCTGGCGCTCGCCGATGCCGCGCTGAACGAGATGGGCATCACGCATATCACCGGCATCATCGCGTCGGGAAACTATTTCGTGGATTCGCCGGAGCAGGTCGAGAAGACCATTCGCGACACCGGCGCCGACGCGGTGGAGATGGAGGGTGCGGCGGTCGCGCATGTGGCGGCGCGCAACGGCGTGCCCGCGCTGGTGATCCGCGCGCTGAGCGACAACGCCGACACTGACTACGAGGTGTTCCGCGAGTTCGACATCACCGAGTACGCGAACACCGCTGCGCGTCTCGCGGTCAACATCCTCAAGCGTCTGTAACCCTCCCTTCCCGCGGTCCTTCCCGTCCCCCCTGCCTCCTCGTCTCTAACGGACAACCAGCCGATAACGATGGGTAAATCGGCTGGTTGTCCGTTAGGGGATAGAGGGGGCATAGTACCAAGGAATGTGCCTCAGGGCATCTCGGGGAATACGGGCTTCTCTTTCTCACGGACAACCGGCCGATTCAGGTAGGGAAATCGGCTGGTTGTCCGTTAGAAAGAGTGGCTCATATCGTCGAGGAACGCGTCTCGGGATGAGTCCTTTTCCTTCAACGGACAACCAGCCGATTTACGTGCCGGAATCGGCTGGTTGTCCGTTGAAGGGTGAAGGCATGACGCTGGGGAACGCGTCTTGGGAAAGAACGCGCGCCGCAACATGAACAAACGCTGAACTTACGTAGTATCGTTCGCCGGGTACGCCGCCGGCCCATTACGCTGGAACCGTATTGTTCGGACGCGTTGCGGGAGGATGTTGACATGACGTGGTGGCAGATCGTGCTGATCATGGTGTTGGCCGCGGCGGTCGTGGCGGTGGCATACGCGCTCGGTCGCACGTTCGGTCGGCAGCAGGGGGAGCGGCAGGTCGAGGCGATCCTGCATGACACCGACCGTCAGTCCCTGTTCGGCGAGGACGTGCCGGTGCGCGCCGCCGAACGCGGCCTCATCGAGGTCGCACCCGAGGCGGTGTTCGTGTGCGACGGGCGCGGCCATGTGCGGTACGCCAGCCCCGGCGCCCGCACGTTCAGCCTGATGGACAACGGCCGGCTCAATTCCGCCGACATCGCCGACATCCTGTCGTTGGTCGTCGCCGACGGCCAGACGCGCGAGCGTGAAGTGCATCTGCCCGCCGACCGCACGCGTCGCAACGGCGTGCAGCTCGGCCGCGGCGTGCAACCCGGTCAGGAGGTGCCGTCCGACACGTTGTATCTGCGTGTGCGCATCGGCCGCGTGGTTGACGGCCTGTACGCGGTCTTCCTTGTCGATATGAGCGAACGCCGCCGGTTCGAGGCGATGCGTCGCGATTTCGTTACGAACGTGTCGCACGAACTGAAGACGCCGGCCGGTGCGATCTCGTTGCTGGCCGAGACGATCACCGACGCCGCCGACGACCCGGACGCCGTGCGGTACTTCTCCGGTCGCGTGGCGAAGGAATCGAACCGTTTGACTGAACTCGTCCATCGTCTGATCGATCTGCAGAAGGCGCAGTCAATGGAGGGCGTGGTCGCCATGCGTCCGGTGTCGGTGATGGACGTCGTGCGTGCGGCGATCGGTGAGAACCAGGTGCAGGCCGACGCGAAGTCGATCGATCTGCGACTGACGCTGCGCGGTGTCGCCGTGCCGACGGTCGTGTCCGACGCAACGAATACGACGGACACGACGGCAGTCGCGACGGACGCAACGGATGCAACGACGAACGCGTCGTCCGACGCGTCCGCAGCCGACGTGACCGTCATGGCCGACGCCGAATCGTTGAAAACCGCCGTCAAGAATCTCGTCGAAAACGCGATCCACTATTCGCCGGCGCATACGGTTGTCGCGATCGGCGTCGACGACCGCGACGGCAAGGTCACCATCCGCGTGGTCGATCAGGGCATCGGCATTCCTGCTGAATCGCTCGGCCGCATCTTCGAACGGTTCTACCGCGTCGACCCGGCGCGGTCGCGCGAGACCGGCGGCTCCGGTCTGGGACTCGCGATCACCAAGCATTGCGTGCAGGAGTGCGGCGGCACGATCGCCGTGTGGTCGCGCGAGGGCGAGGGATCGACGTTCACGATCGAACTGCCCGTTGCCGAACGGCGGAAACCGGACGATTCCGGCCACGCGGCCGCGTGACTACGTTGATCCGCGTCCGATATAGTGCGGGCGATTGGTTACGTAGTTTAGGAAGTTCGTCATATTCGATTCACCAAGCGGCTACGATATTGCCTCAGCAGTGCGATCGTCGCCGGTGCCGGGACGAGACGACAACCGAAGAGGAAACAAGGACAAGAACAAGCTATGACCCGCATTCTCATTGTCGAAGACGAGGAATCCTATCGAGAACCGCTGGTGTACCAGCTGACGCGCGAGGGATACGACGTGTCCGCCGCCGCGACCGGCGAAGAGGGACTGGAACTGTTCACGCAAGGCGGCTTCGACCTGATCCTGCTCGACCTGATGCTGCCGGGGCTGGACGGCACCGCGCTGTGCCGGCGCATTCGCGAACAGAGCCGCGTGCCGATCATCATGCTCACAGCGAAAAGCGCGGAGATCGATAAGGTCGTCGGCCTCGAGATCGGTGCGGACGACTACGTGACCAAGCCGTATTCGTTCCGCGAGCTGCTGGCGCGCATCCGCGCGGTGCTGCGCCGCAATCAGATGGTCGCCGAGGTGTCCGGCGGGTCGGATGGCGACGTGCCGCTGACCTGCGGCGACATCGTGATGCATATCGGCCAGCATCAGGTGACCGTGCGCGGCGAGGACGTGTTCTTCCCGCTCAAGGAGTTCGAGCTGCTTGAATACCTTATGCAGAACAAGGGTCGCGTGATGACGCGGCACCAGCTGATCGACCGCATCTGGGGGTCGGATTACGTGGGGGATACGAAGACGCTCGACGTGCACGTCAAGCGCGTGCGGTCGAAGATCGAGGTCGATCCGGCGCATCCGAAGTACCTGACGACCGTGCGCGGCCTGGGATACAAGATCGACGCTCCGACGGAGTGACGCTTCGCGTCAGCTACGCCCCGGCACGTCAAAACGACGTAGCCGGGGCGTAGTCGTATTGATTGGCAACTGTTCATCTTACGTTTACCGATTTTGGCCGGCGACCCCCAAAATCTCCCATAACCTTGAACTGTCAAAAAGAATATTGACAGAATAGAGAGAAATAGACATGCGTAAGAATGTGCTTTTCCGCTCCATCGCGGCCATTTCGGGCATCGCGATGCTGGCTTCCCTCGCTGCCTGCGGTGACAACACCACCGCTTCCACCGACAACGGTTCTTCCAACAACTCTTCCGATACCACCTCCAAGTCCGAGCCGATCTCGGGCAACTTCAACGGCGCTGGCGCCTCCTCGCAGCAGGCCGCCGTCGAGGCGTGGGTCGCCGGCTTCCAGGGCACCAACCCGGACGCCAAGATCGCGTACGATCCGTCCGGCTCCGGCGCCGGCGTCAAGACCTTCCTGACCGGTGCCACCGCGTGGGCCGGCTCCGACAAGGCCCTCGCCGACGACGATGTGGACAACTCCAAGTCCGTGTGCGCCGCCGACACCACCGCGTTCGACGTCCCGGTCTACATTTCCCCGATCGCCGTGATCTTCAACCTCAAGGGCGTCTCCGATGCCGGCAAGCACATCAACATGGATGCCGCCACCATCGCCAAGATCTTCGACGGCAAGATCACCAAGTGGAACGATCCGGCCATCGCCGACCAGAACAAGGATCTCGATCTGCCGGATACCGCGATCACCGTCGTGCACCGTTCCGACAAGTCCGGCACCACGCAGAACTTCGTGAGCTACTTCAAGGATCAGGCCGCTGACGCATGGTCCTACGACCTGTCCGAGAACTGGCCGAACGAGGTCGGCCAGGGCGCCAAGGGCACCTCGGGCGTCGTGAACACCGTCAAGCAGGCCGACGGCACCATCGGCTACGCCGACTTCTCCGCGGTCGGCGACCTTGGTACCGTGGCTGTCAAGGTCGGCGACAAGTACAGCGAGATCTCCGCTGACGGCGCGACCAAGGTCATCGACGATTCCGAGCTTGACTCCTCCGTCAAGGGTGACAACCGCGTGGTCGTCAAGATCAACCACGCCACCACCACCGAGGGTGCCTACCCGATCGTGCTGGTCTCCTACATGATCGCCTGCCCGCAGTACAAGGACACCAAGACCGCTGAGTTCGTCAAGTCCTGGCTCACCTACGTGACCAGCTCCGACGGTCAGAAGGCCGCCTCCCAGGCCGCCGGCTCCGCTCCGCTGCCGGACTCCATCGCCCAGAAGGACGCCGCTTCCATCGAGGCCATCAAGACCAAGTGAACCGGTCATCCGGACGCTGACTGAAGTGAAATCCTGTAGGCCGCAGTCGCATCACGCGGCTGCGGCCTACAGGCGGTCAGGCTCCGAATGCGATTCACTCGCACATCGCCCAGATAATAAGGAGAACCTGTGAGTTCGCAAGACAAAGCAGCGGCCACGATGCCAGCTGCGAGCGGCAAGACCGCCGACAAGGTGTTCCGCGTCATCGCGTACGCCTGCGGCATCTTGATCCTCGTGGTGCTCGCCGCCGTGTTCCTCTTCCTGCTCTTCCGCGCGTGGCCGCTGATCGGCGGCAACCAGGCCGACAACAGCAAAACCATCGCCGACTTCACCGGCGGCAAGGCCAACGGCTTCTGGCAGTACGTCGGCCCGCTGCTCTTCGGTACGGTGCTTGTCTCCGCGCTCGCGCTGCTGCTGTCGTTCCCGGTGTCGATCGGCATCGCACTGTTCATCTCGCACTACGCGCCGAAGAAGCTCGCCACAGCCCTGAGCTACGTGGTCGACCTGCTCGCCGCCATCCCGTCCGTTATCTACGGTCTGTGGGGCGGCCTGATCCTCGTGCCGGCCATCTACCCGTTCTGGAACTGGGTGGCGACCTACCTCGGCTGGATCCCGCTGTTCGCCGGCCCTGCCGCGAACCCGTCGCGTACCGTCGCGACCGTGGCCGTCGTGCTCGCCGTCATGATCCTGCCGATCATCACCTCCCTGTCGCGCGACATCTTCCTGCAGACCCCGCGCCTGCAGCAGGAGGCCGCCCTCGCGCTCGGCGCGACCAAGTGGGAAATGGTCAAGCTGGCCGTGCTGCCGTTCGGCAAGTCCGGCGTCGTGTCCGCCTCCATGCTGGGTCTCGGCCGTGCACTCGGTGAGACGATGGCCGTGTTGATGATCCTGTCCCCGGGCCTCAACTACTCGTTCAAGCTGCTGCAGGCCTCGCAGAACCAGACGATCGCCGCGAACATCGCCGCGCAGTACCCTGAGGCCAACGACCTCGGCGTGTCGGTGCTGATCGGCACCGGTCTGGTGCTGTTCCTCATCACGTTCGTCGTGAACTACGTCGCCCGCAAGATCACGGAAAAGAAGGTGGGATGATGGCTGACCTGACCCAGGATCCCAAGGCGTCGCTCGAAGGCGCGCCCGTCATCGACTTCGACAAGTTCAAGCCGTCGCGTTCGTTCATCGCGTCCCGCAAGCGCAAGGATCTCATCATGCGCGTGCTCATCGCGCTCGCGTTCGTGATCGCGCTCATCCCGCTGATCTCCGTGCTCTGGACGACGCTCGTCAACGGCCTCAAGCGACTGAACCTCAACTTCCTGAGCTTCAACATGACCGGCGTGGTCGGCGGCAACCCGACCCCGTCCGGCGGCTACGGCGGCGTGTTCCACGCGATCATCGGCACGCTCGAGATTACGTTCGGCGCCATGGTCATCTCCATCCCGATCGGCCTGCTGTGCGCCGTGTACCTCGTCGAATACGCGCACGGCGGCAAGCTCGCGCAGACCATCACGCTGCTCGTCGACGTCATGAGCGGCATCCCGTCCATCGTCGCCGGCCTGTTCGCGTTCTCGATGTTCACCATCCTCGTCGGCCCCGGTTCGGTCAACGGCTTCGCGGGTTCCGTCTCGCTCTCCCTGCTGATGCTGCCGACCGTCGTCAAGTCCAGCGAGGAAATGCTCAAGATCGTCCCCGGCGACCTGCGCGAGGCATCGTACGCGCTCGGCGTCACCAAGCAGCGCACGATCACCAAGATCGTGCTGCGCACCGCCCTGCCGGGCATCGTCTCCGGCTGCATCCTCGCCATCGCGCGAGTGATCGGCGAGACCGCGCCGCTGCTCATGACTGCCGGCTACATCGCGTCCACGAACTTCAACCTGTTCGACGGCAAGATGACCACGCTCCCGGTGTACGTCTTCCAGGAGTACTCCAAGCTCAACGCGAACTGCCCGGCCAACGCGACCGCCGCCTGCGTCACCACGATTCCTATGGAGCGTTCGTGGGCCGCCGCACTCGTGCTGATCCTGATCGTCCTCATCCTCAACGGCATCGGCCGACTGGTGGCGAAGGTCTTCGCCGTCAAGTCCGAACGCTGACGCGGCTGACCGCTGATCACGATGCAAGAACTTCGGTAACTATCAAACAAGGAAATTCACATGGGACAACGCATTGATGTCAACCATCTGAACATCTACTACGGCAACTTCCTCGCCGTGGAAGACGTGAACATCAACATCGAACCGAACAAGGTGACCGCGTTCATCGGACCGTCCGGCTGCGGCAAGTCGACCGTGCTGCGCACCCTCGACCGCATGCACGAGATCATCCCCGGCGCCCACGTCAAGGGCGAGGTGCTGCTCGAAGGCAAGAACCTGTACGACAAGGACGTGGATCCGGTGTCCGTGCGCCGTGACGTCGGCATGGTGTTCCAGCGTCCGAACCCGTTCCCGACGATGTCGATTCGCGAGAACGTGCTCGCCGGCGTGCGCCTGAACAACCGCAAGATCTCGAAGTCCGACGCGGACGATCTGGTCGAGTGGGCGCTGCGCGGCGCGAACCTCTGGAACGAGGTCAAGGATCGTCTCGACAACCCGGGCATCGGCCTGTCCGGCGGCCAGCAGCAGCGTCTGTGCATCGCACGCGCCGTCGCCGTGCACCCGCAGGTGCTGCTCATGGATGAGCCGTGCTCCGCTCTGGACCCGATCTCGACCCTCGCCGTCGAGGACCTGATCCAGGAGCTCAAGGGCGACTACACGATCGTGATCGTGACCCACAACATGCAGCAGGCCGCCCGTATCGCCGACTACACCGCGTTCTTCAACCTGAAGGCCGTGGGCCAGCCGGGTCACCTCGAGTACTTCGCGGACACCACCACGATGTTCAACAACCCGCAGAACGAAGAGGCCGAGCGTTACGTCTCCGGCCGCTTCGGCTGATCGCGCGACGGGCTATGCCGTCACGCGCTTTATGTGGAAAGCCTCGCCTCGCGCGGGGCTTTCCGCGTTTTCGGGGACGTTCGTTGTGTGTTGCGTTGCGCTGTGCCGCGCTGTGCCGTGTTGTGCTGGTCACGCGATGGCATATAAGCCGATTTTTCCATCCCGTGACCGGCCGCCGGATCGCGCGATGGAATCGTGGACGATTTTTCCATCCCGTGACCGCGTGCTGCGCGTT
>NZ_WBSM01000017.1 GCF_009299505.1 Bifidobacterium ramosum | reverse complement strand
AGCTCCGGCCAAGAAACAAACCGACAGTTGAATGACACCGACATGACGCATGTGTCAACCATGCCCCAGGACATACCGTCAACCATGCCCCGACACATGCGTCATTTAGGCCCCGAGACATTACATGTTGTTCTTAGGTTTTCGTCCCCGTAAACGGATATGCGCCCCTTCCCTCCTCAACACTTTCTCAACGGACATACAGCCGATTTGGCTGGGTAAATCGGCTGTATGTCCGTTGAGAAAAGCGGAAGTGCGGGGGCGGTTCTGTGCTTCTGATGCGTCTACCTTAACGGACATACAGCCGATTCGGGTAGGCAGATCGGCTGTATGTCCGTTGAGGTGAGGGACGTCGCGGCATGTGACGATGGCGGGTCGATCGTGTATCGCTCGTGTAACGTGAAGGTTTCGTGCATGACAGTCGAAAAATAGTCCACTTTTTATGACATGTCTTCACCTTGCGGGGGCATCGGCACGGGTTAAGTTTCAGTTAACGCTTTGCAAAAGGCGTACAGAGACAGGCTTACAGCCGACCTTTCAAGGAGGTAAGAAATGTCCGACAAGCAATCGCCCGTTGGCGTCAATGACGACGAGAAACTGGTTGTGGACGAAGACGGCGAGAAGGTCACTTCCGCCGAGGAACAGGAACTGAACGAGCTGCGCAACGACCATTCGTTCTTCGGATATCCGAAGGGCATCGCGTCGCTGGCCGCCGGCAACTTCTTCAACTCGATCTGCTGGGGCGCGTTCTTCGCGGTCTGCATCTACTATCTGTACTCGCCGTGGACCAAGGGCCTGGGCTTCACCCAGGGCGAGGCCGCGCAGCTCATCGCCGCCACTGGCGCCATCAATTCGATGTTCGGCATTGTCGGCTCGTGGCTGGCCGACCGCGTGTTCGGCGCCCGCAAGGCGCTGGTCATCGGCAACATCGCCAAGGGCATCGCCTGCGGCATCCTCGCCATCCCGGCGTTCTCGCTGTCGCAGGGCCGCGTGTTCGCCATCATTGGCATGATCCTCATCAACCTGCCGATCATGGGCGCGTCCAACTACTCGCTGACCGGCCTGCTGTTCCACCGCAAGGACGGCCGTCGTGACGGCGCATACGCCATGCACACCATCGCGAACAACATCGCCGGCTTCGCGACCCCGGTGATCGCCGCGCAGCTCGGCCTCGTCAACTACCACTGGGGCTTCCTGATCGGCGCCATCGCGGCCTTCCTGTACGCCGCCGCCATCGGCCTGCCGGGCAAGGCCTTCTTCGGCTCCCTCGGCGCCAAGCCGTCCCGTCCGCTGAGCGACGCCGAGAAGAAGAAGTTCGGTAAGATCGCCATCGCCGTCGTGGTCATCCTCGCCGTCGCGATCGCCCTCGCCGTCGGCACCGGCAAGGCCACCATCGGCACGTTCGCCAGCACCGTCAGCTCCTTCACCTTCCTGGTCGCCATCGGCTTCTTCGCCGTGATCTGGACCTCGAAGCGCATCAAGGGCACCGAGCGCCGCCGCCTCGGCGCGGTCTCGCCGATCATCCTCATGCAGATCGTCATCGGCGTCGACTACCAGCTGCAGGGCACCACGCTGCTCATGTTCCTCGACCAGCGCATCAACCGCGACTTCTTCGGCATTGAGATCGCGCCGGGTTCGTTCAACACCATCGTCGCCATCGTGGCCCTGCTTGCCGGCGTCTTCTACAGCTGGCTGTGGGCCACCAAGATCGGCGCCAACTGGAAGTCCGTCGACCGCCTGTGGTTCGGCTTCGCCTTCTCCGGCATCTCGAACCTGCTGCTCATCGTGCCGACCGTCGTGCTCTTCCCGAGCACCGCGAAGTACTCGGTGATCTTCATCCTCATCTACTACATCATCGGCAACTTCGGCGGCTTCCCGTACGGCGTCGCCGCGACCTCCATGATCGCCGCCGCCGCCCCGAAGTCCTACGAGACCCAGATGCAGACCGGTTTCACGCTGTCGGCCGCCATCGGCACCGCGATCTCGCTGATCATCTTCGGCCAGCTCCAGACGCTCGACGCGCAGCTGCCGATGTTCTGGATCATCGCGATCTTCGAGCTCGCGGTCTCCCTGCTCATCTTCCTGTTCCGCAACAAGATGCAAGCCGCCATCATGGGCGAGTGAGCCGGGTCGCCGATACCGGTCACCCTCGACCATTGAGCGATCAAGGCGGCCGGCCGACGGACAAGGTGCGTACAGTCGTGTACCTGAACGACAGATTCTTCCACCTCGTCCGGCGGTCGGCCGCCTTACTATTAACCTGATCAACCCATCGATCTGATCAACCTGTCCCCGTGCGGGCGCGCCACGCGCATCCGCCGACGTACGAAGGAGTCGTCATGACAGCATCAGCACTATCCGCATACGAAGCAGGCGAGGAACCGGGCACCGTCTCGCCGCTCGCCGTCAACCTGGTCGACGAAGACCATCTTGAGATCATCTGGCCCGTCGACATGGTCGAAGCCGACCGCATCGACGTCTACAACCTCACCTTCCGCGGCGCCCCCATGCCGCTGTTCGTCTGGGATCCCAGCATGGAATGGCAGAGCGGCACCCTCTACCAGAAGGAGATCCGCCGCACCACCGTCAGCCCCATCCGCCCGATGCGCGTCAAGGATTTCGACGACATCGCCATCAGCTTCAACGCGCCGCTCGCCGCCGCCGACGGCCGGCCCGTCACCGGCCGGACGTTCCGCGCGCAGTACCACCCGTACTACACGCACTTCCAGCGCACCGCTAGCGGCATCCTCATCAAGTCCGGCGACGACACCTCGCAGGAGGCGCGCGACAAGGCGTGCGCGATGGTCGACGTGATGCTCGCCAAACTGCCCGAGGAGGCCAAGGTGCTCACCAACTTCGGCGTGACCCTGTCCGTGTACGGCCCCCACGAGGACGCGTTCGACGTGCCCGAGCACCGCATGGGCTACAAGGTCGCGCCTTACCCGGTCGCCGGCTACGGCGCCTGCGAGGGCAACCCGGCCGCGTCCATCGCCGAAACCAACGTGCTGCGCATGCTCGACGGCCCGATCACCACCAAGTACCGCAACGAGTCGATCCTCGCGCACGAGTTCGCGCACGGCATCCACCTGATCGGCCTCAAGTTCGCGCACGGCGGCGAACGCTACCGCCGCTTCGGCGAGATCTACCGCCACAGCAAGGACGCCGGACTGTGGCCCGGCACCTACGCCATCAGCAACCACGAGGAGTTCTTCGCCACGCTCACCACTATCTGGTTCGACGTGATGGAGGAAAGCCCCGACGGCAGCTGGGAGGTGCGCGGCCCGGTCAACACGCGCGAGGAGCTCAAACGCTACGATCCGCAGGCCTACGAATTCATGGCCGAGATCTACCCGGAAGAGCATCTGCCCGAACCGTGGGCGCGCGGCCTCGACCTGTTCGACATCGACGGGACGCCGCGCGGCTAGACACACTTGCCGGCCGGGACGGACGCTTCGCCGATGTTCCGGCCGGTGCACAGATATCACCGATATCAACAGAAGGGACACCACTATGACGAGCACCGAAAGCAACGGCGACGCACTGTCCGTGCTGCGCGCGGCGGCGGCCGGCAACGCGACCGAACCGCAGAAGGGCAAGACCGCGGGCGGCTTGCGCATCCGCGGAGCCGGCTTCGACCAGCTGATCTTCGACCACTGGGGCGACAGCCCGCGCGAGGAGGTGACGCGCAGCCCGCTGGCCGACGACGCGGCCAAGCACCGCGACGATTTCGCCGCCGCGCTGCCCGGCGAACGTCTGGTGATCCCCGCCGGCGCGATCCGCTTCCGCACCAACGACGTGACCTACAACTTCCGCGTCAGCACGCCGTTCGCCCACCTCACCGGCCTCGGCGGTGACATCGAACCCGGCCCGGTGCTCGTCATCGACCCGGTCGTGCGCGAGGACGGCACCGTCGGCCACCACGACACGCTGTACGTCGCCCCGCCGATCGGCCACGACGACAAGCGCTTCTACGCCGACGCCATGCACGGCGAGTTCTGGGTCGGCCCGGCCCCCACCCTCGCCGACTTCGAGACCATGACCGGCATCGAGACCCGCGACATCGCCGGACTCAAGGACGCTCTCGCCGCGAACGCCGGCGCCGACGGCATCCGCCTGCGCGTCTTCCGCGGCGCTGACCCGGCCGTCGAGGCGCTGGTCGACGGCATCCGCGAGGCGAGCGGCCTCGGCGACCTGAAGGCGAACCTGCCGCTCGACCAGGTGCTCGAGGAGCGCGAGGACGAACTGCGCGTCATCAAGACGCCCGCCGAAATCGACCAGATCCGCCAGGCCATCCGCGCCACCGAACGCGGCTTTGAACGCGTCGCCGACGTCATCTCGCTCGCCCCCAAGGTCAAGCGCGGCGAACGCCTCATCGAAAGCGTGTTCATGGGCTCTTGCCGCTTCGAGGCCAACGACGTGTCGTTCGAAACCGTCGTCGGCTCCGGCCGCCGCTCCACGTTCCTGCACTACATGATCAACAACCATCCGGTCGCCGCGACCGATGCCGTCGTGCTCGACGCCGGCGCCGAATCGCAGTACCTGTACGCGGCCGACGTGACCCGTACCCTGCCCGTCAGCGGCAAGTACTCGCCCGCGCAGCGCCGCGTCGCCCAGGCCGTGCTCGACGCGTCGAACGCGGCCATCGCCGCCGCCAACAAGCCGGGCGCACACTACCATGACCTCATGGCCGCCGCCATGGACTCCATCGCGCATTCGCTCGAGGACATGGGCATCCTGCCCGTCAGCGCCGAGGAATCCCTCAAGCCCAACGGCCAGCAGCACTGCCGCTGGCTGTACCACGGCACCGGCCACCATCTCGGCCTCGACTGCCATGACGCCCAGCACGCGCGCGACGAATACTATCCGAACGCCGAACTCAAGCCCGGCATGGTGTTCACCATGGAGCCTGGCCTGTACTTCCACGACAACGACCTGCTCGTGCCGGAGGAGTACCGCGGCATCGGCGTGCGCCTCGAGGACAACCTGCTCGTCACCGAATCCGGCGAGGTCGTCATCCTCAGCGACGGCGTGCCGCGCGATCCGGACGGCATCGAGGCGTGGATGGCCGAGCACAACCCGCAGCGTTACATCGCCGATCTGACCGGCGTCGACCCGTCCGCCGAGGCGTGACGGCGGGGGAGGGCCGGCGGCAGCGGTACCGCCATCCCGTCCCGCGATGGCGATCCGGCCGCCGGTCCCGCTCCCGAATCCATCCGTGCGGCCACAAGCCGCGCCCATACAACTGAACAGGAAGCAGTGTCACAAGCACATGGTGGCGCCGCGCACGCGACGCCACCGCCACAACGAAAGGACATGATCCATGGCTGACACGCAATACGACAAGGCAACGCTCGCGAAGCTCAACGCCATCGCCGCCGGCAACGACGCCGCGCCGCAGGCCGGACGCCGCGGCGGCGGCCTCAAGCTCAGCGGCAAGGGCTTCGAGGACATCATCTTCAAGCACTGGGGACCGAATCCGACCAAGAAGACGTACGAGCGCAGCCCGTTCGCCGACGATGCGGCCAAGCACCGCGCCGAACTCGTCTCCAAGCTGCCGGGGGAGCGGCTTGTGATCCCCGCCGGCACCGTGCGCCACCGCACCTGGGACATCGACTTCCTGTTCCGCACTGGCACCGCATACGCCCACCTGACCGGCCTTGGCCGCGACCTCGAGGCCGACTCCGCGCTCGTGCTCGACCCGGTGCTCAACGACGACGGCACCGCCGGCTACCACGCCACGATCTATCTGGAGCCGGCCATCGACCGCTCCAACCCGCGCTTCTTCTCCGACTCGAAGCACGGTGAGTTCTGGGTCGGCCCGCGCCCGCTGCCCGAGGACTTCCACATCATGACCGGCCTCGACATCAAGGACCGTACCGAACTCGAGGACGCGCTGCGCGCCGGCGCCGGCCCCGACGGCATCCACATCCGTCTGCTGCGCGGCTACGATCCAAGCATCGACGCGCTCGTCAACAAGGTGCGCGAGGAGTCCGGTCTCGGCGACGCGGACGCCAACCGCGCCTACGACGCCGTGCTCGAACAGGCCGAGGACGAATGCCGCATCATCAAGACGCCACGCGAGGTCGCCGAGATTCGCAAGGCCGTCGAAGCCACGCAGCGCGGCTTCGACCGTGTGGCCGACATCCTGCCGATCGCCCGCCAGGTCAAGCGCGGCGAACGCCTGCTCGAGGCGACGTTCACCCACTCGTGCCGCTACGAAGGCAACTACATCTCCTTCGAAACGAACGCCGCCTCCGGCCCGCGCGCCACGATCCTCGACTACCACGCCAACGACCACGCACTCAAGGACGGCGAGCTGTTCCTGCTCGACGCCGGCATCGAACTCGACTCGCTGTACAGCGCCGACATCACGCGCACCTTCCCGGTCAACGGCAAGTTCACCAAGGAACAGCGCGAGATCTACCAGGCCGTGCTCGACTCCGCCGACGCGGCCATCGCCGCCGCCAACAAGCCAGGCGCCGTCTACCACGACATGATGGACGCCGTCATGGTGTCCATCGCGCATTCGCTCGAGAAGCTCGGCATCCTGCCCGTGAGTGCCGAGGAGGCGCTGCGCCCCGACGGCCACCAGTACAACCGTTGGCTGTACCACGGCACCGGCCATCATCTCGGCCTCGACTGCCACGACGCCTACCGCGCGCGCAACGAGTTCTACCCGGACGCGCCGCTCAAGCCCGGCATGGTGTTCACGCTCGAACCGGGCCTGTACTTCGACGCGGCCGACGAGATGGTGCCCGAACGCTACCGCGGCATCGGCGCACGCATCGAAGACGACCTCGTGGTCGACGAGGACGGCGTGACCAAGCTGCTGACCACGTTCGCCCGCACGCCCGACGAGATCGAGGCGTGGCTCGCCGCGCACGGTCCGGAGGACTATCTGCAGAGCTTCCTCGACCACGAGGCGGCCTGCGCCGAATGACGGTTCGCCGCTCCGCCGGAGCGTACGATCGGAAGGCCGTACGCTCCGCATAGTGGAATCATCGGCCGCACGAAACCTCGCCCGTGAATAATGGGCGATATTCGGCCGCCGTCGCGATCGTCACGCGAGTGCTGAGTACTGGGTACTAGGTGCTGTGCGCTGTGTCCGCGTGCGATCGCGACGGCGGCCGAACTCATCTTCAGGAGAAAGGATGACACCATGATGACCGGCAAGAAGATCGCCGCGGCGATCGCCGCACTGTGCGCGATGGGCATGGCCCTGTCCGGCTGCGGATCGAGCAAGGGCTCGACCACCGCCCAGGAGGGACAGATCATCACCGTGGGCAGCAAGGAGCCCACCAACCCGCTCACCCCGGGACAGACGCTCGACGGCAACGCCGCGCAGATCGTCAACCTCATGTACTCCGGCCTCGTCAGCTACAACAGCGACGGATCCACTCGCAACGAGGTCGCCAAAAGCATCGAGGCGAACGACAACTCCACCGAGTTCACCATCACCCTCAACGACGGCTGGAAGTTCTCGGATGGCACCGACGTCACCGCCGAATCCTTCACCCGTGCGTGGAGCTACACGGCCAACGTGACCAATGCGCAGCTCGGCGCGTCGTTCTTCTCCACCATCGCCGGCTACGACGACCTGCAGAAGGAGGGCGTGGCCAGCGACGCGCAGCTGTCCGGCCTCGAGGTCAAGGACGACCACACGTTCGTCGTGCACATGTCGCAGCCCGACTCCGTGTTCCCGCTCAAACTCGGCTACTGCGCGTTCTTCCCGCTGCCCGACTCGTTCTACAAGGACCCGAAGGCCTACGAGGACAAGCCGATCGGCAACGGCCCGTACGTGCTGAAGGAATGGTCGCACAGCCACAACATCACGCTGACGAAGAACAAGGACTACAACGGCCCGCGCAAGGCGCAGAACGACGGTATCGACTTCAAGCTGTACAACGACACCGCCGCCGCATACTCCGACGTGCAGTCCGGCAACCTCGACATCCTCACCAGCCTGCCGTCCAGCGCGCTCGGCACCTTCCAGAAGAACAGCCGCGTCAAGGCGTACAACGAACCCGGCTCGAGCTTCGTGGCCATGATGTTCCCCGCCAAGAGCAACCACATCACCTACGACCAGGAGGGCAAGCTGCGCCGCCAGGCCATCTCCAAGGCCATCGACCGCAAGACGATCATCGCGAAGATCCTGCACGGCACCGCCACCGAGGCCAACGACTTCATCGCGCCCACCATCTCCGGCTACAGCGACTCGCTGAAGAACAAGGACAACATCCGGTTCGACGCCGCCGAGGCGAAGAAGCTGTGGGCTCAGGCCGACGCGATCAGCCAGTGGAGCGGCTCGCTCGAGATCGACTACCCGTCCGACGCGCCCGTCAAGGACTGGATCGAAGCGATCGCCAACAACCTGCGCAACAACCTCGGCATCGACGTGAAGGTCAACCCGTACCCGACCAGCAAGGACTACTACACCGCGATGGACGAGCGCAAGCTTGGCGGCATGTACCGCGGCGGCTGGTCGCCCGACTATCCGTCCGCCGAAAACTATCTCGTGCAGCTGTATGCGTCGAAGGCCGCGGACGGCAAGGGCGGCAACTCGAGCGACTACAAGAACCCCGCGTTCGACGAGGCGATGGACAAGGCCGCCGCCGCGTCCAGCATCGACGAGGCGAACCAGTACTACCAGGAGGGCGAGGAGTACCTGCTTGACGACCTGCCGTCGATCCCGCTGTGGTACACCAACACGGTCGGCGTGTCTGTGCCGGGCTTGAAGAACGTCGAGTTCGACTTCCAGAGCAACCCGATCCTGTACAAGGTCACCAAGGAGTGACGGGGCGGGGGAGTCGTGCAGCGGCGCTGTTTTCTCGCGGCGTTCTGCCGTAACGCTTTCCCGTGACGTCTTTTTCTTAACGGACATACAGCCGATCCACCCGGGCGAATTGGCTGTATGTCCGTTATTCGTATTGCGTAACGTATGCGGGAGCATATGCCTCGGATCGGAATGCCGCTCCTCGTATGAGCGTTCGTTTCTGGCTATTTTTTCAACGGACAACCAGCCGATCCGGTACGTGGTCTCGGCTGGTTGTCCGTTCTCGACATGGACGAACGACGGTACCGGTGACGATGCCGACAAACGCGAGCCCGACGTGTCCACGATGCCGCCAATACTGGGACTCATGTCTCTTACTATCGGAATCGTCGGTCTGCCGAACGTCGGCAAGTCCACCATGTTCAACGCGCTGACGCGCAACAATGTCCTCGCGGAAAACTATCCGTTCGCCACCATCGAGCCGAACACCGGCATCGTGCCGCTGCCCGACAAGCGCCTGCCCGTGCTCGCCAAGCTCGTGCACACCGAGAAGGTCGTGCCCGCCACCGTCACGTTCGTCGACATCGCCGGCATCGTCAAGGGCGCGTCCGAAGGCGAAGGCCTCGGCAACAAGTTCCTCGCCAACATCCGCGAGGCCGACGCGATCTGCGAGGTCGTGCGCGCGTTCAAGGACGACGACATCGTCCACGTCAACGGCAAGGTCGACCCGGCCGACGACATCGACACGATCAACACCGAGCTGATCCTCGCCGACATGCAGACCATCGAGAACGCGCTGCCGAAGCTCGAGAAGGACCTGCGCGGCAAGAAGATCGAGCCGGCGTATCTCGAGGCCGTCAAGAAGGCGAAGGCCATCCTCGAGGACGGCGAGACGATCGATCATGCGGCCGCCGCCGGCAAGATCGACAAGGCCGACATCTACGATCTGCATCTGATGACCGCCAAGCCGTTCATCTACGTGTTCAACGTGGATGACGACGAACTCGCCAACGACGAACTCAAGACGAAGCTCGCCGCATCCGTCGCGCCCGCCCCGGCCGTGTTCCTCAACGCCCAGTTCGAGGCCGACCTCACGGACCTCGACGAGGAGGATGCGCGCGAGATGCTCGCCGACGCCGGACTCACGGAGTCGGGCCTCGACCAGCTGGCCCGCGTCGGCTTCGACATCCTCGGCCTGCAGACCTTCCTGACCGCAGGCGAGAAGGAAGTGCGCGCCTGGCAGATCCACAAGGGCTGGACCGCCCCGCAGGCCGCCGGCGTGATCCACACCGACTTCGAAAAGGGCTTCATCAAGGCCGACATCGTCTCCTACGACGACTTCGTCGCCGCCGACGGCTCGATGGTCAAGATCAAGGAGGAGGGCAAGCTCCGCCAGGAAGGCCGCGACTACGTCATGCAAGACGGCGACATCGTCGAGTTCAAGTTCAACGTCTCAAAGTAAGTAATTCCAACGATTTTCGCTTGTCAAAATTTGTCAAAAACCACGGCGTGTCGGCATGTTTTTGTACAAGTTTTGACAAGCCGGACATAGATGGGGCGGCATCGAATCCACGTTCGATGCCGCCCCATCTTGTTGGCCTATCGTATGGGTTCTGGTCAGTTGCCCACTATCTTTCGCTTTGATTGCATTAGGTAATCCTCATTGAGGTCAATGCCCACGTACTTACGGCCAAGCGATCGCGCTGCGAGTCCGGTTGTGCCGCTTCCGCTGAATGGGTCCAGCACGACGCCATTACGTTTGCATCCCGCCCTGATGCATCGTTCGGGTATTTCTATTGGGAAGACGGCAAAATGAGCATCATGCGAATAAGCCGGACATATTGGCCAGACATCTCTTAGATTCCGACCGACTTCAATGTCGCCGACCGCTTTGATGGTTTTGGTTCCGCCGCTGCCGCGATCGGAACCGGCAAGATTAGTGTACTGGAGTCTCTTCTTGGAAACGTCGGTCAAAGGAACGCGCACATCATCTATGTTGTAAACGTTCTCAGCGGTCTTGGTGAACAGGAAAATCTGTTCATGATTATGGTTCAATCGATTGCCTGACGCGCCGGGAAGCACTCGTGTTTTATGCCAGATGACTTCGTTACGCAACAGCCATCCATCCTGCATCATAGCGAGAGCCATCCGCCAAGGAAGTCCCATCAGAGAGTGCGCAGGAGCGGGGTCGCGTGCATCTCCTGTCGAATAGCAATCATCAATATTCAGCCACAGAGTACCGTCATCCGCCAGTATGCGCTTTACCTCATGGAATACGCCGACGAGATTCTTAATATATGCGTCGCTCGTATCCTCGCGGCCTATTTCCCTACGGCCACCGCTGTAGTTTCGCTGATTGAAATAGGGCGGGGACGTGACAACGCAATCAATGCTTCGCGCGGGGAATTCGCTCATAACTGCTTTTGCATCCCCCAGGTATAGCCGCAGCCCATTTTCGTGATGCCAGAGACAGCGTGCGGGTAACGAATCGTCCCATTCCATCTCAGTGTCTTGCACCGGAGTGAGGTCGTTTAACACGGTAAAGCCATTAGCGGCTATACGGATAGCACCGATTGTTGTCTTTTCAAGCTCTTGGGCCGCTGCGGTTACCGTCTGCCTGAAACGATTGCGCCCACCATTACCAGTTATGGCGTACAAGTCGTCATAACTAACAGATGCTCCGGCAGGCTGTCGCCGTGCGATAAGGTACAGGTCTACAGACATGGATGACCGCAGTTGCCGTACTATCGAGGAATCCACGCTAATGACATGGGCCAGGCGATGCATGAACTGTCGCGTCAACACGACTTCTCCCTGCTTGTTTTGACGTGAGACTGATAACGACCGCCAACGCTGGCCGTCGTGTTCGGAGTATCGGCAGCTAAGCAGTAATGAGAGCTGGCGTTCTACGCGATCGTATTGCCGACCGCCAACGCTAACGCCCGCCCGGGCCATAAACTCCCGCAAGCCAGAACGACTTATACGTCCTGTTCTGGCATCAACGCATCCATCCTGCTGAATGAGACTGGTACTTATCCACATCAGCACAAGTCGTGCCGTCTTGCCTGACGGAAGAGTCGCCGCTGTGGTGGACACACGATGCCGTCCACGAATTAAAGACTGCTGCCCTTTGTCCCTGTGGGGAAAGGCCATATCCAGACCAAGTTTCGGAAAGAACATCTTCATGGGCGCTCCAAGTCTCACCTTAAACACAGTCAGTATCGACTGCCGCGACAGTTTAACCGTAACAGATGTGCAGAAGGTGATGATGCGCGATATGTGCGGCGAGTCCGCAGATGGGCCATACGCATGAGACAATAGTGCTGTCAAGTAACGCTGGGAAAGGAATGCAGCATGCCGGCACTGGAATGGATGGGCAAGGATAAGGTCATCGGATACCATCGCCAGGTTCCGTACCGTGTACTTGACCAGGTCCCAGACAAGGGCGTGCTTGCCTCTGATGGCACCGATCATGGCAACAAGGTCATCCACGGCGATAATCTGGAGGCGTTGAAATCGTTGTTGCCCGAGTACGAGGGTAAGGTCGATTGCATCTACATCGATCCGCCGTACAACACAGGCAACGAGGGCTGGGTGTACAACGACAACGTCAACGACCCGCGCATCCGCCGCTGGCTGGGCGAGGTCGTCGGCAAGGAAGGCGAAGACTTCTCGCGGCATGACAAATGGCTGTGCATGATGTACCCGCGTCTCCAGATGCTGCGCCTGCTGCTGAGCAACACTGGCGTCATCTTCATCAGCATCGACGACAACGAGGAGGCCGTCCTCAAGAGCGTATGCGACGAGATTTTCGGCCGCAGCTGCTTCGTGTCGAACATCGCATGGCAGCGCACCTACTCGACCCGAAACGATTCCAAAGGCATCGTCAACGAGGTCGAGCACATCCTCGTCTACAGCCGATACCCCGACTGGAACCCCAACAAGCTGGAACGCACCGCCGAGATGAACGCCAAATACGGGAACCCCGATGGCGATGCATCCGCATGGCGTACGGATAACGCATTCGCTCCCGGCGCAGCAACGCATCAGGGAATGGTGTACGCCATACAGCACCCGTTCACAGGTGAGCTGCTGTATCCCGCAAACGGGTCCTGCTGGCGCTACCAGCAGGATGTGATGCTTGACATCATGAACGGCTGGTGCCCCTACGAGCTGCGCAATCTTCACGATGAGGAGAAGCGCGCCCATGTATGCGGCGTGGCGACAGACGATGTTCGACCCGACGTGCCGGCTATCATGCTGAAGGAATCAATGGAGGAATCCAAGAAGAAGTCCGCCATCGTACTGGAACGCGGCCCGTGGCCTCGATTCTTCTTCACCAGAAACGGTCAGGGCGGCATCGCCCGCAAGACCTATCTCGACAGCGTCGGCGGTCGTCTCGTCACCAACCTGTGGCCCTATGCTGAGGTCGGTCACACCGATGAGGCGTCCAAGGAGATCAAGGCCATGTTCGAAGGGCGTGCAGCGTTCGACACACCGAAGCCGACCCGCCTGATTCGCCGCATCATCGACATCGCCACATCGAAGGACTCCATCGTCCTTGACTCGTTTGCCGGCTCCGGCACCACCGCCCAAGCCGTGCTTGAAGCGAACAAGGCCGATGGCGGACACCGGCGATTCATCCTTGTGGAGATGTGCGATTATGCCGATCACATCACCGCCGAACGCGCCCGCAAAATCATACAAGGGTTCGAGACGTCGGCCAAATTCGCCCGGACCGTATATGAGAAGAAGCTGACGGCAGCGAATCTGAAGAACGCAGCGAAATACATAGAAGAGGCGAAAGCCGCTCAACAGCAGGCCATTGAAGCCGGCGAATACGACAAAGTCGGCAATCCCAGGCTGATAGACAACACACTTACCGTAATTGGCGAGACCAGCAAGGGAGAGACAGTACCAGGCATCGATTCCGGCTTCTCCTACTACGAACTCGGTCCGGTACTGTTTGAACCGGACGGAATGCTCAATCCCAAGGTGCCGCGTCAGGAGCTGTTCCACTACGTCTGGTACACGGAAACCAAGGCTGAATACCAGAACCTGACCGATGAGCACCCGTATCTACTCGGAGAGTTGGCGGACACCGTGTATTACCTTGCCTACGACGGTGCAGATGAAAGCGTGCTCGGCTATGACCTGCTGCGCACGTTGCCGCGTCGTGGCTCGACCACCGTCATCTATGCCGATCGATGCGTACTGCCGCAGGACCGGCTTGACGCCCTGAATATCGTCTTTAAGCAGATTCCCCGTCAGATTGCGAGGGTGTGATTAGTATGGAATTGAAGAAATACCAGCGTAAAGTCCTCAATACCATCCGCGAGTATGCGCGTTTGACCGTGGCGCTCGGCACTGGTGCCGCCGCCTACGACCAGCTGCTTGCACAGGACGGGCTGTTTTCCGGCCATGGTGACATCAGACGGTATGTCGATGATGTAAACGGTGCGCCGAAGGTCTGTGTGAAGGTGCCTACAGGCGGCGGCAAGACCTATATCGCGGCGAACGCGCTGCATGTGCTGACCGAAGAGCTCGACGTGAAGACGCGGGCGGTGGTGTGGCTGGTGCCACGCAATGAGATTCTTCGTCAGACGCTTCGCCAGTTGCGTGACCCGTCGCATCCGCTGCGTATGGCGATAGACCGCGATTTCTCCCATCGCGTCGAAGTGCTTGATAAAGAGGATGGCCTTGCCGGACGTGGCCTCAATGGCCCGGCAGTGGAAGACCAGTTGACGGTTTTCGTACTCTCCTATGATTCATTCAAGAACAAGGATGGACGACGTGCGTATGCAGAGAATTCGTCATTGGTCGCATTGACCAATTATCAGAAATCCCAAGGCGATGCAGTGGAAGTCGATGGGGCTGATGATACGGCTCTCATCACTGCACTGGCGGGCATGCATCCGATTGTCGTGGTGGATGAATCCCACCACGCGAAGTCCAACCTGTCCATTGAGATGCTGCGCAACTTGAATCCCTGTTTCATTTTGGAGTTGACTGCCACCCCATCCAACAAATCCAACGTCATCGCACGAGTATCCGCACAGGAGCTCAAGGCAGAGGAAATGGTGAAGCTGCCGGTCATCGTCTACCGCAGGGACGGCAAGACCGAAACCATCCAGGATGCCATCATGCTGCGCAGGCGATTGGAGCAAATCGCCGCGATCAATGAGGAGAAGACCGGGCATCACATCCGCCCAATAGCCTTGCTTCAGGCGGAACGCAAAGGCGCGGATAATGCTGCGACATTCCGCAAACTCAAGGAAAAGCTTGTGGATGCAGGCATTCCCGAAGAGCATATCGCCATCCGCACCGGTGACGTGGACGAACTGGGAGGCACGGACCTCCAGGCACGCGGATGTCCGATTCGCTACGTGATAACCGTCGAAGCGCTCTCGGAAGGCTGGGATTGCCCATTTGCCTACGTGCTCGCCACGGTCGCCAATAAAACATCGCGTACCAGCGTTGAACAGCTTGTCGGCCGCGTGCTGCGCCAGCCGTATGCGCAGCATGCCAAGTCGGGCGCATTGAACACGTCATATGTGCTGACCTCGTCCGCTGATTTCAACGCGACGATAGACCAGGTGGTGGCCGGACTCAATGGAGCCGGCTTCTCCAAGCGCGACGTGTTGGCGGATACGACGGATACAGCCGAAGGTGTCGCATCGGGTCCGGTGCCTGTCCAGGGGCTAATTGACGAGTTGATGCAGCATCAGGGCACTGAAGACGAGACAGGCTCCGAAGACGAGCCTGACGATTTCAATGACTTGGCGATTTCCCTGCCGGATGAAAATGCGAAGCTGCCGGAGTCTTCGCAGGAAGTCCCGGACACTCGCCATGTCTCCATTGACGCAATGATTCGTACATCCGAAGCCGCCGAAGCCGAATGCGCGAAGAGCGCTAAGGATGACGCGGAAACCCTTGCCGGCGGCACTACTGGAATGGGAGACGATATGAACACGTTCCGCATAAGGGATACGGTGGCCGACACCGTACGTAATCTAAGGATTCCCCGTTATCGCCTCGAACGGCAAGCCGGTCTGTTCTCAGACTTGGATGACGCTGAAGGTGAACTATTCGATCGCGACTCCCTGCTTGAGCATTTCATGCTTGCCAAAATCGGCACGGAAGACATCAGACTGGATGCTATGCATGTTGCTGACGCCAAGCAAATCGACATCTCGAGTGATTCCGAGCTCAAAGTTCGTAATCTATCTGATGTACAGCGTCGAGGCATGAAGGAGCTTTTCGCGCGCGACAGCAACGAAGGCCGTCGCCGGAGCGCCAAACTGGACCTGCCCAACCTCATGAGCCCGCAAGTGCAGAAACTGTACGGCGCGCACGGCTTGAAATCATTTATTAACCGCGTTGTGGACCAAATGAGTGATGATGAACTTGAAGGATACGTGGACAACGCATCCGCTTATGCGGCCATAATCAGTCATGCAATCAAGGACAAGGCAGATGCATTCCGCGTTAGGGAGTTCGATGTGGAGCGCCGTCGTGGCGACATCACCATTACGCCTGATTACGCATTCCCATCCTCGGCGTACCTTCCCAATCCATTGACTACGCTCGATCGCACGCTGTACGAAGCTGAAGACGGTGGTATGAACGAGCTGGAACTTCAGATGGCTGACGCTTTGGCCAACTGCGAAGGTATCATCTGGTGGCATCGCGTTGTGGAACGGCGCAAGGGCGAGTTCTACATCAACGGATTCATCAACCACTACCCGGACTTTTTGGCGATGACACGCGGCGGTCGCTTGTTCGTCATCGAAACCAAGGGGGAACAGCTGAAGAATGACGACAGCCGTGACAAACTCAGACTCGGAAACCAGTGGGCCAGCGATGCCGGACCAAACTATCAGTATTTCATGGTGTTTGGTAATAGCCCGATGGACATTGATGGCGCATATTCGTTTGCCACGTTCAAGACCGACTTCCTGAACCACTTGTAAATCGATGGAAAACCATCATCTAATGCAACGAGCGCGAGAAAGAGAAAAATGGGAGTAAGTTCCACATTTCAAGGCTTTTGTTCATCCTTACTCATGGATGAAGATATAACAGATACCATTAGTTTGAGATACCATAGCATTGTCAAGCTGATAAATATTTTTTACTGGGACATTTCCAGTGAGTCGCTCCATGGTTTATACGTCGGTTCTTATGGCAGAGGGACTGAAATCTCGACCAGTGACATCGATATTCTAGTAGAACTGCCGCCTGAAACATTCCATCGTTATAACCATTATGCCAGTAATGGTCAATCTGCTTTATTACAAGAAGTAAAGACTGTAATACAAACTAAATATTCAAACTCGCATTTACGAGGTGATGGACAAGTTATCGTTATTGAATGGTCTGATGGAATTCGCTTCGAGATTGTTCCTGCATTCTCCCAAGATTCTGGTAATGCATATTACTACCCGGACACACATAACGGAGGTTCATGGCAAGTAACAAATCCCAAGGATGAAATCAATGCGCTGAATAGTCTTTCATCATACTATGAGCATTCGCCCAAAGATTTATGTCGCATGCTTCGTGCATGGAGAAATGCCAATAATGTCAACATTTCCGGCATCGCAATCGATGCGTTAGCTTATGACTTTTTCTTGCTTAATGATGTACCAATTGAAAAGTACAAAAACTATTCCAAATATGGGGAGATGACTCGCGATTTCTTCGCGTACCTTGTAAAACATGGCAACGATTCCAGCTTATTTGCTCCGGGAAGTCTTTCAACTATAGACTTTTCCGTAGATGTTACAGCAAAAGCAAATATTGCATATGAGCATGCTAAAGAGGCTCAATATGACGTAGACCTTGGTATTGATTCATTAGCAGAAGATGAATGGAAGTCTATATATGGTGACCAATTTAAAGCCAGATTATCGTGAGCGGCTTCGGTCTGAGCTGGTAACGCGGTACGGAAAAGTGGTGTACACATTCACCGCGCATGAAAAAGACGCGCACCGGTTAAGGGCGGAAGACCGTAGACTCCGGTGGTGCCAACTCATCCTCTCAGCAATAACTGCGGGTGGTTTTTTGGTGACTGTATTCCCTACATGGGCTAAAGCTATTGGGGCGGTTTTTGCCGTTGCTCTCGTGATTGTAAATGCCGCAACAAAGAATTTTAATCCGGCGGCGAAAGCTGAGGAACATCAGAAGGCGGCCGATCGCCTATGGATAGTACGTGAGGAATATGAGGCACTACTTACAGATTTTAACGAGCTGAGGGATGACGAGATTCGTGAGAAGCGTGACAACTTGACTAAGACCGTAGCGAACATCTACGCAACGACGCCGCGAACATCTGAGAAAGCGTATCAGGAAGCGCAACATGCGTTAAAGAAAGAAGAAGAGCAGACCTTCAACGAAGGCGAAGCCGAACGGTTCCTGCCGCCTGTATTGAGGCGGCAATGACTGCCTGTCAGGCCGCGATCGTCGGAACGTTCATGCGACTTCTTCTCGTTCATACAAGCCAAACAGCTGGCAACGGCTGTATTGATTGTTATATAGAAACAACTGGCACGTAGTGGTGGGGCCGACGAACTGATTGTTCGTCGGCCCCACCACTACGTGCCAGTTGAGATTATGACCGAAAATCGGCTTCGCCGTCATCCGCGTTAACGGTTTCGTATTGAACATATTGGCGGAGGTCGGTCAGCCAATTGAATGTGACGGACTGCTCCAGCGTCCAGTCCACGTTACCGGTTCGCGCACGTTGCAAGTAACGATCGCAGAGCCGTCGCTCATCAGCATCTTGAAGCACTTGAGCGATGATGCCGGTGCGAGAGATGAGACGCGCGCCTGATGTGGCGTCTATTTGTGGCAGGATTTGGTCGAGCTCGTCCTTGCTGGTTTTTACGAAAAGTTCATCCGGCTTGAAGGCATATTTGCAGGTTTCTTGTATAGCGGATTTCAGCAGTTCGGGATGCCTGTTAAGTTTCCTTTTTTGTTCCGACGTCATATTTTTTCCCTTGATGCTGATAGCTTCGATATCAATTACCGCTCCGTTGGCCCAAGCCTGCTTTTCAGCTTCCCGAGCGGCATCATAGGCGACTGTACCCGGCTCGCATTGTTCAACTTGAGCCTGGGCTTGCTCAATGGTTTGTTCCACATCGGTGCGGCGCATGCTCAGAAACCGTTTCCAACGGCCAGTCTGGAAATCATCGTGTGCTATCCCTTTTGCCCGGTCCTGCCTGATGACGGAGTTCACGGCTTTCTGGACGGCGCTGGTCCACTCCAACTTCCACCACAGACGGTCTTTGTATAAGTGATTGGCCTCTACGATGTCACCTTTGTAGTCGTGTCCATTCTTAATGTCGTTGCTATGAAGCTGGTCATGGTAATAGGTTCCCAACGTCGCGAAAATCATGTGGGCGTGTACGTGCCATTCGCCGCCCGCCCGAATGTCGGTTATCTTCTGGCGAAGTTCATTTAGTTGTGTGTCGGTCAAGTCGTGCATAGATTCGTGTTGCTGTAGCTGGTATTCCAGTTCGTGCAGTCCTGCGTTGATGTACCGATTGGTCGCTTCGTCGCTGCGCGTGGTGCCGACGATGCCTTGCGTGAACACTCGTTCGCGTTCGCTCATAATACGGCCGGTATTCGTGTGAGTGAGCTTACGGACGGCGAGATTGAGCACGCGGATACCGAGCGCAAGGTCATCGAAGTTGGGCATAGTCGCCGTGAAGAAGGCAGGTGTCGCAAACCGCATCCTGGCAATACGCTCATACAGTTCATCAGGCAGTAAATCCTGGTAGCATTTGGGGTTAAACAAACAATCGAGTGCCGCGCCAACGCGCAGTTGGTTGCGCACGGCCCGTCTTCCCATACAAATATTGCAGGTCTTCTGGTTGCAGAACCATGCGTGCGCCAACAGGCTGCGTCGAACACTTCCGTCGGTCATGGTCTCGAACGTTAGCTTATCCGCGCAATCCGTCAGCTTCGCTGCCACCTTTACGTTGCCTAGGCGTTGGTAGCTCGCGACGACACGACTCTGCTGCTTTTTCTGGATGGCGATGTTCTGTGCGGTCCTGTTGTCCTCGATGACATCTTCCAACAGGTGACGACTACTGATGTCGCGGTGGAGCTTGCCGAGAATCGTCTCTGAATCGGATGACTCTTGCAAGGCGCAGTCTTCAAGTGTGAGATATGGGCCGTAGACTGTGGAAGTGCGGCCGCCGGGGAGAATCGTTTGGTCGGGATAGGAGATGATGAGCCCCAGTCTCGCTCGTGTCATTCCCACATATAGCAACATGTCCGCTTCATCGCTGCGATCGCCCCATACGGCTCGACTCACGCCCACCAGAACGACGATGTTTGCCTCATCACCTTTGTATGAATGGATGGTGCGGAAGGCATCCTCGTTTATTGGCATGCCGCGTTCTGCAAGCGTTCGTTTCAGTTCTCGGAACTGGCTGCGACGCCACGCAAGGAACTTGATGTTGCTCGCCGCAGTATGCCCATCGGACAACAGGCCTTCAATAATGTCGGCGATTTTTTCTGCTTCGTCCTGTTCATTGTTCGCTCGTATCAGCTGTGGTACCATGCCGGTCGTGGCATTACTGGAGGCCTTGATGTGGTCCCCGAAGATGCGATTTGCGACATTGACTATTTTCGGTGCGCATCGGTGATTGATAGGAAGCTCTAATGTCTGGTCGAAGTTTGTGCCGTCACGAAACCAGTCGGGCGTCGCACCTTGAAAGGTCATGATGCCTTGCCGCCAATCACCGGCGATGATGGTCTGCATCGTCGTGGCGGTGATGCTTTCTACCAGTTGTATTTGCGTAGGATTAAGGTCCTGGGCTTCATCCACGCCTAGTATCTCAAACTGGAGGCCAGATTTTGGGTAGTGCTGCGCGGCGAGTAACTCGATGGTCGGCCATTCGGCGCTGTAAATATCCTTGCATTGTTTGGTATATTCCTTCAGGATGGCTTTGAGGTATTCGGATTCGGGCTGTTCGTCAGGATGCATGGCATAATACGTCGTGTCATGCATCATTTGTTTCAGCGTGATGCGTTCGTGCGGCTGTTCTTCCATGCAGGTTTTTCGGATATCGGTGAGGATTGCTCTCTTGTCAGCGTCGGTGATAGCGTTGATATGTATGCCAGCAGCTTTTAGTATCCGCAGAGCGAGTGAATCGAGTGTGCTCACGCTGGCGCCGTACACGCCATTGCGTGTGAGTGCACCATCGATGACGCGCGTCGCCTTGCGAGTGAACGTGATAACGGCGATGTGTTTCGCGTCGTGAAGCGTGGCTGCGGCCGCGATTGCGTTGGCGAGTGTCCGGGTCTTACCGGCTCCGGCCGACGCGACGATGCGCAATAGATGGTCTGTGTTCCTCGCTGCCAGCAGCTGCCAGCGGGACATTTCCAGTTCGCCGTCATGGATTCGCTTTTGCAAAACGCTATTACGATGCGCGCGTTCAAGTTGACGCTCATCTTTGGCGAGTGTGAGCCGTTGCGCGGTAGATATTGCTGTTGAGGACATTACGAAACACCTCCATGTTTCAGTTCCGCGGGAGGGAAGCCCGTGTTATCGTCAGTTGCTCTTACGTCGGCCGATGCCATTATGGTGGCGGCCGACGTTTGGTTTTAAGGGAATATAGAGAGTCCTGTTCCGGCTGCTATTGCCGCGGCACGTACAAAGTGATGCATGCCATGCCGGATGATACCGTCGGAATGTGTTTGCACATCCGTCATACTCTGGTCGTCAAATCGACGCCGCCCCACAACGGTCCACCGTTGGAATCGGCCATCACAACATGTGCCAGCTGTTCGGTGCCGGTCGCCGCGATACCACGACGAATCGCATGAGCGATAGCCTCGTTGGTCGCAATCCAAACGACCAGTGCGTAAGCGTCGCGGCTCTGCCGAGTGGAGTATCCGGCCATCGTGGCGATGTAATCGTTCACGGGTTTGCGCGTCAGCTCGACCTCGATGGCGATGGATTGATGGAATGGTCGGGCAAGAACCAAGTCGGGTCGATGGTCGGTCAGTGAGATAACAGCGCTGTCTGATTCGGCATACACGTTACTGACCATGCGTTGCTCGCGCATGCTCCATGCCTCGCCGTGTGCCATGACAATCCACGGCCACGATTGATATGGATTCCCTCCAGCCCATGCCCTGTATGCGACATCATCACGTTGCGTATCCATCAGATGCAACATCTGCGCCACGGCCTGGTCTCGTTTACCAGACTGGCGTAGCCGGCTTTCGGCCATGCGCAGGTCTGCTTCACAAACCAGACCTGCTTCATAATCCTCCATCTGCACGCGAATGTTTTCCCATTCATCGACGGGCAAACGCAGCACGTTATCGCCATGTGCCAGTTGTGATGCGATGCTCGATACTGCCAGCGCGTGTGCCGAAGCATCTGTAGCTCTCAACGGCGGTGTTTCCAATCCCAACAACGGAATCAGTTTGGGCGTCGGCGTGAACACGACGTGCGCACTCGGGCCGGTGATGACGCGCACATAACCGCGTTCCGCATAGGCGCGAAGACGACGGCTGACCCTATAGCGACTTGACAACGCAAGTCCGGAAAACCGGACGGCACTCAGAATGCTAAGGCAACGGAACCTCACCAATGCTTCCAATGTCCTCCGATCGCCTTTGGTTGGGCGCAAGGTGCTGGTCATTTCGGTGTCCTTCCCCTAAGTACGGATGATGGTATGAAGTCGTCAGATACGATGTATGACGACTTGCCAGTCAATATCGCAGAACGCGCATTAGATACCGCGTTCGATGAGGCCGGAAACCGCCTGACGTCGATAACGCCGGTGGAACGGGATTATCGCCATAACCACGTCGGTGAGCAAATCACGCATAACCGCCGTCAGAAAGACAATAAGAACGGCAGAAAAGCAGGTAGTACACTTCCGGCGTCGGGGCATGGTCATTCCATTGGAGAGCCGTCGTGGTCTGAGATATATGGGCCAGCTCTTTGTCGCCGCATACGCTTAGAGCACGCTGGACCGGGAGAACGACCCCGCCGAAATGCCGGTAGGCGATGCGGCAGTAATGAAGCGCGGCGGCGGGGCAAAAGCGCGAGCGACTTTTTCTTTTTTTCGACGATATGTCCTTGACAACATTTCTCCGGAAAGGAGCAGCCATGCCAAGCGTCAAAGACCCCGCGATAATCCATATCGTCAGCCCCGAAGAAGCCGAGTTCTGCGTCAATCCCAACAAGTGCATATTGGCACATCATCGGATGAGCGAACTCAATGAAGCGCAAATCATCTCCGTTTATGCATCGGCCGGTATCGACATCACGAAACCACATCCGCTGAGAAAAAAATAATGCGAGACGTATACCTTAAGCACAACTTGTTCGCGTTTTCTTGGATAAATATGCGTGCACGTTGTGCTTAAGGTTCAATGGCGACTGGGAATGTATGGTTACTGTTTGTCAGTACTCAAATCCAGTTGGAGGTATGGCTTCCTTGACCATATGCGCATAACGATCAAGAGTAAACGAAGCGTTCTTATGCCCGAGCTCCGCCGCTACCTGTGGAATGGGCACGCCTGCTTGTATGCGGCTGGATGCCGCGAAATGACGTAACCCATGATAGGTCCAGCCTTTTCTGTTGTGTATTGAGTTTTTACGGTGAAGCGGGTATTCACCAGTGTTGGCGGATACGTAATCAAAAATCGGATTGAGACTTCTTTCAACAAAGTTAGCTTCGGTCATGTATCCGCAGGTACCAGGCACTATGGCGGTGTTGTTCGTCCATCCAGGTATGGGGCGTATGGCCGGCAGACCGTCCTTGGTCATACGTGGATTGGAACGTGCCGGGAATAGGAGCATTTCACGGAACTCGTCTATACGCTTATTCGGCGGTATGTCGGCGAGGGCTGGCGAGTTCCACAGTTCGCGGAAACGTTCGAGAAGCATCCATCCTATAGGCACATACCCCTTGGTCCACAGCAGGCCGGCTTCTTCGTCAGTGCATGTCCAGAATGACACGTTGTTCTGTGACTCCGGCTGCTGCTTGAAACGTGCGACGATGTTGCCAATTGCCTCGCGCTGGCTGACGTGCGTTCGATTTGCTATGTATTCCCAATTAGGAAGGAAATACGGCAAGTGCGCTACACGTTCTCTGCCGATACCCATTTTCGGCGGCTGAATAAGGTACTTCGTTCCCGCCTGTGTTATCTGTTCTTCGATGCTGATCCGCCCGTTGTAATCCGCACGGCTGTCCCAGACGGGAAACGTCCCTGTCTTGCTTTGGCTCCGACGAACGGCGTAGACATCGGTGCTGGCGGGAACCGCCTTGCCCTCGATAGTAACAGTTCGAGTATCGTTATGAATGGCGAGGCTGGAAACGAACATGCGCGCTGCCTGTTCGCGGGTCAGGAAATGCCTGACACGCAGCGGTAGCATTTCCCCTACGCGGAGACCGCCGGCTGCACTCAAAGCAAACGCAAGGCCGATGAGTCGAAAGCGTTCGCCACAAGCTACCACCTCTGCTGCTTTGCGTTCATTCTGATGATGTAGGTGCCTTGGTATGCTGCGTCGGATGTCACCGGCATACACGGGAATGTGCTTCGTCTGTTTTTTCGGCATGTTTGCCGATCGTGTTTGAGCATCTTCCTCATCGACAGGGAGGCCCAAACGAATACGAGCGTCAAGCGGGGTAATGTCCATGATGCCATCGAAGGCGTCAGGTGACTCATTGAACATGCGCGTAACCTCTCGTGCGCTGCTGGTCTTTTTCCCCGTCATAGGGTCTATAAGGGTTGATTTCCCTCTACGCTGTCCGGGCATTGCATCATCCAGTGGCGTAATGCTCATGGTGCTGTACGCGGCAGTGATGATGTCGGCAATGTATTTACCACTGGGAATGTCGCGCTCGTCAACGGGCTTGGTGCGGCCCTTGTATGCTTTCCCCGTGATTATGAGTTGTGAAGAATAAAATGTTGCATCGTTTCCGGTCCACCGTTCAGCTTGTGCCATAGTTCCTTTGATAAGGCTCTTAATCTTACGCTGACGCTCGTTGTTCAACGTAGGTAACGTGATGTCGCGAATGTCCGATTGCGTGATACGTGTCACTGGTTTGCTGCCAAGCACCGGCGCAAGATGCTTCTTATACAGGGAAATCATTCCCGCTCGAGTGCCGTCTGACCAGTTGCTTCCTTTCACGGTGGACATTTCGTAGAACATCTCTTCAAACGTTGGAGGTTGGATGTTTGCCCGTGTCTGCGTGACATCGCCGAGCCCCCTGCGGGCTGCCTCGATGGCTGCGTCCTGAGTCGTGCAGTTCGTAGTCCGCATTTTCCCCGTTTTCGGATCGCGCCATCGAGGTCTCCAGTATGGTGATGCGGCGGTAGGCGCAGTCATGGAGGCACGGCCATTCAGTATCGAGATTGCCTTGCGATTCTTCCTAACAGGTTTCTTGCCGCTCGTCATGCTGCTCCTTCATTTTGACATTTTGTTGTCAAAGGTCATTGCATCAATCTTAGCAAAGTGTTGGAATAGTAGGAAAATCTACATAAAAACTAATAATCACAAAGAGTTCAAGTTCAACGTCAGCAAGAAATAGTTGAACGTAATTGTGGCCCTTGAAACGATTGATTTCAAGGGCCGTTTCTTCATAGCGTTCAGGCTTGCTGCTAAGGAAAGTGCCTCATGGCCGGTTATGTGTTGCGTCTGTATGACACCCCGCTGCTCCAGTTCGATGCTTCATATGGCGAGGGACTGTTGGCCGGCAAGGTCGAGGCTCACATCCGCTGGTTCGACGAGTCGAAGCGGGCGCTGCTGCCGTTCCCGTTGGCTCCGGAGCCGGATGATGCGAAGCTCACCGCTTGGCTGGAACGGCGCACCATCCCGAAGAACCGTGAGTTCGCGTCCCAGATCCTCGCGCAGGCAGGACTGAACATCGCGGATACACTCGGCATCATCGACCTGTGCAAGGGACTGTCGGTCAACGACTCGTTCTGGGTCGAACGCGACGATGAGAATCTCAGGTTCGCGGGCATCAATCTGTACGATAATCCGTTGGACGAGACGCTCGCCATCGTGGCGTATACGGGGTATACGTCGAGCGAGAAGCATGCGATAGGCCTGTCGAGCGAATGGACGACGGACGGGCAGTTCCCGAAGGCGTGGCGGCATACCGGTGGTGGTCTGGAATTGTGGAAGGCCGGTTCCGAGGGTTATGCGAACGCCGGGTTGGAACCGTATTCCGAATATCTTGCCTCGCAGCTGGCGCACAAGATCGGCGTGAACGCGGTCGATTACCGTATCGCCCGTTGGAAGGGCAAACTAGCATCGGTGTGCCCTTCCATGAACTCGAAGGATGTGTCGTTCGTACCGTTCTACGCGGCCACACAGCTCGCCTCGTTCCCTGAGATCCTCGCCGCCGCCCGTGCTGTGTCCGTGGAGTCGTTCGAGGCGATGCGCACGATGCTCGTATTCGACGCGCTCATCGTCAACCAGGACCGGCACGCCAACAACCACGGGTTCCTACGTGACAACCATACGGGCCGTATCCTCGGCCCGGCACCTCTGTTCGACCACAACATGTCGCTGTTCAAGAACGACATGCGCTCCGATTGGGAACGTGGCGCATGGACCCCGAAAGTGTTGGAGGAACGTCAGCCGTCGAACTCGCGCATGACGTTTTACAACCAGTGCGAGGTCATCATGGGGGTCGCGCAGCACGAGATGCTGCGCAAGGCATTGGACGTCACGTTGGAGAACGATCCGACATATCCGCTTGAAGACGGCCGCATCGAAGCACTGAACGACTATCTGCACGCCGCGGCCCGTACGCTGTTCGACATCCCCGTGGTGAACGAGTCGAAGCTTGCCTCCCAGCTCGACGCGTTGCAACCCGACATCGAGCACGCGCCCGTAATCCGCAACAACAGCCTGCTTGGAGCGTAAACGCCAGATTTGGATACAGCAGAGCCTTCCGGGTTGTGCGCTGCAGAGACACGGAATAAGGCCGCGGCGAACGACCGTTTGCCCGTATCAAGCCGCTTTCGTGAGGAAAGGAGCCTACCATGTTCGAAGTGAATGGCATCCTGTATGCGGATGAACCTGTTCGGGAACTGGAGGTCCGGTCGGCCCGCGTCACGGATGACCATGTCATGCTGGTGACATTTTCCACAGGCGAGACGCGACTGTGCGATTTCACTGAAATGTACGACGATGTTCCCGCCTTTGCCCCGCTGCGGGACGAGAAGACATTCGAGGAATTCCACATCGACCACGGCATACTGACGTGGTGCGATGGCGACATCGACATCTCTCCCACGTATTTGTACGACCACTCATATGAATACGCTGCTCACGGCGAACTGGTTTCGGCGTGATGTCGTTTTACGACATCACGCCGAGTTCAACTTCTTACCAGCGTCTAAGAAGTGCTTGTCGGGCAGCGTCGAGGGCCCTGGATGGGTAGTATGCCCTAGAACCTCCGCGCTACGTGTGCAACCAATGGCAACATGGCAACGGCCAGCATGAAAGTCATCGCCAGGACCGCTCCTGCTGGATAAACGCTGTACGCCCAGCCGTATGTGATCTGTCCGAGAGGCTGGGCGCACATGCTCGTGGAGAGCGCGAGCGACATCACCTTGCCGGTCATGTCCTCGGGACAGCCCAGCTGGATCGCCGGCACGGCGATGAGGTTCGCGAGGGTGATGGCGACCATGGTTCCGCAGGTGCTGGTCGTGAGCACCACAAAGCGCACTCCGTCGACGGCGGGAAGCGTCATGGCGAGCGCTTGGGGCAGGATGGTGAGCGAGAAGGCGGCGATTGCCATCGGGAATCGCCGCTTGGAAAGCGACTTCGCGGTCCGTCCCCCGACGAGCGCACCGAGCAGTCCGGATACTCCCACGAGACCGTATGCAAGTCCGTACGCCGTGGAGTCGAACCCCAGCACGGTACGCACCATGTAGGGGAAGCCGACCTCCGCATATCCAGTCACCAGGAAGTTGAGCGCGGCGCAGAGCAGCACCAGATGCAGTACATGGGGACGCTCGCGGGTGAGGAAACGTCCGGCCGCGCGCAGGTCGTCCAGGGCGGAGGTTCGCTCATCGTCACCGCGTTCGGGAGCACCGATTCGGATGAAACATTCCACGGCGGCGGCCGTGCCGAATCCCACGATGGTAATGCCCATCATGGGCATGGCGCCCACCGCCGCGTAGAGCACGCCGCCGAGCATGGCCGGTACGAGCGTGCTCGTCTGGTTCACCGCGTTCACCACGGCCATGGCGCGGCGCATCACGTCCTCGCCGTGGGAGCGGAACATCTGCGGCAGCGCCGCCTGCACCGTGGGCGTCTCCATGGCATCGAGCACGGCGAGCATCACTTGCATCACGGCGATCGCCGCCAGATTGAAGCCGACAACCGAGAAGATCATGGCGCAGACGAGTACCGTTGCAGCGGAGAGCGCGTCGAGCGCCACCATGACGGTTCGGCGGTTCGTGCGGTCCGCCACCACACCGCCGAGGGGCGAGAGCAGGATCGTGGGCAGGATGCTTGCCGTGAGGATGGAGGCGAACGCCGCCGCCGAGCCAGTCTCGTCAAGCACCCACATGGACATGGCGAACCGCAACATGAGGTTGGCGAAGAGCGATATGCCGAGACCTGCGACGAGCAGGTAGAAGTCGCGTACGTGAAGAGGGTCCGTGGCTTGGTTCATTGATGGCTGTGCCGTATGTTTGAATGTGTTCGTCATCGCGGGATTCCTTTCCTTGGATATTCATGACCACCTATTCAGACCGACCGTCGGTCTGTTCCGGTGATAAAAAATGCGCCACAGCAAAGGACGTACAAACGTCCTTTCACTTGGACGCCATAATCTGCAGGCCGGCGCTCGGGTACGGCCTATGCTGACGCCGGTGCCTCTTCTGACATCAGGTCCGCGAGGCCTTCGCCCAGCCGCAGGATGAGCGTTTCATCGAACACTGGCACACCGATGGCATCGAGCATCGTGGCGAGACAACGGATGCGACGTTCCATGTCGGCATGGTCGGCGGGATAGAAGCAGGGCATGAGCCAGTAGTTGCCGAGGAGCGAGAGCAGCTGCGCCGCCTCCTCTGGGTACGTCGTGGGGATGGAACCGTCCTGCACTCCCATGTCGATGAGCGACCGGAAGGACTTCGGTAGCTCCGTCGACCAGAAGCGCATGTTCGCGGTAAAGAATGTGGGGTCTTTGAGAAGCGCGAGCTGGGAACGGACAAGATCCAAGTGGTTGGGGACGTCCACGGCGGAAATGATGAGTGCACGCAACTTCTCCAACGCGCTCATGTCGTCACGCTTGATGAGTTCGTCGAGGAGACGTGCGGTGACGGCCCACTCGTCGGCGTTTAGTTGGTCGAGGATCGCCTCTTTCGATTTGAAATGGTGGTAGAGTCCGCCCTTGGACAGTCCTAGGTCGTTCAGGATGTCCTGAATGGATGTCTTCTCGTAGCCCTTTTCGGCGAAGAGTCTGCGGGCGGAATCGAGAATTCGCTGCTCGGTCTCCTCGGGATGCGTATTGTGCGTCATGCGGTTCACCTTTCAATCTTGTCGCCGACAAGCATACAGACCGTCGGTCGGTCTGTCAAATGATCGAATAGACTATCATGCGCTGTACTTGAATATCCACAACAAGGCAGGATGAAAAAGACGGCAGGCATCGAGCTTAAATTCGATGTGTCCGAGGATAAATAAATGACTTTTGAAAAATGGCTCGATTTCAATGTCTGGATGACTATCCGCCGACTGCGCAAGTGTGGGGGGTGGACGGCTGTTGCGGTACGGCAAGTCGGTCGAGTTCAAGTTCTCCCCAACGTCTAAGAAGTGATTGTCGGGTAGTGACAGGGGTCTTGGAATTTCGGTAATTCCAAGACCCCTGTCATATGTGGAATCAATGGTCGCATGTGTGTGCCGTGTCGGGAATGACGTATTCGAGGTCTGCGCATGGGCACGCTTTCATCAAGTGGGTTCGAACTTGTGGCTTCACCCCAGGCTTCTTCCGCCGTGCGATGGCGTGTGTTGCATGAGGAGGAACGTGCGCGCGGCGTCAATGTACTGCTGTTCACCCCGGCAACATGGACACCGAAATGAACGTGCGCGGCGCCGCATCCGGTAAACTGGCTCGGCTGCCGTACCTTGATTTGCGTAGGGAAACGGCGAAGGCGTTGGCGAAGGCCGAACGCGGATGCGCGAACTACACGCCGCTGACGTTCTACAGGCTGTACCATGTGTTTGCCAAGCTGGTGCTGACCACGTTGGCCGTGCGCGTCACCAGTCTCAGGTCTGGCGGTGCCGTAAGTCGGGGTTGATGGTCATGGCCGGTTCGCATCATCACTGTCGTTACGAGGAATCCAAACACAGCCACCGGCCGGAGGTGGCGGTAGATGTCGTACCGTATACTCTGCAATGCAATATCTTGTATTGAAGGAGACGGATATGCCGTACATCAGGGCTCGTGTTGCGGGAGATGGATCAACGGAAATCGCAGCCAAGGTTGCGGATTTGCTCACCGGGCTGGCGGTGGACGTTCTCGGGAAGCAGCGTGACGTGGTGTCCGTGGACGTGGACTTCGCGGATCCTGCGTGCTGGTTCGTCGGCGGGCGGTCTGTGCCGGATCGTGGCGAGGGCACATTCTATGTGGAGATCAAGATCACCGAGGGCACCAACGCCAAAGGTGATAAGGCGTTGTTCGTTCGGCGTGCGTTCGATGGTATGGCGGCGATTCTCGGAACGGTGTCCGAAGCCAGCTACATCGTGGTTCAGGACGTGCGTCCGGACTCGTGGGGTTTCGCCGGTCTCACGCAGGAATATCGGTACATTGCCGGCAGGCTCGCTGCCAAGACTGATGACTGATTCATTGACCGTACCAGCCGGTACGCGGGGAAGGAAGGCAAGTCAGCCGAATCCAAGTAGTGATTGCTGAGTAGTGCCGAGGGTCTTGGAGTCATAGTGATTCCAAGATCCTGATTTTGTAATGGCATGTGAGATAGCTTGCCGCCGTTGGTCGCGGATAACGGTCAGCCGTTGCGTCTGTAATGGTAAGGAGCGCTTCCGCCTATTCCGTTTTCCGATGCAAAGAAGCGAATAACGGAGCAACGCTGACCAACCACTTACGCTCTCCTCAGTTCGTCATTTCTCGGTCTCGCCATTGGCGTGGGGTGGCGTCCATGTGCCGTCGGAACACGTAACTGAAATAAACGGGTGACGAGAAGCCGCAGGCCTGCGAAATCTCCTTGATGGGCATGGTTCCCTCGGACAACAACTCACGGGCCTTGCCGAGGCGATAATCGGTGAGGTAGTCGATCGGAGTCTGCCCGGCATATGCGCGAAACAGTTCGCAGCAGACGCGACGGTTGACTATGCCGGCGCGCGCGATGTCGTCAAGGGTGATCTTTTGTGATGCGTTGGCGCGGATGAAGGCCATCATAAGCAGGAACGATCTGAACTCAGGCCCCGGATCGTTTGCCGCGGCATGTGCCGATGAAGGAGTTGGATATTCCGAGGTTCTTTGATCCACCGTCTTGGGTTCGGCGGTAATGGTTCCTTCTTCGACTCTTTCCAACGCCAGAAAGCACAAGTGTGCAGACTGGGCGACTGCCGGCAGCACCGTCAGCGCGTCGCCCGTCTCCTGGTGACTTTCGCACCGGGACATCAGTCGTTCGAGCTCGTCGATACCGAACAGCAACGTGCGGTCCCGTTCACAGGTTGAGTCGAGTACGACGTAATCAGGAGCGGTGTCGCCCATGCGCTTGAGCATGGCGGCTGCCATTGGCGCATACATCGCGCCTAGCAGCGAAGCATCGATTACCGCCGAGACGAATCCGGCATCATCGCCGTCGTCGCATACCAGATAGTGCATGCGACGCGAGTTGATGAAGATGCCTTCGCCTGCATGCAACGGAATGAGCGCGCCGTTGACGAATACACGTGGATGGCCGTTGAGAACATGGATGAATTCCAGGTCGCGATGCCAATGGCACGCCATGCGGAAGCCATAGCGACGCATGTCGTCGCGTCTCGCGTACATCGGCAATCCCGGCAGATTGTAGTGCGGGGTTTCCGAAAGATCGGAGAAAATGGTCAGAGGATTGGGACTCTTCGGAGAGGTCTGATCAATCGTTCGCTCGGCAGTCATTGTTGTCACGATTTCTATAGTAATGGAAACTATAGTGATGGTTCGTCTCGTATCTCATCGAGTTTGTATCGATATCATAACAGTAGTTTCTAGGTGAGTGATGTGAACATATCGATAGTCATGTTCACCTTATTTCGATAGTTGATCATGCCATTCAGGAAAGGATATTCATAGTGGATGCCACGAGGACGCGAAGTGGATCCCGGTTCTTCACCGTGCCGGTCGTCACGCTTATCGCATTGACGTTTTTGCTGGGACTGAGCGAGTTCATCGTGGTTGGCGTCATGCAGCCGATTGCCTCGGACATGCGCGTTTCGTTGGCGGCCATCGGTTCATTGGTCTCTGCCTTCGCGCTCGTATACGCGCCGATGACTCCAATCGGAGCGGCCGTATCCGCGAAATTCAATCGATTCCATGCCTTGATGGCGATGACGGGCATCTTCTTGGCCGGCAATGTCCTGTGCGCCTTTGCCCTGAATTATCCGATGCTGCTGGTGGGGCGCATCGTCATCGCCACAGTGAGCGGACCACTCGTGGCCGTGCCCATGACGTTCGCACCGGATCTGGTCGGCGCATCTGATCGGCCCCGGTTCATGTCCTGGATCTTCTCCGGCATCTCCATCGCCGCGGTCTTCGGCGTGCCGATCGGTACATTCATCGCACAACAGTTCGGCTGGCGATGGTCATTCCATCTGATCAATCTGCTGACCGTGCTCGTCATCATATCGATGCTGCGCTGCCTGCCACGCACCTCATATGCGACCGGAACCACGCGTTTCCTGCCGCAATTCCGTCTGTTTACCGACGTGCGGGTCTGGTACGGCATGTGTTTAGCTTCAGCGGATAGTTGACGCATGTGTCGGGGCATGGTTGACGGTATGTCCTGGGGCATGGTTGACGGGTTTGGGTGGTGACAATGGTGTATGGACACGTTTTCATCATCATCGGCCGG
>NZ_WBSM01000016.1 GCF_009299505.1 Bifidobacterium ramosum | reverse complement strand
CGCTGTGCCGTGTTGTGCTGGTCACGCGATGGCATATAAGCCGATTTTTCCATCCCGTGACCGGCCGCCGGATCGCGCGATGGAATCGTGGACGATTTTTCCATCCCGTGACCGCGTGCTGCGCGTTCTACGCTTCCTCATTCGGTCACGGGATGGCAAATGAAATGTATTTTCCATCCCGTGACCAGCCGTCGAGTCACGGGATGGAATTACAGACGATTTTTCCATCCCGTGACCTCGACGATACGTAATATATCGGTTCTCACGGTCACGCGATGGCATAATCGGTCGATTTTCCATCCCGTGACTCACGCTTCGGCCACGCGATGGCACAATGGGTCGTATTTCCATCCCGTGACCCCAATGCACACGATTCAACGGTGCAATTTGAGTGTGCACGAGTCACGCGATGGAAAAACGCGACGATTTGCCATCTCGTGACCTTCATCCACACCTACAGAGCCGTTGCGCCCTATGCCGCGCCGCAGTCATCCAATGTCAGCACCCGCGAATGCGGAACGCGCGACTCCAGCGACATCGCCACGGGCCGGAACTCGAACGTCGCGCCGCGCTCCAGCAGATATCGTGCCACTAGGAATGCGAACTCCGCCCGATGCGCCGCGTCGCGCAGACTGTCCGCGGTGATTACGATCACGATCCACCCGTGGCTGCGCAACCGCTCCCGCTTCTCCTGATCGCGCCGCCACTGCGCCTTGTCCGTCCGGTGGTGGTCGCCGTCGTATTCGACCGCGACGCGGAACCGCACCCATGCCATGTCCAGCGTCATCGCCGCGCCGGACGGGAACGTCTCGCCTGGCACCGTGTAATTCGTCAGCGGGCAGGGCATCCCGTGCCGTGTCGCGGCAAGCCGCGCGATCGTCTCCATCGGAGACGCGACATGCTCCCGAAGGTGCGGCAGCGCGCGTAGGCATGCGGTGCGTCCGGCGAATCCGCGAGTGGCGTTGATCAGCGTGATCAGTGATCGGCGGGTGTCGCGTGCATCGTGCGACCGCGCCGCCAGCACGGCATCCCCGAGTATGATCAGGTCCTCGAGGTCCACGTGCCGGGCAAGCTGCGCCCACACGTGGAACGGGTGCAGTGCGTGGACCGTGGCGGTTATGGGGATTGCGGCGCGGGGGTCGGCGGCGATCGGCCGCCACAGGTGGGACCGTAGCGATCCGTCCGACAGGTCGATGCGTTTTGCGACGGCGCTGGCGGTGCTGTGCAGTGCGGTCGCGTCGATGCCGCATTGTGTTGGTACCGGAATCTCTTGCAATTCCAGTGCGGTGGTCATGCCGAACAGGATGGATTGGTTGAGCTGCGCGGCCAGGTGTGCGCAGCGTTGCGTGGCGGTGGCTTTGCGGTCGGCGAGGGACTGTGTGAGCGTGATGGTCTGGTCCATGGGGCGACTGTAGCGGATATGCGTGGGCTGTGCAGGGCGACTGATGTGGGATGTGGATATGTGGACAAATGTGGATAACTCGCGTGATGTGCGGTACGCGTGCGATACGTGCGTGACGCACACATGACGTGCGATCCGTACACGATGCGTGCGTGACGTATGCGCGTGCGGTCGCGCTCACCATGCGGATCGCGTTCACGAAACCTCCATGACTTGTGACGGTGCTATCGTGGGCGCGTTCGACAAAACGGACGTACGGCGAGTCGCGATTCTCGCCGGGGCACGACCGTGCACCCGCCGCCGCGGGCGCGCATGCCCGGCCCCTAACAACCCATGAAAAGGAAGCAGAGATATATGGAGAAGTTCTTCCATTTGAAGGAGAACGGCACCACCGTGTCCACCGAGGTCATGGCCGGTCTGACCACGTTCTTCGCGATGAGCTACATCATCGTCGTCAACCCGCAGATCCTGAGCCAGACGGGCATGCCGTGGGGCGGCGTGTTCCTCGCCACGATCATCGCGGCCATCATCGGCACGCTCGTCATGGGCCTGTTCGCCAACGTGCCGTACGCGCAGGCCGCCGGCATGGGCCTGAACGCGTTCTTCACCTACACCGTCTGCTTCGGCCTCGGCTTCACTTGGCAGGAGACGCTGTGCATGGTGTTCCTGTGCGGTCTGATCAACATCCTCATCACCGTCACCAAGATTCGTAAGATGATTATCCAGGCGATCCCGGAGACGCTGCAGCACGCGATCGGCGGCGGCATCGGCCTGTTCGTCGCATACGTTGGCATGCTCAACGTCGGCCTGATCACCTTCACTCCGAAGGACGCGAAGACCGCCGGCAAGGGTCTCGCCACCGCCGCGACCCCGGGCCTCGCCGCATTCGACAACAAGGTGCTGTGGGTGTTCCTCATCGGCCTGTTCCTCGCGATCGTCTTCACCGTGCTCAAGGTCAAGGGCGGCATGCTGCTCGCCATCGCGATCACCACGGTCGTCGGCATCCCGTTCGGCGTGACCAACTTCGGCCAGTCCGTCTCCATCGGCGACACGTTCGCCCAGCTGCCGCAGACGTTCGGCGTGATCTTCACCGGCGCCGGCTTCCCGGCCCTGTTCTCCGACGTGGCCCGTCTGCCGCTCGTGATCGTCACGATCTTCGCGTTCTCCATGTCCGACACGTTCGACACGATCGGCACGTTCATCGGCACCGGCCGCCGCACCGGCATCTTCTCCGAGGCCGACGAGCGCGCCCTCGAGAACGGCTCCGGCTTCTCCTCGAAGATGGACAAGGCGCTGTTCGCGGATTCCATCGCCACTTCGATCGGCGCGATCTGCGGCACCTCGAACACCACCACGTACGTCGAGTCCTCCGCGGGCATCGCGGCGGGCGGCCGCACCGGCCTGACCTCCGTGGTCGTCGCGATCTGCTTCGCCCTGTCCGCGTTCCTGTCCCCGATCATCTCCGCCGTGCCGTCCGCCGCGACCGCCGGCGTGCTCGTGATCGTCGGCTGCATGATGGCCGCTTCCCTCAAGGAGATCGACTGGAACGACATCACCGAGGCGATCCCGGCGTTCTTCGCGGCCGTGTTCATGGCGTTCTCGTACTCGATCTCGTACGGCATCGCCGGCGGCTTCATCATGTACTGCATCGTGATGACCTGCAAGAAGAAGGCGAACAAGGTGCACCCGGTGATCTGGGTCGTCGCGATCCTGTTCGTGCTCGACTTCATCCTCAACGCGGTGCTGTGATCGAATGCAGTGCCGTGATCGGCTGATCATCGCCGATCGACAGCGACAGCGAGCCCATACGTGCCCTCGTCGGACGATTCCGGCGGGGGCACGTTGCGTTCACTATGTGGTCAAACCGCACCGTGATAACCAGTTATCGACCACACTCATACATCAGCACAGCGGTGTGCGACACCGCTGGCCAAAAGCCCCTGATGCGGATGTCGCATACCCGGTGCGTTTCTCGCGCGGCCGTTGCCTGAATTCATCGCCGGTCGCAATCGAAGGTATAAGAGGGGAAGACTCATCATGTCCGCATCCGCAGCCGTGTCGGCGTCGCAAGCCGCCGCCGACAAGCGCGATTCCGTGCCCGAGATCATCGCCGCGTCGATGGTCGGCACCGCCATCGAGTTCTACGACAACTACTGCTATTCCATCGCGTCCGCCAGCTACTTCGGCGCGATCTTCTTCCCGGGCGCCACCAAGGCGAACCCGGCCATCGGCACCATGCTCGCGTTCCTGACGTTCGCCGTGTCGTTCCTCGCCCGTCCGTTCGGCTCCATGCTGTTCGGCCACTTCGGCGACAAGATCGGCCGCAAGACCACGCTGGTCGTCGCGCTCATGACGATGGGCATCTCGACGTTCCTCGTCGGCTGCCTGCCCGGCTATGAGCAGCTCGGCGTGTTCTCGATCATCATTCTGTGCATCTGCCGCGCCTGCCAGGGCGTCGGCCTCGCCGGCGAATGGTCCGGCGCGGCGCTGGTCGCCACGGAGAACGCGCCGGCCAACAAGCGCGCGCTCTATGGCTCCTTCCCGAACCTCGGCGCCCCGATCGGCTTCTTCTGCGCGTACGGCCTGAACCTGCTGCTCGACACCGTGCTCGGCCCCGAGCAAATGCAGGCGTGGGGCTGGCGTATCCCGTTCCTGTGCTCCGCGGTGCTGGTCGCGATCGGCCTGTACGTGCGTCTGCACATGACCGAAACCCCGATCTTCCGTCAGGCCGAGGCCGAGGACCGCGTCGTCAAGCATCCGCTGCGCTCGCTGTTGCCGTACTGGAAGGAAGTGCTGCTTGGCACCTTCGCGATGGGCATCACCTACTCGCTGTTCTACGTGCTCGGCACGTGGTCGCTGAGCTACGGCGTGAAGGTCATGAAGCCGGCGTTCACCCAGAACGAGTACCTCGCCATGCAGATGGTGTCGGTGTTCTTCTTCGCGATCTTCATCATCATCTCCTGCCTGTACGCCGACAAGCTCGGCCGCAAGACGGTGCTCATCACCGCGACGCTGTGCACGCTCGTGTTCGGCATCTTCGCCCTGCAGTCGCTGCAGCACAACCCGTTCACCGTGATGCTGTTCCTGTGCGTCGGCTTCTGCTGCATGGGCTCGCTGTTCGGACCGTGCGGCGCGTACCTGCCTGAGCTGTTCCCGACCAGCGTGCGCTACTCCGGCGCCGGCCTGAGCTACAACCTCGCTGCGATCCTCGGTGGCGCGTTCGCCCCGACCATCGCCACCGCGCTCGTGCAGGCGACCGGCACCGTCCAGTCCGTCGGCTGGTACCTCGCCGTGATGTCCGTGCTCGCGCTCGTCGCCCTGTTCCTGATCAAGGAAAGCAAGAACAAGGACTACACGAAGTAAGTCGCGGTCGTTTTCGTACGTCACGTGCGGCTTTCCCCAACGGACATACAGCTGATTTCGGTACGTGAATCGGCTGTATGTCCGTTGTTGGGTATGGGTTTACGTACTTACGTACGGATGTATGGAGATTGCGGTGACGGCATGGTCGTTGGCGATCAGTACGAGCATGCGCGACACGCCCGGGTTTGACAGAAGTCATGACCCGGGCGTAACTTATTTCTCCGTAAACCACAGACCGTTGGTTGGGGACGCGAGTCCCACGAAGTTTGGTTCGCCAAGCCAGCGCAGGTTGAGAGATAGTCGCCCGTTCGCGGGTTGCCGTACGTCGCAAGACGAGTAGTGGCCGAATGTTGCTCTGCCTGTGTGCAGGGCTTTTTTATTGCCCTGCGGATGACATGACGCGCCAAACCGAACAGATCAACGGCCGATCTAGGAAGGAACGCCATGAAGAGGCCCGAAAAGGAAGCGGTGGTCGCTCAGCTTACGGAGCAGTTCCGTAACGCTGATGCCGTCTACCTGACCGAGTACCGCGGGCTTACCGTTCCGCAGGTTTCCGAACTGCGCGAAAAGCTAGGCCGCGATACTTCCTACACTGTGGCTAAGAACACGCTGGCGCGTATCGCCGCCAAGGAAGCGGGCATTGAGGGTCTTGACGACCTGCTCAAGGGCCCGACCGCCATCACCTTCGTGAAGGGCGACTTCATTGAGGCTGCGAAGGTCCTGCGTGACTTTGCCAAGACCAACAAGGCTCTCGTTATCTCGGGCGGCTATGCCGATGGCACCGTCTACGACGGCGAGGGTGCGACGAAGCTGGCGGACATGATGTCTCGCCCGCAGCTGCTGTCCAAGTTCGCCGGCGACCTCAAGGCCACGACCTCCAAGGCCGCGTACCTGTTCGTCGCTCTGCCGACCAAGGCCGTGCGTACCATCGACGCCCTGCGCGAGAAGCAGGAAAAGGCAGCTTGATCCCCATGCGGCTCGCCGCATGAACCATTCGGAAAAACAAACAACATTGAGACGGCGCGCCCGCACGAGCACGCAGACCGCCGCCAGAATGAAAGGAAGCCATCATGGCTAAGTACACCAACGAAGAGCTCCTGGAAGCTTTCGGTGAAATGACCCTCGTCGAGCTCTCCGAGTTCGTCAAGGCCTTCGAAGAGAAGTTCGACGTCGAGGCCGCTGCTCCGGTCGCCGCTGTCGCTGCCGCTCCGGCCGCCGGCGCTGCCGCTGAGGAAGAAGAGAAGACCGAGTTCGACGTCGTCCTGACCGCTGTCGGCGACAAGAAGATCCAGGTCATCAAGGCCGTCAAGGCCATCACCAACGCTGGCCTGGCCGACGCCAAGGCCATGGTTGACGGCGCCCCGAAGGCCATCCTCGAGAAGGCCAAGAAGGAAGACGCCGAGAAGGCCAAGGCTCAGCTGGAAGAGGCTGGCGCCACCGTCGAGCTCAAGTAATGCACGCGGGAGTGAAGCCCGCACATTACCACGCTTGCGAAACCCCGTCCGTGCTTCGGCCCGGCGGGGTTTCGTCGTATGTGCCGCGTGGTGTTCCGGCGCCCGGATCGGTCCGGTCGACCGGTCGGCTTGGTTGCGGTGCATACATACCGCCCATGTGCGAAGATTGTGGGCGAAAGTGTCGCGTCTTGTGCCGGCGTTCCGTGCAATATCGGGCGAAGCATGACACAATGGCACATAGTGTGTTTTGGAAGGACGTTTCGGAAAGGCAGGCGGCGCGGTGAGCGATGAACGGCGATCTCTCAGGTGGTTGGTGAGGGTCAAGGGCTGCGATCAGGTGAGCGTGCTGCCGTCCGAACGACTGGAGATCGGGCGCCGGCCGATTCGCCCGTTGCCTGACACCGGCATCGTGCGGTTCGAGGTGCCGGATGACACGCGTTCCATGTCGAAACGCCATGCCGTGTTCGCGGTGTCGGCCAGCGGCGACGCGACCATCTGCGATATCGGTTCCACGAACGGCACGTATATGGTGCGTGCCGACGGCACGTTGGTTCGGCTGCCCGCGCATGTGGAGTTCCCGTTGCCATCCGCGGCCGTGCGCATGCAGTTCGGCGATGTACCGGTCGATTTCATCCGTGTGGACGAGCCGGAGCCGCAGCCGAAGCCGCAGGTCACCGATCTGTTCGAGTATGCGATGGGTGATGCGAAGCCCGAGCCGGATGCGGCCGAACTGTCGGTTGACGATATTCTTGATCTGCGCGCCGGCGAGCCGACGAGCGCGTTCACCGCGAGCAGCGTGGCGAGCCGCGTGAACGAGCTGAAGATGGCGTCGTTGCGCAGCTTCATGCCGCATGTCGGCGCGCGTGAGCCGGAGGACAACGCCCTGATCGCCGATTCCATGCCGTTGACCGTGCAGCAGCAGCCGCATGAGCCGCGCGATCTGTTCGTCGACGCGTTAGCCGAGTCGTCCGAGCTGCCGCAGTTGGCCGAACCGAAGTCTTCCGTGCCGCCTGTTGCGTCCGACGAGGAGCCGGCGCAGGATGTGTCGTTCGGGTCTCCGTCGTACGTCGTGCCGAATGCGTTGAAGACCGATACGGTCGCGCCGGCGGATCGCGTGATGCCGATTTCCGTGATCGCGCATCCGGTGCGTCCGGTGCATGCCGAGGCGGAACACGTCGCGGTGTCCGACGATGGCACGTCGTCTGATGAGGGCGCGCCGGCCGATCAGTCCGCAGTCTCGTCGCAGGATATGCCGCAGGATCATACCGCGGCATCGTCGTCCGCGAATCAGGAGACCGAAGACCAGTCGACCACGGTTGTGCCGTCGGCCAGTGATCAGCCGGCCACGAATCAATCGACTGCGGATCAATCGACTGCAGATCAGCCGACTGCAGATCAGCCGACGTCGGAACCGTCCGTTGCGGCATCGTCGTCCGCATCGTCGGCCGAGCAGCCGGTCGTCCAGCCGACCGAACCGTCGTCCGACGTCCACGATCAACTGTTCCGCCCGATGACCGCCGCCGACCAGCCGGACGTCGCGCAGACCATCGCCACGCAGCAGTTCACCACCGATCAGCCGGTGCGGCAGCCGAGCGGCTACGATCAGCCCGACGCCACCGGCACGTACGCGCCGGTCTTCGAACCCGGTTCGGTGTTCGACCGCGTCGCAAAAGGCGACTTCAAGCGCCCGGAACCCAGCGTCGAAGTCGACGGGCTCACCTCCGACGAGGCGAAGCGCACCGGCGACTTCTCCGTGCAGTTCCACATGGCACGCTACCCGCAGCTCCTGCCGTTCCTCGCCATGAACCCGTCGCTGTACGACGACCTGTACGCATGGCTGTCGGCGCAGGGCAACCGCGACATCGACGCCGCGCTCGAGAACAATCCCGGATATCAGGACTACCGCAAAGCGGTAGGGAAGTGAGCCGATCATGAGCGATACCAGCGATACCAACGTTCAGCCCGAGCAGGCACAGCCCGCCGCCCAGGCCGCGCCCGCCGACACGGCGCGGCCGTCCGCAGACTCGCCGGCGACGACCCCGGAACCGCAAGCGGCGCAGACCGTACAGCCCGTCGCACAGCCGGCACCGCACGCGCCGACCGACCAGTTGGACGACATCCGCGTCTGGCGCGAACGCTACCGCGCCACGCTCGCGCCGTCGCCGCTCGAGGACATCAACCAGCTGGCGTCCAAACTCGACATGACCCACGCGCACCCCTCCGGCGTCGCGCAGCTGTTCGCCAGTGGCCACGCGCCGCTCGACGCGCTGTTCCGCGACAACGGCATGCTGCGTGCCGCCGGCCGCCGCATCGAACGCGTGCTCGACGACAAGGCCGCGAAGATGCGGCTCAGCGGCGTGGCCGAACTGTCGCTCGCCGTCGGCGTGGCCAGCTGGGACGGCAACCAGATGCCCGTGCTGCTGTATCCGGTCGAGGTCACGCAGGATGGCGACGTGGACAAGCGCACCACCGTGCGATTCACCGGCCGAGTGGAACTCAACATTGCGTTCGTCGCGGCCATGCGCGAACAGGGCATCCGGCTCACCGCCGAAGAACTGTTCGACGGGTCGAACTATGCGAACGGCACGCCCGACACGTCCGCCGTGTTCGCGCTTATCACCGACCGCGCCCGCCCAGCATTCCCCGGCTTCGACATCGAACGCCAGCTCATCCTCGGCTGCTTCGTCGACCCGTCGTCGCTCATGCTCGCCGAAAGCCAGCGCATCATCGACCGACTGGCCGCCGGATCGAGCGGCAACCAGCTGCTCGACGCGCTCGCCGGCCGCCGCGACGCGATCGACGCGCTTAAGGGCGCGCCGATGCCCGACTTCAGCCCGTTCGACGCTGATCCGCACACCGAATATGAAGTCGGCGACGTCGACAACGCGGTACGCTACGCGGCGAACATGGCCGCCTCCGGCCGCAGCCTGTTCGTCGACAGCGAGGTCGGCAAGGACACCGCCGACCAGGCAGCGGCCATCGCGTCGCGCTGCGTCATGAACGGCCGCACCGTGCTCTACGTGCCGTGCGTGGCCGAACAGAAGCGACGCTTCACGCAGACCATCCGCGCCAACGAGATGAGCGGCCAGCTGCTCGACATCGCCGGCGACCAGGTCGCCGCCAACATCGACCGTCAGCTCATCGCCGCCGTCGGCTTCCGACCGGGCGTCGCCACGTCGCGCTTCGACCAGCTCGCCGACGAACTCGTGGGCGTGCGCTCGCGCCTGACCCGCTACCTCGGCGACCTGCACGGACTCAACGAGAAATGGGGCGTGTCCGCCTACCAGACCATCCAGAACCTCGCGTCCATCGCGTCGCTGCCCACGCATCCGGCCACGCACGTGCGGCTCGTGCCGCAGACCGCGCACGCCATCGGCGGCCACCTCGACGAATGGGCGGGCAAACTGCGCCGCGCCGGCGAACTCGGCGAATTCACCATCGGCCCCGAAGACACCGTGTGGTACCACGCGTCGCTCGGCACCGAAGAAGAGGCCGTGAACGCCTACCAGCACGTCGTCGACCTGCTCAACAAGCTCCTACCGGCCACTCGCGAACAGGTGAAAAGCACTGCGCAGGTGTGCGGCTTCCCCGTGCCAAACAACGCGCACGAATGGGGACGGCAGGTCACCGTGCTCAAAAACCTGCGCCGCGTGCTCGACGTGTTCCAGCCCGAGATCTTCGAACGCGACATCGACGCGATGATCGAGGCAAGCAAGCCCAAGGCCGACCGCAAGGCCGAAGGCACGTCGATGGGCTTCTGGGAGCGTCGCCGGCACATCAAGGAAGCCAAGAGTCTGCTGCGCGTCGGTGCACAGGTCGAGAACCTGCACGAGGCGCTCAAGGTCGTGGCCAAGCAGGCCGCGCAATGGCGGCTGTTCGTGCCGCACGGCGGCTGGCCGGTGCTGCCGCCGCGCCTCGACGACATCATCGAAACGCAGGACGCGCTCGCGGCCGGCATGACCGCGCTCAACACCGTGCTCGCCACCACGCCCGCCGGCGGCAACCTCGACACCGACGACCTCAACTACGTCGAAGAGCGGCTCAAGGCGCTGTACGACGACCGCCACGCGCTCGACACGCTGCCCGAACGCTGCTGCCTCGAGCAGGAGTTCCGCACGATCGGTCTGGTCGAACTCGTCGACGACCTGCACAACCGCCGCGTGGACGTCGACGCGGTCGCCGGCGAACTGCAGCTCGCCTGGTGGACCACCGTGTTCGAGGACATCGTGCACTCGTCCGCGATCATCTCCAATCAGGACGGCTCGGTCATGCAGACCGCCGCCGACCGGTTCGCGCAGGTCGACGTCGAACACGTGCGTTCGATCGGCCCGATGGTCGCGCAGGAATCCATGCGCCGGCTGAGTGACCTGCTGTTCTCACGCACGCAGGAGGCCAACCAGCTGCACACCGTGCTGGCCGGGTCCGCGCACGCCACATTCGCGCGCGTGCATCGCGACAACCCGCAGATCATCGCCGCCGCCAAGCCGATCCTCATGGCCACGCCGGCCACGCTCGCCGCACTGACCGACGCGTCGCCGCTCGCCGACGTGGCGATCATCGACGCGGGCGCGCACATGCCGGCCATCGAACTGCTCACGATCCTCGCCCGCGCGCGGCAGGTCGTCGTGCTCGCGCACCGGCGCACTGTCACCTCGCCGTCGCTCGGCCGGCTCATCGACATGCTGCCGGGCGTCGAGGTCACGTCGCATCCGGTGCGCCGTTCGCCGCGCCTCACCGCGTTCCTCGAAACGCACGGCTACGGCACCGTGCGCCACGACGTCGCCGTCACGCAGGGCGCGGTGCGGTTCCACCGTGTCGACGGCTCCGGCGTGCCGGTCATGTCGTCCGGACTGGTCGAATCCAGCCAGCAGGAGATCGAACAGGTCGTGGCGCTCATCACCGAGCGTGCGGCCGGATTCACCATCGTGCCCGCCAGCTATGTGCTCACCGTCGTGAGCCTGACCGAGACGTTCCGCGCGCGGCTCGGCGCCGAACTCAAGGCGCTTGCCTCGCGCAACAAGGCGATGGGCCGGTTCCTGCGCCACGTGCGCATCGTGAACATCGGCGAGGTCGCGGGCGTGCAGGCCACCGACGTGATCGTGTCGGTCTGCTACGCGAAGACCACGCACGGGCGGCTGCTCCAGCAGTTCGGGCCGTTGGAGCGCGACGGCGGGCAGAACCTGCTGCTCGACGCGCTGGCGGTGGCCGATCGTAACGTCGATATCACGGCGTCGTTCTCGGCGGATGACATGGACGACGAGCGGATTCATCAGGCCGGGCCGCGCATGCTCAAGACCGTGCTGCGGTGGGCCGAGGAGCTGGATGGCGGGGCCGCGGGTGACGCTGGTATTGCTGGTGCTGGTGACGTTGACGTTGCGGCGGCAGGTGACGGATCGGATGATGCCGCTGGTATCACCGTTCCCGGTGCGTCCGGCGCGAACAACAACGTGTTGTTCGTCGATCTCGCCGACCGTCTGCGCGCCCGCGGACTCAACGTGGCCGTCGACTACGGCTTCGACCGCGGGCCGCGCATCCCGCTCGTCGTGGGCCTCAAGGACAAGCCGTTCGCGCTGGCCGTGCTCACCGACGACGTGCAGTTCATGGGCACGCAGTCGACGCGCGAACGCCACCGTCTCATCATGCAGAACCTCGCGACGCTGGGCTGGTCGGTGATGAGCGTGTGGAGCGTGGCCGCGTTCGTCAACCCCGACAAGGAGGTCGACCACATCATCGCGCGCATCGGCGAACTCTATCAGGAGGCGCGATGAGCGACGACGTTGATGGCGACGTGAAGGCCGACGACCAGGCGGGCGGTGCCGCGGCGTATGATCCGCAGCGTCGTACGCCGCGCAAGCATCGGCGCGTGGTGTTCCACGGCACTGAGCGTTTCGACGCCGACGGCGTGAAGCTCGAACCCGGCGACATGCTCACCGAGCGCCAGCGCGAGGCCGACGACGACCGGCGCATCCTCGGCGAGCTTCCCCCGCACTGGGCCATCTTCAACAACAAGCGCTAAAACGGACAACCAGCCGATTCGGGCGGCTAAAACGGCTGTATGTCCGTAGAGAAAAGAAGGTCGAATCACTAAGGAACGTCCAAGGCGCCAGTTCCCGTCCCCTCAACGGACATACAGCCGTTTTAGCCGCCCGAATCGGCTGGTTGTCCGTAGGGTTTCGGGGCGTGGCGGATCGGGACGCTTGAGGGGGATCCCCCTGCCTCGTTCCCATACGCCGCACCCCCTCAACGGACATACAGCTGATTTGGTCGGGCGAAACGACTGTATGTCCGCTGGAGGGATGGGAAATGGCGCTCGGGGACGTTTCTTGGTGCTTTAACCGTCTTTCTTTGCGGACAACCAGCCGTTTCGCCCGACCAAATCGGCTGTATGTCCGCAAAAAAGGGAGTGGCTCTGTGCGGGGGACGACACTGGAGAACGTTCCCTAGTGGTTCGGCTTTCTCTCTCAACGGACATACAGCCGATTTGGACGTTCATTTCGGCTGTATGTCCGTTAGGGGGAGAGGCGTTAGGAGGACTGCTTTGCCACGGCGACGATGGCGCCGGCTTCCTGGGAGGTCATGACGCGCAGCGCGTCCTCCGGCGGCATGGCCAGTGCGGTGAGTTCCTTGAACCGGCTCATCACCAGCGCTCGCTCAGCGAGCAAACATGATATCTCCGCATCATCATGGGCATCATCATGGGCATCATCACCCGCCGCACACCCCATCGCGGACGACAGCGACACTGTGTCGCCGACCATCAGTGCATCGACCGCACTGGCCAGCCGCACCTCGATCACCGTGAACCCGTCCGGCGTCACCGGCGACCCCCGAATCATCGCATCGAAAATCGGCTGCCCCTCGGCGATATCCACCTGCGCTATCCCGTCATCCGCAACATCCTCCATCGACGATAATGCCGTGTCCAACGCCGCGTCGGCCGGCACCTCCACCACACGAAACATGTCGCCGTTCACCGCATCGCCGCGCCGCATCGCCGTCGCCGCAACCACCACCGGCCGCGTGACCGTCGCGCCGGCCACGCACATCAGTCCCGCATACACGGCCCCGGCCGCGCAGATCGCAGCTGTCCATCGTCGCATCAGCCGCACGGTCCTGCGCCATCGCAGTCCGCCGGCTGTCGTCCGTCGTCCGTCACCCGTCCTGTGGCCGTCGCGACGACCCCGTAGCAGATCAAAAAAATCCGTCATCATGACATTCACGATGACGGATATCGATGCTCGAGCGCAAGCCGAACCGGCCTATGTGGTCGAACGGTACCGACTTATCCACAACGGTCCACAGTCCGCGATTGTGGATAATCGGTTCACCGCGCGCCCACTGCAACCGGCCGGCCCGTGGCCCCGACTCACTTCGACTTGTCGGTGCGGTAGAAGCCGCTGCCCTTGAACTCGATCGGCACGGCGGAGTACACCTTGTGCACCTGCTCTTCGCCGCACTGCGGGCACACGGTGATCGGAGCGTCGCTGAACGACTGCTGCTCGGTGAAATCATAGTTGCAGTTCTTGCAACGGTAATGGTACGTAGGCACGGTTCTTCCTCCAACGCGCGTCAGACACACTATTCAACGTCTCATTATCCTAATCGACACGCCGACAGTGCGCCGCGGATATCTCAGTCGGTTGAACGGCCGCCGCGTTCGGCCGTCGTGGCTGTGCCATTCGTCGCGACCATCCCGTCCGGCGTGAGGATCGCGTCGACCGGCACGTCGTGCGGTTCGCGGGGGAGCGGCGCGTCGCTGATCTCCCACGGCCAGCAGACGGCGACGGTGCGCGCGTCCGGCCGGCGATGCTCCAGCGCGCGGTCGTACCAGCCGCCGCCGCGGCCGAGCCGTGTGCCGGTGCGGTCGACCAGTAGCGCGGGCAGTATGATCAGCGCGGCGTCGCGCAGCGCGTCCATGCCGAGCGTCGCTGCGTCGGTGGGCTCCTGCGGACGGCGCGATGACGGACGTTGCAATGACGAACGATACGGTGCGGACGTACGGTCTGCGGGTACGGCGGCCGTACTGCCAACGTGTGCGGGATCGCCAACGTGCGCAGTACTGTCAACGTGTGCAGGACCGGACGATGCGGCCGCGTTGCCGTCCAACGTCACCGCATGCAGTTCGTCGAGCGACGTCAACGCGCCCCAGCCGACGTCCAATCCGCGTCCCAGCTTCGGCACGATCACGCGATATCCGGCGTCCAACAGCCACCGCAGCAACGGTGCCGTCGGGATCTCGCTGCCCATCGACACGTACGCCGCCACGGTCGCGCCCGGCGTGAGTCCGTTCGTGATCGCCGCCGCTGCCTGCGCCAACTGTTCTCCGGCCCGCGCGCGCTCGTCGGCCGGCACCTGCTTGCGTCGCGCGATCGTGGCACGGCGCAACGTCCGCTTGTCGGTACTGCCGCCAGTACCGGAGTCGTCGTGCGTCGTGTGTTCCGTTACTGCATTCATCATGGCTACCGGTTGTACCATTGCGCGGTTTCGAACGAATGTCGGCGGTCCGACGCGTGGCACAATGGGGCCGTGTCAGTTTTTGCATCGTTGCGTCAGGCGTTCCATCCGGGCGACGCGCCTGCCATCCGCATGCCCGAAACGCTGCCACCAGCCGGTTCCGGTACGCCCGCCGCTGGTCAGTCCACGCCCTCGACCCTGCCCATCCGCCTCCGCCCGCTCACCCTCGACGACGAGGACGAGTGGAACGCCCTGCGCTGGGCCAACCGTGACTGGCTCGCCCCGTGGGATTCCGGCGATCCGACCCACGGCTCGCCCCTGACGTTCGCCTCGTGGATTCACCGCCAGCGTCGCGCCGAAGCGAATGGCACCGGCGCCCTGTTCGCCATCGAGCACCACATGCGCATCGTCGGTCAGATCTCGCTGGGCGCGGTCGTCTACGGGTCCATGCGCACCGGCGTCGTGGGCTACTGGGTCGACCACGGGCACGCCGGCCACGGGTTCGCACCGATGGCCGTCGCCACGCTCGCCGACTGGGCGCTCGCCGATCCGCTCGGCCCGCAGCTGCACCGTCTGGAGATCGCGATCCTGCCGGAGAACCACCGGTCGCGCCGCGTCGTCGAGAAGCTGGGCGCGCATGCCGAGGGCGTTCGGCCGGGGTACATGTACATCAACGGGCAGTGGCGCGACCACGAGACGTACAGCCTGCTGGCGGAGGATGCCGGCGAGGGGTTCGTGTGTCGGCTGATGGCCGCGCGGTAGGTTGTGCGCGCGATCGGACGGGTGGTCATAGGGTGACGCGGACCGTGTGGTGGCTGTGGGCCTCGTAAGCTGCTCCTCCCTTAATGGGCGCTCTCTCCCCTTCTTGACGGACATACAGCCGATTTCACCGGGTAAATCGGCTGTATGTCCGTTAAAGAGGGAAGAGGGAGAGAAGCACTGATGTACGACGGGGTGCCATCCCGCCGGAAAGGGGTGCGCGCCTATGGGGATAGGGTGCATGTCTGCCGGAAACAGGGCGTGTGCCCGCTCCGGAAGGGGGTCCCGGCCGCCGCGTGTCCACGGACGTGCGACACGCCCGGCGCGGATTCCCGATTTGTGCCCGGCCTCTCCTATTCTTAAGTGCATGAGTTACGAGTCACTGAGCACTGTGGTGGTGCTGGTGATCGTCGTGATTGTCATGGCCGGCTGGCTGCCTGTGCGGACGGCAAAGGGCATGAGGAAAGTGGCGGAGCATCGCGAGGACAAGTTCTCGCCGTCGTTGCATCTCATCGGGATGGACGATGGCACGCGGTTCTCGGACGAGCATACGCCGCAGGCGAAAGGGATTATTATGCAGCCAGACCGCACGCGAGATGCGAAATACACGCCGGCTCGTGTGGCGCATGTGCGCCAGTTGCGTCGTGCAGCCATCCGTCGTCGCCGGATACTCGTCGTGTCGTTGCTGGCCGTCACCGTACTGGTGCTGGCATTGGCGTTCGCGCTGAAGTTCAGCCCGTTGTTCGCGTTGATTCCCGCCGCATTGACGGCGGTTGTGCTGGCGTTGGGCGCACGTGCGGCCGCGCAGGCCCGCGAGTGGGAGCGTAAGGTCGCCGCGGCGCGCAAGAGCGGCAAGGTCGTGCGTCGTCCGGCCGCGCAGCGTCCGGCGGGTCAGGTCGCCGCTGACGGCAAGACCGCGACCGGTGGCGTGCAACGTGCGGCTGCGCAGTCCGGGCAGACTGGTGCCGTGCAGTCCGATCGCACTGTCGAGGATCGTCGCGACGATCCGGCGACCGACGTGATGGAGCAGCGCGAGATTCGTCGTGTGCTGCATCAGGCGCAGATCGAACAGGCGCAGGCGTTGGCCGAACGCGACGCCGCGCGTACGGCCGCCGCTGCATCGCAGACTGCGCATGTCGCCGATACCACGTCCGCGACTACGGACGGTACTGCTGACGCGTCCGCTGCATCCGCCGATCAGACCGTCCATACGGATGCCGATCAGGCCGCCGCGTCGGACGACCGTGCCGCCGTGCCGGTCGTGATGACCGTCGTCGATGCCGCACCGATCGCCGATCAACCTGACGAAACCAGCGAACTGGCGCACGTCAAGCCGTCGCGTGCGATGGAGGCGTTCGATGCGGTCTCGCAGGACCTCATCTCCTTCTCCCTCGGCGCGCCGCGCAACGGCGTCGAACCGCAATCCGCCGTCCCGGAGAGTCTGGAGATCAAGTCGATGCGTCAGGTCGCGAAGGCCGTGCCGGTCGCCGAACCGGAAGCCGCCGAACCGACGCCGGACGTCGCCGAGTCCGGCGAATCCGACAAATCCGCGACTGTCGAAGCCGTCGCCGACCATACCGATTCGGTGAACGACACAGCCGCCTTCCACGCCGCCGAAGAGCACGTCGACATCGACGCGCCGGACGCCACGGCTGACTCGCTCGGCACCGGGCTGGAGGCCATTCTGGCCCGCCGGTCCGCCTGAGCCGAGTCGCACCATACCGCCACAATCGAATCCATTCCTTCGAAACGCAGCCCCCGCAAGCGCGCACGTCGCGCCGGCGGGGGCTGTTTCACTCTCAGCGTTAGCACTCGAGTTGGCAGAGTGCTAAAAACCGCGCTACGATGTGTACCAGCGCAAAGGAACGCGCGGGAAAGTGATCGTCAGCCTCTTTCCGGTAAGTTCTGGCGCGGAATTACTGGATTTCTAGACATAGAGGTGACCTACAGTGTCGATCAAGCTCACACCGTTGGAGGACAAGATCATCGTCAAGCAGGCCGAGGCCGAGACGCAGACCGCTTCCGGTCTGTACATCCCGGACAACGCCAAGGAGAAGCCGCAGCAGGGCGAAGTCCTGGCCGTCGGCCCGGGCCGCCGCGACGACAAGGGCGAGCGCATCCCGATGGACGTCAAGGTCGGCGACAAGGTGCTGTACTCCAAGTACGGCGGCACCGAGGTGCACTACGAGGGCGAGGACTACCTGATCGTCTCCGCTCGCGACATCCTCGCCATCCTCGGCTGAGATTCGCGCGCATAGCGCAAGGTTCGTCGATCCCGTCCGGCATTACGCCGGGCGGGATTTTTTCGTATGTGACTGTGCGCGGCGTTCCCGTGCGTGGCAGAAAACGCTCGCGCAGCCGACGCTGCGTGAGCGTTTTCTGCCACGAGAGACGGGGAGTGGCGGTTTTCGCTCGCTGAGAGGCGTCTTAGCGAGCGAAAACCGCCACGCACGAACCGTTTCCCGCTCTCGGCTGAAACCACCAGCCCCGCTGTTATGCTGGGAGACGATAATCGACGTTGATTGGGGGACTCATGCAGGGTGGCACGCGGACCGATACGAACGGTGATCCGGCAACATCCTCGACGAACGCTGACACGCAGACAGTTGACGCGCAGGCCGGGGACACCATTGCCGCACTGGCTGATGCGCTCGCCGGCGTGCTCTCATGCTCGCGCGAGGTCATCGATCTGGCCGTTACCACGTTCGTCGCGGGCGGTCACCTGCTCCTCGAGGATGTCCCCGGCGTCGGCAAGACCACGCTCGCCCGGGCGATGAGCATCGCGATCGGCGGTGAGTCGCGGCGCATCCAGTTCACCCCCGATCTGCTGCCATCCGACCTGACCGGCGTGAGTGTCTACTCGCAGGGAACCGGCCGTTTCGACTTCCATCCCGGCCCGTTGTTCGCGAACGTGATCATCGCCGACGAGGTGAACCGCGCGAACCCGAAGGCCCAGTCGGCCATGCTTGAGGCGATGGGGGAGCGGCAGATCACCGTCGACGGCGCCACCTACGAGCTGCCCGACCCGTATTTCGTCGTCGCCACGCAGAACCCGATCGAACTCGAGGGCACGTATCCGCTGCCCGAAGCCCAGCTCGACCGTTTCATGGCGTGCACGAGCTTCGGCTATCCGAGCGCGGCGGCCGAGGCCGCGATGCTCACCGGGGCGCACGTCTCCCGCCCGTTGGAGGGCTTGTCGCCGGTCTGTTCGCTGGACGACATGCGGCTGATCCGGGCCGCCGCCGAACGCGTGCATCTGGCCGATCCGATTGCCGCGTACATCGTGTCGCTGGTGTCGGCGACGCGTGGGCGCGACAACATCCGGTACGGTGCGTCGCCGCGCGGCAGCCTGCATCTGGCCGCGATGGCGCGGGCGCGCGCACTGGCGGCCGGCCGTACGTTCGTGACGCCCGACGACGTGCAGGCGTTGGCGGTGCCGGTGCTGGCGCATCGACTGGTGCTGGACAACGCCGGATACGGGTTCGCCTCGATGGATCGCGCGCGTCGCGTCGTCGCCGACGTGGTCGACGCCGTGCCCGTGCCGCGCTCCGACCGGTTGTGACGGGAGGCCGCCATGACTCGCAGGAACCGTTCGCATTGGCGCCGCCACGGCGTGGTCCGGCCCAGTGCGGCCGGCATCGCCGCGCTGGTGTGCGACGCCGCGTTCTGGTTCATGGGACTGCTGCTGGATGATCGTGCGCTGATGGCCGCTGCGTTGGCCGTGACCATGATCTGGGGCGTGTCGTTGCTGTTGGCGGTGGCGCAATGGCTGTTGGTCGGACGGTTGGATCGTGCCGTGATCGATGGTCTGCCGGGTGGCCGCGCCGTGGCGTTGCGTCGCGTGCCGCGGCGACCGGCGTGGCGGCGGCTGATGCTGCCCCGCACGGTGGCCGTGCGTCGCCAGTATGAGCGGCTGGATCAGGATGGTCACGTGACCGGTCGCCATATCGGCGTGCTGCCGGCGTCGCGCGGCCTGTATCGGTGTGCCGCCGTGTTCCTGCGCTGGCATGATCCGTTCGGTCTGTTCTCCGCGTCGCGGCTGATGCCGTCCGGCGGCGAGACGGTCGTATTGCCGCCGGCGGATGATGCGTTCGACGCCCGCCGACGTGCCGTCGACCAGCGGTTGCAGGGGCACAGCCAGTCCGCCGATACGGGCGGCGTACGGGAGTATGCGCCGGGTGATCCGCCGAAACTGGTCGCATGGAAGGCCACCGCGCATCGCGGCGAACTCATGACCCGCGAGACCGGCCGCGATATCCGGTCGTCGCTGATCGTCGTGCTCGATGTGCGTTCGTCGCAGGCCGACGGCGCGCGTATGACCGACGCGTTGGTCGATGCGCAGGTGGCGCAGGTGCTGCCGCTGTTGCAATCGTTGTCGTCGGACCGTCGGCTGATCGTGACGGACGGCGTGCGGTTCGCCGATGATCCCGAACGATGCGCGCGGCTGTTGGCGGCGATGTCGCCGATATCCGCTGCATCTCGCGGTGCGAATGGCGCGGATGGCGCATCGCATGCGATGCCGGACGACGGCGCGGATGACGCGCCCGACAATCTGGCCGCACGCGTCGCAATGGCGGCGATGCGCCAGACCGGTGTGGTGACGGTGCGTCTGCTGACGGCCGATCCGCAAGGTCCGCTGGCCGACGCGCTGCGTCAGGCCGTCGGCGGTGATCGCGTGCGCGTGACCGCCGTGAGCGCGGCGGAGCCGGATGGCGATGAAGCCGCCGTAACGACGGTCGCACAGCTGGCGTCATCGCGGAGGCAATCCGTATTGTCCCGCACCTTCACCGCCATCGCGCTGCTCGTATACTTCGGCCTGTCGATCGCTGCGACGACCGGACTGATCGCCGGCACCGGATACTGGCCATGGTTCGCGGCCGCCGTGTTCGCCGTCATCTCGATCGAAGCGAACCTGCCCGTGCGATCACGCCGCCGATACGTCGTGCGCACCGTCGCCGTCATCGTTCTCGTCGCCGGTGTGGCGGCGGCCATCGCCACGATCCGCATCCACGACGTCACCCGCATCTGGCCGTTCGATCTCGCCGCCATCCGTCGCATCAACGCAGCTGCAGCGGCCGACGCGGCATCCGCATCATCCGCCGCCGTCTCGCCGCTTTTCGGCGGTGCAACCGATCCCACCACGGCATCATCCGCCGCGGCCACGCCGTTCAGCCTCATCGGCGACACGGTCACGCTCGGCTTCGACGCACTCGACTCACAGCTGCCGCCCCTCGTCGTCCCGCCGGCCGGCGACCTCGTCCTCGTGCTGTTCGTCGCCGCCATCGCCGTCATCTGCCGTCTCATCCTCATCTCCCGCCGCGTCGCCCCCGTCTTCGCGGCCCTGCCGGTGGCCCTCTTCGCCGCCGACTACGCGCTCGTCGGCCACTCCAGCGACTGGTGGCGCATCGCCCTGCTCGCCGCCGTGTTCCTGCTCAACCTGTGGATGGTCCGCCCTGAACGTTCGCTCGCGCACGTCCCCGTCGCCGTCACGGCCGTCGTCACCGCCGCATCACTCGCCCTCACGCCAGCCGCCATCGACTTCGCCTACACCGTGCCGTTGTCGTTCGGCAACTCGGCCGGTCTGCTGTCCGCCAACACCATCAACCCGATGGTCGACCTCAAACGGTCGCTGGCGAGCGGATCGGACACCATCGTGCTCACGTACGACGCCTACCAGCGCACCTACCTGCGCATGACCACGCTCGACGAGTTCAACGGCGACACATGGAGCTTCGACGAGGCATTGTCCGACGACGCGAACCTCTACGGTTCCGGCATCCAACTCGGCCTCGACTCCAGCAACATCATGCCCGAAGACCAGCGGCGCATCGTTCAGGACCCGCTGTCGATGTACCTGTACCTATACGGCATAGGTCTGGATGGCGACTCATACAACGCCGGCACGGGCGGCTCCGTCCTCATCAACCCCGCCAATGGCGCCTACGCCAGCCGATTCAACACCGTCGCGAACGTCACCATCGAAACGCTGCGCTCGCGATTCCTGCCCATGCCCGGCGTCACGGGCATACTGCGTAACGGACTCGGCAGCGACTGGTTGCACGCCGGATCGACCGTCTACAACCGCACCTCCACCACCGCACAAGGGCAGCAGTACCTAGCCGTCGGCGTCGGACTGCAGCCGATCTCCTCCACGTCCGGCATGAACCAGATCAGCGTCGTCGAATCGATCCGCCGCACCGTCGAGGAATCGGCGCAACGGCGCTACCATTCCTGGAGCGACCGTGCCGCGGCGCGCCGGCAGGCGGCCGACAACGGGCGCGGATCCATCCACGGCGACTGGCTGATCATGCCGGTGCATATCGACGCGCCCACCGGCAGCGTGCTCGACACGACCGGCAACGTCATCGGCACGGCGACATGGGGCAGTGCGGCGGGCGGCGGCGGTTCGGAGGGTGGCGGTTCGGAAGGGGACTGGTCGCGCGGGCCGGGTACCACGCTGTCCGGCATCTCGCTGGGCGACGATCTGCGCAACGACCTGCTCATCGCCGACTACGAACCGGTGGTCACCCTGCGCACCGACGACAACGGCAAAACGGCCATCGCGATCCTCATGTCCGGCTCCGACGACAATGAGGCCGACGACTACCGCAGTGCGGAGGCGCTCGCCGGCAACGCGGACCTGCAACGCAAATTCCAGACGCTCGGCACGCTGCGCGCCGAACTCGGCTACGACAGCATGACCATCGGCACGGCCGGCGGCGGGGCCAGCGAAGCCGCATCGTACCTGCTGGAACAGGTCGACGCGATGAACCGGTACGCCAAACGGCACTATCGCACGCTGCCGGACGATCTGCCGGAGAACGTGCGCGCGCTCGTTCGGCAGGCACAGGCCGACGGCGTCGCCACGGACGGCGACGGCTACGATCATCAGGTCGCGGCGATGCGCTGGCTGGTCGACTACTTCACCGATCCGGCCAACGGATTCGTGTATTCGCTCGACTCGCCCGACGGCGACGGGCGGTCCAACCTCGACGTCATCAGCACGTTCCTCGACGCGAAATCCGGTTACTGCGCGCACTACGCGTCCGCGCTCGCCGTGCTGGGCCGCGCGATGGGCGTACCGACGCGCATGGTGCTCGGCTACAACGCGGGAGCCGGCGGCACGAACGGTGACGGCGAGTTCGAAGTGCGCGCCAAACAGCTGCACGCGTGGGTGGACGCGTACATCGACGGCGTCGGCTGGGTGCCGTTCGACGTGACGCCCGCCACGACCGAGAACGGGAGCGCCGCGTCGGATGACGGCAGTGCAAGCGACGGTGACGACAACACGTCCGGCAACGCGACGGCCGCGCCGAACTCGACCACGACCGACGACACGACCGACGCGAACGCCACGGATCCCAACGCCTCCGACATGCAGGACGACAACGCCGATGGCGCCGATGGTCAGACGGATGCCACGCAATCCGCCGACGCCACGGCGACGGGCGAGACACGGCCATGGTGGAACCGGCTGGATCTGCCTCGGTGGGCGGCGCTGGCGTTGTGGATGCTGGGCGGCGCGGCCGTGCTGGTCGGACTGGCGCTGCTGCCCGCCGGCATACGGTTGCGGCGGCGGCGCGGACGGCTGCGGGTGATCGACATGGGTGGCGACGAGGCTGCGGCTGGCGGTGACGATGCGTGGCTCGCCGCATGGTCGGAGATCTGCGACGCCGCGTGGGATGCCGGCGTGCGCTGGCGGCCGTCCGATACGGAACACGCGATCGCATCGCGCATCGCCGGAGCGCTCGCTTCTCCGGATCGTTCGCTCGCCGTCATCGCCGATCAGGTGACCGCCATCGCCTTCGGCGTGTCGCCGCGGTCCGCCGTGCGGGAAACCGATCTGCGTGAGTCCGTCGACAGGGTGCTGGCCGGGTTGAAGATCGTCCGTGAACGGCTTCCGATCCATGTTCGAGTGAAGTTTCTTCTTCTGCCGGCCTCGCTGTTTCGTCGGTCGAACCGTTGAAACCACTGGCGACACGCCGTAATCGTGCCGGACTTGCGTTCGTCGCCGACTCATGGCATATTATTCGAGTTGCCGATTACGGCCCCGGTCGCTTGAGGCAACATGGCGGATTTCCCAAGCGGTCAAAGGGAACTGACTGTAAATCAGTCGCTTCGGCTTCAGTGGTTCGAATCCACTATCCGCCACGCCCCGATAGCTCAGTGGTAGAGCACTTCCTTGGTAAGGAAGAGGTCGTGAGTCCAATTCTCACTCGGGGCTCTCTGGCGGGATAGCTCAGCTGGCTAGAGCGTACGACTCATAATCGTAAGGTCAAGAGTTCGAGTCTCTTTCTCGCTACAAATATCGGCGACACTGCCGATGGACAACGAACACAAGAGGTGAACCAAATGGCAAGCAAGAGCGCCGAGATCCGTCCGGGCATCACGCTGGCATGCACCGAGTGCAAGGAGCGTAACTATATCACGACCAAGAACCGTCGTAACACGCCGGATCGTCTTGAGCTGAAGAAGTTCTGCCCGCGCTGCGGCAAGCAGACCGTGCACCGCGAGACCCGCTGAGCCGGTTCTACTCATATCTTTACAAACCCGACCTTCCCGGTCGGGTTTTTGCGTTTTCGGGCTTTGCTTCGCTGCGTTTCCTCTTCTGCTACGTGCTCCCTCCCTCCAACGGGCATCAAGCCGATTCAAGGGCTGAAATCGGCTGCATGTCCGTTAGGAGGGGTTAATGAATCAGTGATAATGAATCAGTGATATGGCCGGTCCCTAAGCGCTCAGTCATCACTCTTCAACGGACATACAGCCGATTGCACCGTCTGAATCGGCTGTATGTCCGTTGAGGGGAGTGGCGAGGGAAGGGGAGGGAAGCGAGAAAAAAGGGGAAGCGCGTGATCGCCCGTCGCAAAGCCGCGGCATGAACAGTACGATAGATCGCATGACTTCTTTTGCGGATATCACCACTATCGGCGTGGGCGGCCGGATCGCCCGCTTCATCGAACCCACGTCACGCGTCGGCGTCATCGAAGCCGTCGAAGACGCGGACTCCAAAGGCCTTCCCCTATGCGTGATCGGCGGCGGCTCCAACATGCTCGTCGCCGACGCGCCGTTCAACGGCGTGGTCGTACGCGACGCGCGCCGGCAGATCACCGTGCCCGACGAAGCCGCCCCGGTCGAAAACGGCGAACGCATCGTGCACGTCAACGCCGAAGCCGGCTGCAACTGGGACGACTTCGTAGCCTTCACCGTCGAACTCGGCCTTGAAGGCGTCGAAGGATTGTCCGGCATCCCCGGCACGGTCGGCGCGTCGGTCGTACAGAACATCGGCGCGTACGGCCAGGAAGTCGCCACGACCGTCGAATCCGTCGAGGTCTGGGATCGTCGCGATAAGAAGACGATGGACATTCCGGCCACCGACTTGGGCTTCGGATACCGCATGAGCAAACTCAAGGCGAGTATGTACACGGCTCCCGCCACACCCGCCGCCGAATTCTTCCCGACGCCGCGCTACATTGTCCTGTCGGTCACCTTCGCGTTGCGACACAGTGCGACCGGTACGGTCGGCTACGGTCAGCTGGCGAAGGCGCTCGGCGTCGAGGTCGGCGACCGGATGGCGACGAAGGCGATCCGCGACGCGGTGCTCAAGGTACGCGCCGCCAAGGGCATGCTCGAGGACGCCGGCCGATACGCGAATCCGGCGATGGCCGGCACGAAGCGCGCCGACCAGATCGCGATCGCCGTGGAGGCGCAGCGAAGGGCAAAGCAAGCGGAGTCCTCCGCGACCGGATCTTCCACATCCAGTGATCACCCCGATGCCGAAACCGCGCCGCTTGCGCCTGATTACAACCGCCACAGTTGCGGCAGCTTCTTCATGAACCCGATCCTGACCGCCGCCGCGGCCGCACGGCTTCCCGAGGACGCGCCGCGTTTCAACGCGACGCTGCCCGACGGCACGCCGGGCGTCAAGACCTCAGCCGCCTGGCTCATCGACCATGCCGGCTTCCATAAGGGGTTCAAGGTCTCCCCGGATGCACAGGCCGGCCTGTCCACGTTGCACACGCTCGCTCTGACCAATCGTGGTGACGCGACCGCCGTCGATATCGCGACCCTCGCGCGCACCGTGCAGGACGGCGTCGAAGCGGCCTTCGGCGTCCGGCTCGTCCCCGAACCCGTCGTCGTCGGTCTCGATCTGCGGTGACGGGGAGTTGCAAGAATCCGCTTCGCTGACCGCCTTTTCGCAAACTGAGAGGCAGTTTTTGCGTGATGCAGGGGTCTTCTCGCAAACTGAGAGGCAAGTTGCTCGGCCAGCACCCCCTCGCGAGCGTCCCTGAAGGCCTCTTTCGGGGGTGGATATATCGGTATCAGTGCCTCTCAGTTTGCGGAAAGACCCGTGCAATCGGATGAATCTGCCTCTCAGTTTGCAGAAAGCCGAGCCGCAAGCCCCCAACCCTTCCTGCTGACCGGCCTCTTGCGTGATGTAACACGCTTCGCCTATGCTCGACTGTTGATAATCACACGACCACCGGTCGAAACGCAGCCGACAGAGAAGAGGCGAAGCGCATGTCCATGCACGTATTCCGCACGAAATCAGTCGAGCAGACCATCGCCGAAACCGGCGAGGAAGGCCGCTCGCTCAAACGCAATCTCACATGGTGGGATCTGTCCATCATGGGCGTGGCCGTTGCGGTCGGCGCGGGCATCTTCTCGGTCGGCGCGCAGGCTGCCGCGTTCCACGCCGGCCCGGCCGTCATCATCAGCTTCCTCATTGCCGGCGTCGTGTGCGGCGCAGCCGTTATGTGCTACGCCGAATTCGCGTCCATGATCCCGGTCGCCGGCTCCGCCTACACGTTCACCTACACCACGGTCGGCGAGATCATGGCGTGGGTGATCGGCTGGGACCTCATCCTCGAAATGCTCATGGCCGGCTCGGTCATCAGCAAATACTGGGGCGTGTATCTCAACGACTTCATGCGACTCATGGGCTGGAACGCGAACACGAACCTCACATTCGGTTCGTTCCACATCGATATCGCGCCGATCATCATCGTCGCGTTCTTCACCACGCTGCTCGTGTTCGGCACGAAGATCGGCGCCCGCGTCGACGGCGCGATGACCGTGCTCAAGATCGCCATCGTCTTTTTCGTCGTCATCGTCGGCTTCTTCTACGTCAAGGCGTCCAACTTCACGCCGTTCATCCCGCCGGCCGAACCGGCGTCCGCGGTGTCCGGCTCGACCATCACCAACGAGATGACCCAGCCGCTGTGGCAGTTCCTCACCGGCATGACGCCGAGCGTGTACGGCGTGCCGGGCATCCTGTCGGGCGCGGCGCTCGTGTTCTTCGCGTTCATCGGCTTCGACGTGGTCGCCACCGCGTCGGAGGAGACCGTCAACCCGAAGAGGAACGTGCCGCTCGGCATCGGCGTGGGCATGGCGCTGATCATCGTCATGTACATGCTCGTCGCGATCGTGACTACCGGCATGGTCTCGTACAAGGATCTTGCCGCGCAGGACAGCCCGTCGTTGGCGACCGCGTTCGAGCTGGTGGGCGCGAATTGGGCCGCGAAGATCATCAGCTTCGGTATCGTGCTCGGCTTGGCGACCGTGGTGATGGTGCTGCTGCTGGGCCTGACACGTGTCGTGTTCGCGATGAGCCGCGACGGCCTGCTGCCGCGCGGGCTGTCGAAGACCGGCAAGCATGGCACGCCGGCCGCGTTGCAGATCGTCGTTGGCGTGGTCGTCGCGATGGTCGCTGCGCTGTTTGATATCGGCGTGCTGAGCGACATGGTGAATATCGGTACGTTGTCGGCGTTCACGTTGGTGGCGCTGTCGGTGCCGATCATGCGCAAGAAGCGGCCCGAGCTGCCGCGTTCGTTCAAGATGCCGGGCAATCCGTGGGTTCCGCTGCTGATCGCGCTCGCGAATCTGTGGCTGATGCTGAATCTGTCGGTGCTGACGTGGATTCGTTTCGTGGTGTGGCTGATCGTCGGTTTCTGCGTGTATTTCGGATATAGCTACCGCCACGCGCGGCTTGGTACCGGCGAACTGGATCTCGAGTCGGCGACGATCTGACGATACTGGTGTTCGTATGTGACCGTCCGACCGTACCCTGGCTCCCCTCTCTGAGGGGAGCTGTCAGCGCAGCTGACTGAGGGGAGCGGCGTGGCGAGTCCCTCACAACTGCGCGATGATCTGCTGCGCGAGCTGCGCGTACTCCGATTCGTCCAGCGTGACGCGTCCCGGGTTCATCGCGAACGTGCTGCCCCATTCGAAGTCGTCGTCGCGATACTTCGGCACGAGATGGAAGTGCAGATGATGACCGGTGTCGCCGTACGCGCCGTAGTTGATCTTGTCCGGGTGGAACGCCGCGTGCAGCGCCTTCGCCACGTGGTTCACGTCCGCGAAGAACGCGTTGCGCTCCTCGTCGCTGAGCTCCACGATCTCGCTGACGTGATGCTTCGACGCGACGATCACGCGGCCGCGGTGGCTTTGCTCCTTGAACAGCACGACCTTGCTGGCCGGCAGTTCGGCGATCTTGATGCCGAACTCGTCGAGCAGCGGTCCTTCGTCGCAGTATGAACAGGCTTCGTGACTCATGATGGTCCTTTCGTGACGGTGATGCGCGGATGCGATACCGCGGCCATCATACGGTTCGTGCGGCGGCGAGCAGGGTGATTTGCCGCTTGTTGCAGTGCCGTTGCAGTGCCGTTGCGGTACTGCAACAGTGCGTGCCGGCACGTACGTTGCCGGCCGACCCGTCCCGCCGGCGGACTATCCTTGAATGCAGTAAAAACGAAGGAGAAACCATGCCATACGTTGTCGCTCAGCCTTGCGTGGACGTCAAGGACAAGGCCTGCGTGGACGAGTGTCCGGTCGACTGCATCTATGAGGGCTCCCGCTCGCTGTACATCAACCCGAACGAGTGCGTCGACTGCGGCGCGTGCGAGCCGGTCTGCCCGACCGAGGCGATCTTCTACGAGGACGATCTGCCGGAGGAGTGGGCGTGGTACAAGGATGCCGCGGTGAACTTCTTCGCCGAGGTCGGCGATTTCGGCGGTGCCTCCGCGCATGGTCCGATCGGCAAGGACCCGGAGCAGGTCGCCGCGCTGCCGCCGCAGAACCAGTGAGCGGTTCCGTATTGCGTTCGCTGATGGCCGTCGCCTCGCGCGTCGGCCATTTTTTGTACTAAGGATGTCCCATGGGTTTCCACGAATTCGCCTCGCCGTATGACTGGTCGCGTATCGCCGCCTACAAGCGCACCGCGAAAGCCGCGTTCGGCGGCATGATCGACCTGTCGGTCGGCTCCCCGGTCGATCCGGTGCCCGATCCGGTGCGCAAGGCGCTGGCCGTCGCTGCCGACGATCCGAACGCGTACGGATATCCCGCGACCGTGGGCACCGCCGATCTGCAGTCCGCGATCGCCGAGTGGTTCCGTGACTGCCGCGGCGTCGATCTTGCGGCGACCGGCGCCGCCGCGGTGCCGACGGTCGGGTCGAAGGAGGCGGTCGCACTCATGGCGTCGCTGCTGCACTTCGGCGAGGGCGACGTGGTCGTGCAGCCGACGGTGTCGTATCCGACGTATGAGATCGGCACGCAACTGGCCGGTGCGACCGTGCTCAAGGTCGACGACGTGGCCGACGTGGATTCGTGGCGGCATGTGCCGGGCGTGCGCGCGGTGTGGGTGAACTCGCCGTGCAATCCGACGGGCAAGGTGCTGTCCGCGGCGCGGATGGCCGGCATCGTGGCCGCCGCGCGTGAGATCGGCGCGGTGGTGCTGTCGGACGAATGTTATGCGCTGATGACGTGGGGTGCCGCCGCTGCTGCTGCGGGGGATGGCGTGGCGTCGGTCGCGGGGAAGACGGTTGCCGGTGATCCGTTGGTCGGCATCGTACCGGCGCCGTGCGCGTTGGATGATGCGGTGTGCGGCGGTTCAGCCGACGGTGTGCTCGTACTGTATTCGCTGAGTAAGCAGTCGAACATGGCGGGGTATCGTACCGCGTTCATTGCCGGCGATCCGGCGTTGGTCGGGCCGATGACCGCCTACCGCAAGCAGATCGGTCAGATCATTCCCGGTCCGGTGCAGGCTGCGATGGCCGCCGGACTGCGTGACCATGAGTCGGTGCGGCGTCAGCATGACCGGTATCGTGATCGGCTGGGTACGTTAGTCGGTGCGTTGCGTGCGTATGGGTACGCGACGAACATGCCGGACGGTGCGTTGTATGTGTGGGTCAGGGCGAAGTCCGGTGACTGCTGGCAGGATATGGCTGCGCTGGCGCAGATCGGCATCATCGCGAGCCCCGGCGAGTTCTACGGCGCGCCCGGCTACCTGCGATTCTCCGCCACCGCCACCGATGAGTCCATCGCCGACGCCGCCGAGCGCCTAGCACGTTAGGTGTTTCATGCTCTGAGTGTTTCACTCGCTCTTGGTTTTCCTTTCCCCTCCTCATTGGACTTCCCCTCTAACGGACATACAGCTGCTCAAGAAGGGCTGTCGCTTTGTAACGGACATACAGTCGTTTTTTCGGCCGGATCGGCTGTATGTCCGTTGACAGGACGGCGTATATCGTTTATTCACGTCTCTGCGACATACGCCGCTTTTCTGACGGACATACAGCCGATCCGGCCGAAAAAACGACTGTATGTCCGTCTGGTGCGTAGGAACGTCCATGCGACGGCGAGCGCGGAAAGGCCGATGATGTATGTCCGTCTGACGTGTAGGAACGTTCACGTGACGGTGAGCATGGAAAAGCCGATGATGTATGTCTGTTTGGTGAGTAAGAACGTCCCTTCTCCCTAGCGTACATACGGCCGATTTTATGGGGTGAATCGGCTGTATGTCCGTTAGGAGGGGACTGCTCTATCTATTTTCCTGAGGGTTTTCTTGACATACATACAGCCGATTACGTAAGGTGAATCGGCTGTATGTACGTTTGGCGAGTGAAGGCGTCTCTTCTTCTTTCTCTCCTTCCTTAACGGACATACAGCCGATTTGCCCTGCACAATCGGCTGTATGTCCGTTAGAGGGTGGGGAGAAGGGGGGAGAAGGACGGAGGGAATAAACGGGTGCGGCGGATATTGTCGATTGTGCATCAGAGGCCGAGGGTAGCGGCTTTGGTGCCGTACTTGCGACGGACGGCGTCGAGCGCCTGTTCCGCGCCGCGCAGTCGATCGGCGCGCGTTTCGCGGGGTGTGCCGGTTGCGGTGTGGCCGTGGTCGGTCGATGCCGTCGCGGGAACTTCCACCGCGTGCGTGCCGGTGCGCACGCCAGCTCCCGTGCGCATGTCTGTGCCAACGTCCATGCCTGAGCCGCTACCGCTGACTCCGACCCGTACCCCGGCCTCTTCCATCACATCATCCAGCGTCGGCTGAATCACCGCGCCGGCCGCCTCCACCAATCCGCTCGCACTCATACCGGCCAATCGTATCTCCCGCGGCAGCGGCACTTCGTCGCCCACGTAATCGGGCACGCCGAGCATCGCCCGCAGCAGCGTCACGCATTCGGGATACAACGCGGTCGCCGCGTCCAACGGACGATCCATCGTATGCGCCTTCGTCATATAACTCAGATCGGCGAACCGCAGTTTCACCGTCACCGTGCGTGCCATCAACCCGCGCCGCCGCAACGAACTGGCCACGTCGTCGCACGCCCATCGCAACAGTGCGCGCACCCGCCGCATGTCGCGCGTGTCCTCGTCGAACGTCCGCTCCGCGCCGATCGACTTCTCCGGCGTATACGGCGTCACCGCACGTCCGTCCAATCCCCGCGCCGCCGCGTACAGTCCGCGTGCCATCGTCGCGGAACCGCACGCCCGCGTCAACGCGTCCTCGCTCATCGCCGCCAGATCGGCCACCGACCGCACGCCCCACGCCGTCAGCCGTTTCTCCAGCGACGGCCCGATGCCGGGAATGCCGCGCAACGGCATCATCTGCACGAACTCGGCGTGCCGTGCCACCGGAATCAGCAGCATGCCGTCCGGCTTCGCGTTCGTCGACGCCATCTTCGCCACCAATTTGTTCGCGGCGATCCCCACCGAACAGGTCACGTGATACCGCCGTGCGACCTCGCTCCGCAGCCACGTGCCGATCGCGCTCGGCCGTTCCCACCGCAGCAGTGCGCCGCTCACGTCCATGTAGCACTCGTCCACCGACACCTGCTCGATCCGATCGGTGACCTGCGAAAACACTTCGGTGAAGATCCGCCGCGACATCATGCGGTAATACGTCATGTCCACCGGCAGAAACACGCCGTTCGGGCACAACTGGCGTGCGCGGGCGCTCGGCATCGCCGAATTGATCCCGTACCGCCGTGCCTCGTAACTCGCCGCGGACACCACCGACCGCGGGCCCGTCCCGATGATCACAGGACGGCCCTTGAGCTCGGGGTGCCGGGCCACCTCGAGCGACGCGTAGAACGCGTCCATGTCGATATGCAGCACCGTGCACCCGGTCTCGTCATGCCCCCAATCCCGCTTGGCGGCGGCCAGCCTCGGTGCCGTACTCATGAAGCCAGCATACCGACACGGTAGAACAAATGTTCGACTCGCGTGTCGTGCGGTATGGGTACGCGGTAACCCCGGGTTGCCCACCCTCGCACCGGCCTGTCGCACCACCCGTACCGAGTACGCTGAATCCTGTGAAACACGCCATTCTCGCCACCCTCAACCGCGTCCCCGTCTTCCTGATCGTGATGGGCGAAGCGCTGATCATCTATCTCGCCACCGCCATCGCGAAGGTCGCGTTCACCCAGCTCGATCCGCTGTATGCCGTGTGGTATCGCGTCGGATTCATGGCCGTGATGATGATGGCGTGGCGTCGCCCGTGGCGCGCCGCGAAACGCCGCCAACTGCCGTCCGACGTGCGCGGGTGGGCCGTCGTGGCCGGCTGCGGCGTCGCCGTGGTGCTCATGAACACGATGTTCTACGTGGCCATCAGCAACATGGACATGGGCATCGCCGTGGCGATCGAGTTCATGGGGCCGCTGAGCGTGGCCGTGATCACCGGCCGCAGCTGGCGCGAACGGCTCGGCATCGTGATCGCCGCGTGCGGCGTGGTGCTGCTCGCCGGCGTGTCGCTGGCCGGCGCGGGCGGTGGCCATTTCGCGATCGGCCTGGCGGCGATCCTGCTCGGCGGGTCGATGTGGGGCGTGTATATCGTGCTCGGCCGGCGGATCGCCTCGCGCGGCAACTCGCTTGACAACCTGTGCGTCGGCATCGCGATCGGCTGGCTGCTGCAGACGATCGTGCTCGGGCCGGGCGCGGTCGCGCATGTGATCCATCCGAAGGCCGGCGCCACGTGGGCGGCCGCTCCGGGCGGCGCGTGGAAGCTGCTCGCCGTGCTGTTCCTGATCTCGACGTTCGCGTCGTTCATTCCGTACATGACCGATCAGATCGTGATGCGGCGGACCACGTCCGGCGCGTTTTCGGTGATGCAGTCGATCAATCCGGCCGTCGCGGTGGCGATCGGGCTGGCGTTCGGCGAGATCCCGAGCGTATGGGAGTGCGTGGGCGTGGCATGCGTGATCGCGGCGGTGATCGTGACGTTTTCGGGTGACCAGTCGCCGGCGGACTGACGGTTTGGCGCGCTGGGGCCGGGCCGGCGGCGGGGTGTGATCGGGCCGTCGGCGTGAGTTTTCCGTTTTTCTTCCGGGTGTCGGTGTTTTGTCCGACGGAGGATGGTACAGTTACATGCTGTTGCGTCGCGTATGCGTCACAACAGTGGAGTCATGCCTGAGTGGCCGATAGGGGCACCCTGCTAAGGTGTTAGTCGCTTTTCGCGGCTCGAGGGTTCGAATCCCTCTGACTCCGCCACCAAGGGTTTTCGGGACTTTCCGAAAGCCCTTTTTTCGTTCGTGGGACATTGCGATGCCGATGCGTTGGCCTATGTCCCACCCCTGTGACCTCTATCCCCTCAACGGACATACAGCCGTTTTCGTACCCACAATCGGCTGTATGTCCGTTGTGAAAGGAGCGGGGCGGCGTCGTGTCTGCTGCCATATGCTGCCAGTCGTTGCACGATATTTGCGCGGCATCGCTGTGTATTCGAGCGTTCTGATACAGTCGTGGGCGATGCCGTAACATGCGGCGTCCCCGTTGATATGACGGGCCGATACTGGGTGTAAGCCCGGTATAAGAAAAGGCCCGACGCTGAGAACATCGGGCCTTGTTGTGGCTAGCGGCTCATCACCGCAAACCAAAGGTTGCAGAATGAATCATATCACGATGCACGGCACCCTGACCGTGAACGGGCGCACCGTGATCGTCCACATAGGCGATCACGAGGCGACGGCCACGGTAGACGGCACACCATTCAACGTGTGCAACCGTGACTTATGGGGTACGTAGTGGGGTACCTGCAGTGATCAATAATTGGTAGCTTCGGGTTTCATCGTGGTTTCGCGTTTTCCGGATGCATGGTTGCTTTCTAAAACGGACATACAGCCGATTGGAGGGCGGAATCGGCTGTATGTCCGTTGAGGGGGAGGGGCGTGACGATTGGGGACGTTGCAGGGCGGTTGTGGAGGGGTGCGATGGGTCTGATGGTCGGTGGTTGAGATGGGTGGTTGCGGTTGATGTTTGTTTTCTTGTGACGGACATACAGCCGATTCCGACATCCAATAGGCCCTATGTTGCTTACAATCAACAAACACCCAACCGAAACCACCACTCACTACAACCCCCCCCCATAACCTTCCCCACACACCCACACCGACCCCCCACATCCCCAAACATCACCCACCTCCCCCCCTCTGACCATCCACCCCCCTCCCCCCACCAACCCCCCTCATCAA
>NZ_WBSM01000015.1 GCF_009299505.1 Bifidobacterium ramosum | reverse complement strand
ACCATCACCTGCTCTCGCAGAACCCCCGGCCGAAACGGCCAGAGGAGGCAAGCGGACTGGCAATCAAAACATTGACTCTAAAAAGTAGTACAAACACGCTCTTGAGTTCTCAAACCACCACCACACGATCAGTTCGCATCCTCAAGGAAGAGAACCACTCGCTGACCGGCAGCAAGAGATAAACTTACACCCACACCCTCATCCACGCAAACCGGCGGGCGCAGCAAAGCCGAGAACCGTTGAAAACACACGGTTCTCTCGGCGTGTCGCAAATAGGCTTTTCGTGCCTTATACGGCCATCATAAACCCCAAAATCACCGTTTCAATGTCCCAAATCATCCCACGGACGGCGTGTCGTGACATTTCAGCCGCCAGTCAACGGTCGTTCATCATCAATACACATGCACACACGTGCGCACACCGCAATCCCCCAACCGAAACGCAACCGGCGTATACCTATAGTTATGACGAAAAAAATCGCAGTACTAACCGGCGCGGGCATCTCCACGTCCGCAGGCATCCCCGACTTCCGCGGCCCGGACGGCGTCTGGACCAAGCATCCCGAACAAATGAGCGTCTACGACATCGACGCGTTCCTCACCAATAAGGAAGAGCGCGAGTATTCGTGGCGATGGCAGAAGGAATCGCCCGTATGGAACGCGCAGCCCGGCACCGCACACAAGGCACTCGTCAAACTGGAACAGGCCGGACTGCTCACGCTGCTCGCCACGCAGAACTTCGACGCGCTGCACGAGAAGGCCGGCAATTCGCCGGATGTGATCGTGAACCTGCACGGCACGATCGGCACATCGCACTGCATGAAGTGCCACGCGAAATACGACACGGCCGACATCATGGCGCAACTGGATGAGGAGCCGGACCCGCACTGTCACCGCACACTGCCATACAACGGAAACATGCCCTGCAACGGGCTCATCAAAACCGACGTCGTGTATTTCGGCGAACAGTTGCCGGACGGCGCAACGGAAAAGTCGATGAAGCGCGTCACCGAAGCGGACGAGTTCTGGGTGATCGGATCGACACTGGAAGTGTTCCCGGCGGCATCGTTGGTGCCGGTGGCCGCGCAGGCCGGCGTGCCGATCACGATTATGAACATGGGACGTACGCAGTACGACCGGCTGGCGACGCGGCTGATCCGTGAGGACATCGCGGTGGCGCTGCCGAAGCTCGTGGACGAGACGATCGCGGCGGAACGGTAACGCAGGGCGACATGTGCGGTCGGTGTTGGTACGAGCTGACCGCACAGTGCTAGAAAGCGGCGTAGAAGCAGATGCTGATCGCGCCGCTCCCCTCAGTCGGCTGCGCCGACAGCTCCCCTCAGCGAGGGGAGCCTATACAATGACGCGAAACGTCAGTAGATGCGCTTCGGCTGGAAGCCGGCGTTGCGCAGCGCGGCGAGCACGCGGTCGATATGATCCGGGCCGTTCGTCTCGACGGTGACGCTCAGCGATACTGCGTTCGTGTAGTGGCCGGACGCCTTGAACTGGTCGTGATCCAGCGCGATCACGTTCGCACGCTCCTGCGCAAGCAACGTGGCGACCTTGACCAGCTGACCCGGGATATCCGGCAGCTCGACCTCGAAGTTCATGATGCGGCCGCGCGCGATCATGCCCTTCTGAATCACCGCGCCGATCGTGACGGTATCGATGTTGCCGCCCGACATGATCGGCACCACCACATGCGGCCCCGGCGCGGACGCGAACTTGCGCGAACGCAGGTTCAGGTGCTCGAGCGCGGCCAGCGACACCGCGCCCGCCGCCTCGACCACCAGCTTGTGCTTTTCGAGCATGAGCAGGATCATCTCGTTGATGTCACGCTCGGTCACGGTCACGATATCGTCGAGGAACTCGTTGAGCAACGCGAACGGCAAATCGCCCGGGTGCTTGACGGCCACACCCTCGGCGGAGGTGACCACCTGATCGGCCGGAGTCACGCGACCGGCCGCCAGCGAATCCTTCCACGCCGGCGAACCCTCCGGAATCGCGCCGATCACGCGCACATCCGGCTTGAACGTCTTGATCGCCAACGCCACGCCCGCGCCAAGGCCGCCGCCGCCGAGCGGTACAACCACGTCGGTCACGTCCGGCACATCTTCGAGGATCTCCAGACCGATCGTGCCTTGGCCGCAGATCACCTCGTAATCGTCGAACGGCGGCACGTAGATCATGCCCTGTTGCTCGCTCAATTCGAGCGCGTGCGCGGCGGCCTCGTCAAACACGTCGCCGTAGAGCACCACGTCGGCGCCGTACGCCTTGGTGGCGTCGACCTTGAGCGGCGGGGTGATCGTCGGCATGCAGATCGTCGCCTTCGCGCCGCGTTCGCGGGCCGCATAAGCGACGCCCTGAGCATGGTTGCCGGCCGACGCGGTGACGATGCCGCGGGCAAGCTCCTCGTCGGACAGCGACGCGATCTTGTTGTATGCACCGCGGATCTTGAACGAACCGGTGACCTGCAGGTTCTCCGGCTTGAGGAGAATCTTGTGGCCGGTCATCTCGGACAGGATCGGCGAGGGGATGATTTCGGTGTGACGAGCGGTCCCCTTCAACCGTTCGGCGGCGAGCTTGAGTTCGGCCGCATGGTCACGCTGCAGTGCTTTGAGGACGTCTTTTTGTTCCATAGTGCGTATTGTATGCGCGTACGCGGCCATCATGCGGCGGGGTGTCCGTTTCATTGGACGGACGACAGGCACGGACGACGAGCATGGCCAGCATGCACGACTATCACGTACCGGCAACGTATGCGACGATCGCGAGACGATCGATCGGATCACAGGGTAACAAACCGCAACGGACTGCCGGACTACAGCGACGCGATCTCCGACGACTCGTAGAACGCAAGGATCTGCGTCAGATACGGATGCAGCGTATCGTTCGGCATACTGAAGATCTCGTGCAGCGAATCAGGGAACCGAACCAGTCGGATGTCACCGCCGCCGTTCTTCACATTCGTCACGAACCGGTTCTGCGGCTCGTTGAGCACCCAGATGTCACGGCCAGCCTGGAACAACAGGATCGGCGTCTCGATATTCTCACAGGCGGCGGGCTTGAGCACCGCATGCGACAGCCGCAACGCCTGACGCACCCATTCGAAGGCGGCCGCGTTGGTCTGGCAGCACTCGTCCTCGCAACGGCATTCATGGAACCAACGCACGCGCGGCTGCGAGGCGCCGACATGCTCCTCGGGCTTGAACTCCGGCGTGAACGGGCCTTGGCCGAACACGGCATGCCGCCCAAGGCCGACACCGCACATCACCTCGGCAAGCACGCGGGCCAGCCAGTTCGGAACACCGGTGGCGGGGGCGATCATCGGACATGACAGCACCGCCTTGTCGAACAGCGTCGGATGCTGTTCGAGCACGGCCGCGCCAATACCACCGCCCATAGAGTGGCAGAACAGGTTAAGCGGCTGGCCGTCGGCGTACTGCTTGCCGATCGTGCCGGCGAATTTGGCGAGGTCGGCGACATAGCGATGCCAGTCGTCGATCCACACCAGCCAGTCGTCGTCCACGTCGCGCGCGGAATGGCCGTGGCCGCGATGCTCCATGAGACAGACCGAGTAGCCCGACAGCAAGAAATACCAGATGAGCTCGGAGTATTTTTTAGCGAACTCGGTGAAGCCGTGCGAGATGACGACCGCACCGCGGAACAGACCCGTGGCGCCATCCTCGCGCAGCGCGTCGAATTTGGCGGCGTCGTAGCAGACATAGTGCAGTTTGCCGGCGGATCGCCCGGGCAGCGCGGCCAAACCGTCGGATTCGGCCGGGGTCATCCATCCTTCGGCGCGGCATTGCGCCAGTGCCGGCAGTACCTTCTCGCGCATTTCGTCGGCGTAGCGGTTCTCGTCGATCAAGTTCACGTTCATGCCACCATGCTACCCAATATGCCGACGCGTCAAACTGGGTAAAACGCAAACTGAGAGGCAGTTTTTCTCATGCTGCACCGGTCTTTCTCCAAACTGAGAGGCAGGTGTTTCGAGAACGACGCCTCCATACGCTATGGAAATCCACGTTAGGGGGTGCGATAACGGCAAGACGGCAAAGAAGGCTGCCTCTCAGTTTGGAGAAAGACCCGTACCGTGCCGCATAACTGCCTCTCAGTTTGAAGAAAGCGGCACGCACTCACGCAAAACCGCCACACGCACAAAGCCTCACATCACCTTGGTGCTTTCGAGGTTGCGGATGATCCAATCGTTCAGGCGAATCACCGGCTTGCGCAGCACAAGCCCGAGCAGCACCACCGGCACGAGGAACAGCGCCAGTTTGCCCATTGACACCCAATACTCCATGCCATACGAGCCGGCCATCGCCGCATGCATCGCGTCCACCGCGTACGGGAACAGCAGCCAATGCGACAAAATCTGGAAGAACGGCGGCAACGTCTCGAGCGGGAACGTGCCACCCGTACCGGCCACCTGCACGACGAGCAGCACCACCGCGATCGCCTTGCCGATGTCGCCGAACGAGACGGTGAGCGTGTACATCAACGACGAGAACACCAGCGCCGCCAGCCATCCGGTGAGCAGGAACTGCAGCGGATGGTCGCATTGCACGCCGAGATACAACAGGTCGCCGAGGCATACGAGCGTGCCCTGCAGCAGCGCGAGCAGGCCGAAGATCATGTACCGACCGAAATACTCCTGATACAGTTTCAGCCCGAACCGGCTCGCGTTGCCCGGCGATTCAGGCCGCGGCTTGAGCAGCACGTCGAGCGCGGCGGCGGGTCCGGCCGCACGCCCGGCGATCACCGCCTCGCGCAGGCCCATCGTCTCGCCAAGCGGCAGTTCGTTGCCGAGCCCGAGGATCTTCGCCTTCTCATGGTCGGAGATCGACACCTTGAGCATGGCGACGAGGATGATCGCGCCGACCCAGATGGACAGCACCGTGTAGAACGGCGTCATCGCGGAACCGTAGTTCGCGATCGGGTACACGGCGATGCGGTTCACGCTCACCGGCGCGCTCAGCACGGTGGCGAGCGTGTCGGGATCGTCGGTGAGCGACGACAGGTCCGGCACGCCGCCCGACAAGGTGGACGTGATGGTTGACGCAAGGTTGTCGAGTTTCTTCGCCGACTTGGTGAGTGCGGTCGACGCGTCGCCGAGGGCCGTGCGCATGTCGCTGATGTTGCCGGAGATGCTGCCGGACAGGCCGGACACGGCGTTGATGGTGGCACTCAGCCCGTCGACCACGGTGCCGGTTTGCGTGGCCACGTCGCTCATGGATGAGGAGAGCGCGTCGAGTTGCGGCTTGAGCGTGGTGGCGTAGGCATCGTTGAGTCCGCTGACGGACTGCCGTGCCGCGGCGATTTTGGCTTTGAGCTGCGTGCGGGTGGCAGCCGCGTCGGCGGTGCCGGTGTTAAGTTGCTTCGCCGCGTCGCCGAGCGTGGCGGCCGCGTCGGAAAGTTTGGCTTGCGCGTCGCGGGCCTTCGCGGCGGCTGCGTTGAGCGCGGCCTGCACGTCGGCCACGGCCTGTTCGCCGATCGTCGTGCCGGTCTGGTCGGCGAGGGATTGCGCGAGCGATTCCAATGCGGATGCGTAGGTGCCGAATCCGTCGGCCTGTTCCTGCACCTTGGTCTGGAGGTCGGTGAGTTTGGAGGATACCTGACCGGATTGCTCGTTTACGTCGTCGAACGCGGCATCGATCTGCTTGGCGATCGTGGCATATGATGCGTCGGCCTGGTCAAGCGCGGTTGTAACGCCACTGGTTGCGCCGGACAGAGCTGCATCAAGGCTGCCGACGCCGTCGCTCGCCTGCGCGATGGCCTTCTTGGTATCACTCGCGCCCGAACCGGTCGAGCCGAGCAGCTTGTCGGTGGACGAGATGATGTCGTTCGCGGCGCCGAGCAGCGACGAATACGCGTCGATCTGCGCGGCCGTGCTGGTGAGTTTGGACGACATCGACGACAGATGCTCAGTTGCGTTCGTCACATACTGCGTCATCTGGGGGCTTTGCGCGTAGTCGGCGACGCTCGAGGCGAGGCTGATCGCGACTTCGCCGAGCGTTTTCGCGAAGGTCTGGTCGATGGTTGTGGCGACCGTGGACGCGCCCTGATCGGTGATGTGCGGGGCGATCGGGTTGATTTTCTCGTTGAGATAGTATTCGAGCGTCGCGTGCTTGACCTTGTCGGAGAACAGGGTCATCATGTCGGCGCTGAAACTCTTCGGAATGACGAGCGCGGCGTAGTAGGTACCGGAATGCACGCCGTCGATGGCCTCGTCCTTGTCGACGAACTGCCAGTCGAGTTGGTGGTTGGCGCGCAGTGCGTTCGTCACGGTTTCGCCCACGTTGATGGTGACCGGCATGAGATCGGACTTGTAACCTTGGTCGACGTTCGCGACGGCGACCTTCAGCGCCTTCGTGTTGCCGTACGGATCCCAGCTGGCGGCGATGTTGTACCACGCGTACAGCGCGGGCACGATCACCAGTCCCACTGCGACGATGATCGCGATCACGTTGCGCGTGGCCTGACGGATATCGCGCACGAAAATGCGCCAGATGTTCCTCATCGTGCGTCTCCTTCCGTCCGATCGCCGTCGTTATCGTTGCCGATGGCGGCCCGGTGCCGCGTACCGAACAGCGGCAGCTCCTGCGTGATTTCGTTGATGTCGGGATCAGCATCGACCACGCGCGGCCGTTCGCCATGATCGTGGTGACCGTCATGCCAGTGCCATCCGGACGCGACGGCGGCAGTACCGGCACCGCCGGCCGCATGCCGACCCTCATGCCGGCCGCCGGGCCGCCGCCACACGTATCCGTTGAGCATCACGTCGCGGAACTCGTCCGCGTTCATCGCGCTCACACCGAGCTGGCGCGCGTAACTTTCGCGCGTGTACTCGACCACGATCAGATAAGCATCGATCACGATGATCGAGACAATCCACGCCGTCAGCATCGGAATCTTCGCTGGCAGCACGAACAGCAGCACGAGGAAAATCACCGGCAACACGGTCAACAACGCCAGACCAGCGACGATCATGCGCGGATACATCGCAAAGAACCGGTGCGCACGCCGCTTGATGACCGCACGCATGTCCGCGCTGTCGGACACCGCGCGGAACACGCGCGTCAGGCTCACGCGTTCATTGACCATCGAATTGTGTTCGGTGATCATCAGGTCAGTGTCGCCGAGGCGACGGTCGAACAGCGCGTTGAGGTTCATCGCGTACCGGCGCACCACCAGTCCGACGAACAGCGCAGCCGGCAGATAGTACGCGAGGTGCAGCATGTCGAGCCAGTAATGGTTGGCGTACATGCCCGCGATCGGTCCGCGCATCGCGTTGATGCCGTACGTGAAAGGCAGCCACGGATGCAGTTCGCGGAAGAAGTCGGGCATGAGTTCGATCGGATACAGGCCGGACGCGCCCGGGATCTGCATGATGACGAGGATGACCGCGACGGCCTTGCCGATGTGTCGGAACGCGACGGCCAGCGCGTAGATGATATTGATGTACACGAACGAGCAGAACACGCCCGCAAGAACGAACAACAGCGGATGCTCGCACTGGATGCCGAGCACGAGGTCGCCGACGCACGCGATGATCGACTGCATAAACCCGACCGTCACGAGCAGCAGCCAACGGCCGAGATACGCCTGCGTGGCAGTCACATGCCGCAGCGACTCGCGGTCGACCTCGAGCTTGTAGATCGCGATGAGCACGAAACCGCCCACCCACAGCGCAAGGTTCGTGTAGAACGGCGTGACCGACGAGCCGTAGTTGTCGACCGGGTACACGACGTTCGTGTGCAGCGAGACCGGCGCACCCATGAACTCGCCGAAGCCCTTGCTGTCGAGGTTGAGCGCGTCGCGGATCTTCTGGTATGCGGCGGAGCTGTCGAGCGCGGCGATGTCGGTGCGCACGGTGGTGATGTCGGCGGAGACCTGTGCGAGCGAGGTCTTCGTGGTACCAAGCGTTTTCTTGGTCTGCGCGAGCGTGGTGGCGAGCTGGTCGAGCAGGCCGCCGGTCTGGTCGAGCGTGGAGTCGAGCGAGGTGAGCGTGCCGGTCAGGGTGGCGTTGAGCGCGGAGAAACTGCTCAGTGATGCGGTGATGTTCGGCATGATCGTGCCGGTGAGGGTGCCGCGCGCGGTGTTGAGCGTGGTGATGCCGCCGGTCGCGGTGTCGGTGAGTGCGCCGGAGAGGTTGCCGGTCGCGTCCTTGCCGCTGGCGATGAACTGCGTGGTGTCCTTGTGGAACGTGCTGATCTGTTCCTGTTGTTGGGTGACGGCCTTGTCGATGGCGTTGATCTGTTTCCAGATGCGCTGGCCGATCGGGTCGGTGGTGTCTTCGGGTAGGCCGGCGCCGGTGAGCGCGGACTTGAGGTCGTCGACCGTGCCGGCGATGCTGTCGAGTGGCTTGGTGATCGCGTCGGTGACGGTGTCGACGGAGTTCTGTGCCTGATTGAATGTGCCGGTGATCGTGCCGGCGGCCTGGTTCGCGGTGACGGCGAGGTTCGACAGCTGCGCGGAGCCGTCGTCGAGTTTGCCAACGAGCTGCGTGGAGAAGTCCTGCGTGCCGGTCTGCGCCTGGGTCAGCAGGGTGCTTGCGTTGCCGGACGCGAGGCGCGCGGCGGCGATGGTGGATTTGAGATCCTTGACATTCTGTTTCGCGCTGTCGATCGTGCCCGTCGACTGGTCGATCGTCGACTGCAGGCCGGTCAGCGACCGTTGCACGTCGTCGAGATCGGCGAGTACGGCGTCGAGGTCGCCGATCGTGTCGTCCTGCATATCGTTCGCCGCGTCGCCGATCGTGTTGCCGGCTTCGGTGATCGTCTTTGCGACCGTTTCGGCGACGGTGGAGACGAACGTCTCGTTGATCTGCGAGTCGATCGTGGTCGCGCCGGTGTCGGTGATCTTCGGGGCGATCGCGTTCTTCTTTTCGTTGACGTAGTACTTGATCTGCGGCTTGTTCTTCGAGCCGGTGACCGCGCCGACGAGGTTCTCGCTGAAGTCCTTCGGCAGGACGATCGCCGCATAGTATTCGCCGGACTGCACGCCTTGGATGGCCTGCTCCTCGCTGACGAAGCGCCAGCCGAGGGAATGGTTCTTCTTGAGTTGCGTGACAACCTGCTTGCCGGCGTTGAGCGTGCCGACGAGGTCGTTGGATGCGCCGGCGTCGTCGTTGGCGACGGCGACCTGCAGATTGCCGGTGGCCGAGTACGGATCCCAGTTGGCGAGGATGTTGAACCATGCGTACAGCGAGGGGATGATGGCCACGCCGAGCGTGACCACGAGTGCGACGGGATTGCGGACGATGCGCATGAAGTCGCGGGTGAAGATCCTCCAAATCGTGCGCACGCTCATCCTCTTTTCACGCCACGGCTGGTTATGTCAATCCCACTATATGCCGCGGCGGTGCCCAGTCTCGGGGATATGCGGGGCGCGCGGGACGTATTGCGATATGCGCGAACACGAATGCGATATCCGGCACCGATCTGTCTAGCATCCCTCTCGCGTGGCAGGAATCGCTCGTTGAGCCGCGGCTCAACGAGCGATTCCTGCCACGCGAGAGGGGGCGGCGATCAGGCGAGGGCGTTGCGCAGGAAGTCGCGCTGGAGGGTGAGCAGGTTCTCGGCCACCGTCTCGTCGTTGGTCATGTGGGTGATGCCCGTCAGCGGCAGGTAGGTGTGCGGACGGCCGGCGGCCATGAGCGCCTGGCTCAGACGCAGGCTGTGCGCGATGGTGACGTTGTCGTCGGCGAACCCGTGGATGAGCATGAGCGCGCGTTCGAGCTTCGGCGCGTCCTGCACGATGCCGTTGTACGCGTACACCTCCGGGTTCAGTCCCAGATAGCGCTCGGTGTAGTGCGTGTCGTACAGCGTCCAGTCGGTCGGCGGGGCGCCCGCGCAGCCGGCCTTGAACACGTCGGGCGCGTCGAGCACGGCCAGCGCCGACAGGAAACCGCCGTACGACCAGCCGATCATGCACACCTTGTCGAGATCCGGCGCGGGAATGGCCGCGTCGTCGGCGTTCAGCGCGGCGATCGCATCCGGCAACGCGTGCACGGCCTCAACCTGATCGGCCAGCGTCACGTCCTTCATGTTCTCGAAGATCTCACGATCCCACTTCGGGCCACGGCCGGTGGTGCCGCGGCCGTCGGCCGTCACCACGAGGAAGCCCTGATCGGCCCACCACTGCGCCTCCCAGTAGAACGCCTGGCTGGCGATGACCTGTTGGAAGCCAGGACCGCCGTACGGCTTCATGAGCACCGGCAGCTGCTCGGCATGCGCGTACGGACTTTCGGCGCTCGGCGCGATGATCGCGGTGTACAGCCGATGCTCGCCGAGCCGCGTGAACGTGAGGTTCGGCGCGAATCCCGGTTCGGCCGCATGGTTCGCGATCTCGTGGCCGTTGTGCAGCATCCGCGACTTGGCGTGCGTCATGTCGCGTCCGGACACGACGATGCCGTTGCCGCCGCGCGATGCGGTCCACGAACCCGGCGCATCGGTGACCGGCGTGATCGTGCCGTCGTAGGCGATGCTCACCACGTCGAAGCTGCGCGCGTCATGGTCGCCGAAGTGCCGTTCGTCGGCCGCCGCAGCGGCCCACTCGGCCGGCACCGTGGGCGCGTTCTCCGGCGTGCGCTGCACGAGCGCGAGCACGTCATGATCGGTCACGTCGAGCACGCCACGCACCTGCCAGCCGGCCGGCGTGAACGCGTCGCCGTCGACCGTGAGTCGGTTCGTGTCCGTGCTCATGTCGTTGAGCGAGCACAGCAGACGGCCGTCCGGCGTGTACGCGGGCGTGCCGGGCACCAGATCGATCCACTGGTCGTTATGATGCGTTGCGAGCACGCGCGTCACGCCCGCGTCGTCACCGTCCACGGTGACGGACAACACCTGATCGTTGCGCTGGCAACGGTCCTGCACGAGCACGAGCGGATTGCGGCCCTTGGACCAGCTGACGGCGGCGATGTATTCGTACGTCGTGCGGTCCCAGCTGACCGACGCGCCGGAGACGCCGTGGTAGTGGCCGTCATCGTCGAACGACAGCGTGGCGACGGTGAGATAGGTGTCGGCATTGCGGGTCAGCGCGCGCGGATAGTGGCGGCCGTCCGCGGGATGGTCGGGGTGCGCCGGGTCACTGATGTACCACATCGGCTCGGGCGACATGTCGAACGATTCGAAGAGGATGTGCCGCGAATCGGGACCCCACCAGAAGCCGTCATAGCGGTCCATCTCCTCGCCGGCGACGAATTCGGCGAGGCCGATCTTCCACGTGTGTTCGGCTGTGTCGTCATCACTGTCATCAACGCCCCAGATCGAGCCGATCCGGTCGCCGACCACCGGCTCGCCATCCGCCGCTGCGATCGTACCTTCCAGCAGCGCGGCCTCGGCATCGTCCGCGGCGACGAACACACCGTCGGCCAGTTCGCCGGCCGGCCGATCGGCCGCGGCCTGTGCCTCGTCCCAGTCGGCGATGTCGATGATGATGAGATGTTCGCCGGTCGTGTACAGCACGTGATTGCCGTCCGGGCTGATGCGCGGGTTGAGCACCGGGCCATAGATCCACTGGTCGTCGGTGTCGAGTTGGGCGGGAGCGAGCTGACGCGTGCGGGCGGCGGGGTTGCCGTCGGCGTCGGCGTTGATTTCGGTGAGGAACAGACGACCGTTGATCGTGAACACAACGCGACGGCCTGCGGAGTCGACGGAGTACGAGACGATGCCCGAGCCGCCTTCGCGGGCACGTTCGCGGCGGGCCTTCTCCTCGGCCGGCACGTCCTCGCTGTCCGCGTCGGCCAGCAGGTCGCGCGGGTCGGCGAGCAGCACTTCGCGGTGCGTCTCATTGCCGTCGGCGTCCGTGCCGACCACGCTCATCCACAGTGCGGTCACCAGGTCTTCGGAACCGTCGGAGCGCAGGAACAGGGCGCGGCTGCCGTCGCCGATCACCCGCGCGGAACGCGGCGCGCCGCAGCCGAAGCGCAGCGTACGCGCACGCAAACGCGGGAATTGGTTGATCAGTGTCTGCATCGATGTCGTTTCAGTCATGGCTATGACTGTACTGCGGTCAATGGCACGCGATGGTAACGTGCCCACCGTATGTACTCCATCCCTCACGGACAACCAGCCGATTTACCCCACTTCATCGGCTGTATGTCCGTTAGAAAAAGAAAGAAAAACGTAAGGAGGGGAAAAGGGAACGGGAGAAGAAAGAAAGGAAAGAGAAGAGAGAAAAGAAGAGGAGAGAGAAAAGAAGAGGAGAGAAGGGAGAAGACGGAGAGAGGAAGACGGACGTGGGGATTGGGATCGTTCTTTGCACTGTTTCCTTTCCCCTTCAACGGACATACAGCCGATTCCGCCCTATAAATCGGCTGTATGTCCGTTGAAGGAGAGAAGGCCGCGAGGATGGGAATGGCACCGCAACACGGCCACGGTGCAAGGAGACACCACCTGAGGGTGCAAGGAGACGCCACTTGAAGTGCGAGGAGCTGCCACCTGACGTGGAAATTATGCGATGATGGGCCGCGTTTCACGGTGAATTTTGGCTGAATTCCCCACTGCCGCGTAGGATGGGGGAAGATATTAGAAAGGGATCACCATGAGCGTTCTCGACCGTTTTGAGAAAAGTGTAGAAGGCGCGGTCAATGGCGTGTTCGCCAAGTTCGGGTCCAAGGACCTGCAGCCCGTCGACCTTTCCAGCGCTCTCGAGCGCGAAATCGACGCCGAAGCGATGCCGGTGGGCCGCGATCGCACCGTGGCTCCGAACGAATACCGTTTCAAGCTGAGCACCCCCGATTTCGACCGCATCGAACAGTGGGGCTCCGAAACCCTGGCCAACGAACTGGCCGACAACCTCACCCAGTACGCCAAGAGCCAGCACTACGCGTTCGTCGGCCCGGTCGTGGTGATCTTCGAGGAAGATCTCGACCTCACCAAGGGCAACTTCAACCTGAGTTCCGAATCCGTGCAGGGCAACGCCGTTCCGGTCACCACCGACGAGCAGTCGCAGTCCGACCCGATGCTCGAGATCAACGGCAACCAGTACCTGCTCACCAAGGAGAAGACGGTGATCGGCCGCGGCTCCGGCTGCGACATCATCATCGACGACCCGGGCATCTCGCGCCGACACATGGAGATCGACATCACCCCGAACGGCGTGATCGCGCGCGATCTCGGCTCCACGAACCACATGTACATCGAAGGCCATCAGGTACCGATCGCCACGCTGCTCGACGGCAACACGATCACCATCGGCCGCACACGCATCCTCTACTGGGCCTCCTCGCAGGATCAGGAGTAACGCGAGGGAGGCTGCTTCATGACTGAACTCACCTTCGCGATCCTTAAGTACGGATTCCTCGCCTTGCTGTGGGTGTTCGTATGGCTTGCCATGCGTTCGCTGCACAAGGACATGGAAGCGTACAGCCCGCGCGCATCACGCACCCACCGGAAGAAGGAGCGTCTCGCGCGCAAGGCCGTGCAGGCACCCGCGCCGGTCGCCACGTCGTCGGCGGTGCCGGTGCGCACGCCTACGAGCGAAATGCCCGAATCAGGCAACGATCTGACCCTGCTGGTCATCATCGACGGCCCGCTGGCCGGCGCATCGGTGCCGCTGACCGGCGACTCGATCTCGCTGGGCCGTTCCGCAACGAACACCGTGGTGCTGGACGACGAATTCGTCTCCTCGCATCACGCCCGCGTCTATCAGGACCCCGCCACCGGCGCCTGGGCCATCGAAGACCTGCATTCCACGAACGGCACGGTCGTCAACGGTCAGAAGATCACCAATCCCACCATTCTTTCCGCCCGCGTCCCGGTGCGTATCGGCGCTACCACCTTCGAATTGAGGTGATCGTCGGTATGCCGAATTCCGCAGCCTCGCAAAACCTGTTCCTCTACTCCACCACCGTTTCGGATGTGGGCACCGTACGTTCCAACAACCAGGATTCGTCGTTCGCCGGCGAACATCTGGCTGCCATCTGCGACGGCATGGGCGGCCATGCGGGCGGCGACACGGCATCGACGATCGCGATCCGTTCGCTGGTACACATCGAACACGACGACGTCGAAGGCGACATCCAGACGGTCGCGCATATGCTCGAATCCTCGGTGATCGCCGCGCACGACGCGATCGTCGGCAAAGCGAAGCGCGAACGCAAGCTGTCGGGCATGGGTACCACGGTCGTGGCGGTCGTGCTCGTCGCCGGATACTGGGTGCTCGCGCACATCGGCGACTCGCGCGCGTACCTGCTGCGCGACGGCAAACTGACGCGCATGACGAACGATCACAGCTACGTGCAGCACCTCATCGACACCGGCCGCATCACGGAAGCGGAGGCGAAGAACCATCCGCAGCGCAACGTGGTGATGCGCGTGCTCGGTGACTTCGACATCGATCCCCGCCCCGATATCGCGATCCGCAAGGCCCGTCCTGCGGATCGCTGGCTGTTGTGCTCGGATGGCCTGTGCGGCGTGCTTGAGGATTCCACGATCGAACAGGTGATGGCCGACTGCACCGATCAGGAGGCGTGCGCGCAGAAGCTGGTCGGCATGGCATTGAAGGCCGGCAGCACCGACAACGTCACCGCGGTGATCGCGGACGCGACGTTGGCGCTCGACGCCAACGCATTCGATCTGCCGCATCAGACGCTGCTGGTCGGCGGCGCGGCAAGCGCGAGCCTCGAACCGATCGCGGACATCGTGAACGCGCCGGTCGCCACCGCGCCCGCACTGCGCAAGGATCACCCCTCCCCCGCCGAACGTGCGGCCGCGCTCACGCAAACCGACGGCGGCGAATCCGACGAGAAGGTCGCACCGCGGCTCGTGCAGCCGTCGATCGTACGCGAAGCGAACGGCGAACGCGAGATGCCCGACACGGGCGAGATTCCGGTCATCAAGAAGTCCGACGGCCGGCTCACCACTGATCCGAACGACCCGGAAGTGGCCAAGGCCATCCACCACGAACAGGCCGAACAGCGCATGATCACACGCACGCGGCGGCATCGCGGCAGACTGGCGACGACCATGGTCGTGATCGTCACGCTGGCGGCGCTGGCCGGATGCGGCTGGGGCGCGTACGCGTGGAGCCAGACCCAGTACTATCTCGGTAACGCGGACGGCGTGATCACGATCTATCAGGGCGTGAACACGGATCTGTTCGGCGTCTCGCTGTCGCACGAGGTCGAACGGACCGACGTACAGGTGTCGACGTTGCCGCAGTCGTGGCAGGACCAGATCGCGCAGGGCATCGCGGTCGACTCGCTTGACCAGGCCCGTTCGCGCGTCACGTCCATCGAACAGGAACGGGACAAGGACAAGGCGAACACGAGTACCGACGGCAGCACGCCGAGCTTCGGCGCGGCCGACGACGCGATCGACAACAACGACAACGACAAGTCGACGGACTCGTCCAAGTCATCCAACAACTCGTCATCATCGCAGTCGAATAAATCGAACGACTCGAGCGACTCGACCACATCCAAGACCAACTCATCGAACAACAGCAACGGAGACGCGCAATGATTCAAACCAGACTGCGTCAGATCTCACTGTTGCTGTTCGCGATGGCCATCAGCTTCATCGCGTTCTTCCAGATGTTCGAACGCACCGCAGGCACGTTCCCGCAGCAGTACGCGATCCTGCTCGGCGTCGCGGCCGCGATGTTCCTCGTGCTGTGGGGGCTGACGATTCGGTTCCAGCCGTACGCCAGCCAGTCGATCATGCCGTGCGTGCTCATGCTCAACGCGATCGGCACGATGATGATCGCACGCATCGACCAGCAGTCCGGCGCCACGGTCGGCACGAAACAGCTGCTGTGGCTGATCGTGGCGCTGGTGTTCGCCGGGGCGATCATCGTCGGCATGCGCGACTATCGCATCCTGCGTCGGTTCTCGTACGTGAGCATGGTGGTGGGCCTGCTGTTGCTGCTCTCCCCCATGGTGCCGGGCCTCGGCATCGACATCAACGGCGCAAGCGTGTGGATTCGCGTGCCGGGCGGCACCATCCAGCCGGCCGAATTCGCGAAGCTGTTCCTCGCGTTCTTCTTCGCCGCGTACCTGTTCGACCACCGCGACCAGCTGGCCGTCGGCGGCAAGAAGGTTCTCGGCCTGCAGTTGCCGCGCATCAAGGACATGGGCCCGATCATCATCATCTGGGGCGTGTCGATGGGCGTGCTCGTCATGCAGCACGATCTGGGCACCTCGCTCATGTTCTTCGCGATGTTCGTCGCGATGCTGTACGTGTCCACCGGCCGCAAAAGCTGGATCGTGATCGGTCTGATCGCGTTCGCTGCGGGCGCCGTGCTCGCCGCGTCGATCTTCAGCCACGTCGGCTCGCGTGTGGACGCATGGCTCAACCCGTTCAGCGACGAGCAGTACAACAAGCATTTCGGCGGTTCGTGGCAGATCGTCACCGGCATCTTCGGCCTCGCGTCGGGTGGTATCATCGGCACCGGCATCGGCCAGGGCTATCCGAACCTCACCACGTACGGCAACTCCGACTTCATCTACACGTCCATCGGCGAGGAGATCGGCCTGACCGGCCTGCTCGCGGTGCTCGTGATCTACCTGATCATCATCGCGTCCGGATTCATCACGGCCATGAAGATCAAGGACGGCTTCGGCAAGCTGCTCGCCTCCGGACTCGTGTTCACCATGGCGTTCCAGGTGTTCACGGTCGTGGGCGGCGTCACGCTCGTCATCCCGCTCACCGGCATGACCCTGCCGTACATGGCGGCCGGCGGTTCGTCGCTTATCGCGAACTACATTCTCGCGGCGCTGCTCGTCGTCATCTCGAACTCGGCGAACAAACCGGAACCGCCCGCCGACCTGTCCGAAACCTTCCAATACGAAGCCTTGGCCGCACTGCGCGACCACGAACTGCAGAAGGAGCGTGATACCCGATGAACAAGTCGCTTCGTCAACTGTTCACGGCAGTGCTCGTCCTGTTCGTGATCCTTGGCCTGTCCACGACGATCATCACGGCCGTGCGCGCCGACGAACTCAATGCGGACGGCCGCAACGCGCGCGCCATCTACCATACGTATGGCGTGCCGCGCGGCTCGATTCTCGCATCCGACGGCACCGTTCTCGCCAAATCGGAAGCATCCAACGACTCGTTCAAATACCAGCGTTCCTACGCCGACGGCACCGTGTACGCGCCGGTGACCGGATACTATTCCGTGTCGCAGGGCGCCGGCCCGGGCATCGAATCGTCGCGCAACACACTGCTCAACGGCGAATCCGACGCGCTGTTCTGGGAGCGGTTCAAGTCCGTGCTGTCCGGCAGCGAAAACACGGGCGCGACCATCGAAACGTCGATCAACCCGAAGCTGCAAAGCCTCGCGTACAAGCTCCTCGGCGACTTTGACGGCGCGGTCGTCGTGAACGAGCCGAAGACCGGCCGCATCCTCGCGATGGCGAGCACGCCGAGCTACGACCCAAACACGCTGGCCACGCACAACACGGCCGACGCGAACAAGGCGTACCAGCAGCTCGTCGGCGACGACGCCAACCCGATGCTCAACCGCACGATCAGCCAGCTGTATCCGCCGGGATCCACGTTCAAGACCGTGGTGATGGCGGCGGCGCTCGAAAGCGGCAAATACGATCTGGACACGCAGATCCCGGCCGGCGCGACATACACGCTGCCCGGCACGGCCACCGACCTCATCAACTCGAGCACGGCCGGCGCCGGCACCAACGGCAAGATCTCGCTGCAGGACGCGCTGGCGTATTCGTCGAACACCGCGTTCGCGCAGCTCGGCGTCGCGCTCGGCGCGGACAAGATCAACGCGATGGCCGAAAAGTTCGGCTACGGCAGCAGGATCACCGTGGACGGCACCACGTCCACCGGCACGCCGATGACGTCCGTCGCGGCGAAGTTCCCGAGCGGAGAATCCGACGACCGCATCGCACTGGCGTCCATCGGTCAGGGCGACAACCTGACCACGCCGCTGCAGAACCTGCTCATCGCGTCCGCCGTGGCGAACGACGGCGTGCTCATGAAACCGACGCTCGTCGACCGCGTGCGGTCCAGCGATCTGTCGGTCATCTCCGAAACCAAGTCGGAGGTTATGTCGAAGACGTTCAGCACCAGCACGGCCGACAAGCTCACGACCGCGATGGAGTCGGTGATCACCAAGGAGTATCCGGAGCTGCAGATCGACGGCGTGAAGGTCGCCGCGAAAACCGGCACCGCGCAGATCGGCAGCGCCAACCAGGCGATCGACGGCTGGATCATCGGCTTCGCACCGGCGGACAACCCGAAGGTCGCGGTATCCGTGGTGGTGCACAACACCGACCTGTATGGCTCGCTCGTGGCCGGCCCGATTATGAAGTCGCTGATTGAGGAGGCGCTGAAGCAGTGAAACTGATCGAAGGACAGCTCATCCACCGCCGATACCGTCTCGACCGACGGCTTGCACAGGGTGGCATGGGCGAAGTGTGGAAGGCGTACGACATTCAGCTCGGCCGCCCGGTCGCCATCAAGGCGCTGCGCTCCGACCAGTCCGGCAACGAGGCGAAACTCCAACGGCTGCGCGTGGAGGCGCACAATTCCGCCAATCTCGCGCACCCGAACATCGCCGCGCTGTTCGAATACTATGAGCATGACGGCATCGGATTCCTCATCATGGAATACGTGCCGTCGAAGTCGCTCGCCGATCTGTATCACGAACGCGGCGCGATGCCGCCGACCGAATTGCTGCCGATCCTCATCCAGACCGCGCGCGGCCTGTTCGTCGCGCACTCGCACGGCGTGATCCACCGTGACGTCAAGCCGGCCAACATCATGGTGTCGGACAGCGGCGAGGTGAAGATCACCGACTTCGGCGTCTCGTACTCCACCAATCAGGAGCAGATCACGCAGGACGGCATGGTCGTGGGCACCGCGCAGTACATCTCGCCCGAACAGGCACAGGGCAAGCAGGCCACGCCGCAGTCCGACATCTACTCGCTCGGCGTGGTCGCGTACGAAGGCCTGTGCGGACATCGCCCGTTCACCGGTGCGACGCCCGTCGACATCGCCGCCGCGCACGTCAACGATCCCGTGCCGCCGCTGCCGGAGACGATCGACCTGCAGTTGCGGCAGTTCGTCATGTCGATGCTGTCGAAGGACCCGCTCGACCGGCCGAAAGACGCGCTGGTCGTCTCGCGTACGCTCGCGCGCATCGAACGCCGGCTGCTCGACCAGGAGACCGCGGCCAGCGAGGACACGTTCGTCAACCCCGGCCGCATGCCGCGCCGCGTGGTGAGCCTGCCGCACACGGTCAACACGCTGCTGCGCGCAGTGGACGCTTCAAGCTTGGATAACACCGCATCCGAACTGCGGACCTCACGGAAGGAACAGGAATGAGCATCATGCCGAAATCGCTTGCCGACGGCCGTTACCAGCTCGGCCAGTCGATCGGTCACGGTGGCATGGCCGAAGTGCATGTGGCGTTGGATACGCGGCTCGGCCGCACCGTCGCCGTCAAGATCATGCGCGCCGATCTGGCGAACGACCAGATCTTCCTGTCGCGTTTCCGCCGTGAAGCCCAGTCGGTCGCGAAGATGAACAATCCGAACATCGTGAACATTTACGATTCGGGCGAGGAGACGGTCACAGCCGAGGACGGCACCACGGAACGGCTGCCGTACCTCGTGATGGAGTACATCAAGGGACAGACGCTGCGCGACATCATCAAGGCGAACGGCGCGCTGTCGCAGCGCGACGCCGAACAGGTCATGCTCGGCGTACTCTCGGCGCTCGAATACTCGCACCGCATGGGCATCATCCACCGCGACATCAAGCCCGGCAACATCATGATCTCCGAGCAGGGCGTGGTCAAGGTCATGGACTTCGGCATCGCGCGTGCGCTCGACGATTCCGCCGCGACGATGACTCAGTCGCAGGGCGTGGTGGGCACCGCGCAGTACCTCTCGCCGGAGCAGGCGCGCGGCGAGACCGTCGATATGCGCTCCGACCTGTATTCAGCCGGTTGCGTGCTGTACGAGATGCTGACCGGGCGGCCGCCGTTCACCGGCGACTCGGCCGTGGCGATCGCATACCAGCACGTGTCGGAAGTGGCGACGCCGCCGTCCGCCGTGGTGCCCGGACTGCCGAAGATGTGGGATTCGATCTGCGCGAAGGCGATGGCCAAGGACCGGCAGAATCGTTACGCGACGGCCGCCGAGTTCCGCAACGACATCCTGACGTTCATGAACGGCGGCATGCCGGTGGCGGCCGCGTTCAACCCGCTCACCGATCTGGCGAACGTGAAGGCGCGCAAGCAGGCCGAAGAGCAGACCGCGACGATGCCGCTGAGCGCGACCGTGCCGATGGGTGCGGGCGTGGGCGCAGGCGTGCCGGGTGCCGGGTTGCAGGGCGGCGCGACGCCGGGCGTCGGCGAGACGACGGCCACGCAGGCGTTCAACCCGGTGACCGGGCAGTTCGAGGTCGTGCCGTCGGCGATGCGCCCGGCGGGCGCGGCGGCCGGTTCCGCAGTCAAGTCGCGCGCCGAACAGCGTGCGGAGGCCGAACAGGCGCGACGCAAGAAGAAGCGCGGCGTGATCATCGGCTCGGTGATCGGCGTGGTCGCGCTGATCGCGATCCTGCTGGGCGTGTACTTCGTGACGCACGGCGGCACGTCCGTCGCCGACGAACAGGTCACCGTGCCGGACTTCACGTCCATGTCGAACGTGACGCGCGACAAGGTGCGGTCGCAGCTTGAAGAGCTCGGACTCGTCGCGAAGATCACCGATGACTCGACGTCGGACAAGCCGGCAGGCACCGTCACCAAGCAGAATCCGACGGGCGACAAGAAGGTCGACAAGGGCACCACCGTCGAGGTGTGGTTCTCGACCGGCCCGGCGACGGTAAGCATCCCCGACGTGCGTGATATGACGCAGGACGAGGCGCGCGCGAAGCTCGTCGACGCGGGCTTTACGGTCAACTCGAGCGTGCAGTACACCGACGACGCCGAAGTGGAGCAGAACAACGTGGTGAAGACCGATCCCGAGATCGGTTCCGAACAGCCGAAGGGCACCGCGGTGACGCTCATCGTGTCGAGCGGCGAGGCCAAGATGCCGGACGTGACCAACCAGCCGATCGCCGCCGCGCAGAAGACGCTGACCGACATGGGCCTGACCATGCAGACCATCGAGAAGGCGTACGACGACACCGTGCCGGACGGTACCGTGATCAGCACGAATCCGTCGGCCGGCGAGGCGGTGGACAAGTCCATGACCGTCACGATCACCGTGTCGCAGGGACCGCAGCCGGTGACCGTGCCGTCCTGCTACGCGGGGCAGACGTACGCGGATTGCGCAGCGATGATCACCGCGGCCGGACTCACACCGAAGGCCAGCGGACCGACCGACGCCACCGCCGTGGTGGAGAGCATCGCGGACGCCGGCAAGCAGGTCGCCAAGGGCACCGAAGTGACCGTCACGACCAAGGCTGGCACGACCGACAACAACTCCAATAACGGGTCGGACGACAACGGGTCGGACGACAATTCCGGCAGCAACGACAACTCGAGCACGAACAACTCCGGCAGCAACAGCAACTCGGGCACGACCGGGAACAATTCCGGCGGCACGACCACTGGGAACTAACCGCTCGCCGCTGCTCCGTCTAACCCCAACCCCCTAATCCCTCAACGGACATACAGCCGATTGCACCATCAGAATCGGCTGCATGTCCGTTTTTGTATTGGTGCGGAATAGGTTTCGTACGATGGATGTTCAGCGTGATAGTTGGTGCGTGATGGATGTTCAGGCACGCTGCACGGTAACGAGGCCCTTCCCCTTAACGGACATACAGCCGATTTGGGTGGGGTAATCGGCTGTATGTCCGTTAGGAGAAGACGCCATGTACAGAAAGAGGGGAGCTTAAGAGAGGGTCTTACAGTTTTTCTCAACGGACTTACAGCCGATTCCGACAGCGCAATCGGCTGTATGTCCGTTGAGGGTGAGGGACCCGTTGTGGTTGAGGGATATCCGCCGAAGTTGAGGTTGATGGATATCCGTTCGGCGGGTGGAGGGGGAATTACTTGTTGACCTTGGGCTGGAGGCCGGCGGACTTGGCGACAGCGCTCGGCTGACCGCACACCTTCAGCCAGTTCGCGAGCAGACGGTAGCCATCCTGCGTCATCACCGATTCGGGATGGAACTGCACCGCATACATCGGCAGATCGCGATGCTTGATGCCCTGGATGATGTGGTCGCCCTGCGTCCACGCGGTCACCACGAGCTCGTCCGGCACGCTCGACGGCTCCACCGCCAGCGAATGATACCGCGTCGCGGTCATCGGATTTGCCACGCCCTCGAAAATCTCGTCATCGATATGCTCGACCAAACTCGTCTTGCCGTGCATGATCGTCGGCGCATGATCCACCGTGCAACCGAACACCTCGGCCAACGCCTGCAATCCCAAACACACACCGAACATCGGCTTGCGCTCGGCCGCACACAGCCGAATCACATCCTCGCTCGCCCCCGACTCGGCCGGCGCACCCGGGCCGGGCGAAATCAGCACGCCATCGTAGCCGTCGAGCACGCCAGGCTGGGCAGCGTCGATCGCATCGTTACGCACCACGTCCACCGTCGCACCCAACGTCTTGAGATACCCGACGATCGTATACACGAACGAATCATAATTATCGACCACCAGAATGCGCGCCGAATCTGTCATGCCGGTCATCCCGTCTCCTTACACGAAGAGCCACAGTGCAATACTGTGGCTCAGTGTACGTCAACGCGGTATCGCGCGACAGCTCAGACCGTGAAATTGGACATCTGCTGCAGGTACGGAATGTTCGCGGCCGCCCACGGGAACGCCCACTGGAACAACGCGGCGGACGCGATGAACATCAGCAGCACCAGCAGCAACGCGCGGATCGGCAGCACGCCCGGCTGATGCCGCAGCAGCCAGCCGTAGATGCTCGCGTCCGGGCGGCGACGCTCGCCGGCGCGGATCGCACGCAGCACCGGGAACCGCCACGCCGCCAGCGCCGCAAGGAACAGCACCGCGTACGCGATCGCCGCGATCTGGATCACCGGAATCAGCGAATCCAACTGCGCGACCGGCGACGCATCCTGATTGTTCGTGAACGCAACGCCGCCGCTCGCGTCGCTCGTCGCGAGCTCCTGCGGTGTGCCGTCGTCGACCTTCGCCCAGTATTTCAGTTCGCCGTAGCTGATCCAACGGTAGATCGGGTCGGAGTACTTCGGTTCGCATGTCGTCATCGTGATCATGCGCTTGGTCGGCGTTGCGCCGGGATCCTGCGGATTCGACGCGATCACGCGCACTTCGGTCGGCAGTACGATTTCATGGCTTGTGTACTGGTAGACGTACCAGTAGTGCTGTGTGCGGATGACGATCGCGTCGCCGTCCTGCAGTTTGTCGACGTCGCCGAGCGGCTGGCCGTAGCCGTTGCGGTGGCCGGCGATCGCGAAATTGCCGACCTGACCGGGCCACTGTGTGTCGTCGTAGTGGCCGAGGCCGTGCTTGTTGAGCTGCGTGAGCGTCGTGCCCTGCACGAGATTGCGCTCCCAGTTCTGTCCGAATCGCGGAATGTATACGGTGGCGATGAGATCGCCTTCGTTCGCGGACTCCGGTTCGACCGGCGGCTCGCCCTGCTGTGCCTTCGCGATCTTCGTGGTATCGCCGTTGGCCGGCGACGACCAGTTCACCGACTGCCGCGTCTCCATCTGCGTGTGCTCGGCCTGCACGCCGGTCCACCACATCTGCCACACGATGTACAGCGCGCAGATCGCGGCGGCGGTCAGCAGCAGTTCCGCGACGATGCCTAGCGCCTGCCACAGCCAGCCGCGGCGCGCGGTGGTTGCTGAGCCGCCTTGCCGACGATCGGATCCAAAGCCGCCATTCTGATTCACAGTATTCGCATGTCTCACTGTTCGTCCGATTTCTGCGTCTCGACGACGCTTGAGTACTTCAGCGACTGCAAAAGCGCCGCGGTTTCCGGAAATTCAAGATTGTCCTTGGCTTCGACCTTATACCCGATGCCGAACGCGCTGACATACTCCTGAAAGACCTTCATGGCCTTGGAGGTTTCCAGCGACCGCATCATGGCATCCGTCGGGCCGATCGCCGACACCGTGTACGGCGGCGAATACTTACGGCCCTGCAGCAGCAGCACGTTGCCTTGGCAGATCACCGCGGAGTTGAACAGCACGCGCTGATCCTGAATCATCATCGACCTCGCGCCGCCCGCCCACAGCGCGTTCACCACGGACTCGATATCCTCCTGATGAATCACGTAATCGTTGATGTTCGCGGCGGAACCGGAGTTGTCAACCATGCTCTCCCACAGCGGCGAGTCGTTGAGCGTGACCGTGACGCCCGCGCCCGAAACGGCACTGAGCATCGTGCCCGAGCCAGCATCCTCATTGCCGTTGCTGTTGGTCGTCGTGCCGTCGGCCGAGCCATTGCCGTCGTCGCTGGCGAAGTTCTTCAACGTGTCGACCTGCGAGCTGAGCTGCTTCACATCATCCTGCAACTGATTGACGCGTTCGACGCGCTGCTCGATCAGATCGGCCGTATCCGACGACACCGACGTGGTGCGATTGACGCGCACATTGGTCGCCAGCAGAAAGCCGCTGAGCGCGACCACAAGGAACACGGCGACGCCGCTCAGCCACGACGAACGCTTCGCGCCGTGCTTGCCGGTGTGTCTCGCCATGACTTCCTCCGCACTGTCGCACTTCCAGCTACTATCCGGCGGTATATTCGCCAGTTTCGAGTCTAACCACTATGATGACTTTTAGCCTAAATTAAAGGAGACTACGCTGATGGCAGATACACAGCCGCACGAGAACGACGCGGAAGAACAGAAGGACTGGCAGGACGAGACCGCGGCCGCTGACACCAAGACCGTTGCCGGCGCCGATGCCGACGGTCAGGCCGCCGCAACCGCCACGGATGACAAGGACGACGAGGATTACGGCGTTCCGATGGATCAGGTGGAGGCCGTGCTCAACGCCACCGCCGACAAGAAGTCGCTCACCCCGCAGATGCAGCGCATGATGGCGCGTCAGGCGGAGAACACGAAGCGCGTCGAGGAGACGATCAAGGGCACCAAGTCGAATCCGCGCTGGTTCGTGCCGCTGTTCTGCACGCTCATGATCATCGGCCTGATCTGGGCCGTGGTGTACTACCTGACCACCAACTACCCGATTCCGAACATCGGCGCGTGGAACCTGCTCATCGCGTTTGCGATCATCATGGTCGGCTTCATCATGACCATGTGGTGGCGGTGAGTTTTCCCCTCGTGCCATCCTGTCATGGCATCACTCTTCGCAACGGGAGCCTTCTGCAGGCTCCCGTTGTTCGTTTCCGGTGTCGTTCGTCGTTCTGTCGTTCGTCGTCGTTTGCCGTCGCAGGCCGTAACTCAGCAATATCACGCATCTCTCATTGAGTTACGGTCTCCATACGCCCTCCGAACGACCGTAACTCAACAAGATCATGTCACTCATGTTGAGTTACGGTCGTTTTACGGAGCGTAGACGACCGTAACTCAATGAGAAGTGTGAGTTAGTGCTGAGTTACGGTCTCGCGTGAGTGACGGTCGTTAGTCAGCCGTCAGTCACCAGCCGGAAGTCGGGAACAGCGCAGGATGACGTGCTTGGAACCGGCGAGCGTGGTGGCGAACAGGTACGTGTCGCCGCCGTCGGACAGTTTGAGCTTGCTGCGCAACTGAGCGACGGTGAGCGGGAAGTTGCGTACGGCAACGTTGGCCTTGGTGAGACCGGCGAGCGTGGTTTTCAGCTCCTTTTTGCCCATCGTGGTAACGGCGTCGACGGAGAACCGACGACCCGGGAAATTGGCGATCGGCCGGGACGCGCCGGTGATGAAGAGGTGGCTGTTCGGGCCGATCTGCGTGAGTCCGTAGCGCTCTTCGACGAGGGCGAAACAGCCGGCCTTCATGATCGACGCGTTCGGCTCGTACAGGTAGGTGATGGGCTCCGGCAGCGGCGCGAGGCCGAGGGAACGGGCGGTCGCTGAGGACGATGCAGTGTCTGCCGGATCGTAGTCGTAGTCCAGTCGGTCGGCGTCGTTGACGCAGTATACGTGGACTATCGTATTGATGCGACGATCAAGAACGAGCAACAGTTCCTTGCACTCGTTACCGGTAGAGACGATATGCACCTCGCTGACCGCACCGTGGAAGTCCGCCACGGCCTTACGCCAGTCGAGCATCGGCGACAGTTTGATCATAACGTGCGGCGCAGCGGCGAGCAGCCGATCACGCAACGCGAGCACGTCCGGCGTGCAGTCCTCGATGGCGATCGTACGCCCGCCGTGCTCGTCACGACGTGCCGGATCGACGAAGATCAACGTGGCGGTCTCGTCGCGCAGCATCATCTCCGCATCGCCGTTGACGACCGTCACGTTATGCAATCCCAGAGCCCGCATATTATGCTCGGCAAGCTCGCACAAATGCTCCTGCCGTTCCACATACGTCGCCTGCGCGAACTCCCGGGCCATATACGAGAAGTCCACGCCGAATCCGCCGGTCAGGTCGACCAATTGAGTGGCGGAAGCGGCCGGCCGCCCTGGCTCCCCTCTCCGAGGGGAACTGTCAGTCGCAGACTGAATGAGGGGAGCAACGGGACGTCCCTCCTCTCCCCTCAGTCGGCTATCGCCGACAGTTCCCCATACGGAGGGGAGCCCTTGCGGTTCCGACTCCCCCGCGATGCGCCGCGCGACCTCCGCCTTATACCGCGCGGTAAACTCGGACGAGCACTGTTCCATCGAAATATGCGGAGGATACACGATCCCCTCGCACGCCGCCCATTCCGGCAGTTTGCCTCGCGCCGTCTGCCATCCCGCGATCTGGTCGAGCGCAAACGGTAGATCCAACCCATCCGCGCGCTTGGCGTGCAACGCCAGATCGCGCACATTATCACGACGATGTTCGGACACGAATCGGGCGGTTTCAGGCGACATCAGCATGCGTCCCAGCGTATCCGCCGCCCGGGATTGCCCGCCCTTCCGGCACACGTCCATCCACCGCATATCACTGTCACATCAGTGAGAAACCAGCAGAAGAACCGATGACGCAGAACAGCACCATGAGCAAAAACCGCGCCGACGTCCATCCAACATAGCTGCCGCGCGGGGACCGATTCGCCGTAATATAGTCGCGGATCTCGGTACGGCGGAGCCACAGCACTCCCAATCCGATCAGCGAAGTCACCGTAAGGAACCCATAATACACCGGATCCTGCGCCGCATCCGGCAGCAGTCCGATCACCTGCGTCAGGCCAACACTCAGCACTCCGTTATTCACGAAGTGCAGCGCCATGGCCCACACCAGCGAATACTCCATCGCGACATAACCGAGCAGCACACCGCCCAACGCCGCGAACAATCCCTGCAGCAGATCCCCATGCATCAGCCCGAACAGCACAGCCGTGGTGACAATCGCGAATATCTTGCCGCGCGCACGCAAACCGCCCATCACCATGCCTCGGAACAGCACCTCCTCGATGACCGGCGCGAGCGCCACCACTGCAACGATCATGAGCGATGATTCGTTCATCGTGGCGTTGATGGCATTCACGGAGGCCGAAGTGAGCGAGATGCCGAACAGGGCGAAGCACGACTGCAACGCGGCCGTACCGACTTCCGTCACCCCGCCGATGGTGGCGACGATCGCCACGAACGCGGCGAAACGGCCGGGAGTCATACGGCGGCGATCCGGGGCGCCGAGCCAAAAGGCTCGATCGGTGACTTGCGCGCGACGAATGACGAGCAGGACAGCCAGCGCGGCGACCATGCCGACGCATTGGGCGATGGCGACCATGGTGCCGTCGAGATGCGGCACCGGGCCGACCGGCGAGGATGCGGCGGATATCGCTGACACTATGCCGGCCGGCACGGCGGGAAGGTTGAGCACCAGAATGTAGACCAGTACGAGGCCGGCGTTGCGACCGACGAAGGCGCGCATGCGGGAACGGCGTTCGCGGGCGGTAAGGATGGTTGGGCGATTGATGTCGTTGGCATGGGTGGTGGTTGCTTCGGTCATGGGAGTGGCTCCTTTGCAGTGAGGGTGCGGTTTCAGTATGCGGCGCGGATGCGCGTGGGATGTGCTGGTGTCAACACCTGTTGAGGGCGGATGGCGAATGAGGCGTGTGGGAAGGCCGGTCGTGGGATTTGCGGCACCAAGAACCCGTGATGCAGGGTTTTCTTGAAACTGAGAGGCAGATTGTGAACGTTGCGCAGGTCTTTCTCCGAACTGAGAGGCAGCGTTCCCGTGCAACACCGATTCAGATGCCCCCGTACGAGCCTGTCCGTATCCCCAACAGGGCCGAACGCACAGAGCGACTGCCTCTCACTTTGAAGAAAGACCCCTGCACGACGGGGAAATCTGCCTCTGAGTGTGGAGAAAGCCTTTTCGATTTCATACGCTTGCCAGGAGTATGACGATCGAGAGGCTGGTTCGGGCCCGCGTACCGGTCAGTTTGACGATTGAGAGGCGAATCTCCGTTGCGTCACCATCCGGATCATCCGGTTCGGGGGTATACATGTGGTCGGTGAAGGTGCCGATGATGCAAGCGCTCGTCTCTCGATCGGCAAACCGATCCCGACGAATCGCGGATTCAGCCTCTCGATCGGCAAACTGTACCGTCCACCACGTCACGCCATACCAGCGATGAGCTGGAGGGCAGCGATGTGGGAGGCGAAGGCCTCGGCACCTTCATCGGTAAGCGACACCCAAGTGATGTCATGGCCGTTGCGGTTGCTCGGACGCTTGTCGAGGGTGACGTAGCCGTTCTCCGCCAAGACCTTCAGATGTTTGGAGCACACGGCGTCGCTCACACCGAGCATGTCGCGGATCGCCGCAAACTCGATCTCGCCCGCACTGTGCAGCATGCCGCAGATGCGCAGGCGCATCGGCGCATGGATCACCTCGTTGAACTGCGGTTCGCTCACGATGCACCTCCTTTCCGCGGCTCATAGTCGTTCCCGCCCGGACATCCCAGGCGCGGAACCCTTATCATACCGGTCATGCCGATCACACTCCGGCCGCGATCGCGTCGCGCTGTTTGCGGTCATACACCCACCCGAGCACCGAGAACAGCACCACGAACACCGCGCCGTGAATGAACAGGTCCCCCACCGGCACCTCCGCATGTCGCAGCGTGTATCCGACCACGAATCCGCATGTATACACGGGCACGAGGCACATCGCACACATGGCGATCGCCAGCGCCCAGCAAACTCGGGTCGGCGGCCGCATGCGGGTGTCCATATTGTTGTCGCGTACATATTGCACGACGCGCTCAAACATCACGCCCGCGCACGATGCCAGGAATGCGGCTTCAATCGCATGATGCCACGAGAAGGCCCCGGCCGAGACCATTACCGCAACGTCGCCGATGGCCCAGATCACGGCCACCACCCCTGCGGCCACGAAGGGATAGAACCACAGCGGCATGACGACCAGTTGCGCGGCCGCCCGCCGTTCGTCGTCGGGAAGCGCGCGGAATCGCGCCATGGTCCACAGTTCCCCGTTCGCACCGTAGCGCCGATGGTTGTGCTCCAGCAGGTACGGCGACATGGAGCCGCCGGCGATGATGTAACGGCGGATCTCACGGTAGGTCAGCCGTTCGAGCAGCAGCGTGACGAGCGCGGTGGCGACGATGACGAGCGCGGCCTGCCAGTGGGCGAGCGGCGCGATCACGAGGACGCCGACCGTAACGATCCCCAGGATGAATTCAAGCACCATATACACCGCCGTCAGACGGGTCGGCGGCCAGATGACGGCGTGGACGCCGCGTTTGCGCCATATGAGCATGAGCGCGACGACCGACGCGGCCAGCGCAACGATCATGCCTCCGATGGTGAGCGCGAACACGAAGTCATCGGAGACGAATATGTCATTGCGCAGCAACCAGAACATCGCGAGCATCAGAGCCAGGAACACGCACATGACCAGGTCGAAGGAGAAGGGGAGCGTGTAACGATCGGCTGTGGCTTCACGGTCTGCGGTGAGGAAGGAGAGCGCATCCGCGGCGGATTGCCGGGATCGGTTGGATTGATTGGATTGCCGAAGTTCGGTTTGTTGCGCGACCGGAACGGCGGTTTGAGACTGGGTATTGCGGTTCATGATGGCTTCCTTATGCTCGGCACCGGCGACGGGCGACGGCGGATACGGTGAACTAGATGCGAACGGGACGGGTTTCGTGTGCAGAGGAACGATCGGTACCGCGTGTCGGTGCGGTTCGATCGTGCGATTGATTGACCGGTCCGGAAGCGTTCACGGGTTGCGCATCACCATGATTGTTTCCGTTATGGAAAGGATAACACTTTCCTCGACGGAAAGTCAAGAACGAGTAACGGATCGTCGCTTCATACGTTGCGCGCTTTTGGCACGCTCCGATATTCCAATATGCGGAACAAGTTATCCACCGACGAGAATGTTGCAATTCCAATGTTTTTCGGAGTTATCCACAACTTATCCACAGACTATCCACCATACGTAGGCGGTTATCCACTCAGGTTCGACACTTATCCACCAGTTATCCCCATAGTTATCCACATTTTGTGCATAACTGCATGTGTTGATATGTGGATAACTGGTTGTGCACATTATCCACAATCCACAAACGTTGGAATTTCAAGGATTGTGGATAACCGCACAGTTTTCCGCCACAACTTATCCACCGTTTGTTCGAAGTTATACCCAAGTTATCCACATTGTTTTCCACATTTTGTGGAAAACTACATGTGTGTAATTCCTGCACACCCGTCACGTACCTGCTGCTCACCGCGCAGCCGTCGCTCGCCCCTCCCCATTCTCATGCCACCCCTATCTCAACGGACATACAGCCGATTACATACTCTCAATCGACTGTATGTCCGTCGGAGCGAAACGACGACTATCGATCGCTTTCCTCCATGTCCCACCTCCCCTCCCCTTAACGGACATACAGCCGATTTACCCCACGAAATCGGCTGTATGTCCGTTGAGAAGATAAAGCGGGGCTAAGGAGAGAGACTGCGGACAGAGGGACAACTCGAGCAGACAAGGGAACACGGAGATGGACCGCAGTTCCACCGGTCTCGCAGTCCCACAGCCCCATCCCCATGGTCCCGCGACCCCGCAGTCCCTCCCACGCTCCTGCAACCCCACCAACAAATCATCAAAAAACGGACATACAGCCGATCGCGCCATCACAATCGGCGGTATGTCCGTCATCACAAAACGCGCCAGACAACGCGACAAGCCAAGCAGCCCACACCCGCCCGGCCGCTCACATCACCCGAACAGGAACCCCATCACCATCGGATTGCGCAAATCACACACCGCGACCAGCACCACCATCAGCACGAACACGGCCACACCGTACACCGTCGTCCGATACGCCAGACTCTTGCCGCGCGACCACCGCGGTTTCGGTGACACCAACAGCCACGTGAACAGCGCACCGATCAGGAACCCGCCGACGTGCGCCTGCCATGCGATCCCCCGCACCACCACGGGCATCGCGAAGTTGATCACCATCCACACCAGCATCGAACTGATATCCGCACCGACGCGACGGTACACGATCAGCATCGCCGCGAACAACCCGAACAGCGCGCCCGACGCACCATACGCCGCGCTCAGCCATCCCGCGCCGCCCGGCCAGATCACACCCCACGCCATCATGCCGAGCCCACCGCCAATGCCCGACAGCATGTACAGCGCCAAGAACGGCCAATGCCCCATCATGCGTTCCAGCACCGGCGCCACCGACCACAGCGTGAGCATGTTGAACAGGATGTGCAGGATCGACGTCGGCTGGTGCAGGAACATCGACGTGACGAACGTCCACGGATGGCGTGTGGCGAGCATCGGCTGGAACATGCCGAATTCAAGCAACGCGCTCAGGCCGCCCGGCCATACGAGCGCGAGCAGCAGCTCGACGACCCATACGGCGACGCACGCCAGCAGAATCACGGTGGTGATCACCGGTCCGTTGTCGCGCCAATGGTAGCGGATCGTGCGTTTGTCGAACAGTTCGCGCAGCGTCGGGGAACCGGGGAACAGACTGAAACCGTGATATGCCATGCGTCTCACTCTACCGGCAATCGACCGACAAGCGGCCAACGAGCCCGGCGCACGGGCGGCGACTTTGCGGCCAAGGCCGTGTAAATCCACCCAATCGTCACATTCCGCGTTCTAAGATGGAGAGCAGAGTTGGCTTGGATGGGCAAGCCGGCCGCACGATTGGGAAAGGAGCCGTCATGGAGAACAAGTCTTCTAACGGTTGGAAGTTCTTTGCGCTGCTGTTCGGCGCTCTGCTCGCCGGCCTGGTGGGCCTGTACATCTACAAGCAGCAGAACCCGGATTACGATCCGTGGGAGGAGCCGTGGGAGAACAGCTCGTCGCCGGTCGATCTTGGTCTGAACAAGGACGCCGCCAAGGCCGATGACGAGGCGGAGAAGGCCGAGGAGGCCGCGCCGGCCGCGGCTGCGGAGGCCTGATTTCCCGTATTGATACCGATGCGTTGACGATTCGATGATCCGGCGACGGCGGATAGGTGACGACGGACGACAACGAACGACGGTTGCGTTGCGTCGCTTGTGCATTCCATGATGTCTGTGATGTCGAATCGGTGATGTGATATGAGGATCCCGTGCCGTGTACGTATTGATTACGTTGGCGGCACGGGATCGTTGCGTTTGTTGACGGATCGCCTGGCTGCACTTGCTCTATGCGCGATGCGACGACGTGGTCGTGTGCGGCATGGCGCGCAGCAGCGGTACGAAACCGGCGCACAGTACCAGTGCGATCGCCGCAAGCAGCCGCCAGTGCGCGCTGCCGAGCCAGCCTCCCCACGTACCGACCGCACTGCCGATCGCGAACGCGAACCGTGACCGTCCGCTGAACCGGGCGAGATCGTTGCCATGCAACAGAAGCTGCCGCGACACGATCACGGCCTGCGCCAGCAGTCCGTAGCCGAATCCGTTGATCAGCCAGGTTACGCATGCGGCCGGCAGCGCCGGGATCAGCACGATGATCAGGCTGACGGCCGTTGCGGCGATGCCGATCGTAGCGATGCGACGCATGCCGAGACGATGCGAACCGCGCATGTAGACGAACGATCCGATGATGCTGCCGATGCCGCCGCACGCATACAGGATCGTCAATGCGTCGCCGCCGTATGTGGCGCCGAGGCCGAGCAGCGCGTAGCTGGTCCACAATGACGGGATGAGTGCGAGCAGTAACGATGCGACGAACAGTTTGGTAGTCGTCAATGACGATGGGCGTGGCCGTGACGTCGCCGGGCGCGTGGTTTGTTCGTCGGATTGGCCGGATCGTTCGGTGGATGTGTGATGTGTGTGATGGTCGCGCTCATCATCGTTGCGATCGGCGTGATCATGCTCAACGTGACCGCAGCAGTCGGTCTGATCGGGCGACGTGGAGGCCTTGATGGAGGGATCCTCGGACGCGTCGGACGTATCGGACGTATCGGATGGCGCCGCGACTGTGCCGGCGTCATCGATGACGTCGTCTGCGTCAGCGTTCGCATCGGCCGTCTCGTCGACTGTCTCCGCTGTGCGCAACGTACTGGACGGCATGAGATCGCGCGTACGGAATCGCGTCAGCGCGCAGCCGAACGACAGCGCAGCGGACGTCAGCAGCATCGCCGTGATCGACGCGTTCGCGATGGCCGATCCGGCGACCTGACCGAGCAGCGTGCCGGCAACGCTGGAGATCACGCCGACGTATCCGCTGTATCGCACGAGCATATCGTCGTCACCGGCCGCCGCATCCACTTCAAAGACTTCGCCGGCCACGTCGATGATCTGACCGGTCATGAGCAGCAGACAGGACAGGGCCAACAACAGCCATTTCCAGTACGGCCAGCCGCTTGGCACGACTGCGACCGCGAGGCAGAGCGCGCCTTCGACGCCCTCAGCGGTGGCGAGCGAACGGAACGAGCCGCAACATTGTACAATCCACGCGGCGACTGGCGACGCGAAATCGATGATCAGGCCGAATGTCCTGCGGAATGCGATCACCCATGCGGGCAAGCCGACGAGCAGAATGGACGGGATCACCGATCCTTCGAAAATCGCGTTGCTCAGCATCGACAGCGTCATGCCGACCAACGCCCATCGCAACGCTACGCTTAGCATCGCCAGCCCACGCATGATGTCCCCCTCATCATTCCGTTATCCGCGACGTCGCACGGCGTCACGTCATATGACGGTTTCCGGCACCGTCCGACATCCTCGGTATTCCTCAGCATCCTCGGCGGCGACGTTCCCACGCCAACCTCCGCTGCAGCAGACACCGAGGAAACGGACTCGCCGGCACCGCCGGCACAGCCGCTCATCAAGCCCGCCCCGATACTAGCCCCCCCCCCGCAAAATTCCGCAACACGAGAGCCGCATTTCATCCCAGCCCATCCATCCCAACGGACATACAGCCGATTCGACCGGACATATCGGCTGTATGTCCGTCAACTCCACCATTCAGCTCAAGAATTCCTCGAGTCTTGAGGCGAACAGCGGCGCTCCGGTGGCCCTGAGGTGTTGGATCTCCTCCTGCATGGTACGCGGAGGCCGCTTCTTCGAAGAGACCAGCGCGTTCATGACACGCAATGTCTCCTCGGGATGTCCATCAATGATGGAAACAAGAAACATGTCCGGCGACACCGCGCGCAACCCAAACTCGGCAAGTGCGTCCAAAGGAAAGTCCTTGAGGTTGAATGTGACGATCACATCCACGCCCGCTTGCATCGCCGCCGCGACGACGTGCCTGTCATCCAGGTCGGGAAGCACGATTGATTGCTCCAGCGGCTCCCACCCATCGACGTTGGCTTGCGGGAAAGCCCTGTTCATCGCTCGATAGTATCGGTCAACCGTCATGTCATCAAGTTTCTGAAGACGTTTCAGAGGCTCCCTTGCCTCGTCGAGCACCTTCGAACTCCAGGACAATTCACAAAGGGATGACTCCGCCACCGAGAGGGTCACATCACAGATCCATTTGGAAACGAATACGTTCGCGTCGATGAATGCCTTCACCCGTCACCCCGCTCATTTGAACCGGGCGAGATATTCGGCGATCGCCTTGTCGGACACGTCTGCGGAGTCCATGATCTCGTGGATCTCGTCCATGGCCGCCTTCCGCTCGTGTTCACTACGTTTCTTGTATTCCAGCACGTCATCGAGCTTCATATACCGGTAGGTCTTGCTTCCGAGACGGGTGTACGGAATAAGGCCACCATCAAGGATACGCATGACGGTCCTACGGGATACGCCGAGGATCTTAGCCGCGTCTCCGGTGGTGATGTGCTCAGCAGCCTGCCCTGCGACGTTCAGTACGGCCTCACGCGCACGCTCGTATTCCTCCGGGGTCAGTTCAAGCACGTTGCCCTTGCCGTCGGACAGCTGCGCTACACCTTTGGTCGTGGTTGCGGTTGTCGCGATGTTCATGATGGTTCCTTTCGACCTCTACATGATATCATAAAGTGGTCAAAATGGACAGAGTGATCAAAGTGATCAGAGTAATCACTATTGAACATCGCATTCAAACACATCGGCAATGTTCTGCGACCCCTCGAAAGAACTGAATTTGAGGATGCCGGAATATCTTTGACGGTTAGCACCTTGGATTCGATGGCATACGCACGGCATCGTCAAGCTTCCAACGGCTCAGTCACTTAGTTATCGACTCCATCACCAAGCGCAACATCAAGTTGGTCACGACTGCACAACGATCCCAGACTGATCATCGTCTCAACGTGTCGCAATCCCGGGATCGACCATACACGCTCAAGCAACAGCCATTGCAGCTGTTTATGGTCACGCACCATAAACCGCGCCATCATGTCGTAACTGCCGGTCAGCAGCAGCAACTCCGTCAACAGCGGGATCTCGCGTAGGGCGGTAACGATACGCGCAGGGTTGGCATCCTGCTCGATGCTCATCGGCATGACGACAAGAATGGGATAACCCAGTGCAGAATGATTGGCGATGATCCCTTTCCGCTCGATGACATGCAGTCGTTGCAGTCGCTGTATACGTTCAGCGACAGTGGGAGCAGAGATACCGAGTTCTCCGGCAAGAGAGCGTTGTGATCGCGATGAATCCTCATTCATCAGCATGAGCAGACGACGATCGGTATCGTCTAATGTCGCCGGAGGATAATCCACTTCCAACAGACCATGAATATCCAATGCTGAAGACTCACCATCTCCGTTCGTCTGCTCTGTCATACCGCCCCTATCTGGTGTCTACACTACTGATCGCCACGACCAAATCCGTGCGATTCCAACTCTCTAAGCAATGTCAACGTAAAGTTGGCATGCGTCAGAAAATCTTCAACTGCTCCGTGCTCATTGTAGCCATGCATATTGCCGTCCGGACGCAGCGTACCTGTCGGAGACGCGATGGGAGCCCCCAGATATTTAAGGAACATCGCGCCCGGTCCGGCTCCAGTCATGATGTCGTATATGACCGGAGGTTTACCGTACGCGGATTGCGCGGCCTCTGTGATTGACTGACCGAAACAGGAATCGGGGGATGAATATGCCGGTTCGATGCTATCGATCATTTCCACGACAGCATCGGGATTTCGCTGCGCCACATGTGCTCGAATCAGCGCAAGACACTGTTTCGGATCCATGCCGGGCACCAAACTGAACCGCACTCGCGCCGAGCATTCCGGAGGAATGCTTCGTACACTACTGGAATCCAAATCGTACGCGGCCAAACTCATTCCCGGTTCAAAAATGAATCGACGACGCAGCTCATCCATATCAGCTTGCGGATTCGGATCGGTGGATTCATTCAGACGCAGTGATTCACTGGGCACACCGATGCGCCGAACCCGCCGCAAGGCTTCAGGCGATGCCTTGATCGCAAGATCACGCATGCCTTTCACGGCGACTAATCCATCATCCGTCGTCAGACCGGCAACGATCTTCATGACCTCCAAAGGAGCCGAACGCACAACCGTGCCATACGACGGATGGATACCATCCTTGAGCGCTCGCACGCTAATGCGCACGCTCAACGAGCCACGGCATCCGAATCCGATGGACGGACTGCCATCTTCTTCCCGCAAATAGCTTTCCCAGAGACATGCGTCAGATCGGAATAGTTCAGCATGGTCGCGCAGTACGTTCTCCAATCCCGGTGAGCCGATCTCCTCGCATGGGTCGGCGAAATAGATCACCGTATAGGGAAGCACTCCTCCATGTTCCTGTTTCCACAATCGAAAGGAGTCGAGGCGACCTGCCACATCGGCCTTATCATCGCAAGCGCCGCGGGCATACAGGACACCGTCATGTATCTGCGCTTCGTATGGCGGATGAATCCACTGCTTCTCGTCGCCAGCATGCTGCACATCGTAATGGTTGTACAGCATGAGCGTTTTCGCTGATCGGCCACGTTCAATGCCGTATACCACCGGACCGTATCCTTCGACCGGAATTGTTCCAACCTCACTGAAGAGCGGCTGCAGCTGGGATTCCAGCCATCGCGCAGCGCGGTGGATTTCCGGCAGGTTATCCGCGGTGGATGCGAACCGGCAAATCGTTCGCCATCGATCCACGATGCTGTCACGTTGCTCGAGAATGCGTGGATCCATCGTCATGAGATCCGCCTTTCTGTAATGGTCCTTTCGATGGACCTTCCACATCTGCTCAGTCTTGGTATTTGGCGTCAAGCGGCTGAGGCGTAAGCTCATACGGATAATCAGCAAGCAGTTTGCCGCCATCCTTCGTCACCAACACCAGACTTTCCAGTCGCACACCGCCGAAGCCTTGGCGATAACACCCCGGCTCAATGGCGATGACATCACCTTCAACCAATTCGCCGGGGGTCTGGTTCAGCGATGGCGGTTCGTGCACCTCCAGCCCGACGCCGTGGCCCAGCGAGTGGAAGTATCCTTCGACCAATGATTCGCCGGGCTTTTTGGTCAGCTGAGTGGGCTGCCCCGCTTCAATCATCGGCTGGCAGGAAATACGATGCAGCTCCGCCGTGGCAATGCCCGGCCGGATCGCCGCGAGAGTGCGGTCATATGATTCTTTGACCAGGCGATAGTAGAACTTCAGTTCGTCATTGACTTCACCCTTGACGAAGGTGCGCGTCATATCGGTGGTGCAGCCGCGAGCAAGGTCGCGCGGATCGATATCCACGGTGACAGGCTCGCCGACATACACTTGTCCGAAGCCGGCGCAATGGCCGATGCATGTTTGCGGACCGTGTGCGACAATAGTGCCGCCGTCGTCGCAACCATGCTTCAGATATGCCAGACGAACGAGATACTGCAAATGCTCGCAGGTCAGCGGCTTGTCATCGAGAATCAGTCCGCCGTCCTCAGCAACATCCGAGCGGTACAGTGCATCAGACACGTAGGCGGTCGCCTCCTCTGCCGCTCGCTGAGCCCGCATGATGCTTTCCAACTCGGATTGCGTCTTGCAGCGTCGGGCATCGGAGAAGAACGCCTCATCCACGGTCAGAGTGACCCCTCTTGCCCGTAGGAAATCGGCAGCTTGCGTGGGGAAGGTCGGAGGAATCAGAGCGGAAGTCACTCCTGTTTGTCGCAGAGCCTCAGCATAGCAATCAAGTTCGGCGGTGGTTTCATCGGGCTCTTTCGCTTTGAAATCGTCAAAGCCAAGGCTTTCCAATGGCATAACGGTCACGCCGGGCACATCGCGCATGCGCGCGCTTTCCAACGTGCTGCACGCTACATAATTCGCGCCTCCATCGGTATGAATATACATGAACGGATCATGCACGTCATGTGCGATGAGATGGTGCATATCCGCCGACGCCGTGCTTGCGTATATGATGAACGCCTTTGCCATACGATGCTCCTTTCGGAAGGTCCGTGTCCGTGGTTCGCATTCCACCTTGCAAGCCATATCTCCATTATTCCTTACAAACATGACACGATCATCATAATGATATTTCATATGCGTAACATAATTTCAATATTAGTTAACAAATGAATAGCATTTTTCGAATATGGTTATCACATGTCCGCAATCAGAGAAAGGAAGGGACATGAACAGGATCAGCAAGGCGGCGAAGGCAACGGCCCTGATCGCCGCACTCACTCTGGCAATGTCCGGATGCGGGGCATCGTCCAGCAACACCAAGACCACGTCATCGGAGTCATATGACAAGACCGCGGTCATCACGACCAACGGTTCCGAACCACTGAATCCCCTGACGCCAATGCAATCGGTGGAATCCGGCGGCGCGAAGGTCGCCACCCAACTGTTCGCCGGCTTGGTCACCTACGACAAGGACGGCAAGCCCGTACTCGATGCGGCAAAATCGATCACTCCCAACGATGACAGTACCGTATGGACCATCACGCTCAAGGACGGCTGGACTTTCACCAACGGCGAGAAGATGACGTCCGATTCGTTTATCAACGCATGGAACTATACGGCAAAACTCAGCAACGGCCTGCAAGCGGCTTCCTACTTCAGCAATATCAAAGGCTATTCCGACTCCACAGACTCCGACCTTACCGGTTTAGAGAAGAAGGATGATCTTACTTTCACCGTCACACTGAACAAGCCGGAATCCGACTTCCTGATGCGCCTAGGATATGTGGCATTCGCCCCGGTTCCCTCCGTCGCTTTCAAAGACATGAAATCATTCGGAGAACATCCGATCGGCAACGGTCCATACAAGATGGCCGGAGACAATGCATGGCAGCATGATTCCAAGATCGAATTGGTCGCCAACCCCGATTACAAGGGTGTACGCAAGCCCAAGAACGGCGGCATCACCTTCACGCTGTACACTTCTTTGAACTCCGCTTACGCCGACGTGCAATCCGACAACCTTGACGTGCTCGACACCATCCCGGACTCGGCTATCACCAGCGTCGCCAAGGATTTCCCCGATCATAGCGTCAACCAGCCAGCCGCTATTTTCCAGTCGATCAGCATCCCCTACTATCTCAAGCACTGGAGCGGCGAAGAAGGAGCGTTACGCCGTAAGGCCATTTCCTATGCGATCAACCGCGACACCATCGTCAAGAAGATATTTAACAATACCCGTACTGCAGCCACGGACTTCTCCTCACCGGCCGTCGACGGATACACCAAATCTCTCAAAGGTAGTGAAGTGCTGACCTACAACAAGGAGAAGGCGCAGGAACTATGGAAGCAGGCCAACGAGATCTCCGACTACGGGGATGAGACGTTCTACATTGCCTACAACTCAGATGGCGGACACAAGACATGGGTCGATGCGGTGTGCAATTCCATCAAGAACACATTGGGTATCAAGGCGCAGGGCGACCCCTATCCAACCTTCTCCGCATCACTCGAAGATCGCCTCGACAGCAAGCTGAAGGGCGCCATTCGAGCCGGCTGGCAGGCGGATTGGCCGTCGCTGTTCAACTTCCTCAATGAAAACTACCGCACCGGCGCCAGCAGCGACCTTGAGGGATACAGCAACCCGAAGTTCGATGCACTGATCGACGAGGGAGCTGCATCCACCTCTTCCGATGATGCTATCAAGAAGTTCCAGCAGGCAGAAGAAATCCTGCTTGAGGACCTGCCGGCAGTGCCGCTGTGGTATCAGAACGTCGACGGCGTCTGGGCCTCGAAGGTCAGCAACGTCACCTTCGGCTGGGATTCCGTGCCAATGTACTATCAGATCACCAAGCAGAAGTAGTCGATAGACAACCTTTCTTCCGCAAGGCGAAATCCTCTTCCACTGCCGTCATGGATATGACCATGACGGCAGTCTGTTGATATCCAACATTCACCGTCCACCGTATTGCCATTCAAGGAAACACCATGCTCAACATCGACCCGTCATGGCGACATATCGTCTCCCCCGACTTCACACCCTATGACTCCATGGATCCGGAGCGGAAGATTCTCCTTACCGGAGCCGATCTCTTTTTCCCGGAACCATGCCTCCCTTCACACGTCATCGACGCCACGAAGCATGCTCTGGACGAAGGACGGACACATTATTCCCTCGCCAATGGATATGCCGAACCGGAACTGCGTGAGGCGTTGGTTCATAAGCTCAAGACGTTCAACGGACTCGACGTTGACCCCGAAACCGAACTGCTGGTAGTTCCCAGTTCCGCCATGGGACTGTACCTCGGCATACGCATCTGCGTTACGCCAAATCAGGGGGATGAGGTGCTGAACATCGAGCCGGGATTCTCCGAGAACATCAACGACGTCCTGCAGATCGGAGCCATCAACGTACCTGTTCCCGTACGCGAAGAAACCGGTTTTCATCTGGATCTCGATGCCATCGAATCACGCATCACTGAACATACTCGATGCATCGTGCTGACCAATCCCAACAATCCGACAGGAACGGTCTACGATCGCGAAGAGTTACTCGGCCTGGCCGATATCCTCGAGCGGCACAATCTCATCGCCGTCGTTGATCAGGATTTCGAGCGACAGGTATACGACAAAGAATACGTAACGTTCGCCACGCTTGACGGCATGCGCGAACGCACCATCAGCGTGTTCGGCACCTCCAAGGACATGGGCCTCACAGGGTATCGCGTGGCGTACATGGTGGTGCCAAAAGAACTGTTTCCCATTCTCAAGCCCGCCATTTTCAACATGCACGGCCCAACCAACACCTTCGCCCAAATCGGCGCCGCCGCCGCATTCAATGATCCGCAATATGCTAACGACTGGGTGGAACTCATGAGGTCACGTCGAGAACGTGGGCAACGCATACTGGATGACATTCCCGGCATATCATGTCCGTTGCCGGAAGGCGGTTTCTACTTTTGGATGAACGTCAGTCGATTGGGCACCAGCGAGGAAGTACGTGATTGGCTGATTAAAGACGCACAAGTGGGCGTAGGCCTTGGCACATGGTTCACCCCGCTTGGCGAAGGTTTTCTGCGAGTGATGTACGGTGCCGTGCCAAGCGAAGCGCTATATGACGAGGCATTGCGACGCATGGACACAAGCTTGCGCAAATTGGCAACCATAAAAGGCATCGCCTGACGATCAGCAGCACAAACGACATCCTATTGGAGCCTGGCGGCAGTCAGGCTCCAATAGCCTTCAGAAGTTCGGATCAGTCATACGCCCAGTTGCACTGTTCCACGTGAAACAAGCACTTCGCAATGAATGGCCCATCCGCGACATGTCATCCTTTCACTGCTCCAGCAACCAGACCTGCCGCAATGTACTTCTGGCAGCAGACGAAGAAGATAACTGCTGGAGTCAAAGCAATTACCGTCGTGGCCATGAACAGCGGCCAGTTAGTGGAGTAAGTCGAGGCCGCCGCATAGATCTCCAGTACCAGAGTTCGTTTGTCCGGAGTCGACAAGTACACGCTCGGAGTTAGGAAGTCATTCCACGATCCCAGAGCCTGAAAAATCACAACAGTGGCGAGAATGGGTCGGGTAAGAGGTAGAACCACACTCCAGTACGTGCGGAACGCACCAGCTCCATCGATACGAGCAGCTTCCAACAATTCGCGAGGCAACTTGGTCATATATCCGATAATCAGGAAATAACAGAAGACGCATCCCCCGGCATAGAGCACGATGACGCCCAGCAACGTATCGACAAGACCCAGCGACGCTTCCATTCGGTACTGCGGCAACATCACCGCCTGAGCCGGCACGGCAAACGCGACGACCAGCACCAAACCCATGACGACCGTAAACACATTCTTGTGAAGAGTCATGCCATATGCAGCAAGTGACCCAATCAGTACTTGGATAATGACCCCAAATACCGTAACGATTATTGTGTTAAGAAAAGCCGTTCCCAAAGTGTCACTTTGAAACGCCTGAATGAAATTGTCGAGATTGAGATGAGACGGCAGTCCTAAAGGATTACGCATCATCTCGACCTTGTCTTTGAATGCGCTAACCAACACGTAATATAACGGCACTGCGCAGACGCACGCCAGAGCCAGCACCAAGATAGACCGAACCGCTTTTCTAGCCAGTGAATCCCGATTCATGAGAACCTCCTATCGACTTGCTGAGAAATGTTCATTTGCAGCACCAAAATGATCAATGTTGCAACGGTGAACAATACGGACAATGCAGACCCGACACCATACTCGGACTGGCCAATACCTCGCAGGATAATGGATTGCGTAATCGTGTTGGTGGCGTATCCCGGCCCACCTTGGGTTAGCGTGTACGGAAGATCGTATACCTTTAATCCACCATTCATGAGCAGGAAGATGGAAACCGTCATCGCCGGAGTCAGTTGCGGTAGCGTGATGTGGATGAAACGCTGACGACTATTCGCACCGTCCACCAAAGCCTGTTCATAGAGATCGGCCGGAATTGCCTGCATATATGCCAAATACAGCGTCGCATGCCAACCGACCTGAGCCCAGACCGCCACGATGATAACGCACCAACGGGCCAGATTGTCATCCGCCAACCACGCGAGCGGCTTTAATCCAAATATCGTTAAAACGGAATTAGCGATACCTGTCTTCAATGGGGAAATGTAATGTCTCGGGGCCTAAATGACGCATGTGTCGGGGCATGGTTGACGGTATGTCCTGGGGCATGGTTGACACATGCGTCATGTCGGTGTCATTCAACTGTCGGTTTGTTTCTTGGCCGGAGC
>NZ_WBSM01000014.1 GCF_009299505.1 Bifidobacterium ramosum | reverse complement strand
GTCACGCATTACTCACCCGTTCGCCACTCTCACCAACCAGCAAGCTGGTCGGATCCCGTTCGACTTGCATGTGTTAAGCACGCCGCCAGCGTTCATCCTGAGCCAGAATCGAACCCTCCACAAAAAAACTTCATGAAAGAGCATCGACAGATGACTCTCAATACATATTGACGGAACATCCTATAAGGAAGGACGTTCGCACAAAAACCCCGCTCACCATCACCTGCTCTCGCAGAACCCCCGGCCGAAACAGCCAGAGGAGGCAAGCGGACTGGCAATCAAAACATTGACTCTAAAAAGTAGTACAAACACGCTCTTGAGTTCTCAAACCACCACCACATCAGCAGGCTTTCTTCAATCTCTTGGAGAAGTCCGCCGTGCTGAGCAGCGAGATATGAATTTACACGCGACCACCGAATCGCGCAAATCGCATCACAAAAGAACCGACGAAACCGTTGCAAACACACGGTTCCTTCGGCGTGTCGAAACAGGCCATACCAACCCGCTGCCATCAGTGTAGGACGCTAAAACAACCTCCCGGTTAACGCACGACGACCATCAGACGGCGTGTCGTGCAACAGCGCACCGCGACTGTGCATCACCACCGCACCCGCGACCATCAGTCCATCACATCAGTCCATCAACCCATCACACCAGCCCCAGCATCGCGAACGCATTCGCCAGTCCGTCGTCGTGGATGTCGGTGGTCATCATGTCGGTGAACTCCTGGATGCCATACGTGGCGTTGCCCATGGCCACGCTGGTTCCCGCCACCTTGAGCATGGCGGCGTCGTTGTCGCTGTCGCCGATGGCGATCGTGTCGGCGATGTCATAGCCGAGCAATCGCGCGACCTCGCGCACCGCGGTTCCCTTGTCCACACCATTGATGAGCAGCTCGCCGTTGTTCGGCGAGATCTTGTCGTATGAGCCGTGCACGTTCACGAACCACGGGCTCATATCGCGGCTCACGTCCTCGAAGCTCACGTCGGGATCGGGTCCAGTAAAATACGAGCCCTTGCTTGCACGGATCACATGGCCGAACGTCGTGCCCTCGGGCACTTCCACCTCGTCGATGAGATGCCAGAACCGCGAGAACTCGCTGCTCCCCCACGCGGTCTGCTTCGCCTGCAGATGCCGCAGATAGCCGCGCGAGATGTACATGCCGTCCGCGCCCTGCCATTGGTAGCTTTCGATGCCGTGCCGCACGAAGTACGCGTTCGCCGCATCGATGGCCTCGGGCGAGACGAGATGCTGGAACAGGATGCGGTCGCCGATGTTCGCCTGCGCGCCGGCCACGGACACCACGCCGTCGAAGCCGAGGTCGAGGATGCTGCGTTCGATCTTCGGCAATGACCGGCCTGTGCTGATGAACAGTTTGTGGCCGTTGGCCTGCGCCTGCCGGCAGGCGCGTTGCGCCGATTCGGGGACGACGTGGTGCTCGTCGGCCAACGTGCCGTCGATGTCGATGAACAGCAGCTTGCTCGATGTCATGGTTGCTCCTTTGCTGACATTGCAAGACATTATAGTAGCGCGACGTCCCGGCGGATCAACGGCCGTAGAACAGCCGTTCGGTCACGTCGCGCGCCTTGCGCATCGCGCCAAGCAGGTCGTTCTCGAAATGCTGGCCGCGGTGCGCATCGTAGCCGAGGTACACGGCGATGCCACCGAGCGAATAGATGTCGTCCGGCAGGATGTCGGCCTGATTGACGCGCCCGTTCCACAGATAGTTGCCGTTGCGTGCGGCCGTGCACATGCGCCACGCCTTGCGCAGCACGATCGCGTCAGCGGTGCTGATGATCGTCATGCGTTCCAGTTCGTCCAGCGTCTCGAGCGTCGAATTGAGCCGCAGCGCCGCATGGTCGCCGGCATGGCGCAGCTGCAGCAGCTGCACGGTCCACTCCACGTCGGACAGCCCGCCCTTGCCGAGTTTGAGATGCCGTTCCCGGCGCACGCCGCGAGGCAGCCGTTCGGCCTCCATGCGCGCCTTGAGCTTGCGGATCTCCCCGAGTTGCGCGTCGGTCAGGTCGTTGACCGGGTAGCGCAGTGGGTCGGCGATGTCGCGCAGGAAATCCTCGGCGAGCGTGCGGTCGCCGGCCGCGTAGCGTGCACGCAGCAACGCCTGATGCTCCCAGGTGCTGGCCCAAGACGTGTAGTATTCGCAGCAGGAGTCGTAGGAACGTACCAGCGGCCCGTTCTTGCCTTCGGGGCGCAGGTCCATGTCGAGTTCGATCTTCGGTTCGAGCGTGGTCGGCCCCTGCAGGATCTGGCGCAACGATTCGCAGACCTTGCGTGCGAACTGGTTGGCGGCCTGTTCGTCGAACGCGCCGCTCGCGCCGGTGCCGGCGTCCTCCGCACCGGATCCGATGACGTCGCCGTTCGGCCGATAGATGATGATGACGTCCGCGTCGGAGCTGAAATTGACCTCGCGTCCGCCGTACCGGCCCATCGCGACCACCGCCATGGCGACCGGCGGGCGGTTCTCCGGCAGGCCGAGTTCGCGGCACTGGCTGCGGATCGCCCACGTGAGCGACGCGTCGATGATCGCGTCGTACACGTCGGTCATGCCGTGCAGCGAATCGGCGTCGTCCATCACACCGCTCATCCATGCCAGGCCGATCCGTTCGATCTCGTGGCGGCGCATCGCGCGCATCGACGTGGCGAAATCGTTGATGTTGTCGGAGTTGCGGGCCAGCGACGACACGCATTGCACGTCGAGGCTCTCGCGCGACCGCGCCCGCAGCCGGTCGTCGTCGCCGAGCCAGGTGACCGAGACGACGGACTTGTTGAGCGCGTCGCCGAGGAACCGAGAGTTGGACAGGATGTGGCACAGGCGTTGCGCCGCGGAGGTGGAGTCGCGCAGGAACCCGAGGTATTCGCTGTCGGTGCCGAAGTGCTCCTCGAGCTTACGCCAGTTGAGCAGGCCCATGTCGGGGTTCTGCCCTTGGCCGAGCCACTGGAGCACGGCGGGCAGGATGATGCGGTTGATCTTCGCCGCGCGCGAGACGCCGGAGGTGAGCGCCTGCACGTGGCGCATGGCGGCGTCGGTGTCCGCAAAACCGATGGAAGCGAAGCGTTCGTGCGCGGCCTGTTCGGACAGGGTCACCTCGTCGCCGTCGGACGAGGCGGCGATCGGCAGCATCGGGCGGTAGTAGATGTCCATGTGCAGCCGTCGCACCTCGCGGCGCGTCTCGTCGTAGCGTTCGACAAGCTCCTCGGGATGCATGCCGAACGCGCGGGCGAGGCGGCGCAGTTCGGAGTTCTGGTTGAGCGCCTCGTCGGTGACGTTGCGCTTGCGGTCGAGACCGCCGACGCTGCCGGGGCCGAGGTCGGGGAACAGGTGGGTGCGTTTGAGCGCCCACATCTGCTGGCGGTGCTCCATGACGCGTTCGAACCGGTAGTCCCACGAGAGCTTCACCGCCTGTTTGCGCGACACGTAACCACCGTCGGACAGGCGTTGCAGCGATTCGAGCGTGGACGAGGTGCGCAGCGATTCGTCGGTGCGGCCGTGCACGAGCTGCAGCATCTGCACGGTGAATTCCACGTCGCGCAGTCCGCCTTTGCCGAGTTTGATCTCGCGGTCCTTGAGCGGCGCGGCGATGAGGTCCTCGACGCGTTTGCGCATCTTCTGGCAGTCGTAGACGAAGTTGTCGCGTTTCGACGCGGCCCAGACGAACGGCTGCGTCATGTCCATGTATGCCTGGCCGAGTCGCTTGTCTCCGGCGACCGGCCGGGCTTTGAGCAGCGCCTGGAACTCCCAGTTCTCCGCCCACTGCTCGTAGTAGCCGCGGTGCGAGTCGAGCGTGCGCACGAGCGGGCCGTCCTTGCCCTCGGGGCGCAGGCCGCCATCGATCTGCCACAGGGTCGGCTCGGCGACGCCCATGATGACGGACTGGCAGACGCGTTGCAGCAACGTGCCCATTTTGGTGCCTATGCGGGTGAGCGTCTGGCGGTCGATGTCGTGGTCGGCCGGTTCGACGACGTAGATGAGGTCGACGTCGGATACATAGTTGAGTTCGCGCGCGCCGAGCTTGCCCATGCCGATGATGGTGAACCGTACGTGTTCGCTGCCGTCGATCTCGTGCCGTGCGATGGCCAGCGCGCCTTCCAGTGCGGCGTCGGCGAGGTCGGACAGCTCCTCGCTGATGCGTGGCTGCAGGGCGATCGGATCGTCGGCGGTGGTGTCCTGCGCGATGATGGCGGCGAGCTGCTTGCGGTAGGTGCGGCGCAGCGCGGTGGTCGCGTCGGCGAGGTCGAGCGTGGCCGTGGGCGCGTCCCGGTCCGTGGGATCGGCGCCGACCGAACGCAGGACGTGGTCGCGGCGCTGGTCGTGGTTGAACAGGTGCGAGTTGCAGGCGTCGCTGGCGGCCGCCTCGACCAGGTCGAGACGGAATCGCATGAACTTGCCCATCGCGTCGGACACGCCGAGCACGGCGATGAGCCGGGCGAAGGCCTTGTCGTCGGGCAGGATCTCGGACAACGGCCGTCCCTGGCTTTGCATGGCGTTGATGATGTCGACCAGGTTGCGCAGCGCCACGTCCGGATCGCACGCCTTCTCCAGCGCGACAAGCAGTGCGCGCAACCGCGGCTCGCCGACGCCATCGGCGACGAGCTTGCCGAACTGTTCGCGGGCGTTGTCCAGATCCTGCAGTCCGGCGTGGATCAGTTCACGTGCGCTTACCTTGAAATCTCGCGTTGCGTCCATAACATTCCAATGTACTGCACCTGCGGGCGCAACATGTGCATCCTGCGGCCGTTTCGGTCATGGCCGGACGGTCGCAGACGATATCACCGGGCGAACAGCGGCTCCACGTTATGCCAGATGCGGCGTGCGGTGGCAGCGCGGTTCATGGTGTACAGGTGGATGCCGTCCACGTCGTTCGCCACGAGGTTGGTGATCTGCTGTGCGGCGAAGTTGATGCCGGCGGCGCGCAGCGACGGCAGATCGTCGCCCCACTTGTCGAGCATGGCAGCCACGGCCTTGGGGATGCGCGTACGGTTTTTCGCGGCCATCGAATACACGGATTTCGCCGAGGTGACGGGCATGATGCCCGCTTCGATCGGCACGTCGATGCCGGCGGCGTGTGCCTTGTCGAGGAACCGGTAGAAGTCGGCGTTGTCGTAGAACAGCTGGGAGATCAGATGCGAGGCACCGGCGTCGACCTTGAGTTTCAGGTGCGCGATGTCGTCGTCCAGCGAATCGGATTCGATGTGCCCTTCCGGATAGCAGGCAGCGAAGATCTTGAGATCGGGCCGGCGCTCGTGGATGTAGGCGATCAGGTCGTTGGCGTGGTTGAACACGCCCACCGGCTCGCAGCCGTCGAGATGGTCGCCGCGCAGGGCGAGTACGCCGCCCACCTTGGCGTCCTCGAACAGGTCGAGCGCCTCGTCGATGCGGCTCTTGTCGGAGTACAGGGCGGTCAGGTGCGCGACCGTGGGGATCTGGTAGTCCTTGCGGATCGTGTTGGCGATGCGTGCGGTGGCGGTGCGGTCGGCGTGGGTGCCGTGGCCGTAGGTGACCGAGATGAAGTCCGGCTTGAGCCCTTCGAGCCCGTCGAGCGCGTCGTAGATCGTACCGATCGGCGCATCGCGCTTCGGGGGGAAGACTTCCAGCGAGAACATCGGAGAGTGCATGGTTGATGCTCCTGTACGTGTGTACGTGGGGTTACATGAAGAGGCTCCCCTCGTGCGAGGGGAGCCGTGGTGATCGGCGGAATCAGGCGAGCTTGGCGCGCACGGCCTTGGCAGCCGCGACCAGATGCTCGAGGCTCGGCCAGGTTTCAGCGTTGCCGCGGGTCTTCAGACCGCAGTCGGGGTTGATCCACACCTTCTCGACGTCCATCTTCTTGAGGATCTCGTAGATGCGCTCCTCGATCTCCTGCTCGGACGGGATGCGCGGCGAGTGGATGTCGTAGACGCCCGGGCCGGCCTCGGTCTCGAAGTGCGCGTCGTGGATCGCGTCCAGCACGACGAGGTCGCCGCGGGACGCCTCGAAGGAGATCACGTCGGCGTCCATCGCGTCGATGTCGCGGATGATGTCGTTGAACTCCGAGTAGCACATGTGCGTGTGGATCTGCGTGGTCGGCTTGACGCCGGAGTGCACGAGACGGAACGCGGGGATGGCCCAGTCGAGGTACTTCTTGTGCCAGTCGGTCTTGCGCAGCGGCAGCTTCTCGCGCAGCGCGGCCTCGTCGATCTGGATGACCTTGATGCCGGCGGCCTCGAGATCGAGCACCTCGTCGCGGATGGCGAGGGCGAGCTGCTGGGTCTGCTGCTCGTGGGTGATGTCCTCGCGCGGCCAGGACCAGTTGAGGATGGTGACCGGGCCGGTGAGCATGCCCTTCATGACATGATTGGTGCGGCTCTGCGCGTAGCTCGACCATTCGACGGTGATCGGCTTGGCGCGCGAGACGTCGCCCCACACGATCGGGGGCTTCACGCAGCGGGTGCCGTAGGACTGCACCCACGCGTTCTTGGTGAACAGGAAGCCGTTGAGGTTCTGGCCGAAGTATTCGACCATGTCGTTGCGCTCGAATTCGCCGTGGACGAGCACGTCGAGGCCGATCTCCTCCTGATGCTTGATGCAGGCGTCGATCTGGGACTTGATGAACGTGTCGTATTCGTCCTTGGTGATCTCGCCCTTGCGGAAGCGGGCACGCTCGGCGCGGATCTCCTTGGTCTGCGGGAAGGAGCCGATCGTGGTGGTCGGCAGCAGCGGCAGGCCGAGGGCCTCGCGCTGTTCCTTCTGGCGTTCGGCGCGGGCCGGCTGACGGACGAAGTCGTCCGGCGTGAGCTTGGCGATACGCTCGGCGACGGCCGGGTCCGCGGCGACGCGCGTGCCGTCGAACAGCGCCTGATTGGCGGCCAGTTCGGCGGATGCCTTCTTCTCGTCGTCGCTTGCGTCGGCCAGCTTGGCGATCTCGACCAGTTCGCCGACCTTTTCGACGGCGAAGGCGAAGTGCCTGAGCACGGCCGGGTCGAGCGCAGTCTCACCTTCGGTGCTGAACGGCACGTGCAGCAGGGAGGAGGCGGTGGACACGGCGACGTTCGGCGTGACCTGCTTGAGCGCGTCGAGCAGACCGAGGCTCACGGCGTAGTTGTTGCGCCAGATGTTGCGGCCGTTGACCACGCCGGCGAAGATCGTCGTCGCGGAGTTCACGCCGTACTGCTGGACGGCGGCGAGGTTCTCGTCCTTGCCTTCGTTGAGGTCAAGGCCGATGCCGTCGAAGCCCAGCAGGTTGACGGTCTCGTACACGTCGGCGATGTGGCCGAAGTACGTGTTGAGCAGCACCTTGACCTTGCCGTCGCGGGCAGGCAGGATCTTCGTGTACAGGGTCTTGAACAGTTCGACGTCGCCCGGCTCCTTGTCGAGTACGAGGTACGGTTCGTCGATCTGCACCCATGCGGCGCCAAGCTCGGTGAACTTAGCGAGCACTTCGGCGTACACGGCGGCGACCGCGTTCACGAGGCCCTTGTCATACTCGATCTCCTCGGCGCTGTCGTTGCGGGCGAGCTTGAGGAACGTGTAGGGGCCGATGAGCACCGGCTTGGTGAGGATGCCGAGCGCCTTGGCCTCGTTGAACTCGTCGAACGGCTTGGTGCTGTTGAGCTTGATCTCGGTGGACGGCTCGATCTCCGGCACGAGGTAGTGGTAGTTGGTGGTGAACCACTTCTTCATCGGCAGGGCGGTCACGTCGCCCTTGTCGCCCTGATAGCCGCGGGCCATCGCGAACAGCGTCTCCTCCGGATTGTCGAACGCGAGACGCTGGTAGCGCTGCGGAATCACGTTGAGCAGGATCGCCGTGTCGAGCATCTGGTCGTAGTAGCTGAAGTCATTGCTGGGGATCAGATCGACGCCAGCGTCGGCCTGCAGCTTCCAGTGCTTGGCTCGCAGCTCCTTGGCGGTCGCGCGCACATCGTCCAGCGAGGCGGCACCCTTCCAGTAGGCTTCGATGATCTTCTTCAGTTCGCGGTTCTGACCGATACGCGGAAAACCGGAAACGGAAGTCAGTGCGGACATGATTCCTCCCGAATCTTACGAATGCAACCCGGCCAACCTATCACAGAACGGCCTGTCATAAGACATCAGGGGAACTTGGGTGTCGCTATAAATGCAGACTATAACCGCACATGCCGCGAACGCCCAAGTCGTCACGCGGCGGCACGGCCCGGTCGGCGTTCAGTCGAAGTCGTTGGGCGTGACGACGGCGATAAGGTCGGCGTCGTGCAGCTGCCATTGGCTGAACGGCTTGTTCGATCCAAAGATCGCGACGGATGCGGTGGACAGGCCGAGGTTGAGCCGGTCGAGCGTCGCCGGATCGGATTCGGGTGAAGCCAGCCATTGGCTGACGATCGACATGGTCGGCTCATGACCAAGCACCATGAGCACGCGATGCTTGTCCTTGGTGTGCGCAAGCTCGTCGAGCACGGCCTGCAGGCCGCCGTCGTACAGGCTTTGCCGATAGTCGACCTTGGGCACGTCGCCGAAGATCTTGAGCATCCGCTCGCAGGTTTGCTGCGTGCGCAGGGCGCCGGAACAGGCGATACGGTTGGGGACGAGCTTGAGTTCGAGCAGCCCCTTGCCCACGGCCTTCGCCTGTTTCAGGCCCTTGTCGGCGAGCGGACGATCACGATCGCCGTGTTCCCCGAACGGTTCGGCCTTCGCGTGACGCATGATGATGAGAATGTGTTCGTATGCCTTGGACTGCTTCGCTATCCTGCCCAACTTGACGGCCATCGAGTCCCTTTCCCGATCAGAATAAAACTGCCCTTATTATGGCCGATGAAAGTGAACTTTCCGCCCGTGTGTTGCACGGCATGTCCGTCAGTCGGCGGCCTCATCCAGCTGCGCGACCTGCGCGTCCAGATCGCGCAGTACCTTGCGCAGCTTACGATCGGAGATGTCGCGCAGTTCGAGGTCCTCGAGCTGCGCGGCGCGCTCCTCGTCCGTGAGCGAATCGATGTCGGTGGTCGTGTCCTTGGTGACGCGATCGCGTTTCTTAAGTGCCGCGAAGCCTTCCGCCATCGCGCGCGAGACGACGAGGAAGCCGGTGTGGCCGATCATCTGGTGGTCGGGGCGCACGGCCAGTCCCTGCGCCTTCCAACTGCGTTCCAACGTCTCCTGGATATCCGGCTCGGTCCAGCGGCCGGAGTCGCGCAGCGCCTCGACCAGACGCGACATCTGCGTGGTCGTGGTGATGTAGCAGACGAGCACGCCGCCGGGCGCGATCACGCGGTACGCCTGTTCGAGCCGGTTCCACGGGTCGAGCATGTCAAGCATGATGCGGTCGTATTCATGCTCCGGCAGGGTCGCGGCGACCGAGTCGAAGTCGCCGGTTTTCAGATCCCACCATGCCGGCTTGTCGCCGTAGTACAGGGTCGCATTCGCCTCGGCCACGCGAGCGAAGTCGGGGCGTAGCTCGATCGTGGTCAGACGACCGTTCTCCCCCACCGCGTCGAGCAGGTTCACGCTCATCGCACCCGAGCCGGCACCCGATTCGAGCACGTGCAGGCCTTTGCGGATGTCGCCGAGCTGGATGACCTGCGCGATGTCCTTCGGATACATGATCTGTGCGCCGCGCGGCATCGACAGTACGTAGTCGGCCAGACGCGGGCGCATGACCGCATAGTCCCATCCGCCGATCGCGCGGGCTGCCTTCCACGGCTTGTTGGCATCACGTTCGGGATGCACCTGATTGACCTGCGCGTCGCGCTTCGCGGTGACGGTGGTCACGACGACGCCTTCCGTGCGACCGATCACGTCATCATGGAGGATCAGACCGTGCTCGGTCTGCGTGGAGCCGCCGGCGACCAGCTGGTCGGTGATCTTCTTGCCCTTGCGGTCGGTGAACTGCACCTTCTCGCCGGCCTTGAGCGCGCCGCGACGTTCCTGCATGATTGTCCCTCCTGATGATCGGCCTTGTGGGGAAGACACCAATATAGCCGGTTCCCGGGATCGCGCCGAATAATCCCGGGAACCGGAAACCTCACATTTCCTAACACATCGAACACGACGTTTCGGCCTGATTTCAAACCTTGCCATCATAAAAGCGAACATCACCCGGTTCCCGCGATTTTCCACCGCAAATCCCGGGAACCAGCAGGTCCGATCACCGCAGCTGCGGGTCGGCGAAACGGCGGTTGGCGAGGACCGGCAACACGCGACGCGCGGTCTCGAGACGGTCGCGGGACAGCGTCGCGACGACGAGACCGGGATGTTCGTCGTCCGCCTCCCCAATGACCTCGCCCATGGGCGAGATGATGCGGCTGCAGCCGATGTTGCGCGTGCCGACCTCGCTGCAGGCCAGCACGTAGCAGGTGTTCTCCACTGCCCGCGCCGCCGTCAGCAGTTTCCAATGGGCTTCCTTGAGATCGCCGCGCACCCATGCGGCGCTGACCACGATCGCGTCGGCGCCGCGCACGGCCAGCGAGCGCGCGGTTTCGGGGAACCGCAGGTCGTAGCAGGTCATCACGCCGAGGCGCCAGCCGTCGACGTCCACGACGGGCGGCAGTGTGGTACCGGGGAGCACCGCATCGGATTCCCGTGCGGAGAACGCGTCGTACAGGTGCAGTTTGCTGTAGGACGCCACGATCTCGCCGTCGCGAATGACGAGGAACATGTTGGATACGCGCGCGTCCGACTGCGTTTCGCCATGTCGCGGGATGGCAGGGACGACGTGGACCGTGCCCATCAACGTGATATGACGATCGGCGCTGACGCGTCGCAGTCCGGTCACGAACGGGCCGTCGAGCGGTTGCGCGTGGGCGGCCGCGAACGAGTCGTCATCGCCGTCGCGGGCGATCAGCCCTTCCGGCAGCACCAGCACGCGCGCACCACCGTCCGCCGTGTCCCGGGCGAACGCGTCGATCATCATCAGGTTGCGTTCCGACTCCCGTGCCACCGTATACTGCGCGATCGCCACCGGCAGGCTTGCCGTGTCCGTCATCGATCCTCCTCACATGTTCGTATGACAGTGACCACGTACCCGTTTCCACGTAACGACTTGGCATACGCAGGCGTATCGGCCGGCAAGGCCAGTCGCAACGCCGCACCCAGCCGATCGGTTCAGCTGCCCTGCCGGCTGATGCCGCCCTTATGTCCGGTGGCCTTGAACGGCCTGGCCCGCGACACGGCGGCGCCCGTCACGTACGACTGGTTCCGCACGGTCCCATGCGGAACGTCAATTGCGCGTCCGCCGTGATGCCGACCGTCGCCGCCAACGCCAATGCCCTTGGCCCGCAATGCTTTCGCCCATCGTTCGTCCATATCGTTCATCATACGTCGGCAAGGTCGGGATGTCCCCATGCGGAGATCTCTATAGTGGGCAGTGCAACAACCTATTGGTTCGATTAAAGGAGCGATCATGACATTGATGGAACCGCCGTCCATTCCGGTACGCCGCGCGCATGACGGATTGGAGTTGCCTGCCATCGGTTTCGGCACATACAAGGTGAACGGGTTCGCCGGCGCCGAGGCCATCAGGTCGGCGTTGGAGGTCGGCTACCGGCTCATCGACTCGGCGTTCAACTACGAGAACGAGGGTATTGTCGGCAAGGCGATCCGCGAATCCGACGTGCCGCGCGAGCGGATCATCGTCGCGTCGAAGCTGCCCGGACGCCACCACCAGTACGATCAGGCGCGCACCACCATCGAAGAATCCGTAGCCCGCATGGGACTCGACTACATCGACCTGTACCTCATCCACTGGCCGAACCCGTCGCAGGGCCAGTTCGTCGAAGCGTGGCAGGCGCTTGTCGACGCGCAGCGGCAGGGCATCGTCAGGCACATCGGCGTGAGCAACTTCCTGCCCGGCCACATCGACCTGCTCATCCGCGCCACCGGGGTCACGCCGGCGGTCAACCAGATCGAGTTGCACCCGTACTTCCAACAGAACGAGCTGCGCGCCTACGATGAGGCGCACGGCATCATCACCGAGGCGTGGAGCCCGTTGGGCCGCGCCAATCAGATGCTCAAGGACCCGACCATCACGCGCATCGCCGCCAAGCATCACGTGTCCCCGGTGGCGGCGATCCTGCGCTGGCACCTGCAGTTGGGCGACGTGGCGATCCCCAAGTCCATGCATCGCGACCGTCAGCGCGCCAACCTCGATCTGACCGGCTTCACACTCGACGAACAGGACATGCGCGACATCGCCGCGATGGACAACCCGGAGGGCTACACGTTCGGCCAGAACCCACGCTGGCACGAAGAGGCCTGAGCCGCGCGGGGAGGGACACCAGACGGGCTACTCCTCTGCCACGCATGCCGCGTCGCGGACGGCCTACCGCATGCCGATATGATAGGCTCGCCGTAACGATGACGGCGACGATGCCGTCTCGCCCACGGAACGAAGTCGTTCACAGAACGGAGGAACCCATGGCTGACGCCACGATTTTCGACCAGTATCCGCTCGATCAGTGGAAGGAACCATCCCATCGCATCATGGATCGGTTCTCGCTGCAGGGTAAGAAGGGATTCGTCACCGGCGGCGCCGGCGGCTTGGGACGCAACGTGGCCGCCGCATGGGCCGAGGCCGGCGCCGACGTGGCGATCGTCGACCTGCCGCGCACCAAGGAGACGCTCGAGCCGCTCGCAGCCGAACTGTCCGCGCGATACGGCGTGACCGTCGTGCCGTTGTATTGCGACGTGTCCGACAGGGAGCAGGTCGACGCGTTGAAGACGTCGCTCGTCGACACGCTCGGCACCGTGGACGTCGCATTCATCAACGCCGGGGTGAACGTGCCCGGCGACGACGCGGACGAACCGTACGAGGTGTGGCGGAAGACGATCGACATCAATCTGACGGGCGCGTATCTGACGGCGCAGATCGCGCAGCACATCATGCGCGAGCACGGCCATGGCGGGTCGCTGGTGTTCACCTCGTCGCTGTCGGCGCACAATGCGAACTTCATCGCCGGCGGTCCGTCCCCGGTTGCCGCGTACGGCGCGTCCAAGGCCGGCATCTACGAGTACGCGCGCTATCTGGCGGCAGCGTTGGCGCCGTATGGCATCCGTTCGAACGCGATCTCGCCCGGTTACGTGTGGTCCGGCATCTTCGAGGGACGTATCGTGCCCGAGGCGCACGACATGATGACCGCGCCGGTACCGATGCGACGGTTCGGCACCAACGAGGAGATCGCCACGGCCGTGCTGTTCCTCGCCAGCGACGCCTCGTCGTACGTCACCGGCACCAATCTGCAGGTCGATGGCGGGTATTCCGTGTACTGACACGGTGCCGGCCGGTTCAATGCCACCGACTCTCAGCACCGGACGGCGCGCAACCTCGCGCCGTCCGGCCGCCGGTCCGTTCCCGCTCGGTCACACCGCGTAGGCGGACCAGCGGCCGCGGGTGTGCTGGACTTCGATGGGCATGCCGAACAGGTCGGACAGGCGTTCGTTCGTCAGGCCGTCTTCGAGCGGACCGGAGTAGACGATGGTGCCGGCGCCGGGATTGCCCATGACGTCGACGCCTTCGTCGGTGGCGTCCTCGACCGGGATCGGCTTGCGCCCCATGATGGCGATGTGGTCGAACCCGGCGGGGATCTCCTCGAGCCGGTGCGTCACGAGCACAACGGCCCGGTTGGAATCCTCCTGGCCGATGCGGCTCAACGTGCGCATGACCTGTTCGCGTCCGCCTAAGTCAAGGCCAGTGGTGGGTTCGTCCATGATAAGCAGTTCGGGGTTGCCCATGAGTGCGCGGGCGATGAGCACGCGCGTGCGTTCGCCTTCCGACAGTCGCCACATCTGCTTGCCTTCGAGGTAGGAGACGCGGAAGTCGCGCAACAGCTGGCGCGCGCGGGCGTATTCCTCGTCCGTGTACGTGTCCTGCCAGCGGCCGGTCACGGCGGACAGTCCGGTGACGACCGCGTCGAGCGGATCCTCGAAGTCCGGGAATTGCCGGCCGAGGTCGGCGGAGGCGAGGCCGATGCGCGTGCGCAGTTTGAACACGTCGTATTTGCCGAGCTGGTGACCGAGGATGAACACGCGGCCTTCGGACGGGAAGGTGCGCGTGGCGAGCATGCCCACCGCGGTCGATTTGCCGATGCCGTTCGGACCGAACAGCACCCAGCGTTCGCCGGCGTTGATCGTGAGGTTCACATCGGTGATGATGACGCGGCGGTTGCGGCGGAATTCGACGTTCTCGAGTTTGAGGACTTCGGTGGGCATGGTGGTTCCTTTTGCTGATACATACACAGTGGGTCTGCTCCCGATGAGGAGAGCAGACCCGACAATACGCTACTGCTTTGCTGCTGCCTGCTACTTCTGCTCGTCGAGCACGGACTGGTAGACCTTGACGGTCTCGTCGGCGATCGACTCCCAGCTGAACACGTCGCGGGCGCGCTCGTAGCCGGCCTGGCCCATCTTCTTGCGCAGTTCGGGGTCGGCCATGATCCTGTTGATCGCGTCGGCCATATCGTGCACGAACTTGTCCGGGTTGGTCGGGGTGCCGGTGCCGTCGTGCAGCTGTTCGATCGGCACGAGGTAGCCGGTCTCGCCGTCCACGACGACCTCAGGAATGCCGCCGGTGGCGGAGGCGACGACCGGCAGGCCGCAGGCCATCGCCTCGAGGTTCACGATGCCGAGCGGCTCATAGATGCTCGGGCAGATGAACGCGTCGCAGCCGTGTTCAAGGGCGCTCAGTTCGTTCTTCGGGAGCATTTCCTCGATCCAGATGATGTTGCCGCGCTCCTTGTCGAGTTCGGCGAAGGCGTTCTTGACCTCCTCCATGATCTCCGGGGTGTCGGGCGCGCCGGCGCACAGCACGATCTGGGTGCCCGGGTCGACGAAGTGCAAAGCCTTAAGCAGGTACGGCAGGCCCTTCTGGCGGGTGATGCGGCCGACGAACAGGAGGGTCGGCTTGCTGCGGTCGATGTGGTAGCGGTCGAAGACACCCCAGCCCGGATCGTCGTCGGCCGGCGTGGCGAATTCGGACATGGTGATGCCGTTGTACACGACGACGACTTTGTCCGGGTCGAGGTTCGGGTAGGCAGTGAGGATGTCGTTGCGCATGCCCTTGGAGACGGCGATTACGCGGTCGGCGTGCTCGTAGGCGTCCTTTTCGGCCCACGAGCTCAGGTTGTAGCCGCCGCCGAGCTGCTCGCGTTTCCACGGGCGGAACGGTTCGAGGCTATGCGCGGTGATGACCAGCGGCGTGCCGTGCAGCATCTTCGCCAGATAGCCGGCGAGGCAGGCGTACCACGTGTGTGCGTGGATGATGTCGGCGTCCACGTCGTTGGCGATCTGCAGGTCGACGCCGAAGGTCTTGAGCGCCGGGTTCGCGTCGGCCAGTTCGGCGGGCGTGTTGTATCCGACGACCTTGAGGCTGCCCTTGGCTTCGGCCGCGTTCGGGATCGCGGGGACGTCGGCTTCGGTGCGCGGGCCATCGAACGCGCGCACGGTCACGTCGATGCGTTCAGCCAGAGCCTTCGACAGCTCCTCGGCGTGCACGCCGGCACCACCGTAGACATGCGGCGGGTATTCGCGGGTGAGAATATCGACCTTCATTGGTACACCTCTCCAATCTGTGTAGACAGTGTTATTGCCACCAAGTCAACTGTAAGCCATACGACGGCGAAAAACGCACAGCCAACGCGTTCGTGTTGCATCATTCATCACGTATCGGCCGACGGCATCGACCGACGATCAACGAAACAACAAACGGACATACAGCCGATTCCATGGGCAATATCGGCTGTATGTCCGTTGAGGGGAAGGAGGCATTGCGCAGTCACAAACGAACAAGCGCCCCTTCCCAGCAGACACAAACGGACATACAGCCGATTCCATGGGCGAAATCGGCTGCATGTCCGTTGAGGGGAGAGAGCGCCCGGCGTCAGACGGCGGTGCCGTTTTCGTCGAGGTTCGGATTGTGCTTGTAGTTGCCGGCCGTGAAGAACAGGCTGACGACGCCGACGACGAACACGCCGGCCACCGTGGCGACCAGCCAGATCGGATGGCTCGGCAGCCACATGATCACCAGGAACGCGATCGCGGCGAGCACGATCAGCGTCCAGCTGGCCACGCGGAACCACTGGTGCACGGAATGCGGCGCCTTGAACGCCTGCGGATCGCGGTAGTTCGGGTTGGTCGCCAGCGTCGCGTCGATCTCGTCGGCCTCCGTGTGCGCGGTCGGCTTCCACGGGCCGTCGTCGAGCGTGCCTTCCTGAATGCGACGAGAACGTTCCTGCAGCGCATACTCGTCAAGCATGTGCGCACGGCCGCGGCCACGCGTCTGATCGTACTGCTGCGGCACTCCCCTGCGCTGGTCCTTCGCGGCCTTGCGACGTTCTGCACGATTCGGCATTCCACTACTCCTCTACTGCGAGACGGATAACACTGTGTGCCAGTGTAGCGCGCTCCCCCGCCGTACGCCGCGCATCGCTCATCGGCACGTCCGGCGTCGTCACCATCCCAGATCGAGCATGACGGTGAGCAGCATGACGCCGACGACCGGCAGCGTGATGCCGATCATACCGATGGTGACGATGACGACGGCGATGCGCAACGGCAGCGGCGTACTATTCCCTCCTTGCGTGTCCTGTGCGCTCGTTGCGAGCATACGCAGCACAGCGGCAGCGATCCAAACCTCGTATCCAGTGACGGCGAGCAACAACAGCCGCCATATGCCGGTCATGGTGTCGCAGTTGGGCTGGGTGAGATCACATGACAACGGCAGCCCGGAGAATACGTTCGAGACAGTGCGGTCGTCGATCCAGCACCACGCGGTCGGCAGTTGGCAGACCAAGCCGACCCACCACAGTATGCGCGCGGCCATACGCTTTGACGTCGTCACTTCATCCACGTTCACCAAATATAGGCCGGTTCCTCATTGAATACGATCGCGTTGATCATCGCATCCGCGGTGACGATCTTCAGACCTGCGTGGCTTTCGCTCTGCATCAAATACGACGGGTCGCGGTACACCCAGTGCGTGACGGTGCCGTTGGCATCGGCATCGTATCCGGTGATGACGATCATATGGTTGGCGTGGCCGAACCACGGATAAAGCGCGTGCAGGTCGATGGCTGCGAATACCGGATATCCGCCGTCGAGGTCCGTTTTCGCACGTTTCGCGAACGTGCGCGCCACGGCAGGATTCGTATCTCCTATCGCGATGGTCTGCACATGATAGCCGGCACCGCTCGGGTTCGCGTGTTCGGTCCCGAACAGATACTTGTTGACGACGCGCGCCAGATCGACGTATTCGGTGCCGGTCTGCGGCTTGGCGTTCATGTCGGCGGCGAGCACGGATTGATCGACGTCGATTCCCTGATACCGCAACACCATCTGCACGGAGGCCGGCACGCACCAATACCCGGTTTCCTGCACGCTTTGCGGCACGTCAAGACGAACGCGTGCCGTATCCGTCGTCGCAGGGTCATCCGATTCCGACGGCTGAACGGTCTCGTCCGGCGCATGAGCGGTTTCCCCTCCGACGGCCTCGCGGAACCATGCGTCACCGGGATACGAATCGTCCACGCCCATGTTCAGTCCGGCGAGCACGCTCGGATCGATCAGTTCCGTGATGTTCTTCTCCGTCGGGACATCCGCAAACGGCGGTACGGTGGTTCTGTCAAGATCATCATGATCGGGTTCGGCCACGTGCTGTGAGGATGACGGCCCAGTTTGACCTACATGATGATTCACATCGGTCGTCCTCGCACGCCACACCATGCCGCCCGCCGCCATTGCCGCCAGAACGGACAGCGAACCAATGATCACGGTAAGTCCACGTCGCCTCATCGCGCACCGCCTTCCCTATATCTCTAGGATATCCGTCACCCCTATGCGCCACGCGGATCCGCTGGTGCCCGATACGTGAAAAAGCCCTTCCGTTTCGACAACGGAAGGGCTTTGCTGACATGTCATCGGCCTCTGCAGAACCGATCACACACGATCGTCAGCGCGGCAGCATCATCGGACGCTGGGAGGCGACGATCGGCGCGGGCAGCTCGGTGGAGCCGGTCAGGTACTCGTCCACGGCGGCGGCGCAGGAGCGTCCCTCCGAGATGGCCCACACGACGAGGCTCTGGCCGCGGCCCGCATCGCCGGCGACGAACACGCCGTCCTGTGAGGTGGCGAACTTGTCGTTGCGCGCCACGTTGCCGCGCTTGTCGAGCTCGACCGGCAGCTGGTCCATGAGCGAGGCGGTGTCCGGGTGCAGGAAGCCGACGGAGATGAGCACGAGGTCGGCGGGCAGCACGCGTTCGGTGCCGGGCTGGCGGGTGAACGGACCGTTCTCGCCGGGCGCCACGTCGACGACGCGCAGACCGGTCACGTGGCCGTTCTCGTCGGCGATGAAGCCTTCGGTCGCGGTCGAGTTCTCGACGTGCACCTTGGCCTGTTCCTCTTCGGAACCGATGAAGTTGACCGAATCGGTGTTGTACATGTAGGTGCCGCCCTCCTCCATCGAAGAGGTCTTCTGGTAGAGGCGCGCGAAGGTCGGCCACGGCTGGTTGTCAGGGCGCTGGCTCGGCTCCTTCGGCATGATCTGCAGCACGGTCACGTCCTTCGCGCCCTGGCGGATGGACGTGCCGAGGCAGTCGGAGCCGGTGTCGCCGCCGCCGATGACGATGACGTGCTTGTCCTTGGCGGTGATGTCGTTGACCGGCTTGACGCCGTACACGCGGCGGGTCGCGTCGGGCAGGAAGTCCATCGCGAAGTGGATGCCCTTGAGTTCGCGGCCGGGCAGTTTCATGTCGCGAGGCACGCGCGAGCCGATCGCGACGACGACGGCATCGTAGCGGGAGCGCAGATCGTCCCACGTGATGTCCTTGCCGATCTCCACGCCGGTGCGGAAGCGCGTGCCTTCGGCCTCCATCTGCTTGACGCGGCGGTCGAGCAGTCGCTTGTCGAGTTTGAAGTTCGGGATACCGTAGCGCATCAGGCCGCCGATCGCGTCGTCGCGCTCGTACACGACGACTGTATGGCCGGCGCGCGTCAGCTGCTGGGCGCAGGCGAGGCCTGCGGGGCCGGAGCCGACGACCGCGACGGTCTGGTCGGTCAGGCGCTGCGGCGGCAGGGGCTTGACGTAGTCGAGATCCCACGCCTGGTCGATGATCGTGCACTCGTCGTTCTTGATCATCGTCGGCGGCTGGTGGATGCCGAGCACGCAGGCCTGCTCGCACAGGGCCGGGCAGATACGGCCGGTGACCTCGGGGAAGTTGTTGGTGGTGGACAGACGGTTGTACGCGTCCTCCCACTTCTCCTGGCGCACGAGGTCGTTGAATTCGGGGATGATGTTGCCGAGCGGGCAGCCGGTCATGCAGAACGGGGTGCCGCAGTCCATGCAGCGGGCCGCCTGTTCGGTGGTCCACGGTTGCAGGCCGGATTCGGCGTGCACGTCGAGCCAGTCCTTGATGCGCTCGGCGACCGGGCGTTCGGCGAGTTCTCGGCGGGTACGGACCTTCAGGAATCCACGAGGATCTCCCATGTCAGCGCGCTCCTTCCATCACGTGCTCGTACACCTGTTCCCAGGCGCCGGGCGCATTGAAATCGATGTTGTCCTCTTCGGCCTGCTTCATGGCCGCGGTCATGGCGAGGAAGTGTTCGGGCACCACGCGGGTGAAGCGCAGTACGTTCTCGTCCCAGTTCTCGAGCAGCTCCTTGGCGAACTTGGAGCCGGTCTCCTTGGCGTGCTGTTCGACCAGGTCGCGCACGATCGGCGCGGTCGTCTCGTCGAGCGGCTGGAACAGCAGCGAGACGTTCCTGCGGCCTTCGGGGTTGACCTGATCCATGTCGAGGTCAAGCACGTAGGCGTTGCCGCCCGAGAAGCCGGCACCGAAGTTGCGGCCGGTGGAGCCGAGCACGACGACGGTGCCGCCGGTCATGTACTCGCAGCCGTGGTCGCCCACGCCCTCGACGACGAACGTCGCGCCGGAGTTGCGCACGGCGAAGCGTTCGCCCGCGCGTCCCGCGACGAACATCTGGCCGGAGGTCGCGCCGAAGCCGGTCACGTTACCCGCGATGACGTTCTCGTGCGGGTCGAAGGTCACGTCGTCGTTCGGACGCACGATCAGGCGGCCGCCCGACAGGCCCTTGCCGGCGTAGTCGTTGACCTCGCCGATCACGCGGATCGTCTCGCCGCTCGGGATGAACGCGCCGATGGACTGGCCGCCGGCACCGTGGAACGTCATGTCGATCGTGTTGTCCGGCAGGCCGGCCGCACCGTAACGACGGGTGATCTCGTAGCCGACCATCGTGCCGAGCGTACGGTTCACGTTGCGGATCGGCAGGTCGATCGTCACCGGTTCCCTGTTCTCGAGCGCAGGCTGGGCCAGCTCGATGAGCTTGTTGTCGAGCGCCTTGTCGAGCTCGTGGTTCTGCGGCTCGGTGTTGTGCAGGATGGTGCCGGGGACCGGGCCGGGCTGCATGAGCACGTTGATCAGGTCGACGCCGTCCGCCTTCCAGCGCTTGATGGCCTCGTTCTGGTCGAGGCATTCGACGTGACCGACGGCCTCCTCGATCGTGCGGAAGCCGAGCTCGGCGAGGATCTCGCGCACTTCCTCGGCGATGTACATGAAGAAGTTGATGACCGATTCGGGCTTGCCGCGGAAGCGGGCGCGAAGCTCCGGATCCTGGGTGGCGATGCCCTGCGGGCAGGTGTTCTTCTGGCAGGCGCGCATCATGACGCAGCCTTCGACGATCAGCGCGGCGGTCGCGAAGCCGAATTCCTCGGCGCCGAGCAGCGCGGCGATGACCACGTCGCGGCCGGTCTTCAGCTCGCCATCGCACTGCACGACGATGCGGGAGCGCAGGCCGTTCAAAATCAGCGTCTGCTGGGTTTCGGACAGGCCGATCTCCCACGGGGTGCCCGCGTGGCGGATCGCGTTGAGCGGGGCCGCGCCGGTGCCGCCGTCGTAGCCGGAGATCAGCACCACATCGGCATGGCACTTGGCCACGCCGGCGGCGATGGTGCCGACACCGAACTCGGAGACGAGCTTGACGTGGATGCGCGCCTTCGGGTTCGCCATCTTCGCGTCGTTGATGAGCTGCTTCAGATCCTCGATCGAGTAGATGTCGTGGTGCGGCGGCGGGGAAATGAGCTCAACGCCCGGGGTCGCGTGACGGACCTTGGCGATCCACGGCGGAACCTTCGCGCCGGGCAGGTGGCCGCCCTCGCCGGGCTTGGCACCCTGCGCGAGCTTGATCTGCAGGTCGGTGGCGTGCACGAGGTAGTCGGAAGTCACGCCGAAGCGGGCGGACGCGATCTGCTTGATGCGGCTGTAGCGCAGCGGGTCCTCGATGCGGTCGTCGGATTCGCCGCCCTCGCCGGAGTTGGAGCGCGCACCGAGCGTGTTCATGGCGATGGCGAGCGTCTCGTGCGCCTCCTGCGAGATGGAGCCGTAACTCATCGCGCCGGTGGAGAAACGCTTGACGATCTCGCTGGCCGGTTCGACCTCGGAGATGTCGATCGGCTTGCGGTCGTGCTTGAACTTCATCAGGCCGCGCAGGGTCATGATGCGGTTCGACGTGTCGTTGATATGCGCCGAGTACTTCTTGAACATCTGGTAGTCGCCGCGAGCGGTGGACTGCTGGAGCAGGAAGATCGCCTCGGGGTCGTTGAGGTGGTCCTCGCCGGTGCGGCGCCACTTGTATTCGCCGCCGGTCTCGAGGTTCATGTGCGGGGTGGCCGTCCACTGGTTCGGGTAGGCGACGCGGTGGCGGATGGCGACCTCCTCGGCGATCTCGTCGAGGCCGACGCCGCCGACCTGGGAGACGGTGCCGGTGAAGTACTTGTCGACGGTCTCCTTGCTCAGGCCCACGGCCTCGAACAGCTGCGCGCCGCGGTAGCTCATGATCGTGGAGACGCCCATCTTGGCCATGATCTTGAGCACGCCGATGGACAGCGCCTTGGTGAGGTTCTTCACGGCGGTGGGTGCGTCGACCTTGAGGTAGTCGGTGCGGGCGAGGTTCTCGACGGATTCGAACGCGAGGTACGGGTTCACGCAGGCCGCGCCGTACGCGATGAGCAGGGCGACATGGTGGATCTCGCGTACGTCGCCGGCCTCGACGGCCATCGAGATCTGCGTGCGGGTGTGGCGGCGCAGCAGGTGGTGCTGCACGGCCGCGGTGAGCAGCAGCGACGGGATCGGGCCCCACGTGTGGTTCGATTCGCGGTCGGACAGCACGATGAAGTTGCAGCCGTTCGCGATCGCCTCGTCGACTTCGGCGAAGATCTCCTCGAGACGTTCCTCGAGCGCCTTGCCGCCGCCGGCAACCTGGTAGAGGCCCTTGACGACGAACGGACGGTAGTAGCCGCCGAGCACCTTGGCCTTGTCGAGGCGCTTGAGCTGGGCCATCTCGTCGGAGTTGATGACCGGCAACGGGATCAGGATCTTCTTGGCGTGCAGTTCGGAATCCTCGAGCAGGTTCGGCTCCGGGCCGATCGCGGATTCGAGCGAGGTGACGATCTCCTCGCGTTCCCAGTCCAGCGGCGGGTTGGTGACCTGCGCGAACTTCTGGTGGAAGTAGTCGAACAGCATGCGGCTGCGCTTGGAGAGCACCGGCAGCGGGTTGTCGTTGCCCATCGAGCCGAGCGGCTCCTTGCCGGTGTTGGCCATCGGGGCGAGCAGGAGCTTGAGGTCCTCCTCGGTGTAGCCGAACGCGCGCTGGCGGCGCTGCACGGACTGGCCGGAGTGGCTCACGTGCTCGCGCTGCGGCAGGTCGCTCATCTCGACCGAGTTGCCTTCGACCCACTGGCGGTACGGATGCTGTGCGGCGAGGTTCTTCTTGATCTCCTCGTCGGGGATGATGCGGCCCTCGTTCGTGTCGACGAGGAACATCTTGCCCGGCTCCAGACGGCCCTTTTCGACCACGTGCGCGTCGTCGATCTCGGGCAGCACGCCCGCCTCGGAGGCGAGCACGAGGTAGCCGTCGTCGGTGAGCTGCCAGCGGCCGGGGCGGAAGCCGTTGCGGTCGAGCAGCGCGCCGACCTGCGTGCCGTCGGTGAAGATGATGTCGGCCGGGCCGTCCCACGGCTCGATCAGCGTGTTGTTGTATTCGTAGAACGCCTTGACGTCCGGGTCGAGCTGGTCGTTGTTCTCCCACGCCGGCGGCAGCATCATCGAGATCGCGTGCGGCAGGGAGCGGCCGGCGAGGTGCAGCAGTTCGAGGCATTCGTCGAACGTGCCGGAATCCGAGTAGCCGGGCGTGGTGATCGGCAGCAGCGGCTTGAACTCGCCGAGCAGTTCGGAGCTCAGGCGGCCTTCGCGCGCGGACAGCCAGTTGCGGTTGCCCTGGATGGTGTTGATCTCGCCGTTGTGGGCGAGCAGGCGGAACGGCTGGGCGAGCGGCCAGCTCGGGAACGTGTTGGTGGAGAAGCGCGAATGCACGATCGCGATCTTCGCCTTCATGAGCGGGTTGCTCAGGTCGGGGAAGAACGGGGTGAGCTGCATCGTGGTGAGCATGCCCTTGTAGGTGATGGTGCGGGCCGACAGCGACGCGAAGTAGATGCCGACCTCGTGTTCGACGCGCTTGCGGATGCGGAACGTCTTGCGGTCGAGGTCGATGCCGGCGAGCTTGCCGTCCGGGTCGGCCACGACGAGCGTCTTGAAGCTCGGCATGGAGGCGAGGGCCTGCAGACCGAGGCCGTCCGGGTTGGTCGGCACGACGCGCCATGCGAGCACGTCGAGGCCCTCCTCGCGCACGATGTTCGCGATGGCCCGCTCCTGCTGGCCGGAGGTGGCGATGTCGCGGTCGAGGAACGCGATGCCGGCCGCGTAATGACCCGCTTCGGGCAGATCGACGCCGACGGTGGCGCGCATGAACTCGTCGGGCATGCTCATGAGGATGCCCGCGCCGTCGCCGGTGTTCTCCTCGGCGCCGACCGCACCGCGGTGGTTGAGATTGACGAGCACCTCGATGGCGTCGTCGATGATCTTGCGTTCCGGCTTCTTGTTGAGCGTGGTGACCATGCCCACGCCGCAGGCGTCGTGTTCGGCGCTGGGGTCGTACAGACCTTGTGATGAATGAATGCTCAGATCGAGCGGGGCGTGGAAAGTCACCGAAACCACCTTCATATGTTCTTTTTCGGCAGGTCTTGACAACCTACGGTTCTTTATGTAATGCGTTGGACAGAGTACCGCTCGGGCATGTCAAACACGTTTCGGTGTCCATATACCGAGTCGGGCGAAATGTCAATACCCAATTTTATGCGGATGTCGCCGCGGACATGCGCGGCGGCACCCGTCGTCCGTCATGCGGACGGATCATTGGGATCACTGATGGTAGTAGCTCAGGAAGTCGGCGAGCTTGTCGACCGCGTCCTTGAGCACTTCGATGCGCGGCAGGTAGACGATGCGGAAGTGGTCCGGCTCCTGCCAGTTGAAGCCGCCGCCGCGCGTGATGAGGATGCGCTTGTCGTGCAGCAGGTCGAGCGCGAACTGCTCGTCGTCGGTGATGTTGAACTTCTTCACGTCGAGTTTCGGGAAGATGTAGAACGCGGCCTTCGGCTTGACCGCGGTGACGCCGTCGATCGCGTTGAGCGCCTCGTAGATGTAGTCGCGCTGGTCGTGAATGCGGCCGCCGGGCACGATGTAGTCGTTGACGGACTGGTGGCCGCCGAGCGCGGTCTGCACGATCGACTGGGCGGGCACGTTCGAGCAGATGCGCATGTTGGTGAGCATGTTCAGGCCTTCGATGTAGTCCTTGGCGACGCGCTTGTTGCCGCTCAGGACCATCCAGCCGATGCGATAACCGGCGATCATGTGCGACTTCGACAGGCCGGAGAACGTGACGCAGAACAGGTCGGGCGCCATCGACGCGATGGAGACGTGCTTCAGGCCGTCCATGACGAGGCGGTCGTAGATCTCGTCGGAGAAGATCATGAGCTGGTGCTCGCGGGCGAGATCGACGATCTGCTGGAGCACTTCGGGCGGGTAGAGCGCGCCGGTCGGGTTGTTCGGGTTGATCAGGACGATCGCGACCGTACGATCGGTGATCTTCGCGCGCATGTCGTCGATGTCCGGGTACCATTCGGACTTCTCGTCGCACGTGTAGTGGACGGCGGTGCCGCCGGCGAGGTTCACGCAGGCGGTCCACAGCGGGTAGTCGGGGCTCGGCACGAGCACTTCGTCGCCGTTGTCGAGCAGCGCAGACATGGACAGGTTGATGAGCTCGCTCACGCCGTTGCCGGTATAGATGTCCTCGATGCCGACGTTGGGGATGTTCTTGAGCTGCGCGTACTGCATGATGGCCTTGCGGGCGGAGAACAGGCCCTTGGACGCCGAATAGCCTTCGGTGTCGGTGAGCTGGCGGCCCATGTCGTAGACGACCTCGTCGGGCGTGCGGAAGCCGAACGGCGCGGGGTTGCCGATGTTGAGCTTGAGCACGTGCATGCCGGCCTCCTCCATGCGGGCGGCCTCGTCGACGACCGGGCCGCGCACGTCGTAGAGGACGTTGTCGAGTTTGGTGGATTTGTGGAACTGGCGCATGGGGATTCCTTCTTCCGTGAGGATGGTCGGATGGTTTGATGTGGTGTTGCGTTGTGATTGCGGGCGATCGGATTGCGCCGTCTCGGCGAGGATCGCGGGCGGTTGCGGATGGCTTGTCTCCGGTGTGTCGTGGCCGAGCAGCCATTCCTCGTCGACGCCGAGCGTATCGGCGAGGAACCGCAGCGTTTCCGTGCGCGGTATGGTCTTGCCGCCGACGTACTGGCTGATGTGGCTTTTACCGAGTTTGACCCCGGCTCGTTCGGCTGCGTGGACGATGTCGATCTGTTTGAGATGGCGGGCGTCCATCGCCGTCTTCAACCGTGCGGAGAAACTTTCCACGTCACTCCCCCAATCCCAGAAAGTTCAAAGTTCAAAATCGTTGGTTCAAACCATAGCACCGCATCATGTAACGAAACGCCAAAAGTTCAATTTTTGGCGCTTCGCCGTCTAAATTGAACCTTCTGGTCGGCGCGCGCCTCTCCCCTGCAGACCATGTGCATCCGTGGGAAACACACGCTGGACACCGCCTCAGCGTGTGTTTCCCACGGATGCGGCGGTGGGTTTCCGCTGGCTGCACACGCCAGGATCCGGCCGATCGTGTGCAACCAGCGGAAACCCACGTTCGGACGCGGCGCATGGCACGGATCAGATCGGCGGATGGCGTCCAACCCCGTCAATCGGCCGGATCGAGCAGGTCGGATGCGCCGGCATCGCGCAACGACTTGACGAACGCGGCGGCCGAAGAGTTGAGCGTGCGACCGCGTCGCCACACGACGGCGGACGGCACGTCGAGGCGCGGTGTCAACGGCACGAATTGCAGGCCGTCGCCGATCTGGCCGACGTCGATGCACAGAGCGATGCCAAGACCGTGCCGCACCGCGGTCGCCGCGTTCAACGGCAGGTTGTAGGTGCCGGCGACCGTGATTTCGTCGCGAACGCCGCCGAGCCAGTTGTCCAGCATGCCGCGCATCTGCGGCCGGTATTGCATCAGCACATCCCGCCCCGCGAGATCGACGGGCATGATCTCGTTGCGATCGGCCAGTGCGTCGTCGTCGCGCATCATCACACCCCAACGGTCCGACTGCGGCAGATGCAGGAAGTCGAACCGTTCCGCGTCGATCGCTCCACCCATCACGGCGACGTCGGACAGCCCTTGTTCCAGCCGTTCCTGCATCACATCGGCCGTTGCGGAAAACAACGCGAACCGCACGCGCGGATGCCGTGCACGGAACGCGACCATACGGTCGGCCAGCCAGTCGACGCCGCGCAGTTCGCCACAGCAGATCGCGATCTCGCCGTCCAGATCCTCGGTCGAACGGTTCGTCACGTCATTCACGGTCTTGTCGGCGAGTTCGATGAGCGCCCGCGCCCGGTCGCGCAGCAGCATGCCCTCGGGAGTCAACGCGATGGACCGCTGGCCCCGTTCAAACAACGTCACGCCGAGCTCGCGTTCGAGCTGCTGCAGTTGACGCGACATCGTGGGCTGGGATATGCGCAACAGTTCGGCGCCGCCGGTGATGCTGCCCTCTTCGGCCACCGCCAGAAAATACCGCAGTACACGCAGTTCCACATCAGCTCCGTTCCATCGCAAACGCCGGCACATAACCCATACGGTTCAAGCATAGTAGAGCATGTAGCCATGCTATTGGACAATAGATGTGTGCGGCGGTTCAATGATGACAGCAATCGGAAGGAATATCCCATGACAGCCAATGCCATCGTCAGCGACATGACCAATACATCGACAAACGACACCGCCAAGACGACATCGGAGGAACCGCTTTCCCCCGCCGCGGATCTACTCGCCCGCGACCGCGGCGGCAAACCGGTCGACCCGCACGAGCCCGGCTACGACACCGTTATCGGCGCCATCATCCGCACCACGAAACGACTGTGCATCGAACTCAACACCGGATACCACGAACCTGAGGAGACGCACGCGCTCTTCGAGAAGATCGTCGGACACCGCGTGGACCCGTCGTTCCGGCTCAACCCGCCGTTCTACACGGATTTCGGTCGCAACATCACGCTCGGACGCAACGTGTTCATCAACTGGGGGTGCACGCTCATGGACCGCGGCGGCATCAGCATCGGCGACGACTCGTTCCTGGGGCCGAACGTGCAGCTTATCACCATCAATCATCTCAAGGACCCGGCGCATCGCGCGACCACCGTGAGCCGGCCGATCACGATCGGCAGACGCGTGTGGATCGGCGCGGGGGCGATCATCCTGCAGCACGTGACGGTCGGCGACGGCGCGATCGTCGGCGCGGGCGCGATCGTCACGCACGACGTGCCGGCCGGCGCGATCGTCGCCGGCAACCCGGCCCGCGTCATCGGCCACGTCTGACCGCGGCACCGCGTGACGTCGCGTGACATCATGTGACGTCACGCGATAAGCCGATGCACATACCGTCGGAACCGTCACTCAGTGCGCGCAATCGACATGCCGACGCGCACGCAGTGACGGTTCCGGCCCGTTAACCATCACTCAGTGCGCGCCCATGTCACGATCGCGCGTACACAGTGATATTACGAAAGGAACGCATCATGGCAACGAACAGTACGACCATCGCCGCGACGACGTGGTGATCGCCACCAAGTTCGGTTTCGCCCTGCAAGGCGGCCCGAACGGCGGCGAATCCAGTAGCGGTGCGGCGCTGGACGCGTCCGGTCGAGTGCAGCAGACCGATTCGCGACCCACGACGATACGCAAGGCGGTCGAGGGTTCGCTCAAACGACTGCACACCGATCATATCGACCTGTACTATCAGCATCGCGTGGACACGACCGTACCGATCGAGGACGTGGCCGGCGTGATGGGCGAACTGATGGCCGAAGGCAAGATCCTGCACGGGGGACTGTCAGAGGCCGCACCAGCCACCGTGCGCCGCGCGCATGCGGTCACCGCCGGTGACGGCCGTGCAGAACGAGTATTCGATGTGGTGGCGGCGCCCCGAACGGGAGCTGATGCCGGTGCTTGAGGAGCTGGGCATCGGGCTGGTGCCGTTCAGTCCGCTCGGCAAGGCGATGCTGGCAGGCCGGTTCACCGCGACCACACGGTTCGCCGACGACGACTATCGCAGCAAAATTCCGCGTTTCTCCCTCGATCACATGACGCACAACATCCGCATGAGCGAATATGTGCAGTCATTGGCGGACGAGCGTGGCGTCGCGCCCGCACACAGATCGCACTCGGCTGGCTGCTCGCGCAACGCCCGTGGATCGTGCCGATTCCCGGCACCAAGCACGTCGACCGTCTGCGGCAGAACCTCGGCGGCACGGCCGTCACGTTCACGCCGGACGAGCAGGCCGAGATCAACCGCACGCTCGATTCGATCACCATCGAAGGCGCTCGATACGCTCCCACGCAGGAAGCGCTCACCGAGGTTGTAGTGGCTTTGGATGGACACGAACTTGGCCCAGCCGTTGGCTTCCGCGAGATCGTTCATTGTGGCGAGCTGGTAGGCGTAGCAGTTGGAGATGCCGATGGAGCGCGCCTTGCCGACCTTGACGGCCTCGTTCATGCCTTCCATGATCTCCGCCATGTCGGTGTGGTAGTCCCACATGTGGCAGATGTACAGGTCGACGTAGTCGAGGCCGAGGTGCCTGAGGCTCGCGTCGAGGTTGTTCATGACGTGTTGCTGGCCGCTCACGCCGGCTTCGCGTTCGGCGTCCGTACGCGGCAGGAACTTGGTGGTGATCTGGTAGTCTTCGCGCTTGCCGGCGATGGAGCGCAGCGCGCGGCCGACGTATTCCTCGCTGGTGCCGTCCGCGTAACCGATGGCCGTGTCGTAGAACGTGATGCCGCGTTCGAAGCCGTACCGGATGATCTCTCGCGACCGGTCGGCGTCGAGTATCCACGAATGATACCCCTTGGTCGCATCGCCGAATCCCATGCAACCCATGCAAATGCGGGACACGGTCACGTCGCTGTTACCCAGTGTGGCGTATTCCATTGGTCGATTCCTTTCCGGCTCGTCGTCACGGACGTCCGCCGTCCGCTATGGTGCATTACATCGCACTCGGCACGCCATGTCCAATAGGTTCGTTCGATGGCCTGCCATACGGTTCGGACATGGAATCTCCGGCAACTTATACCATGGTCTCATGCAGTTGACAGTGAAACGGTTTGCAGAGTTGAGCGTGGCGGAGCTTCACGAGATCTATCGCGTGCGCGTGGCGGTGTTCGTGGTGGAGCAGCAGTGCGCCTATCAGGAGATCGACGATGCGGACCCGCATTGCTGGCACGTGTTCCTGCATGACGAGGACGGCATCGCCGCCTATTGCCGCGTGGTCGATCCGGGCGTCACGTTCCCTGAAGTCTCGATCGGCCGCGTGCTAGCGACCCGTCGCCGGCAGGGTCTCGGCACGCGGATCGTGCGCGAAGGACTGCGCGTGGCGCAGGAACGCGAGCACGCCAGCGTCGTGCGCATCGAGGCGCAGACCTACGCGCGCGGCCTGTACGAGCAGTTCGGCTTCACACAGGTCTCCGACGAGTTCCTTGAGGATGGCATCCCCCATATCATCATGGTCTGGCGCGCGCAATAATCCGTGCGAATCATGCGATCACGACCGCGGACTTGTCGTCAGGTGCGGATCGTATGCGGACGGCGGTTCGTCATATCCTGACCAGTCACCATAGCTGTCCTTCCCCGAGCTCGAGGACGATGTCCGCATGTTCGAAGTCGGCCGCATGTGCCTTCGCGCGCGGAGACAGCAATCTGATCATGGTGGCCAGGTGCAGGCTGTCGCTGCGGAATGGCCGCTCTCTGGTGCCTCCGACAAGGCAGACGTCCTTGGCGATGTTCCAACCGCCGCGTTCGTACAGGGGTATCTTGTCAGGCTCGCAGGTAAAGACGCTGAGGTCCGGTCGCCGGTCGGCGATGTACCGCGCGGCTCGGCGAATGGTCGTGGTCGCGAGTCCCCTGCGCCGATATTCTGGCCGTGTCACCACTTCGCTCAGCCCATAGGCGAGATACCGTTGCCCGCGGTGCAGGAATTCGGTTTTCCTGATGCCGACGTGGCAGACCGCAACGTCGCCATCCATCCAGACGAACGAGGTGTCATACGTATCCGGAGCCGACGGGAATGCCCCGTCCTGCCCGCCGTCATCCCAAGCCATGCGTTCCAAGTCCCGAATCGCCGCACCGCAATCCGTCTGCGGATATTGCACCAAGATCATCACATCCCTCCGATCCTTCATCCGTCACATACGTCCTCTCCGGACGGCATTGCGATGTTCTGCGCCGACGTGCCGCGTTGTCTGGCACGATAGTCCCTTGGCGTACATCCGTAGCGTTGTCGGAATCGTTTGGCGAAATAGCTGGCGTCGTTGAACCCGCAGACGTGGGCGACACGCGCGACGGAATCGTCGCCGGAGACGAGCATCACCGCAGCCCGGCGCAGACGGTAGGAGATCAGATACTCCCCCGGGCTGACTGCGGCGAGACGCGTGAACAGTCGGAAACATTCGGTGCGGCCGACGCCGGCGCTGGCCGCGATGTCGGCCACATCGATGCCGTCGCCAAAATGCCGCTGAACGAACGTCATCATGGTGCGCATGCGCCGTTCACGAAGTAGTTCCGTCTCGTCAGGCCGCTCGTCCGGCACCTTGTCGAGCGCCGACAACATCAGTCGCCACAGTTTCGCCACGTGCTCGACGTATTCCAGCGGCGTGGTCGTCCCGCGTTTGCCGGTCGACGTGACCGTCAGTATTTCCGCAAGTATGTCATGGTCTCGGGTCGCGTCGAGACGCAGTCCGGCGAGCGGCCGGTTCGCGACCGGCAGGACGTACTGGCCGTAGATCGTGCCGGACGGCTGCCCGGTGAAGAACAGCGGCGAGAACGTGACGCAGCTCATGATCGCACCTGGAGTGGGATTGTCGGCCGAATGCAGCGCCTCGGAGTTGACGAAGATACCGTCGCCCTGTTCGAGTCGTATCGCGTCGCCGCCGGCGAGATGATAGTCGCATCCGCCGCGCAGCATGATCGCGAATTCGAAGTCGCGATGCCAGTGCACGTTGATCTCATGACCGGCAAGCGTGTCGAAGTAGTCCATGCAGAAGTGGATCGGCAGGGTGGGATCGGCGTACCGCACGTCCTCCAGATAGTCGGAGTTTACTTGCACCGCGATGTTCGCCATGTCACCCCATCTCCATGCATCTTCACGTATCGAATCCGCCATCATGGAACGATTCTCCCATACTCAGGAATCATCATACCAATATTTCGCCATAATAAACGCTTTTTGGAAGCATGTACGGAATTATCATCATAATCAATCACCCCAGTCAAACGGGGATACGCAACGCCGGGTACCGATCCCGAACGCACCGGCACAGACCGGAGCGGGACTCGACCCGGACCACCGACCGAAAGGAATTCCATCATGCTGTGCGCAAACTCGGACAACGTCACATTCAAGATCAGCGGCAGCGTGCTGACCATAGAATCCATACCGGGCAAGGACTTCTTCGTCAACCCGGTGGACGGCAGCGTGGTCGCCGACGCGGCCTTCGTCTACCGTCCGGTCGTGGGCGACTTCGTCTGCCGCGCCAAGATCTCGCTCGAGCACAAGGCGAAGTTCGACGGCGGCGCGCTGTTCGCCTATCAGGACGACGCGCATTGGGTGAAGGCGTGCTTCGAGCAGGGCGACTACGGGTTCAAGTCGGTGGTCACCGTGGCGACCGACGGCGTTTCGGACGACTGCTACGGCGTTACCGTCCACGGCGATTTCGTCTGGCTGCAGCTTGCCCGCACCGACGACGTGTTTTCGATCCACTACTCTTTCGACGGCATGCAGTGGTTCATGTCGCGCCTGTGCTCTTCCATGACGTTCGACCAGCTGCTCAAGGTTGGGTTCGAAGCCCAGTCCCCCAACGGTGAAGGCGGCACACGCACCTTCACCGACTTCGAGATCCTCGACCATCGACTGTCCGATCCGCGGGCCGGACAGTGACCATGCGAGTCCCGGACCGGCATCGGTGCACGCGATCCGATTCGGATACATCGGACACGCCATCTATAATGTACGATCGTACACAATATCGTATACGCAGCATCAGCAAAGGAGCGAACAACCATGACCCAGAACAACTACGACGTCACCGCCGACCTCACGCCCGAGGGGCGCGTCGAATGGGATCTCATGGTGGCCGGCGAGGTCTATCAGGACTCGCACCCGGAGATCGAACGCAAGCGAGTGGAGGCCAAGAAGCTGTTCCGCGCCTATAATGCGCTCGACTACGATCAGGAGACCGAACGCCGCGCGATCATGGAGCAACTGTTCGCCGCGGTCGGCGACGACGTGTTCATCGAACCGAACTTCCGCTGCGAGATGGGCCGCAACATCTCGATCGGCTCGCACGCATACATCAACTTCGATTGCGTGATGCTCGACAATGCGCCGATCACGATCGGTGATTACGTGTGGATCGCGCCGATGGTCGGCCTGTTCGCCACGAACCATGCGCTCGACTTCGAGGAGCGTAAAGCAGGCGCATGCCAGGCCAAGCCGATCGTGATCGAGGACGGCGTGTGGCTGGGCGGCCACGTGACCGTGCTCGGCGGCGTGACCATCGGCCGCGGTGCGGTGATCGGCGCGGGATCGGTCGTCACGCATGACATTCCGGCCGGCGTGATCGCCGTGGGCAATCCGGCCCGCGTGCTGCGTCCGATCACCGACGCGGACAAGACCGGCTTCTGCGAGCGTATCGCCGCACGAGACGCGGCCCGCTGACGACATTCCCTTTCACCTCCGTCTGTCCGCACGAACATCGAGGTCATGCGGACAGACGGAGGAGCCCCCGCGGGCGTCATGCCGATTGGCCGGCGGAACCACGCGCGTCGAGCAGACGCTGGCCCCACTTTTCGAATTCTTTGAGGGCGGGGATGATGGCGTAGCCGTTGGCGGTGAGCGCGTATTCGACGCGCGGCGGCACCTCGTTGTATTGGGTGCGGCTGACGAGGCCGTATTCCTCGAGGTCGCGCAGCGTGTTGGTAAGCATCATGTTGGTGATGCCGAGCTCGCGTTTGATCTCGTTGTATCGGGCGGCGCCGCGTACGGACAGCACGTACATGACCGGCAGTTTCCACTTGCCTTCGATGGCCTTGAACGCGTAGCCGATGGCGCAGGTGGGCGCGGTGAGGTTCCCGGCATCGTCGCCAGTGGCCTCGCCGGCACGCGACGCCGCCCAAGTAACCGTGCCGGAGACGGAGGCCGCATCGGACCGTGCTGCCGTTCCATTGGATTCAACCTGCTCATTCATGATTCCCCATCCTAACATCGCTGTCATATTCCAAAAATCAGTTTTTTATTCTAAGAACGAAAAGTATATGTACTCATGCATACTGTCCTTATCGGATCATGGCAGGAACATACAGCGCCCGCCACGGCAAGACAGCAAACACCAAACCGATCGAAAGGACAGATCATGGCCAAGCACATCCTCGTCATCCAGGGCAGCCCAACCAAGGGCGGCAACGCCGACATGCTCGCCGACGCATTCATCGAAGGCGCCGAGGCCGCCGGCAACACCGCGACCAAACTCACGCTTGCCGACATGAACATCGCGCCGTTCACCGGCTACGACCAGCCGGCCGACGACATGACGACCGTGATGGAGCAGATGAAGGCGGCGGACGGCATCGTGATCGCCACGCCGACCTATTGGATGCAGTTCTCGGCGCAGATCAAGGCGATGATGGACCGTCTGCCGTTCGACGCGCACGACGATCTGGCCGGCAAGGAGTCGGCGCTGCTGGTCGCCGGCGCCAGCCCCGAGGAGGTGCTCGCCAAGAACGTGCTCGGCTATTACCAGATGTGCTTTGGCGAAAGCCTCGGCTGGAAGATTCGCGGTTCCGTCCTCGCCGCCGGCGTGTTCGCGCCCGGCCAGGTGGCCTCGACGCCATACCTCGACAAGGCCCGTGAACTCGGCCGCGAGTTCTGAGCCGCGCATCCCGTGTCGCACGGCATACCACAAGCCACGTCAACCTCTACGGCACCAGCCACGTCAAGGCATATCAACAGAACACGCAACGAAGGGACATCATCATGCAGATCGCACTCATCACCGGCTCGGGCCGCAAGGGCGGCCTCGGCTACGAGACCGCCCGCCAGCTCGGCGAGGCCGGCTATCACGTCATCCTCGCCGCACGCCGGCCGGAAATCGCGCAGCTCACGCAGGAACTGATCGATCAGGATATCTCCGCCAGTTACGTGCGGCTCGACACCACCGACGAAGCATCCGTCGCCGCGGCGGCCGCGGAAGTCGACCGTCGCTTTGGCCGACTCGACGCACTCATCAATAACGCGGCGTCCATGCGCGCCGGCGCGTCCGTCGAACGGCAGGACATCGCCGAAATGCGCGCCGTGCTCGACACGAACGTCATCGGCACGTGGATCGTGACGCAACAATTCATCCCGCTGCTGCGCAAGTCGGAACACGGCCGCATCGTCAACGTGTCCAGCGGCGCCGGCTCGTACGGCGACCCGCAGTACGGCTTCCTGCACGGCTCGATGGGCATTCCCGCATCCGGTTACGGCATCTCCAAGCTCGCGCTCAACGGGCTGACGATCAAAACGGCGAAGGAGCTCGCCGCCGACCATATCCTCGTCAACGCGGTCTGCCCGGACATCACCGACACCTACGGATCCGGCATGTTCGGCCGACCGGTCGAGGTGAGCGCCAAAAGCGTGACCTGGGCGGCGACGCTGCCCGACGACGGCCCGACCGGCGGCTTCTTCCGCGACGGCCAACCGCTGCCGTGGTAAGGGGCGGGTCCTGAACAGCACCGGTGATGCCGATCCCGCACGCTAGTCACGTCGCCCGCCCGCCGCGGCATCATCAACCGACACCATTCGACCGTCACTCAGTGCGCGCAACGACGAGGACCGCGCGCACTGAGTGATGATGACGACGACCGAACCGTCACTCGGTGCGCGCCCATGTTGCGATTGCGCGCACCGAGTGACGGTTGCGGCGATCCAAGTGTGGTTCAGTGACGCGCCGCCCAGTCGTCACGTAACAGTTTGGCCATCGCGTCGGCGAATTTGGCGTGGTTCGCGCCGTCCATATGCAGTTGGTCGAGGTCGCTCGGTTCGGCGACCTGCGCGGCGTCGAAGAACAGGCATCCCTCGCGTTCGGCCACGCGCCGGTACTCCCCCGCCAGCTGATGCGACAGTTCGACCGCGTGCTCGTCGAAGCCGATGAACCCGCTGGTCGAGATGCCGGGCTTGATATGGATCGGCGAGACGACGACGATGCGCGGCATCGGCGCCCCACGATTGTCGGTGATCTTGACCTCGTGGACGAGCATGTCGAGTCCGGCGGCGATCACGCGCGCGTCCGCATGGAACATGGCTTTCATGTCGTTGGTACCGAGGCTGATGATGACGTAGTCGAGCGGCCGGTGCGTGATGAGCGCGCCCGGCAGCGCCGCAAGCCCGTTGCGATGCGGTTCGATCGGATTGTCGAACACGGTGGTGCGCCCGCCGAGCCCTTCCTCGATGATGTACCAGTCGTCGCCGAGCAGCCGTTGCAGACGGCCGGCCCAACGCACGTCGCGCGGATGACGGCCGCCGGCCGGATTCGAGCCGTTCGTGTTGGAATCACCGAAACACAGTACGTTGATCATGACCGATCGTCTCTCCTTACGACTTGCGAATGGACCGGAACCGATGCCGAGCATACGACCGCCGTTGCGCGTCGGCCGATCCCGTGCCAACTTTTGCCGCCCGTCGATCGGCACGGCATGTGCGGCAACAATGCCGCCGTGCGGTACAGTGATGTCAATACGCATGAAACGTATGCCTATTCCATCACAGTCACATCAACAGTCGAAGGAGACATCATGAAGACGCTGGTGCTTGTCTTTCACCCCGATCTGAGCCGTTCCCGCGCGAACGCCGCGCTGCTGTCGGCCGCACGCGAACTGCCGGCCGATACGGTCACCGTGCGCGACGAATACGCGCTCTACCCGAACGGCAAGATCGACGTGGCCGCCGAGCAGCAGCTCGTCGAGGAGCACGACCGCATCGTGCTGCAATTCCCGCTGTACTGGTACTCCTCCCCCGCGCTGCTCAAGGAGTGGGAGGACAAGGTGCTCGAATACGGCTGGGCGTACGGCACGGACGGCGAGGCGCTCGTCGGCAAACAGATCATGGTCGCCACGACCGCTGGCGGGCCGGAATCCGAATACCAGCCGGTCGACAACGGCGCGACGATCGGCGAAGTGCTTTCGCCATACCGCATGATGGCCCGGTACACGCACGCCGTGTGGCGCGAGCCGTTCGTCGTGTTCGAGTCGATGGAACTGGACGACGCGGCGCTCGCCGACGCGGGACGGCGGTACCAGGATGCGTTGACCGCAGAATAAGTATCGGAAGTCATGCTGGGGCCGGTCGATGATCGTCGACCGGCCCCAGCATTGCCGGTGTCCGAAGTTATCGGACGGCGGTGAGGAGGAATTGCGGGAACGGGAAGATGACGCTGCCGTCCGACTGTGTCGGGTATACGTTGGGTATACGTCGCGGACTCGTTCGAACACCGTGCGTTCGAATGCCGCTCGTTCGCCGTCATCCGCAAGCGCCTGCAGGTACGGGCGCAGCCCGGTGCCGCGGCGCCAGTCCATGACGGCCTCGTGCGAGGGCAGCGTGTGCAAGTACGTGATCTTCCAGATGCGGAACGTTTCGGCGTTCGCGTGCAGCAGTTCCAGTATTCGGGCGGCGTGAGGTTGTGGAACACGCGGCTCTGCGGCAGCCGGTCCGCATAGGCCGGCGAGTGCACAAGCTCGGCGATGATGCGGCGGATCGGCTCCTCGTAGTTCATCGGGGTCTGCACGGCCAGCATGCCGCCTTCGCGCAGCAGACCGAGCATCGCCGGGATGAGGCACGTATCGTTGTCCGGCGGCAGTTGCGCGGCGAGATCGCGTGACGGCTGCGTGCGCTCCTTGCCGAATCGCAGATATTGTTGGGAATCTCATACGACCATGCGGCTCACGCTAGTCCCGCGCTTGCCGCACGTCCATAATGCCGTCCGCATGGCGATCACCGATCGTCGGGCCACTCCACGTCACGCTCCGAGAGTGCGTTGCGGAATGTTACGGAACGGACCAATCCGATCAAACAACCGTCCAGCGACAGTCATTGCCCCGGTAAGCGCGACGACGCTTCCGATAGGCGGACATTCAGCGTCGCATCATGATAAGCATCATCTTGGATGCCTCCACGGCGTAGACTGCGTGCGGCAGCCGGGTCGGAAAGTGCAGGATGCCACCCGGTACAAGATCCACGGTTCTGCCGCCACCGGTCACTTTGAGATGGCCTTCAAGGCACTGCACGAGCACCGGCATGGCGGCGGTGTGCTCGCTCAGCTCCTGCCCCTTGTCGAAGGAGAAAAGCACCACGTTGGCGCCCTCCACCTGCATCACGGTGCGCGAGACGGTTGCCTCGGGCTGCACTTCGACCAGCGGCTTCAGATCGTCGATGAACTCCATCACCGCAGACGGCTGTGGTTCGTTCGCATTGTTCGTCTGTTCGCTCATCATCGAGCTCCTTCATGGTCATCGCCGATGCCGACGTTGCGAACAACACCGGCATCGGCATGGTCATACGATCAATCTTCGCGCAGCGACCGACCCGTCGCCGCGCGCATCCTTCCAGCGTATCCGCTATCACACAAAACGCTACCGTCGGCGTGCCACGAACGCGACGCCGGTCAGCTTGTCACCGTACGTGTTGAACACGCGACGCATCTGCATGACGCGCGCCCGCAGATCACGATGGGTCAGCACGTTGCGTATAATGCGCAGCACGCCGGCCACGCCCTCGTCCGCCAGATTGCGGCGCATCTTGAGCAATGCCATCGGCTCGCTGCCGCTCCACAGCACGTCGAAGCCGGCGGATTCGAGCAATGCGCGCCATTCGGCCTCAGTCAGCGGACGGGCGTTGACCTTGATGGCCCGGGCGAGATCCTTGCGGATCGCATCCTTGACGGATTCGTCGAGATCGTCCGGCGCGAGGCCCATTTCGTGGATCGCATACAGTCCGCCCGGGGCGAGCAGGCGATGCGCCTCGCCGATGATCGCCCGCTTGCCGCGTTCGGACTGCATGGTGAGCATCGCCTCGCCGATCACCACATCCGCGGACGCGTCCGGCAATCCGGTCTGCGCGGCGTCGGCCAGCACGCAGGTGCCGTTCACCGAGGCCGCCAGCGGTTTGATGATGTCCACCACCTTGTCGTCTCGGTCGACGCCGGTGTATGCCGACGGACCGGCTTCCATGATCAGCCGCGTGGTGCGGCCCAGTCCCGGCGCGAATTCCACCACGCACCGTCCGGCGATCGTCACCTGCGCGAGCATGCGCTTGGTGAGCCGTTCGCCGCCCGGCCTGAGCACGCGTTTGCCCAGCTGGGCCAGCACCCAGTGTCCCTGCATGTGTTCCGCGTCTCGGTCGGCCTGCGGCAGGCTCGCGGGCGGGATGTCCGCGGTTCCCGCGGCACGTTCGGTCTTTGTATGTTCGCTCATTCGTCCCAGCTTACGGGATCGATTCGCCATGCAACAGACTGGTGTCCCGCGCCGGATTGTGGTATATGGCGGCCCCATCGATCGGATCATCGCACGGCATCGTCATGTTCGACAACGATGAATGTCTCATGACTTGTCAATGACAAGTCCCCCGATTACCGAGCTCATCGGTCGCGATCACTGCCGGCCTTTACGGCGGCGCGGGGAGAGTGCGGCTGGGCCGTGCTGCTTGACGGCGAACAGGAGCGCGCGCATGCCGCCGATGCGCGGGTCTGGGCGGTGGCCGCGTGCGATGCGGTGCATCTGCAGTTCGAACCAGCTGATGACGAGGATGCCGCCGAACGCCTTGTCGAGCGGCGTGATGCCGGTCGCCACGCGCGGCAGATCGACGGACCCCTGCCAGCCGTCGCGGATGATGCGGTTTGGCAGGTCGGGCACGAGCGCGAGCGGGCGCGCGATGCCGATCATCTGCGTGATGCCTTCGCTCAGCGCGCGGTTCATGTCGGCGGCGTTGCGGAAGCCGCCGGTCAGCGCGACCGGTACGGTCAGCTCGCCTTTGACTCGGCGTGCGAAATCGGTGAAGTAGACGCCGCGCCGGCGGTCTTCGGCCGCACCGCTGTTGGTCTGGATGACCGGTTTCGCGTAGGTGCCGCCGGAGATGTCGATGAGGTCGACGCCGCGCGCTTCCAGCCGCTTCATGACCCAAATGGATTCCTCTTCGCTGAAGCCGCCCGGCGCGCCGTCGCGTTCGTTGACCTTGATGGCGATCGGCACGTCGGACGAGTTGAGTTTCACCGCGATCGGGAACCGCGGGCCGACGGCTTCGCGCACTGCGTCGAACACGTCAAACAGGAAGCGTGCTCGGTTGGCGAGGCTGCCGCCGTATTCATCGGTGCGTTGGTTGTCGAGCGGTGAGAGGAACTGGTTGATGAGGTAGCCGTGCGCCGCGTGGATCTCCACGCCGGTGAAGCCGGCTTTTTTGGCGATGCGCGCGGTGTTGGCGAATCGGTGGATGATGTCGCGGATCTGGTCTCGGGTCAGTTCGGTCGGTTCGGCGAAGAAATGGCCGTATTCGCCGTCGACTTTGCCGGCGCTCGGCGCGAGCGGATGCGGGTTGATGGTGATGGGCGACTGCCGGCCGGGGTGGTTGATCTGCATCCAGCAGTGTGCGCCGTTCTCGGTGCCGGCCGCCGCCCAGCGGCGCAGCATCACAAGGTCGCGTTCGTCCTCGACGGCGACGTTGCCGGGCTCCCCCAGTTGCGTATGGTCGACCATCACGTTGCCGGTGACGAGCACGCCGGTGCCTCCTTGCGCCCATGCGCGGTACAGGCGCACATGCGCTTCGCTCGGCGCGCAGTCGCGTCCGGCGAGCGCCTCGTTCATCGCGGACTTGTAGAAGCGGTTCTTGACCGTCACGCCGCAGGGCAGGGTCAGCGGTTCGGCTACCAGTGTCTCCGGGATTGCCGCCTTGGTCACACTCGTGTCATTCGTCATGATATTCAACTTTCCAAACGTCTATATTTGTACAGTTGTCAAAAATAACATATTTTTAGACATCTGCAAAATTATGGACGTTAGACTATGATGAACGGTCATGAAGAAAGACCTCAACGGCAAGATCACACGCGGCACGCAACGCACGCTCGACGCGTTCTTCGACGCGATGACGGCACTGCTGCAAACCAAGTCGTTCGCCGACATCAGCGTCAACGAACTATGCGAGCGCGCCGGCTATCCACGCGCCACGTTCTACAACTATTTCGAGGATCGCGACGACCTGCTCACCTACTGCTGGACCGCACTGTCCAGACAAGCCAATCTCGCCGATCTCGCATCAACTAATCCGGCACATCGCGTGGACACGGCGCTCGACGCGATGGCCGACCTGCTGGAATCCAACGCAGACATGCTGCGGCAGGTGTTGGCCAACAATCCACCAGAGGGCCCGTTGTTCTCCAGCCTGCACACGTTCATCAAACGTCAGGCGAGTGAGATCATCCGCACCTGCATCGACCGCGACCGGTTCACACTGCCGGCCGATCTGATCGCCGACCATTACGCGAACACCGTGATGCTCATACTCGACTGGGCATACCTGCGCGGCCACACACTCACCCGCGAACAGCTCCACGACTATGTGCACACCCTGCTGCGCGGCGTGGAGGCCGCGTAGATCACGCCATTCTCCTCCACACCAGAGATCACTTGCCGCGAGTCTCGCACACGAGTTCGTCGTCGGCGAAGGTCATGCCGGGACGGTATTCGGTCATGTCGAGTTCGTTGATCTCGCGTAGCACGCGGCAGGGTACGCCGACCGCGACGACGTGTGCGGGGATGTCATGCGTGACGACCGAACCCGCACCAATCGTCGTGCCTTCGCCGACGGTCACGCCGGGACAGATCGTCACGTTCGCGCCGATCCAGCAGTCGTCGCCGATCACGACCGGATCGGCGAACATGAACCCGCGCATGGCCGGGTTGATCGGATGGCTGACGGTTGCGATGTTCACCGATGGGCCGAACATGACGCGCTTGCCGATGGTGATGCGACCGTCGTCGATGAACGAGCAGTTGACGTTGACGTATGTGCCTTCTCCGATGGTGATATTCCGCCCATAACAGAAGTAGAACGGTGGTTCGATCCACGCTTGGGTCGGCCGGCCAAAGATGGCGTTGATCAGCGTGACGCGACCATCTTTGTCATCCGGCTCCAGATCATTGAACCTTTTCATACGACGTTTAGCGTTCAGCCGATCCTTTGGCAGCCCCTCGCAATAATCGGTGAACAGTTTGCCTTCAGCGATGCGCTGGCGCATGGTTTCCTGCATGATGGCTCCTTCCCGCATAAACGGCTTGTCTTCGCGCGCGATGCTCGTTCATATCGTCCACAAGCCCACGTCATTGATGTCATGAACTATTACACATAACGTATATGCCATAATCAACACAATTACCGGTAGAATATGCGATAGTTTTTGCATTATTTACCGAAAGGTGATCTACATACCAGGTATCATGATCGAGAAACACAGTGAAAGAGGCGGGCCTTTTGTCGTCCGCACGGACGGTTCGGAGCGGGTACGGTATGACTATCCGTCGTTCTTCTCCTATGCGCATCGTGGACGGCTGTCTTCATATCCGTCGATGCGCGCGGAATGTCACTGGCATGACGATTGGGAGTTTCTGGTCGCCGAGCACGGTCATCTGACGTATTTCGTGGACGGCGAGCGCGTGACGATTCGCGAGGGGCAGGGCATTTTCGTCAATGCCAGACGCTTGCATTACGGATATTCGGAGGATGGTTCGGATTGCGAGTTCCTGTGCATGCTGCTCAACCAGATGCGCGCGGGAGCGACGAAGGATGTGCTGGAACGATACCTGCTGCCGATCGGAGATACGTCGCGACCGCCATATCTGCTGCTTGACGCCGCCGACGGGAATGCCGATGTCATCCTGCACATGCTGACGACGATCTCCGCCGCTAACGAATCTGAGATGCCGGCCGCCCAGTTGACGATATTGAGCTGTTTCTATGCCATCGCACAACGGTTGACAACGATGATGGACGACGCCGATGTCAAGCGGATGCACATATCAGGCCCCCTCCCGCTTACGATCCACGCCGGCACGGCATATCAGGAACGTCATCGCACCGGCCGAATCGCATCATTGACGGCAATGGTTGATTTTATCCAGTCGAATTTCTCCCGTCCGCTGACATTAGCCGAGATCGCGAGCGCCGGCACGGTCGGACGGAGTACATGTGCGTCGATTTTCCGAGACTATCTCAACCAGTCGCCGATCGAGTACGTCACAGACGTGCGTATTCGTAAGGCCGTAGAACTGCTGAGTGGCACGGAACTGCCGATATCCGAAGTGGGAATCCGTTGCGGACTACGCTCCCCGGGCTTCTTTTCACGCACCTTCCGTAGCGTCATCGGCGTATCGCCGCTCACCTATCGCAAGCAGTTGCGAAACGACTTGTCCCCTTACCGCGCAGAAACGCGAGCGGGATGAGGATCAGCGGGACCGCGCACGCACCCATCGCCAGATAGGTCAGGTTCATGCCGCGCATGTCCGCCGCAGCCAGACCCATGCCGCCGGCGTGCGCGGAGGCCGCCAGCGCGGTGAGCAGCGCGTTCGCGTCCGCCAGCCGCCCTTCGCCTGCGCAAGCGGTGCCCCAGGTCACGAGCGGCATCATCAGGCAGCCGATCGCGAGCGAGCGCGCCACGTTGATCGTGGCGGCCACCCAGATCGATGCCGCCAATGGCAGCAGTCCCATGCACAGGTTGCTGAGCGTCAGGCAGATGCCGCCGATGAGGAACAGCCGCTTCACGCCGAACCGGTCGTAGAGCCGGCCGGCCATCGGACTGATGATCGCCATCGCGAGCGAGCCGGGCAGACCCACCAGCCCGGCCATCGACGCGGAGCCGCCTTTGATGGTCTGCACGTAGAGCGGCAGCATCACCGACGAACCCATCATCGCGAAGTACAGCAGCATGCTGCCGATCACGCTCAGTGCGAAGCCGCGGTTGCGCAATATGCGTACGTCGAGGAACGGGCGTTCGCGCTTCAGTTGCAGCATCACGAACCACACGGACGTCGCGACGCCGAGCGCCAACGGCAGTAGCACCGCCGTGCTTACGAACGGCATGGAGCCGATGTTGCCGACGCCGAGCGTTACGCCGCCGAACGCGACGACGCTCACCGCGAACGACAACACGTCGAAGGAGCGTTGCGATGTTCTCAGCACGTTGCCGAACACGAAGCATGCCGCGATCAGCGAGATCGCCATCACCGCGATCACCAGATAGAAGATCGACCGCCAGCCGAACGCGTCGACCATCAGACCGGACAACGTGGGCGCGATCACCGGCGTGACGCCGACGGCGAGACCGTACCAGCCCATGATCGTGCCGCGGTTGTCCGGGTAGATGGTCATGAGCACGACCTGCGCCATCGACATGAGCAGTCCGTTGCCGCACGCCTGGATCACGCGGCCGATCATGATGACGGCGAACGGCACCGGTGCCACGCAAACCAGCGAACCGATGATGAACAGCGCCGCGCCGGCGAGATACAGCGGTTTGGTCGGGAACCGCGTGATGAGGAACGCAGTCAGCGGCATGACAATGCCCATCGCGAGCGAGTAACCGCTGGTGAGCCACTGGCCGGTCTGCACGTCGACGCTGAGGTCGGCGACGATGGGCGGCAGGGCCGTGGTGAGGGCGGTCGCCATGATGGTGGTGGCGATGCACGAGAGCATGATGTTGACGAAGATGAGCGCGCGACGGCGGTCGCTCAGTGAGAGCTGTTCGGAATTGGACATGGTGCTGCTTCTTATGGTTGATGTTGTGTGGCGACGACGTGCGCGAGGACGAAAGACAGAGAACTAATGGTCGTGGCGATCAAGCTCTTGGTAGTGGCGTTTGATCGCGGCGAGTATCTCGCCGAACTGTTCGCGTTGGGGTTTGGTGAGCGCCGCGAGCAGTTCGCCGGAGGCGCCGTTATCGGCCGACCGACGGCGCATCGCCTCGGCCTTGCCTTCCTCGGTGAGCGCGACCATGTACGTGCGCCCGTCCTCGGGATGCGGGGTGCGCACGATCCAGCCACGCGTCTCCATCTTGCCGAGCAGCTCACTCAGCGACGCCGACCGGATGCCCAGGATCGCCGCAAGCCGGCGCTGGCTGACCGGCCCGAGGCCGCTGAGCGTCAGCAGACAGCGCGACTGCCCGCTGCCGTGCGCGAGCGCATCGTTGTTGCGCACCTCCCGCTGATGGCTGATGCGCGCCACGTCATGGAACAGCTCCACCAGTTCCCGATCATCCATCGACATGATTCGCTCGGCCTCCCGAACACAAAAATTGCTAGGTACCTCGCAAATAATACAAGGTACCTAGCAAAATGCAAGTCGGCAACACCGGCATCACGCCAATGCGCGCATATCAACCACGCATCGCGCCCCGCCGTTCACACACACCAGCGGGCCAGATCGACGACCTGTTTGCGGTAGCCGGCATCCAGGGAACGGCCGTAGAGCGGCGGGCAATGGTCGAATACTGCGATGTTCAGGTCGCTCACGCTGGCGCGCAAGGATGCGGTCAGCGTGCGGTCGATCAGGAGCTCGAGCCATTCGGCGCTGGATCCCGCACAGGTGAGGATCACGCCGAGTTTCTTCTGCGGACCGCGCTTGTAGCCGGGCGTCAGGGCGATCGGATAATACATGCGGTCGATCGCGGCGATGATGTCGCCGTTGCCGTTGATGGTGGGCGAACTGGTGATGATGAGCACGTTTGGTGAGGTCATGATTGGATTCCTTGCCGTTCAGATGGTCGGTTGATTGGACGGATTGCGCCGAGAGCGATCGCCGAGTCGTACGCGTGCCGGCAGCAGCGCAAGCAGGATCGCGGCGAACAGGCATGCGACGCTCGCGGCCGCGCGGATGGAGAACATGGTGATGGCCATGCCGCCGACGGCCGTACCCACGGCGATGCCGACGTTGCCGAAGGCGATCGACATGCCGTTGGCGAAGTCGGGGGCACCCGGCATGGAAGCGGTCACGATGTACCGCTGAAGATTGTTGCCGAAACCGAACAGGACACCCCACACAGTACGCGCCACGGACGCGATCGAACGGCTCATTGGCATGTGCCGCACGTTCGAGAGGCGGTTCTCGCGTACGCTCCCCCATTCCGACGTGTCGCGGATCAACCGGGCCGGCGGCGCGTGGACGCGCATCGATCCGCGAACTGCCGAGCTGATCGAGGCGGCGTTACGGTATTGTGCGGCGAGCGAGGGCATGTTCGACATCACGGTCGGGCCGTTGATACGGTTGTGGAACTGGCGACGGCGGATCGTTCCGACCGACGAGGCCATTGCGGAGGCGCTGCAGCATGCGGGCTTCCGTGGCATCGAGGTTCGCCGGGGCGTCGGCACCGGTAAGGCGTCGTGTCGGCTGCGTGATCCTCAGGCGACCATCGATCTGGGTGGCATTGCCAAGGGTTGGATCGCTGACCGGCTTGCCGAGGAGCTGAAGTCCGCCGGATACGCTGATTTTCTCATCGACTTGAGCGGCAACGTCGTCATGCACGGCAATCCTTCGCCCAGCCGAGACTGGACAGTCGCCATCTCGAACCCATCCGATCCCGCCACCGCCGCAGTCACGTTACACGCATCCTCCTCGACACGATCATCCCAAGAAACGACCGTAACCCGACAATATCCCCAGCCTTGTGTTGAGTTACGGTCGCCAACGGGCCGCCAAACGGCCGTAACTCAACATGATCACGCCCATATTGTTGAGTTACGGTCGTTTCAGCTGCTTCACGCGACCGTAACTCAACACAAGACCGACGATGTTGTTAAGTTACGGTCGCTGGCACCGGCGATCCCGATCCCATCGGACGTGTCGGTCGTCACCAGCGGCATCTACGAGCGTCGCTTCGTCGCGAACGGCACGGTCTACCATCACATCCTCGACCCGCGCAACGGCTATCCGATGCGCACCGATCTGGCGAGCGCCACGGTCATCGCACGCACGTCGCTGGACGCCGAAGGCTATTCGACCACGTTGCTCGCGCTCGGTTCCACACGCGCCGCAGCATACGTGCAGTCGCATCCGCAGATCCTCGCCGCGCTGCTGATACGCGACGACGGTTCTTCGATGTCACTCCACTGATTTGAGCGCGGCGAGCATGTCCACGCTCTTAAGCTGCCGGTAGACGACCACACCGAGCGCGGCCAGCACCGCGGCGACGAGCAGCGCGGGCACCACGAATGCGGGCCAGCCGAGCATGGGGTCGAACATGACCTCGTCCGGCGGCACTTCGCCGATGATGTACCGGTGCAGCCCCGCGCCGAACCCGTAGCCGGCGAGGATGCCGATCGCGGACAATACGATGGTTTCTCGGTAGATATACATGGTCGTCTCGTTCGAGTGGAAGCCGAGCACCTTGATGGTCGACAGCTCGCGGATGCGTTCGGACACGTTCAGGTTGGTGAGGTTGTACAGGATCACGACGGCGAGCATGCCGGCCACGAGTACGAGCACCTCCATGATCTGGTTCAGCGAGTCGACGATCGTGGCGACCTGGTTCTTCATCGTGGTGTTCTGCACGACGCCGCGCACGCCGTCGTTTTCCATGAACCGCGCGCCCTGCTTCTCGGCGTTCTCGATCGAGTTGTCCTTGAGTCGCACAAGATACGCGTTCGACTGGTAACCCTCGCCGAACACGTGCTCGTAGCCGCCGGACGTCATGACCATGAGATGGCCGATATACATTTCGCTCACGCCGTCGACACGAACGGATCGTTCGACTCCGTCCTCGCCGGTGACGCGTATCGTGTCGCCGGTTTTCGCGCCGAGCATCGAGGCCATGCGCTCGGAGATGACCGCCCCGCGGTCGGTGAGGATCTGCGGCCTGTGACCCACGCGCGAACGCAAGGTCACGTAGTCGCTGAAGTTGTACGCGTCGTCGGTGACGAGCAGCGTGATCGACTGCTTGTCGTTGGTTTTGCCGGCGGTTTTGGTGAGTTCCTCGTAGCGGATCGGCATCGCCTCGTCCACGGCCTTGTCAGTCATGTCCTTGGCGACGGCGTCGCGCTGCTCGTCGTTGTCGTCGGATCTTTCGGCAACGATCATGTCGTAATGAATCACCTCGTCGAACTGGCGTTCGTTGATCTGGTTGATTGAACCCTGCACGCCGAGTCCGGCAACGAGCAGCGATACCGCACCCATCACACCGAAAATCGTCATGAAACCGCGCGTCTTGTAGCGGAACAGATTCCTAGCGGTGACCTTACGTGTGAAGCTGAGCCTATTCCAGATAAATCCGAACCGTTCGAGGAGAATCTTCGATCCGTTCGCCGGCGGCTTGGGCAGCAGGAGTGCGGCCGGCTTGTCGCGCAGTTCGCGCGCGGCGGCGAGCACGGCCGGCACGACGGCGCTCGTCCACGCGAGCAGGAACGCGGCCACGGTGACGGCCGGGTGGAATTTCAGTTCGATGAGCGGCATGGTAAATCCGTCGCTGTACGCATGGTAGACGATGAGCGGCAGGATCGTGTGGCCGGCGGCGACGCCGAGTATCGTGCCGACGGTGGAGGCCGCGAAACCGTAGACCGTGAACTTCTTGAGGATGTCCGCATTGCCGTAGCCGAGCGCCTTGAGGGTGCCGGAGTTGACGCGTTCCTCGTCGACCATGCGGCCCATCGTGGAGAACGTGACAAGCGCGGCGACGAAGTAGAGGAACACCGGGAAGATCATGGCGAGCTTGCCGACGATGTTCGCGATGATCTCGTACACACGGTAGCCGTTGGAGGTGAGTCCTTCGCGGCGGCCGTCGATCGAGTAGGCGGGCACTTCGAGCGTGTCGACCTTCTCGCGGGCGAGCGCGATCTCATGTTCGGCGGTTGTAATCTTCGCTTCGGCGGCGGGTTTCGCGTCGTTGAATTTCTGGAGTTGTTCGGCGTACTGGTCTTCAGCTTTTTCGATGTCGCGCTGGCCTTGGATGAGTTGCGCGGCACCGGATGAGATGCTGCTGCTGGCCGTGGCACCGCCGTCGCTTGACGTGCCGGCCGGCGCGGTGGAGACAGTCTGGCCGAGTTCGGCCTGCTTGGCGGCGAGCTGCCGGGATGCATCGGCGAGCGCGGCCGCGTTCTTGCGATATTCCTCGGTGCCTTCTTTGAGCTGCTTCGCGCCGTCGTCCCATTGTTGGAGCGCGGTGTTGTAGGCGTTCAGCTGGGCGTTATATTGCGCGACGGCCTCGTTGTAGGCGGCGAGCGCCTTGTCGTATTGCGCTGTGACGGTGTTGTACACGCTGCCGGTCAGGCCGCTGTTCGCCCAGTCGGCCAGTATCGCGCCGGTTTTGTCGAGGATCGGTTCGGCTGATTCGAGGACGGTACGCGCGGCGTCGAGCTGCGTTTTGGCCTGCGTGAGCTGCTGCCATGACGAGTCGAGTTGAGTTTGGCCTTGGGTGAGTTGTTGGGCGGCCGCTGCGAGCTGGGTTTGGCCTGAGGTGATCTGCGAGCCGGCCGAGGCGATTTGCGCGAGCGCTCCGGACAGTTCGGCGGCTGCGGCGGAGCCTTGGTCGATGGCGGTGATCTCGCCTTGGGTCATCTGGTCCTTGGCGGTTTCGATCTGCGTTTTCGCGTCCGTGAGCTGCTGTTCGGCGTCGGCGAGCTGCCGTTTCGCATCGTCGACTTTGGCTTGCGCCTTGTCGATCTGCTTACGGCGGTCGTTGCGGATCGAGGCCTCGCGCGCCTTGGGCTGGCCGGCGAGACGTTTGGTGAGCATGTCTTTGTGCGCCTGCACGCGGTCGCGGTATGCGCTGGTCCAGTAGTCGACGTGTTGCGTGTCGTCGAAGGTGACACGACCGATCATCGTCACGTCCGAGTCGAACGTGCCGGGTACGACCACGCCGTAGCCGTCGAGTTCACCGGTGCCGGCCGTGGATTGGCCCATGTTGAGGTTGGAAACGATTTCGCTGGCGTCAACGAAGCCGACCACGGTGTACGTGGTCTGTTTGAGGATGGTGTCGCCGGCGATGTCGGGCAGTTCGCTGACCTGCATGGTGCTGTCGATCGCGTACCGGTCGCGTTCAGCCGAGTCGAGCGCGATTTCGCCGCTCTTGTTCGGCAGCCGTCCTTCGATGACGCGGTATCTGGAGACGGCGTTCGGTTTGGAATAGATGCGCAGACTGTGGTTGCTGCCCTTGATCGTCACGTCCTTGAAGTAGCCGAATTCAGCCTGGCGCACGCCGTCGGTGCCGCGGATGATCGCTTCGTCGTCCTTGCTGAGCCCGTAGTCGCTGATGATGGTCACGTCGGCGAGGTTGTGCTCGCTGTAGAACGTGGTGCCGGTCGCCTGCATGTCGGGGCCGGTGACGAACAGGCCGACGAGCGCGAACGAGCCGAGCATCATGAGGCTGACGATCGAGATGAAGCGGCCCTTCGACTTGGCGAGCGTGACGCGGATGTCCTTCCACAGCATGCGTTTGCGAACAGGTCCGCCGTTGCGGCGGCGTTTGCGTGTGGCGGCGCGGCGGTGTGCGGCGGGAGACGGGAGTTGCGCATCGTCCGGTTCGATGAAGTCGGTGAGTTCGGTCATGACGGTTACCACTCCAGGTCCTTGATGTCCATCGGATGTTCGTTGACGTCGATCGATTTGACGCGTGCGTCGTGCATGTGGATGACGCGGTCGGCGATCGGCGCGATGGCCGAGTTGTGGGTGACGATGACGACGGTCGCGCCCTTCTTGCGGCTCTGGTCCTGCAGGATCTGGAGGACCTGTTTTCCGGTGTTGTAGTCGAGCGCACCGGTCGGCTCGTCGCACAGCAGGATCTTCGGGTTCTTGGCGACGGCGCGCGCGATGGCGACGCGTTGCTGTTCGCCGCCGGACAGCTGTGCGGGGAAGTTGTTGATGCGGTCCTTGAGCCCGACGTCGACGAGCGTCTGCACCGGGTCCTGCGCGTCCTTGACGATTTCGGAGGCGAGTTCGACGTTCTCCTTGGCGGTGAGGTTGGCGACGAGATTATAGAACTGGAACACGAAGCCGATGTCGTATCTCCGGTAGTCGGTGAGCTGGTGGGCGGTGTAGTTCGAGATGTCCTTGCCGTCGATGATGACCTGACCTTCGCTGTTCGTGTCCATGCCGCCGAGGATGTTGAGCACGGTCGATTTGCCCGCGCCGGACGATCCGAGGATGATCGCGAGTTCGCCTTTCTCGATGCCGAAGCTCACGTCGTTGTTGGCGGTGATGGTCGTGTCTCCCATGTGGTAGCGCTTGAAGCTATGCACCATTTCGATGTATGCCATGTGACGGGTCCTTCTTGAATGAACAACATGTTGATTTAACTGTCGCAATGGTAAGAACACCAACAAACGCAAGTCAATCAACGGTTTTTATCGAACTGTTCAGATTGAACACAATGGAAAATACTGTTGATTCCGTCACTAATCAGACAACGTGTTGATAGAATAGCGGTCAGCATCATCCGTCGTCCGGATCAGTCGAACACGTCATCCCCAAGGAGCCCATCATGGCAGTCGCAGCAGCGGTATCCGCGCCGGTCAAACGCAACACGAAGACCGAAGCCAAGATCAAGGCCGCGTTCACCACGCTCGTCAAATCGAAGGGCTTCGACGCGATGACCGTCAGCGACATCGCCCGTACGGCCGGCATCAACCGCGGCACGTTCTACATGCATTACGTCGATAAGTTCGACCTGCGCCGTCAGCTCATCGACGACACCATCGACGACCTGACCGAGATCCTCATCGCCAACTCCGAGACGGACATGCAGATCACGACGCGCACCGGCAAGGCGATCTGCGATGCGTTCCAGACCCGCGCCATCGCCGAGGCGCTGCGCTACATCAAGGATGATTTCGCGTTCTTCGACGCGGTGTCGCAGTCCGGCAACGACTTCCAGCTGTACGACCGGGTCAAGGCCGTGCTCAAAAGGCTCATCGTCGCACAGGCCAAACGGTTCGGCGCGCAGCCGCAGCCGTCGTACAACGGCATCCCCGCCGATTACGCGATGGAGATCCTCGTGTCCGCCGTCGCCTCGATCATCTGGCTGTGGCTGCGCCGCGGCTGCAAGGAGTCCCCCGACGAGATCTGCCTCATCATCGAAAAGAACAAGACCACTGCTCCCATCGATGTGCTGTGGTGACCGCTCACACGCCGGCGAGGTCGAAGAAGCGTTCGATGACGGCGTCGTTGAGCAGACGACCGGTTCGCGTGGGAACGATGCGGCTGGTTGCAGGGTCGATGACGATGAGGCCGTCGTCGACCATCGGCTGGAGGTCGGCTGGCTCGATATGACGGAACGGCGCGGTTTCGATGTTGGATTCGGACGCGGCAACGGCTTGGTTGATGCGGTTCAGGTCGAGTCCCTCACGCAGTCGCAGTCCGAGCATGATGAGTTCCTCGAGGTTCTCGCCCGATGCGATGGTTTCGCTGCCGCCCCACGGGATGCGGCCTTCGTTGATGGCGGTGCCCCATAGGCGCGGGTGGGCGATGTCCCAGCTGCGCAGGCCGTGCGTTTCGTGCGAATCCGCGGCAGTGCCGTCCGTACCGCCATTGACCACGTGATTGTAGTGCGAATGCGCTCCCGGACCAAGCCCAGCCCAGTCAACATTACGCCAGTAGCCGAGGTTGTGCCGACTCTCGTAGCCTGGTCTCGCCCAGTTGGAGACTTCGTACCATTCGAGTCCGGCGGTCGTAAACAGGTCGTCGGCGATCTCGTATTTCGCGGCCTCGTCGTCGTCATCCGGCTTGGGCAGGGTACCGGCGGCGATCTGCCGGCCCATTTTCGTGGTCGGTTCGACGGTGAGCGCGTAGGCGGAGATGTGGTTGACGCCGAGGTCGATGGCCGTGCGCACGGACGTCCGCCAGTCGTCGAGACTCTCCCCCGGCGCACCGTAGATCAGGTCGACGCTGGAACGCAGGCCGGCCTTGTTCGCCGCTTCGACGCCGGCGGCCACGTTTGCGGGCGTGTGCGTGCGGTCGAGCGTGCGCAGCACGTGCGGCACGGCGGACTGCATGCCGAAAGAGATGCGCGTGAAGCCGCCTTCGGCGAGCCGGTTGATGTAATACTCATTGACGGTGTCCGGGTTGGCTTCGGTGGTGATCTCCGCGTCCGGCGCGATACCCCATGTCTTGCGGATCGTGTCCAGCATGGCCACGAGATCGTCCGCGGAGAGGATCGTGGGCGTGCCGCCGCCGAAGAACACGGTGTCGGCCGCTGGCTCCTCGATGTCGTGGTCGAGCTGCCATTGCCGGGTCAGCTCCATCTCGCGGATGACCATGTTGGCGTAGTTGCCGCGCGAAGCCCCCGCGCCGAGATCGACGGCCGTGTATGTGTTGAAATCGCAGTATCCGCAGCGACGAAGGCAGAACGGAACGTGGATGTAGATTTCGTAGGTCATGGGTATGACTCCCCTCAGTCAGCTACGCTGACAGCTCCCCTCAGCGAGGGGAGCCAGGTCCTGAATTTTTCAAGCTCTATCCCACCGACAGAAAGCTCCCCTCACTGAGAGTGAGCCAAACCAATAACGTCGGCTCCCCTCAGTGAGGGGAGCCTTCCCGACTATCGTCCCGTTCAGACTGAGCCTACGCACAGCCCATCCGGCTGTCCGCTGAACGGCTCGCCTTCGGCCCTGCAGTTATGGACCTCGCTGCGCTCGGACTCAATACTGCCTTCGTTCCGACTATCGTCTCGCTCAGGCTGATGCTACGCGCAGTCCACCGGACTGCGCGTTTACGCATCAGCCCTCCGTCTTCTGAGCGGCGCGGATCTTGTCCTTGGTGTCGCGGTCGTTGCCGGCGTCGCCGGTGGACAGGGCGGCGATGAACGCCTCCTGCGGCACCTCGACATGGCCGAGCATCTTCATGCGCTTCTTGCCGGCCTTCTGCTTTTCGAGCAGCTTGCGCTTGCGGGAGATGTCGCCGCCGTAGCACTTGGCGAGCACGTCCTTACGCAGCGCTCGGATGTTCTCGCGAGCGATGATACGCGAGCCGATCGCCGCCTGGATCGGGATTTCGAACTGCTGGCGCGGGATCAGTTCGCGCAGCTTCTTCGTCATCATCACGCCGTACGAGTACGCCTTGTCGCGGTGCACGATCGCGCTGAACGCATCCACCTTCTCGCCCTGGATCAGGATATCGACCTTGACCAAGTCGGCGGCCTGTTCGCCGTCCTCGTGGTAGTCAAGCGACGCATAGCCCTTGGTGCGCGACTTCAACTGGTCGAAGAAGTCGAACACGATCTCGGCAAGCGGGATGCGATAGTGCATCTCCACACGGTCCGCGGAGATGTATTCCATCGTGCCCATAATGCCGCGGTGGTCCTGGCACAGGTCCATGACCGCGCCGATGAACTCCTTCGGCGTGATGATATCGGCCGCGACCATCGGTTCGACGATCTTCTTGATCTTGCCGTCCGGGAACTCGCTCGGATTGGTCACATGGTGTTCGCTGCCGTCCTCGGCAGTCACGTCGTACGGCACGTTCGGCGCGGTGGAAATCAGGTCGAGACCGAACTCGCGATCGAGTCGTTCGGAGACGATCTCCATGTGCAGCAGCCCCAGGAAGCCGCAGCGGAAACCGAAGCCGAGCGCGACGGACGTCTCCGGCTCGTAGATGAGCGCGGCGTCGTTGAGCTTGAGCTTGTCGAGCGCGTCGCGCAGTTCGGGGAACTGGGCGTTGTCGATCGGGAACAGGCCGGCGTAGACCATCGGCTGCGGGTCGCGGTAGCCGGGCAGCGGCTCGGTGGCGGGGCGCACGGCAGAGGTCAGCGTGTCGCCGACCTTCGACTGGCTTACGTCCTTCGCACCGGTGATGATGTAGCCGACCTCGCCCGCGCCGAGCGCCTTGGTGGGCATCATGTCGGGGCTGATCACGCCGATCTCGATCGGATCATGCGTCATGCCGATGCCCATCATGTGCACCTTCTCGCGGGCGTGCAGCTCACCGTCCTCCATGCGGATGTAGGTGACGATGCCGCGGTACGAGTCGTACACGGAATCGAAGATGAGCGCGCGGGCAGGGGCCTTCGGGTCGCCGTGCGGCGCGGGGATCTCCATGACGATGCGGTCGAGCAGTTCGGCCACGCCTTCGCCGGTCTTGCCGGACACGCGTAGCACGTCACTCGGCTCGCAGCCGATCAGGCCGGCGATCTCCTCGGCGTGCTTGTCCGGCTCGGCGGAAGGCAGGTCGATCTTGTTGAGCACGGGGATGATGGTCAGGTCGTGGTCGATGGCCATGTACAGGTTCGACAGGGTCTGCGCCTCGATGCCCTGCGTGGCGTCGACGAGCAGCACCGCGCCTTCGCATGCGGCGAGCGCGCGGGAGACCTCGTACGTGAAGTCGACGTGGCCGGGGGTGTCGATCATGCCGAGCGTGTATTCGGTGCCGTCGAACGTCCACGGCACGCGCACGGCCTGCGATTTGATGGTGATGCCGCGCTCCTGCTCGATGTCCATGCGGTCGAGGAAGCGGTCGCGCATCTCGCGTTCGGGCACGATGCCGCTCAGCTGGAGGATGCGGTCGGCCACGGTGGACTTGCCGTGGTCGATGTGCGCGATGATGCAGAAGTTGCGGATCAGCGACTGGTCGGTATATCCGGGCTTGTTCTTCGGTTCGATCACCTGATCCGTCTCCTTACGGTCGTCGTTCACGGTTGTATTCGCCAAATACTCTAGTCTACCGGTGCCTATCGGCATTTTTCTCGGCGACACTCCTGACGCGGCGTATGTTTTATCCGCACGGCGTGTTATCATGACCGTTTGTATGTCCTTATAGCAAACGTCGTTTGGAGTAAACGTGGCAAACATTAAGTCGCAGAAGAAGCGCGTGCTGACCAACGAGAAGTCGCACATCCGCAACGTGGCCGTCAAGTCGGCCCTGAAGACCGCCATCCGCGCTACCCGCGAGGCCATCGCCTCCGGTGACAAGGCCGCTGCGGAAGCCGCCTACAAGGTCGCCGCCCAGAAGCTCGACAAGGCTGCCGGCGCTGGCGTGATCCACAAGAACCAGGCCGCGAACCGCAAGTCCGGTCTGGCCGTCGCGATCAACGCGCTGTGATCATAACCCACTAGGGTTCGAAAGTCCCCGTGAACCGTCATGGTTTGCGGGGACTTTTGCATATGCCGACCATACATCGGCCGTATCGTATGCATGTGACGTCACCAACATCATCAACCGGCACTGATCGTCACTGAGTGCGCGCAATCACGACGACGACGCGCACTCAGTGACGATTCAGTCCCCGTAACCATCACTCAGTGCGCGCCAGTCTCCCGATTGCGCGTACAGAGTGATGATTCCGTCACCGTCCATCACGATATCCGCAGGAATATCCGCACGAACGGTCCAGCAGGACGGCTACTCACCGCCGACCATCCTGTTCCTCACGATCCACGTCGCGCTCCCCCGCATGCGGATGGATCACCGGGCGAGGCAGATACCGCGATTGGCTTGGCAGAAACGCCTCGCTGCGTTTCATCGCCCCGGGGAACGTGATGTCGAACTTGACCGATAGCAGTCGCAACGCCACGACGAGCACCACGATCGCGCTGTCGAGGATGACCTCGCCAGTGAAGTCGACGATCCCGGCCTGCGCACCCTTCATGACGAGCACGGTCAGGATGCACCCGACCGCGGAAGGAACCGCATACCAGTGCTTGTCGCGGATGACGAGCGGAATGTCGTTGAGCAGCATGTCGCGCACCAGGCCGCCGCCGAGCGCGGTGAACATGCCCATGAACGCAGCGGTCATGCCGGACGTGCCCATGAGCATCGCCTTGGATGTGCCGTTGACGGCGAACAGACCGACCGACAGCGCATCGAGGGTGAGCATCGACCATTTGAGCTTGTCGACCTCGGGATGGAAGACGGCCACGGCCAGCCCGGAAACCAGCGCGGTGAACACGAATCCCTTGTCGGAGATACCGACCGGAGGCAGCGAGCCGAGCATCACGTCACGGATGATGCCGCCGCCGAGCGCGGTCAGCCATGCGGTGATCATCATCGCGAACAGATCGTAGTTTTTCTTGACCGCGCACAGTCCGCCCATGAGCCCGGAGCAGAAGATGGCCAGATATTCGATCCCCATGAAGAACGCATTGCTCTCCAACGCCACTTCCATGAGCCGCTCCCCTCGTCACGTCATGCGTTGCGGCAACCCATCGGTGCCGTAACGAGGGTACACCACGGTCTTGTCCCGCGATCCGCTCCCCGCCGACTGTCGGATCGTCACTGCTGGTTGAGGACCCACGCCACCAAGAGGGCACCGCCGGCGAGGATGTCCACCACCGCGGCCCCAGCGAAGGCGATGAGTAGGATCGGAGCTCCGCGGTCCTCTTTCACCCATGCGTCGGACGGGTCGAACGGATCGTAGAGCACCGTCACATGATCGCCCTCATGCAGCTTGCACGGACGTGACCACGTTCCGGATTCGATGCTGTATTCGCGGCCGTCGACCGTGTAGGAGAACACCGGCGACCATAACGTGCCGTCATTGTCGGAGGTTTCGAGCACTTCGCTCACAACACCGTCGACTTTGGCGGTGCAGCGCTCGTGGCGGTCGCCCCTTTCACGAAACGCCCTGATGCAGGGAATCAAGATGAGCAGCCCGACGATTATCGGAGCGAGCGCGGGGATCAGCATGATCGGATCCCCCAACGAAACGGAACTATCCGATTCCGCGACCACATGGACCGTACGCGCCGCGTCGACCCCTTCGGACACCGCTATCCCGAACATCGCGGCCACCACGGCCGCACCCGCGCCAACCGTTTCGATCATGGTTCGATTATCCCAGCGCGACCGCGCCGGCACACGAATCCAACATGAACCTGCGGTGAACTCTCGCGGCAGGATTGTACGACGGTATCGGAGATATCGTGCAGCACCGTGCAATATGGGCACCGCGAACGCGCGATCACGTCCGTACGTTTCGCGGATTCCTATAATGGTGGGCATGGATGCGATCAAGGATGATGGGCGGGCCGTGGCGCTGGTGACCGGCGGCACGAGCGGTATCGGCAAGGCGACGGCAGAGTTGGTGGCACGGCGCGGCTGGCGCGTGGTTGCGGTCGGATTAGGTGCGGCGAAGATCGCGCATGTGCGGCGGTTCGGTGGAGCTGACGGGGCTGATGGAGCGCGCGATGGCGAACGCGGCGGCGAGCTGATCACCGAGGAGATGAACGTCACCAAACCGGATGATATTCGCGCGGTCGTGGGCGCGTTGCCTCGATTGGATGCGATCGTGCATTGCGCCGGTTTCGGCATCGCCGGCTCGGCGGAATGTACGCCGATGGACTTGGTGCGACGGCAGTTCGAGGTGAATTATTTCGGCGTATTGCAGGTTGACGAGATCGCGTTGCCGTTGCTGCGGCGCACCGCGTCGCGCAATCGTCGCCGTGGCCGGGTGATCGTCGTCGGGTCGATCGGAGGACGGATCGGGTTGCCGTTCCAGTCGCATTATTCGTCGACCAAGGCTGCGTTGGAGATGTATGTGGAAGCGTTGCGGTTGGAGGGACACCGGCACGGCATCGTCGCCACGATCATCGAACCGGGCGATCTGGCGACCGGATTCACCGGAGCCCGCGTGACCGCCGAGCCGACGAATTCGCCTTACCTGGCCGAATGTCGCCGTTCAGTCGGTCAGATGGCACACGACGAGCAGACCGGCGCCGGCCCGGACACCGTCGCGCAGGTCATCGCTACAACGCTCGCTCGCCGCAATCCCCCGGTCCGCGTCGCCGTCGGCGGCACATACCAGGCGCTCATGCAGCTCAAGCGACTCCTCCCCGACCGCGCAGTCGAGCTCATCATGCGGTGCATCTATATGCGGTGATACTCTGCAACAACATTCATCTAGGACCGACACCCCACGGATATTTCCGAGATGACCGCCCTCGCCACTGGCATCGTCGTCCTCACCGGCGTCATCGGCGTCGCGCAAGCCGTCTACACCTTGGTGAACCAAGCGTTCAGCGGCAAGCTCAGCAAAGACAGTGAAGCCAAATAAAAACAAGGAGTTAAGCCCGTCTCGTGTTGTGCGCGAGACGGGCTTAACTTGTGCGAGAGCCCCCGAAAGGCTATTCAGCGCCCATTTCAAATCCCTTGTTCACCGGTTCGTCGGGTTGTGACTTTCTTCGGCGGGTTGGCGGAATCAGCCCGATGCCGGTGTTTTTCGGAAAATGGGCCGGTGTTGTCAGTTCCATCCGCCGACGAGTTCGAGGCAGCAGCGGCCCGTCACCGAGTGCCCTCGGTAGGTGCCGACTACTTGGCTTGCTCCTTCGTATTTGCGGCCGGAGGGGTTCGGCGAGGCGATTTCCTGTTCGTCCATGATGGACGTGACGGTGAGTTTTGCGTCCCATTCGGGGATGGAGATAGTCCATCCGGTTGGGTATTTCATGCCGGTCACAGGACTTTCCCACACGTTGAAGGAGTCGTCGACCATCGGATCCACGCCGGCGGAAGATTGGGTGCCGTCCTCGTGCAGGACGCTGGCCCAGCAATGTTCACTGCCGGTGGCCAGTTCGGTTACACCCCATAGGCTGATCACGTCGGGATCGTTGTCGAAGCAGAGGTTCATCCACAGCCACTTGCAGTTGTAGCCGTCCTTGAGGCTTCTGCCTTTGGGCATGCCGGCGAACTGACGGTCCATCCATACCATCCCCTCCACCTCGTGGCGCTGGCCGTCGAGAGTGATGACGCCTTTGGCAGCCATGTGCGGGAACGAGTATTGGTAGTTGGCCACTCCGGCGATCTGGAAGTAGCCGGTACCGAGACTGTAGAGCGGGTATCCGGTGCCGTGCAGGTCGAGATAGATGGATCCGTCCGGCATGGCCGATGCGATGCGCATGTTGTCGAGGTCGCCTTCGATGACGTCCTTGTCGGTGCGGATGTGCAGTCCCTGGCCTGCGACCTGTCCTCGCCTGACCTTGTAAAAGCGGTCTTCGTGACGATAGATGCGTCCGGTCTCATCGGTGATGGACAGCACGCTGTTGATCATGCGCACCGGCAGGTATTTGGAGAGCTGCAGGACGCTGACATGGTACATGAAGTCAAGGGTGTGGCCGCCCGTCTCGAAATGACCGACCCAGAACCATGAGTTGCCGGCTTTGTCGGTGCGTATGAATGTGTCTTGGATGGGATCCACCAGCGGTTCGGTGCCGTGGTGGAAGGTGCGGATGTTGTGGGTCAGCGAGTTGTTCGTGGTGTTCATCATGTCTCGTTTCGTTTTGGTTCCGTGTCTGTTGATGCGTTGTCGTTTCGGTCACTGTCCGACGAAAGTCCGTTTCGTCGTGCCTCGGTGCGTTCGAGTCGCCAGAAGTGCCGTGACGAGGGCGGCCGCGAGGATGACCGCGATGGCGGCGAATGCCAGCGTCGAGCCGAGTATGGATTGCGCGTGTTCGGTGGCGGTGGGCGCGAGTGTGGTGGACAGCGCGGAGACGGATACGATGAGGGCGGTGCCCATCGAGGAGGCGATCTGTCCGACGGTGTTGGTGACACTCTGTGCGTGTCCGATGTTTTCGTTGTCGAGCGCGTTGATGCCCCAGGTGTTCACCGGGGTCATGGCGAACATGAGTCCCGCGTAGAGCACGGTGTAGGCGCATGCCGTGAGGACGACCGAGGCGTCCGCGCCGAGCAGCGCCATGAGCACGCCGCCGATGGTCATGACCGTCAGGCCGGGCAGGGCGACTTTGCGGATGCCGTATTTGTCGAACATGCGGCCCGAGACGATGCCGCAGCATGCGCCGATGAGGGCGCCGGGAAGCATGGCGAGCCCGCTGGCGGTAGCGGATGCGCCGAGTACGGTCTGGATGAACATCGGCACCATGACGTTGCAGCCCATGAGGGCGGCCTGCATGCATGCCACGATGATCACCGAATGCGCGTAGGTGCGGTTGGCGAGGATGCCGACGCGCAGCATCGGTTCCTTCGCCTTGAGCTGTCGACGCACGAACACGGCGACGAGCAGTACGCCGACGACAATCAGCGCGACGGTGAGCACCATGTTGCTGGTGGACGTGAACGTGGACAGCCCGTACAGCAGGCATGCCAGACCGATCGAGGAAAGCAGCACGGAGACGGGGTCGAACGCGCCCGGCTGGAAGCCGTCGAAGTTGCGCAGGTAGACGGCGGCCAACGCAATGACGATCAGCGAGACGACCGCCATGATGACGAACAGCGTGCGCCAGCCGAACGAGTCGATGATCACGCCGGAGACGGACGGGCCGAGCGCCGGCGCGAAGCCGACGACCAGTCCGGTGATTCCCATTGCCGTGCCTCGGCTTTCCTTGGGGAACACGAGCAGGATCACTGCGGTGACCATCGGCATGATCGCACCGGTGCACAGGGCCTGCAGCACCCGGCCGACCATGAGCAGGGGGAAGGTCGGTGCGAACGCGGCGACGAGGCTGCCGGCCGCGAACAATGAGATGCAGCCGATGAACAGCCTGCGGGTGGAGAAGCGTCCCATGAGGAACGCGGCGAGCGGGATGACCATCGCCTCGACCAGCGAGTAGCCGCTGGACAGCCACTGCACGGTGGTGGAATCCACGCCGAGATCCTTCATGATGGACGGCAACGCCGGCGTGACCACCGACATGTTGAGCACGGCCAGCAACGTGCCCATGAGCAGCACGATGACCATGATCCATTGTTTCCTGTTGATGCCAAGTTTCACAATAATACTCCGATAAACAATAGTTGTTGATTATTCAACGAGCATCAATTATTATCGAAACGCAACGGACGGCAACCACCGATATGCGACATTCCTCGCTTATGCGACGATTTGCCCGAATCGTCGCATAACACTCGGCTTATGGTCGGCGAGGGAATGACGCCACCGACAAATGAACAGACGAAAGGGGCATGATGACCGATCTACGCATCGTCAAGACCCGCAAGGCGATCCGCGAGGCGTTTCTGCGCCTGCGGGCATCGGGAGTTCCGGCATCGAAGGTCAAGGTCAAGGACATCTGCGACCTTGCGCTCGTCAACCCGAGCACGTTCTACAAGCATTACCTCGACGTCTACGACCTGAACGACAAACTCGAGGACGAAACCATCGACGCGATGCTGGAGCATTACCCCGCCAAGGACAAGATCCTGTCCGATCCGCTCGCGTTCCTCAACGGCTGGAGACCGGCCGTCGACAGCCAGATCGACGATTTGCGCATCCTGTTCGGCGACCGCCCCGAAGTCATGTTCCGCAAGATCGAGTCGATGCTCGTCGAACGGTATTCCGCCCATGCGGCGAACGAGCACGAGCGCATCGCCGCCGTCTTCTCCATAGCCGGTGCGCTCCACTCACTCGGACTGCTCAAGCTGGAGGGCGGACAAAGCGACGACGAGATCATCGCGGCGGTCGCCGAAAACCTCAACGCCATCGCCGCGCGTATTCCCGGCGGGCGATGACGGCCATCCTCCCACCCATACGCATCAACGGCATCATCACACGGATACTCTCAACCATCTAGTCAATCATCATGGAACAGATAACAGAACATCATCCCATCCCCTCGTCGGCATCGCGATTCGCCGCATCGATACTGACCGCATTGGTCTTCGTCGTCGCGCTGAACCTGCGCGCCCCACTCACGTCCGTCGGCCCGCTGCTGCCGTGGATAGGGGCGTCCGAACATCTCAACGCGACGATGCAGGGGCTGCTCGGCTCGTTGCCCATCCTCGCGTTCGCCGTCGTTTCCCCGATGGTGCACCGCGCCGCCGAACGCCTCGGCATCGAACGGACCGTGCTGGCCGCGATGGCGTTCCTGACGATCGGCATCGTGATCCGTTCGACGTGCGGCACCACCGGACTGTGGGTCGGCACGCTTGTCATCGGCTGTTCGATCGCGGTGGGCAACGTTCTGGTGCCGGCCATAGTCAAACGCGACCATCCCGGTCGCACATCACTGGCCACCGGCATCTACTCCGCATGTATGACCGGCATGGCCGCGTTCGCTTCGGCCGCGACATTGCCCCTGTCCGATGCGATCGGATGGCGGGGCACGCTCGGCATCTGGGCCGTTCCCGCCGGAATCGTCACGCTGCTATAGCTGTGGCGTTCACGGGCGAATGCGCGAAGGACGACCCCGGCTGCGAAGACCGCCGCCGATGCGCAGCCCCGCAGCCGACGGAGTACGGCATCGGAGACCCGACTCCGAGTCTCCATGTGGAAAAGGCCGGAGGCATGGGCCGTCGCCCTGTTCATGGGGCTGCAATCCGTGAACTATTACGTGTGCGTCACCTGGCTGCCCACCATCGAGGTCTCCTTCGGCGTGCCCGCCGACCGGACCGGCTGGCATCTGGCGGTCTTCCAGCTCGTCGGCATCGTCATGGGACTGCTCATCCCCGTGCTGCTGAAGGGCGACAGCCAGGTCGCCGCCGTTGTCGTCGCCAGCGTGCCATTGGCCATCGGCGCGCTCGGACTGGCATTCGCGCCGCGGCTTGATCTGCTGTGGATCATCGTCACCAGCATCGGCTCGGGATGCTCTCTGGTCGTGGCACTCTCATTGATCGGATTGAAGACCTCGACCACCGAGGAGACGACGCAACTGTCGGGCATGGCTCAATGCGTCGGATACCTGCTCGCCGCGGTCGGTCCCATGTTGGCCGGAACGATCTACGACATCACCTCGGGATGGCGGACGGTGCTCATCATGCTGGCCGTACTGGCCGTCGCACAGACCGCCATCGGCATCATCATCGGACGGAATATGGAAGTGGGGCAATGACCATGCTCGGCGAAACAACCCACGACGCAATGGTACTAGCCCGGTCGGTGGGCTACTATCGCAATCGGCGGCTAATCCTTGCCGACGTGAACCTCACCATTGCCACCGGCGGACGATGGGTGCTGTTCGGACCGAACGGAGTGGGAAAATCCACACTGCTGGAAATGATCGCGATGCGCACCTACCCCAACGTCGGCGGACTGCGCGTCTTCGGGGACCGAACAGTCGCGGGCTCGGACCCGGAGCGCCGTCGCACCCGCATAGCCATCGTCTCTGCGGCGTTCGGGCACAACATCGGGTCGGGAATGAACCCGCTCACGGTCGTCGCCTCGGGGATTCCACGAGGAACGAAGGATTCGGCCGACGAGGCATACGAGAAGGCGTACGCGATGATGCGCCGACTCGACATCGCATATCTGACCGGCAAACAGTGGCGCAACCTGTCCGAAGGCGAGCGCACGAGGGTGATGATCTCCCGCGCGCTCGTCTCGCCGGCGGATCTCCTGATCTTCGATGAACCGACCACCGGCCTTGATCTGGGTGGCCGTGAAACGGTGTTGCGAGAACTGTCGGCGCTGGCCTCGCGAGGGGACGAGCGCACGATGCCACTCGTCACGCATCGGGTGGAGGACATCCCCGCCGGATTCGACCATATCGCGATGATGGGCCGAATGATGGAACACGAGTGCATGACATACCTCGACACGCATCCGCGCATCTACGCCACACTTGACGGCAACACGACACCGGGAACCATCACGTTCACCGGACCACTTGACGAAGGACTTATCGACGAACGTCTCGAATCGATGTTCGGCGTCCCGCTACACGTAGAGCGAACCGGGCAGCGATGGAGGGCCTCGCACCGGCTGCGTTTCGCATGAGCGGTCCGAATGAATGCCTCGTCGCCGGTTCCAGTGCTCCTCAGTCATTATGTCGCATTCGACTGGGGGGCACTGGAACCGATGCGGACACAACCGGGACACAATGGCCGCGGAGAACAGCGAAATCGACGGCAATTAACGAATCTCGTGAGCGTCACCAGAACAGCTTCATTGCAACGAAAACACAACTGACGAAGCTTGCAGAAATCAACGAATCAACCCTTCAAACCAGCAAGGGGTTACCCAGTCATCGGATATTGAGCAGATTACGTTCGTTATTCCCGACTTGCGTAACATAAACTGTTTTGTCACAATGAATATGCTTTGTCCCGTAAGGGTGAGGTTCCAAGTTGCCGGGGGTATTCCCCCGGCATCTCTTCCCGCTTTATTCGACAAGAAACCGATGAATGAGTGGAGAGACTTCGCGAAGAACACGCCGACGCGATTAGGCTACAAGCTAATATCACGCCCACTAATACTGAATAACGAGAAATCCCCGGGGTTTCATGATGTTTCGCATGAGTGACGATCCGGGGCATTCATGGACAACATAGCAGCTGTCATAAACTTTGGAAACATTACTCACCCTCTCCTCAGACCGGCGGCGTACTCGTCCAGGACATCGAGAATTCCGCGATGCTCCCAGATGACATTACGACGTGCTCCACCACGTCGCGTCAGTACCCCGGCTTCTTCGAGACGTTTTACCGCGCGCTCTGCCTGCGGCTTGCTTAACCCAAGCGAATCGCACAGATACGCCGTCGTAACGATGGGCTGGGCAATCAGCTGAGGTACGATTCGCCACACCGGAGAATCCGAGCGCACTCCTCGCAATGCCGATTTCGCGGTATCAAGCTGATCGACCAGATCATCGATCAGTTGCCGTCCGCTCGCCGCCGCAAACAGACACGCCTCCACGAACGATTCCACGATGGGAGCCGCATCACCTTTACGAAAGGCCGTCAGCGCGTTGAAATATGCTTCGGTGTCACGCAGCAAACCAGCGGAAACCGGTGGAGTCGTAGTGCGGACAAGACCTTTATTGCGCAGGATCGCGTGCACCAATGCCCTTCCGCGTCGACCATTGCCATCCGCGAACGGATGAATCGTCTCGAACTGGGCATGGGCGATGGCGCACTGCACCACTACCGGCAGATCGTCTCTGCCAATGAACCGCACCAGATCCGCCATCGCATCACCGACCCGTTCCGGCTGCGGAGCTACATGGGACGCGCCTCTCGGACTGTATGAATCAGTACCGACCCACACCAGCCCGGTACGATATTGCCCGGCCTGTTCTTCCCATCCCGGTTGAGCAAGCAGCAACGCACGATGCATTGCCAACACATGCTGCTCGTCCATATACCGGCCAAGTTCGAGCGCAGCCTCCATGGCCCGCACATTGCCCACTACGATAGCCGCATTGCCGCTCGTTCCTTCATGAATGGTTTCGAGGGCAAGATTCTTCGCGCCAACCGTCAGATGCTCGATCTGCGACGACGACGTTGCCTCCGTCCGCAGCAAAACCGCACTCATAGGACCAAGTACATGATTCCCCTCCCCCAATCGCGAAGAAGAATACGAGTCGAATCGAGCCAATGCCGTGGCCGCGTCCTCAGCTTGAGCGGCGATGGAGGTCGGTATGGAAAAATTCCAATCCGCCAAAGTCGCGGGAATCGTCGACTCATACTGGTCATTGTCTCGCGAACGACGAGAACGAGAAACCGGCGCGTCATCCGCAATATGCCATACGTGCTGCTCCAAAATCGTAGCCGGAATCTTCAGCACTTCGTCATTATCCACGGTTTTCTCTTTTCTTAGCTACACTTATCACGATAAGTGTAGCTAAGAAAAGAGAGAGACACACTTAGCACTAGCGGACGCACCGCTCGCAGCATTTCTGTCATTCCGCATCAGCCATTATTTCAAACAACACCCCCACTGCTCAGTTCATGTAAACCCCGCCGTTGACGTCGATGCCCTGGCCGGTGATGTAGCAGGCGTCGTCGCTGGCGAGGAACGCGATTACGCCGGCCACGTCGTCGGTTTCGCCGAGACGTCCGAGCGGGATGCCGGCCGCGGTGTAGCCGGTGCCGGCGGTCATCGCCGTGTTGATCACGCCCGGGCAGACGGCGTTCACGCGGATGCCGTACTGGCCGAGCAGCTTCGCGTAGCTGCGCGTCGCGGTCAACAGACCGCCCTTGGACGCAGCGTAGCTGACCGACGAGGCGATGCCGCCGATGCGCGCGGCCAACGAGGCGATGTTCACGATCGCCCCGGAGCGTTGCGGCTTCATGGTTGTGATCGCCTCGCGCACGCACAGGTGGGCGCCACGCAGGTTGATGTTCATGCACCAGTCCCACTGATCGGCGTCCAGATCCTCGATCGGCGTGGTCGGGCAGGCGCCGGCGCCGTTGACCAGAATATCCAACCGCGGGAACAGTTCTCCGGTGCGGGCGAACAACGCTTCGACGCTGTGCGGCTTGGCCACGTCGACCTTGATGCCGTACGCCTTGCACCCGTATCGTTCGTCGAGCGCCGACGCGCTCTGCTCCGCCTGTTCGCCGTTGAGGTCGGCCAGGATCACGCCGGCCAGTCCTTCCACGGCCATGCGTTCGGCGGATGCATAACTGATGCCACGCGCGCCGCCGGTCACCACCGCGTATTTGCCGGCGAATCGCCCGGCGATCCCACTGTCGTTCGTCATCGCATCGTTCATCATCGAACCTCCTTGCTGCGAATGTCAGCTCAGTATAGGCACGATGACCGGTTCGACGTGCGTGACGTACGTGACATACGTGATGATCGCGCGACGATCTATTCGAGACTGTCGTTGACGAGCCGAGCGAAGGCACCGTTGCGGTCGACCAACTGACGGTAGGTGCCGGTTTCGCCGATGTGGCCGTGGTCGAGGACGATGATCCGGTCCATGGTGGTCAGGACGCGTGGCCGGTGGCTGATGACGATCACGGTGACGCCGGACGGCCGGTTGGCGATCAGGTCATGGTAGATCGCGGCCTCGGCGGTCGCGTCCACCGCGGCGGTCGGCTCGTCCAGTATCCACAACGGTTTGCCGGACAGGAACGTGCGCACCAGCGCGAGACGCTGCCATTGGCCGCCCGACAAGCCCACACCGCCCCATTCCTGGCCGAGCTGCGCATCCAGCCCGCCCGGCAGTCCGGTCACGATGTCGAGGGCGCGGGCGAGTTGCAGACCGTCGCGCAGTTCGTCGTCCGTGTGACGGGATGCGGGGTCGATGAACTCGCGCACGGTCACCTCGATATGCGTGAAGTCCTGGAACACCATGCTTGACGCGCCCAGCCGATCGGCCCACGAACGCAAGACACGACGATTGTCATCGGCCGTGCCGGCAGTCAGTGCGACAGCGCCGTCCGGCGCATCGAGGATGCCGGCGATGAGTTTAACGAGCGTGGTCTTGCCCGACCCGTTCTCGCCCACCAGCGCGACGATCGATCCCGGTTCGACGTTCAACGACACGTCGTCCAACGCCGGAGACTGGACGGCCGGCACCGGCTTGTCGTCATCCTCCACGGCATCACCGCCACCGTCCGACTCGTCGTCGTCCTTCGCGGCAATCGGATACGCGTAGGTCAGATGCTCCACGTGCACGCCGACCGAACCGGCCGACGCAGGAGTCACGGGAATCTCTGGGTTCGCGTGCAGCAGGTTCATGAGCCGCTCGTAGGCGAGGATCATCGGCGTGGACGCCATGAGGTTGCCGAACGCCTCGCCCGTGGTACGCGTCACCGACAAACCGGTCATGATACCCACCAGCGCGGCCGGGATGCTCGCCGAAGACGCACGGCCGGACGTCAATATCAGCCAGAACGCGCCGCCGGTCAGCAACGCGAACACAAGCGAGCTGATGCCGGTCAGCTGCACCGTGCGCCACGAGATCCGCTCCCACATGCCCGCCATGTTGAAATAGCGAACGCGAGCCTGTTCGGGGATGCCGAACGAGCCGGCCGTGGCCGCGATCTCCGTGCTCGACGGCGGATAATCCAACAGTCGCTCGAAATAATTCGCGCGACGCGACTCCCGGCCGCGCTTCGGCCACAGTTCGTTCGTGAGCTTCTCCACGCCGAACTGCGCCAGCAGCTCGGGGATCATCGCCAACGCGATCATGACCGCGGCCAGCGGATGCATATGCCACAAAGAGCCGGCCAGCATGACCATCGACACGAGCGCGCCGACCACCGAAGTCGCGTCCGCAGCCTGCGAGGCCACGTTGTACGGGATCGCGTCACGCGCCGCACGCACCTGCGTCGTCACCTCGTCATCCAACGTCTGCGCCGGGGTCAGACCTGCCAGCGCGTCGGTCAGGTCGGACTGGTATTCGGCCATCAACGGCTCCTGCAACAGATCACGCATGTTCTGCGCCAGCGACGACGACACCGACATCAACACCGCGCCCACCGTCAGCACCACGAGGATCACCGCGAACCGTCCGGCGCCAAGCTCGCTACCGGAACCAAGCCCGTCCGGTCCGCACGCCCAGCCGATCAGCCACACCTGCAACGACGGCATCGCCATCATCACCAGCATCGACAGCCACATCGCCACCGTACGCGCCGGCCGCCTGCGCAACGCATACACACTTGTCCGCCACGACGTCATCACCGCATCGGCGAACGGCCGCAGACGGCCGCTTATATCCTTCTTCTCACCATTGTTCTCAGACACAATCGGCCAGCATAGAAAGTCAATGTTAAAAAAAATTACGGCCGACCGTCACCGTACCGAATATGAAAAGAACCCTTGCGAATATCACTATCCGCAAGGGTCCCTCATCACTCGTTAATGAGAACGAATCTCAATCAGCATACACGCCACATCCAGTTGTGCGGATCCTCGATCTCGCCAAGCTGGATGCCGAGCAGCTGGTTGCGCAGCGCCACGGTCAGTTCGCCGGAGCCGCCGTCGGCGACGGTCACGTCGAACTTCTCGGACTTGAAGCGGCCGATCGGGGTGATGATGGCGGCGGTGCCGCAGGCGAACACCTCGGTGACCTCGCCGGACTTGATGTCCTCGAGCAGCTGGTCGAGCGCGATCATCGTCTCGACGACGTCGTGGCCGTCGTCCTGCAGCAGCTGGATCAGCGAGCGGCGGGTGACGCCCGGCAGGATGTTACCGGTCAGCGACGGGGTCTCGACATGGCCGTCCTTGTGCACGACCATCATGTTCATGCCGCCGAGCTCCTCAAGGTAGGTCTTGGTGGCGGCGTCCACGAAGCACACCTGCTCGCAGCCGTTCGCGATGCCCGTGTATTCGCCGAGCAGGGAGGCCGCGTAGTTGCCGCCGCACTTGGCGAAACCGGTGCCGCCAGGGCCGGTGCGGAACCACTTGTCCTCGACCCAGATGCTCACCGGCTTCACGCCGCCCGGGAAGTACGGGCCGGACGGGGAGGCGATCACGCAGTAGTCGACCTCCTGCGGGGCGCGCACGCCGAGGAACGGCTCGGAGGCGAACATGAACGGACGCATGTACAGCGTGTACTCACGGCGAGACGGCACCCAGTTCACGTCGCGCTTGACGAGCGCGGCCACGGAGCCGAGGAAGTCGTCGATCGGCAGTTCCGGCAGGTACAAGCGCTTGGCGGAGTTCTGGAAACGCTCGGCGTTCGCGTCCGGGCGGAACAGCCACGTGGAGCCGTCGGCGTGACGGTAGGCCTTGAGGCCTTCGAAGCATTCCTGCGCGTAGTGCAGCACGGATGCGCCCGGGTCCATCTTCAGCGGCGCGTACGGCTCGATGCGGCGGTCGCCCCAGCCTTCGCCCTTGGTCCAGGTCATGTGGGCCATGTTGTCGGAGAAGACCTGACCGAAGGCCGGCTTGTCGATGAGTTCGTTGCGCTTCGCATCGGAGGCCGGGTTGTCGTTCGGCAGCACGGTGAACGGCTCGGTGAGCTTGTCGAGCGCCGCGGGATCGTGATGGGATTGTTCAGTCATTGCTAACTTCTTTTGTACGATGCCGCTCGCGGTGCCCGTTATGCTGCGTACGCCGCGGCCGGCATGTGATGGTGTTACATCGGCGCTTGTGGCACCGGTTCTGGTTGATACTCTCTCACATACCCGCGCCGGCGGGCATGTGAGTTTCACATTATGAATATCGGTTGCGGATGGTCCGGAGGCGGCTCGTACGGCGGGTCGATGGGTCGTACGAATGCACGAAGGCCCGTACAAGTTCGTCTCGTACGGACCTTCGCGTTATCGATGCGGCATATATCAATATGCTATCGACTCTCTCGAATCATCGGCTGCCCGGGACTCGCCCGGACGGATCACTTGGCGTCGGCGGCCGGAGCGGCAGCGGAGTCAGCCGGGGCGGCAGCGGCGTCGGCTTCCGGAGCGGCGGTGGACTCGGTGGCATCCTCCGGCACCTCGACGGTGACGACGGACTCCTCGAGGTCATCCATGTCGAGCTCGACGCCCTCCGGCAGGACGACGTCCTTGAGCAGGACCTTGGTGCCGTCGGTCAGGCCGTCGACGTTCACGACGATCTTCTCCGGCAGGTTGGCGACATCGGCGCGGACCTTGAGCTCCTGCACGTCGACGAACGCGACGGCGACGCCCTTCGGGGTGCCCTCGACGAACACCGGCACCTCGACGTCGATCTTCTCGCCGGCCTTGACCTCGTAGAAGTCAACGTGCTCGACGATGCGCTTGACGGGGTTGCGCTGCACGTCCTTGACGACGGCCAGCTTGGTCTCGTCGCCGAACGCGATGGAGAACAGCGCGTTGGTGTGACGCAGGGACAGGGTGGTCTCCTTCATCGGGAGCTTGACGAACACCGGGGCCTCGCCGCCGGCGTAGATGGTCGCCGGGATCTGCTTGGCGACGCGCATACGGCGGGCAGCGCCCTTGCCGAACTCGTCGCGGACTTCGCCCTCGAGCTTGATGGTGGTAGCCATGATTGGTCTCCTTGGTTTGTTACTTGTCGTTCTGTCTGTTTGACGCCACGACGCGTCGCAGAACGCACCAAGGAGGTGAGCCATACGCCGAGTCGATTACGGAAGAACAGGACTCTTACGAGCTGCTCTTCCCTCGCCAAAGCAACAGCTCACCAGTATACACGGATGCCGGACAGAGCGGGCAGGACGGACCTACAATGGGAAGCAGCGCCGCGTGTGGCGGTTTTCGCTCGCTGACGGGATCGTCAGCGAGCGAAAACCGCCACACGGAGAAGGATGGGCTCAGTCGATCCAAACGGAACGACAGGCAGGGAATCGAGGATGCGATGAAGCTGGTTACACGCAATGTTCTGATCGGCACCGGGGTTGCCGCTGCAACAGCCAGCCTGCTGTGCGGGGCGGGCGAGATCATGTTTCGATTCACGATCGACACGCAGTTCCCATGGTCGATGATGAAACTCGTCAGAGCCGGCAAGGTCAAGGGCGCGGATCTGGAGGGCCCGCACCGGGACGCCGGCGAGGAGGCCGAGGCCGCACGATGGTTTGACGAGTCGAAACAGCCGGTCGTCACGTTCAGCGAGGATGAACTGCGGCTGCACGGCTGGCTGCTTGACCCCGATTGCGTTTCGCCGCAACCGCATCTGTATGCAATCTGCATGCACGGCTACACGGGGACGCCGGCCGAGATGGCGAAATACGCGCACCGGTTCGCACGCCTTGGCTTCACGGTGCTTGCTCCTGCGATGCGCGGCCATGAGTTGAGCGAGGGTCGGTATACCGGCATGGGTTGGCTGGAGCGTCGCGACCTGATGGCGTGGATACGGCTGATCGTCGACAGCGATCCCGACGCGCGAATTCTGCTGGATGGTCTGTCGATGGGCGCGGCGTGCGTGATGATGACGGTCGGCGAGCCCGATCTGCCGCGCAACGTGGTCGCGGCAATCGAGGACTGCGGATATACGTCCGTGTGGGATCAATTCCTGTTCAACGCGAAGGGCCTATACCGGCTGCCGAACAAATGGCTTGCCATGCCGGTGGTCAAGGCGATGAGCGCTGCATGCCGTCGGACGGCGGGATATGGCTTCGAAGAGGCGTCGAGCGTGGCGTCGCTCAGGCATGCCACGATCCCGATGCTGTTCATCCACGGCGCGGCCGACGCCTTCGTCGACCCGTCGTTTCTTGATCGCAATTATCAGGCATGCGCGAGCCTGCACCGGGATCGGCTGCTCATTGCCGGCGCCGGACATGCAATGAGCGCCAGCACCGCCCCGGACGTCTACTGGCGCAAGGTCACCGGCTTCGTGCGCGGCGCGTTCGGGCTCTGAGCCCACATACGACAGCGGCTCCCCTCTCTGAGGGGAGCCGTCCCGGTGACATGGCAGTAGCCGTCACCCTGCACAGTGGCTCCCCTCGTGAGGGGAGCTGTCAGCGAAGCTGACTGAGGGGAGCAAGAGGTCGACCCGCCTGCTCCCCTCAGTCTCACTTCGTTCGACAGCTCCCCTCACAGAGGGGAGCCACTGTCGTCAGCGTCGAACGCGTTACGCGATGAGCTCCTTTACGGCTGCGATGACGGCTTGCAGTCCCGCCTTCGCGTCGCCGAAGAGCATCTGCGTGTTGTCCTTGAAGTACAGCTCGTTCTCGATGCCGGCGTAGCCCTTGCCGCGACCGCGCTTCATGACGACGACGTTCTGCGCCTTGTCGACGTCGAGGATCGGCATGCCCGAAACCGGGGTGCCGGGCCGGCGGGCGGCCGGGTTGGTGACGTCGTTCGCGCCGACGACGAGGGCGACGTTGGCGCTCGGGAACTGCGGGTTGATGTCGTCGAGGTCGACGAGCTCCTCGTAGGGCACGTTGGCTTCGGCGAGCAGCACGTTCATATGGCCGGGCATACGGCCGGCGACCGGATGGATCGCGTATTCGACCTCGACGCCGTGGCCCTTGAGCAGCTCGCCCAGGTCGGCGAGCTCGCGCTGCGCCTGCGCCTGCGCCAGACCGAAGCCGGGCACGAAGATGACCTTGTCGGCGTAGACGAGCTGGACGGCCACATCGTCGGCCGAGGTCTCCTTCATGGTGCCTTCGGGGCCTTCGCCGCCCGCGGCCGCATCGGAGCCGCCACCGAATCCGCCGGCGAGGACGCTCATGAGCGGACGGTTCATGGCCTTGCTCATGGCGAGCGACAGGGTCACGCCGGCCGCGCCGACGAGCGCGCCGGCGACGATGAGCGCGATGTTGTTGATCGCGAGGCCACTCATGGCGACGGCGGTGCCGGTGCACGCGTTGAGCACGGAGATGACGACGGGCATGTCGGCGCCGCCGATCGGGATGACGAACACGAGACCGTAGCCGAGGGCGAACACGGTGGTCAGGATGCACCAGAGCACCGCGTTGGACGGCTGCACGCACAGCATGACGAACGCCACGACGGTGAGCGCAATGAACGCGATGTTCCACACGCCCTTGGCCGGCAGGGTGAGCTTCCTGAGGAACTTGACGCCCTGCAGCTTGCCGGCGGCGACGAGCGAGCCGGTGAACGTGACCGAGCCGATCATGATGCCGAGACCGGCGGTGATGAGCACGACGAGGCCGGGGCCTGCGGCGTCCTCGGAGTTGAGGATGTCGTTAAGCGCGACAAGCGCGGCCGCGCCGCCGCCGACCGTGTTGAACACGGACACGAGCTGCGGCATGTCGGTCATCTTGACCTTCTTGGCGCTCCACACGCCCGCGATCGCGCCGATCGCGATGCCGGCGACGAGCAGCGCGACGGCGACGCCATGCTGGAAGCCGTTGCCGATCTCGCCGGCGAACAGCACGATGAACGCCATGACGCAGGCCATGACCATGCCGGCGGCGGAGATCAGGTTGCCGCGGCGGGCGGTCTTCGGCGAGTTCATGAGGTGCAGGCCGATGACGAACATGACGGCGGCCAGCAGGTAGACGAACCATTCGACGACGCCGAGCGGCGTGCCCAGCGTCTGTTCCAGCGTACCCATTTACTTGGCCTCCTCGTTCTTGTCGGCGTCCTGCTTCTTGGTCTTGTCGGACTTGAACATCTCGAGCATGCGGTCGGTGACCACATAGCCGCCGACGACGTTCATCGTGCCGAGCACCGCGGCGAGGAAGATGAACACCCAGGCGAGCGGGCTGGTGGCGTGCGCGGCGACGATGACGACGCCGACGATGACGATGCCGTGGATGGAGTTCGCGCCGGACATGAGCGGCGTGTGCAGGGTCGCCGGCACCTTGCCGATGACCTCGACGCCGATGAGCAGCGCCAGTACGAACAGGGTGATCGCTACGACGATATCCATGATTGGGTTCCCCTTTCTTCCCTTACGCCTGCGCCGGGGCCGCAGCGGGCCGACCGGCGACGATGAGCGCGTCGTCGAGTTCCTCGTTCAGGTCGATGCTCAGCCTGCCGTCCTTGACGAAGTGTGCGAGCACGTCGCCGACGTTGCGGGCGAGCAGGTTCGCGGCGGTGTTGGAGACGTCGCTGGCCAGATACGGCGCGCCGATGATGGTGACGCCGCCGTCGGTGACGCTCGTGCCGACCGTGGAGCCTTCGACGTTGCCGCCGAGGTCGCTGGCCGCGCAGTCGACGATCACGGCGCCGCGCTTGAGGCCGTCCACGCCGGCCTTGGTGAGCAGCACCGGCGGCTTGCGGCCGGGCACCTTCGCGGTGGTGATGATGACGTCGAAGCCGGCGGCCTTCTGGTCGACCGCCGCCTGCTGGGCGGCCTGTTCCTCGGGGGTGAGGGCGCGCGCGTAGCCGCCTTCGCCCTGGCCTGCCGAAAAGTCGAGGCCGAGATCGAGAAACTTCGCGCCGAGCGATTCGACCTCGCCGCGCGAGGCCGGGCGCACGTCGTACGCGGTGACGACCGCGCCGAGCCGGCGCGCCGTGCCGATGGCCTGAAGGCCGGCGATGCCGGCGCCGAGGATGAGCACCTTGGCCGGGCGGATGGTGCCGGCGGCGGTGGTCATCATCGGGAAGAACGATCCGTAGGCGTTGGCGGCGACGAGCGCGGCCTTGTAGCCCATCACGGAGTTCTGCGAGGTCATCTCGTCCATCGACTGCGCGGAGCTGAGCTGACGCGGCAGCTTCTCCATCGCCACACCGACCAGTCCGGCCTTGTCGAGCGCGGCCACGTACTCGGCGTCGGTGAAGGAGCCGAGCATGCCGATCACCCACGTGCCCGGCTTGAGCCGTCCGAGCAGTTCCGTGGACGGCCGGTCGACGAATCCGAGCGCGTCGGCCTTGGCGATCACCTCGTCGGCCGGCAGTACGGACGCACCGGCCTTCGTATAATCATCATCCGTATATTGTGCGGCGAGTCCCGCGCCGCGTTCGATCAGACAGGACACGCCCGCCTTGCGCAACCGTGCGACGATGTCCGGCGTCAGGGCGACGCGCGACTCATGCTCCGATGTTTCGTTGAGAACACCAAACGACACGGTGGCTTCCTGGGTTTCAGCCATGAGAGCCCTTTCTTTCCTAAGCAACCATTGCTTACACCGCCCCAGTGTAGCGGTTCAGCGGAACTTCGGCGTGGACGTCCCACGTAGTGAATACGTATGCAACATGCTGCAACGACGCGCGCCAATCGTCTGCGCGACGGTATGTCATCCGAAAACGGCGAGATATGGCCCTTCCCTACGCTACCGTAAGGTGACGGGTCGGCGAAGAACGATTAAGATGTGAAGATTGATTGACCATCGCAATGGTTTGAGAACGTCAAGGAGAGTTTTCGTGTCCGTCATCACCTCACTGAACAAACGAACGGCCGGTCTCGTGCAGAAGGCGCTGCGATTGGGCGGCGACTTCGTCCACCCGGTCAGCGACGACACATCCGACGCGCCGGACTACGTCTCCCCCGACGACATCGTCGACGAGAACCGCGATCTGCCGCACACCGACGAATGGGGCCCGGGATACCCGACCACCACGTTCATCGACCCGACGACGGGACTGCTGACCGCCGAAACCGCAGGCAACCCGCCGCTCGACGAGCACACGACCATCTACAGCGTGTACGAGGACCGCGCGCAGCGCATGGGCGACGAACCGCTGTACACATTCAAGGCGAACGGCGAATGGGTGACCAAGACCGCCAACGAGTTCCTCGCCGAAGTGCGCAAGGTCGCCAAGGGCCTGATCCACTACGGCCTGAAGAAGGGTGACGCGGTCGCGTTCATGTGCCGCACCTCGTATGAGTGGGATCTCGCCGACGCGGCGATCATGGCGTGCGGCGGCGTGCTCGCGTCGATCTACGACACCGATTCGGCCGAGCAGATCCGCAACATCGTGAACAACTCCGACGCCCGACTGCTCATCGTGCAGGACACCGCCATGCGCGAGAAGGCGGACGGCGCGATCGAGGAATGCCCGTCGCTCGAGCACATCATCTGCATCGAGACGGGTGGCCTCGACGAGATCGCGGCCTACGGCAGCTCGGTGAGCGACGAGCAGCTCGACGAGCGCATCGGTTCACTCAAGAAGACCGACCTGTGCTCGATCATCTACACGTCCGGATCCACGTCCGCGCCGAAGGGCGTCGAGATGACGCACGAGAACTACTGCACGGACGCGTTCAACCTGCGCGACTACATGCCCGACCTGCTGCAGCACGACAAGTCCGGTTCCATCCTGCTGTTCCTGCCGCAGGCGCACACGTTCGCACGCGCGATCAACTACATCTGCGTGGCCAGCAGCATGCGCATCTACATCGCGACCGGCATCAAGACGCTGCTCGCCGACCTGCAGGTCGCGCGCCCGACCGTGATGATCGTGGTGCCCCGCGTGCTTGAGAAGGTGTACAACGCGGCCTCGCAGAAGGCCGGTCACGGCGCGAGGGGCGTCGTGTTCGCGGCGGCCGTCACCGCGGCGCAGCAGTACATGAAGGAGGTCAGCGAGTTCGGCAAGGCCAAGAAGCTCACCGCCGTGCGCCGCGCCTCGTTCGATCCGATCGTCTACCAGTCGCTGCGCGAGGCGCTCGGCGGCCGCACCAAGTGGATCGTCTCGGGCGGCGCCCCGCTCGACCCGGAGCTCATGAACTTCTTCCGCGGCGCGAACATCCCGGTCTACGAGGGCTACGGCCTGACGGAGACGACCGCGCCGTGCGCGTTCAACCCGCTCGGCGTGCCGTTCCACGAAGGCTCGGTTGGTGTGCCGTTCCCGAGTTTCAAGATCCGCATCGCCGAGGATGGCGAGATCCAGGTCGGCGGCCCGGTCGTGTTCCACCGTTATCACAAGAACGACGAGGCGACCGAGAACGCGTTCACGCCGGACGGCTGGCATGCGACCGGCGACCTGGGCCGGCTGGACGACGACGGGTTCCTGTACATCACCGGCCGCAAGAAGGACCTCATCATCACCGCAGGCGGCAAGAACGTGGCTCCCGGTCCGATCGAAGAGGTGATCCAGCGCTGCGAGTTCGTCTCGCACGCACTCGTGCTCGGCGACAAGCGCCCGTTCATCTCCGCGCTCATCACGCTGGACGAGGAGACGCTGCGCCCGTGGCTTGAGGCGAAGGGCCTCGACCGCGACATGTCGCTCGAGGACGCGGCGGCCAACGCGGCCGTGCGCGCCGAGGTGCAGAAGTGGGTCGATCAAGCCAACGAGGGCGTCTCCCGCGCCGAGTCGGTGCGCAAGTTCATCATCCTGCCCGAGGACTTCACCCAGGAGAACGGCCTGATGACCGCCTCCCTCAAGGTGATCCGCCCGAAGGTCATCAAGCGCTACGCCACCCTCCTCAACACCCAGATGTACACCAAGAAGAAGTAGCCATTCGCCTCGTACGGCGACATCGCTGTGGGTCGTGCGGCAACGCACGACCCACATTTGTTATCCGTCGGTATTACTCCCCTCAGTCCGCTACGCGGACAGCTCCCCTCACAGAGGGGAGCCAAAGTAGTGAGGGGCGGGTTCTAGTGATCGTTGCAACACCTGTGTTGCTTCTGATTTGATTGCGTGAATCGTATCATGCTGCGTTGATCAGGTCGAGGATAACCTCGGAAGGCTTCCGGAATCCGAGTGTCTTCCTCGG
>NZ_WBSM01000013.1 GCF_009299505.1 Bifidobacterium ramosum | reverse complement strand
CCCCGTCGGCCACGCCCGCGCTCTCTCCGCCGCATTCTCGTCGCCCACGACCATCGCCACCGTGACCATTCCGACTCCGCCCCCTCGCCGTACTCTCGCATCATCCCACCACAGCCGACCCCCCACAAGCCCAACCACACGCCACACACAACCAACCCCACACCCCCGCCCCAGCCGACTCCCCTCACCGCGAGGGATCCGCCACCGCAGGCGACCAAGGGGAGCACACCCGACCATCCCCTGCGTGGCAGAAAACGCTCGCTGGGAGGTCTCCCAGCGAGCGTTTTCTGCCACGCCTGTCTCGTCGTGGCGGTTTTCACTCGCTAAATGGCACCTCAGCGAGCGAAAACCGCCACGCGCGACAAAGGCGCACACGACGTCACGCAGTGAATTGACATACTGTCAACATCGTCCTATACTCGATGCCGCAATACATTGACACTTTGTCAACACGCGCAACGGAGAGCGTTTCACGGCAGTTTCACGTCGCCTCATCGCCCCTCGCCGCGCACGGAAGAGTAAAGAAAGGACCATCATGCTGTTTCAGGTCTATGGCGACAACGCCGTGTGGCAATGGCTCGGCTGGATACTTGTGTTCTGCTGCCTGATCGGCGCGAACGAACTCGCCCGCCGCACCAAAACCGGCGGCATCGTCGCGTTTCTCGTCGTCCCCGCAGTCCTGACCGTCTACTTCGTCACGATCTACGTGGCGGCCGCAGCCGGCGCGGACTGGGCGCTGAACAATCCGACCTACGTGCACATGACGTCATGGTTCCACTACGCGAAACTGTACGCGGCCACCGCCGGCTGCATCGGCTTCATGGCGCTCAAGTACCGCTGGGGCAACATCGGCAAGTCCGACTGGTTCAAATGCTTCCCATTCGTGATCGTCGCGATCAACATCCTCATCGCCGTCGTTTCCGACTTCGAATCCGCGTTCCGCGCGTGGGGCACCACGTGGGTGTCCACCGAGGGCGTGACGCTCATGGGCGGCTGGCACAACGTGTTCAACGGCGTGGCCGGCCTGATCAACATCGCGTGCATGACCGGTTGGTTCGGCATCTACGTGTCCAAGAAGAAGGACGACATGCTGTGGCCGGACATGACGTGGGTGTTCATCGTCGCCTATGATCTGTGGAACTTCTGCTACACGTACAACTGCCTGCCGACGCACTCGTGGTACTGCGGTCTCGCGCTGCTGCTCGCGCCGACGGTCGCGAACTTCTTCTGGAACAAGGGCGGATGGATTCAGAACCGCGCGAACACGCTGGCGATCTGGTGCATGTTCGCGCAGGTGTTCCCGATGTTCCAGGATTATTCCGTGTTCTCCACGCAGTCGGTGAACAATACGAACGTGAACCTTGCGGTGTCTCTCGTGGCTCTGACGGCAAACGTGCTGGCACTGGGCTATATCCTGATCCGCGCGAAGCGGCAGGGCGTGAACCCGTGGATTCAGGAGGCCTTCAAGGGCACCCGCGACTACGAGCAGGCCATCGCCCGCGCCGAGTAGGTTTCCGTACCTTTCTCGTCTCCGTCCCGGACGTACCACCACCCTTTCCCCGCGCATACCGCACAGCCCTTCCCCCTGACGGACATGCAGCCGATTTCCCCACCCGAATCGGCTGTATGTCCGTTGAGAAGAGACGCGATACTGAGCGCAACCCACCCATAAGCTCTTTTTTCGTCTCCACCCCTTCAACGGACATACAGCCGATAACGATGTGGAAAACGGCTGGATGTCCGTTGAAGGGGTGGGCTGCATCAAGGATCGGGAAGCATCGCTTGGTCAGATGCAAGCTCCTCCAGCACAAGTCCCGCTAACGCAAGTCCCCCAACGCAGGTTCCTCTAAGCAATCCCTCTAATGCATGCAATCCCCTCTAACGCACGCAATCCCCCTAACGGGCATACAGCCGATTTTGCGTTGTAATCGGTTGTATGCCCGTTAGAGGGGATTGCGCGTTATGCGCGCAGAAACTCGCCGGTTACGGGATCGCGGCCGTCGCGTTCGATTGCGGCGAGTGTGCGGCTGCCGTCATCAAGTTCGTGATCGCGCGCCACGGCTGGCGGCACCAGCACCCGTAATGCACGATCCTGCGCCGTGACTTTCACCGGCAGATGACCGATGTATTCGCCGTCGGCCATGAGCACCGGCGGCTCGTCGCCCTCCGCGGCCCGCGTGATCTCGACCTCGCGCACGCGTTTCCACCCGAACACGTGCGAGGCGAGCAGCCGCCCGTTGTATCCCTTGGAAATCGCATCCGCGATCTCCAGCACGTTCGGCATGTGGTCGATCCACACCAGATCCAGCAGTCCGTCCGCGAACCGCGAATACGGCGACACCTCGAGTCCACCGCCGATATGCCGCGAATTGGCCACCGTGATCATCGGCGAGATGATGTCCCGTTCCTCGACGCTGCCGTCCGCGAGCACGGCTTTGATGTGGTACCCGTACTGCTTGAGATGCGCGACCTCGACGAGGACGGCCGCGAAGTACCGCAACGACCCGCCCGGCAGATGCGAATGGTTGGCCCGGTCGTTGATGCTGGCGTCGAGACCACAGTTGAGCATCCCGCCATAATACCGGTCGATCGGCGGCCTGACCGTACCGTCCGCCTCGTCATCGTCATCGACGCCGACGCGGCCCATGTCCGGCGACATCGTGCCGCTACGGTTACTGACGTCACCGCGGCGGCCATGCGCCGCCGTCGGCATCGTCACGTCATCGTCATCGACGGCGTCCGCTCCGCAGGTCAACAGATTGCCGGTCGCCGCGTCGACCGCATACCCTCCCGGCAGCGATGTGACGCGACCCATGTCCACATCGATGTGACTACCACGTACGATCGCCCCGACGATGCCTTCGACCGCCGTCGCGATACGGTTGACCGGCAGGCCCAGACCGCGCGCGAAGTCGTTGCCGGAGCCGGTGGCCACGATGCCCAGCGGTTTGCCGCTGGAGCCGACGGCATTCGCGCCCAATGCGATCATGCCGTCGCCGCCGACCACCACGAGATGACTGTAGTCGTCGCGATGGTCGCGAGCGTTGCGCAACGAATCGTCGAAACTGGTGCCGGTCAGGTCGATGATGTCGAATCCATGCCGACGACCGGCGTCGTCCAGCAATGCCATGACCTGCGCGTCGATCTTGGCGCCCCTGCCCTTGTCGGACACAGGGTTGCCGATCATCGCCACCACGGTACGCGGCGTGCCGCTGCTCACATCACTCATACCGCCCACGATAAACCATGCGCTGCGACGCGCGCCAGCGACAGTGACGAATTATCCGTTCGGTTTCGCACGGCACGAACGGATGTCACTTCGCCGCGGCGAGTCCTTGTTCGATCAACGCGCGGATCGCCTCGGACACCTTCATGCCATGCTGCTTCGCATATTGTTTCACGCGTTGTTCCCCGTCGGGGTCGATGCGGAACTGCATGATTTTGTCGGCCCGCACACGGCCGATCTTCAGCGGACGCCCGCGACGAAGCCACTTGCGCTCCTGCGGAGTCAGCTCGCGCCGCCAAGCTTTTCCCTCGCGAATCCGCTGCTCCGTGGCCTCTTCGGAAAAATCGATATCATAGCCACGTTCGGCCTCCTCTACCGCCTGCTGGAACCGAGCGGCGACTTCGGGCGGAAAATCAGAGTCCTCATAAATCGGTACACCGTGGTGGTAGTAAACCATCGGGCGCTCCTTTCTAGCTTGGCAAGATATCGCTTACGTATCGGCATGGAGTGAATCAGCCACCACCGGTCATCGTCATAGACCAGAATCACTTCAAGCATTACGCCATGCTGAGTAAAACCCAGCAGCATCTCCTTCGGGGGCTCCTCCTGCATATGTTCCTGATGCCAGTAGTGCTCCACCACATACATCGAGTCCTCCAACGGCACGCCGTGCTTGAACGCCGACCGCTTCACGCCGATCCCATTATTGTAATACATAAATATCCCTTTCGGCAACGGACATGCGCGGATTATTCGCAGTCGACCGGGCCGGCGCGGGCACTGCGCGACACCTGCGCGGCGAACGGAACCTGCGTCGGCACGATGGTCGTTACCTGCACGTCCTCCGCATCGACGACGCAGGTCCGCAACCGCACCTCGTTGGCGGACGCCGTAACGCGCGCGATCACGCATGGATCATCGGAACCATTGCGCAACGCGTTCGCAGCCGACACGGCGACCACATCGGCGACGGCCTGTGCCCGCCGCTGGCACACCAGCAGATGACCGGCCGCCGCGACCACGCTGAGCATGACGCCGACAACGAGGATCAGCATCGCGCCGGCGACCGTGCCGGACCCACGATCGGATTCATACGAGATACTGCATATGACGCCGCGCATGACCCGGTACACACGGTCACGCATCATCCTGCGCACGTTGCGCGCCACCGTAGTCCGGCCCGGTTTTCGTCGTCGCACCGGACTACGGGGGCGTTGCCGCGCGGTCATGACGTCACCCCGGTCGCGGCCGCACTCACCCGCGTCGGCAGGACGCCGAGCGGATCGGGAACCACCGGGCACTGCACGACCACCGTCACCTGGTCTGATGCGCGGCGCACCGATGCCATCGCTCCCGATCCGGCTACCGCCCGAGCCACGGACTGCGGATCGGCGTCATCGCCGGCGACGATGAGTTCACGTACCGCCGCCGACGCGGCGTCCTGACAGTCCATCGACACGACGACCGCACGCGACAGACACAACAGCAGCGCCGCCACGGCAACGACGGCGGGGAGCACCACCGCGAATTCCGCGGTGGCCGCACCCTCATCCGCCGACCGGTCGATATCACGATGCACGTCATCGCTATCGCATGCTTTTCGCCGTATCATCATGGTCACCCGACGTTCAGCGCTTTCTTGACGAGGCCGGTCAGCAGCGTTTTGATGCCATCCGATTTGAGCACGGCCATCAGCACCGCCGCGAAACTGGTTGCCGCGACGAGCACCACGGCGTATTCGGCGGTGGCCGCGCCTTCCTCTGGTTCGGCGGTCAACGTGCGTAGCCGGGCATCCAGACAGCACAGCGCACGACTGCCACGTTCGTACAATTCGACGGCGGATCGTCGGGCTTGCGCCATCGGGCCGACCGTCCGGTCAACATTGATCGTTACGTCACTCATAGCGTTCCTTTCACTCGAGCACCGCACCCACATTGGTTGCGATGCTGCCACTATGGCCGATCGGCCGGCTGTGGCAGGAGGAAAACGGACTATGTGGTCGAAAGGTATCGCGGTTATCCACACCCCGGCGTGTCGTCCACATTGATTGTGGATAACACGGCCCATGCGGGGCCGTCACCAATCCCCACAACGGACAACCAGCCGAAAAACAAGACCGAATCGGCTATATGTCCGTTGAACGCTGACGTCAGCAGCGGACACAAGGCCGTCCTACATGACTATGGCCGACACCCTTAACGGACATACAGCCGATTAACCAGACGTTTCCGACTGTATGCCCGTTAGTGAAGAGGGCCGTTACGGCATGAAGGATGCAATGGAGGGGATGATGCCGATGAGGATGAAGGCGGGCAGAAAACACAGACCCGTGGGAATCAGCAAACGTACCGACAACCGGGCGGCGTGCTCCTCGATGCGGGAACGCTCATCCGCATCGCATTGATCCAACGCCGCCTCCAACCGCGTCACCGGCGGAGCGCCACGCGTCCACGATGACTCCAACGCGTGGCGCAACATATCGAAGACCCGCCGTCTCCATGCATCGTCGGCCGCAATGTGCAGTGCGGCGCCCGAATGGGCACCATGTCCCCGCGTGCAATATTTCGCCCCCACCGTCACGACGTCGACAGCCGTCACAGCAGCCATCCCCGCACGCCATGCCGCATTCCATTCGTTCCCCCGTCGCAACGCATCGGCCACGCGGCACAGTCCCGTACCGACTCCATCGTCGTCATCGCCGATCGACTTCCCCACAGCATCCAACGCATACGGAATGGACGCACCCTGCCGCAACGCGACAGCCGTCAACGACAACACCGTCGTCACCGAAATTCGACCCGCCGCCGCGCCGCACAGCCATCGTCTATCAGCATCGACCAGCCGCCGCCGCGGAACATCATCTCTTGCGAGCGCCACCGCCGCACCCGTACAGCACGCGGCCAATAGCCCATACCACACCCGCCTACCTCCGCATCCGTTATTCAATGTCGCGCATCATCGCGCGCATCCACGCCATGCCAATCGCATAACAGATCGCACCAAGCATCAAGCATCCCCATCCCTGCGCCGAGCCAAGCAGAAACGCCATCGGCCGCGCGCCCAAAAACTCGCCGAACAGCACCGTGACCGCCGGCAATGCAGAGAGCAGCCGCACCGTGGCCTGCGGCACGGCGAACGACTGCGCGCGTAGATCGTCCAGCAGCCGGGATCGGCGATATGCCGCGCCCACCGTCTCCAGGCATTGCGCCATCGGGCAGCCTAATGCATCGCTCAAACGTGCGGCGACGGCGATCTCGCAGGCCACAATGCCGATGCTTGCCGCTGATTCTTTGGGCAGTGCGCGTTCGACCAGCAGCGCACGCACCCGCGATTCGGTCAGCCGTGCGACGGCGAAACGGCGACCCAACTGCGTTTCGAATGCCTCGACAGGTGTCGCCCCGCTGCGCAACGACGCGCATGCCGCGGCGATCACCGCGGCGATGCCGATACGACCTGCGGATGTGACGGCACGATCAGTCCGACCGCACCGCACGGACACGTCAGGATCGGCAACGGTCCGGCGAGCGTCGTACGGGCACCCGCAGGAACGCCCGACGGTCAGCGATCGCAACCGTCGCGCACACCGGTCGGCATCATCGCCGATCATGATGGCCATCATCACCAGCCCCGCGGCCATCGCCGCAGTCATATCGCTCATCGGCATCCGATCCTCCCTCGCGCATCCGCACGCAACCCATGCACAGCCACGCGACCCGACCGCACGGCCCGTCCGCGCAACCGCAGCCGGCCGCCGGTCATTCCAGCCATCGCGCCGCAAATGGCCGCCACAACGGGCCGATCATCGGCACGCCGATGCCGTCCCACACGGCGATCACCCGACCGGTCAGCCCCGCCACACCGCCATGATCATCGGCATGCCGCCCGGTCATGCCGTCATCGACATGATCGACGTACTCGACGCGCTCGGCACCCCCATCGCCCCGCACGCAAACCGCACCGTCACACGCGCCCACGCTCCCGCGCGCACTGCCTGACGTTCCGCACGACGCACCTCCTGACACACCGTCCGTCAGCCATCCAATCTGCGCGATATGCCGCCGCCCGGCGGCGTCACGTTCCACGTGAAGCACCACGTCAAAGGCATGCCGAGCCAGCATCGCGGTCGCCTCCACCGGCAATCCGGCAAGCAATCCCAACGACGCCAAACGCGATGGCACACGCGCGACATCATCCGCGTGCAGCGTCACCATGCCGCCACGATGCCCGGAATTGAACGCACGCAGCAGATCGGCGATCTCCTCGCCCCGGCATTCGCCCAACACCACACGATCGGGACGCATGCGCAACGTGGCCTTGACCAGCTCCGGCAGCCCCACGGCGCCGGCGCCTTCGACGTTCGCCTCGCGCGTGACCAGCGACACGCGATTTCCACCGCCGATATCGCCCAGCTCGCGTACCTCCTCCACGGCGACGATACGTTCCTCAGGAGGGCAACGCACCAGCATCGCCTTAAGCAGCGTGGTTTTGCCGGCCCCGGTGCCGCCGGTGACCAGCACCGTCGCGCGTCGGTCGACCAGCGCACGCATCAGCGGCAACCAAACGGCCGGCAGGAAACCAGCCGCGCACAACGCCTCCAAGCTGGGCGGCGAACGTGCGGGAAACCGAATCGACAAGGCGGCACCCTGCGGCACCAGCGGCGCGATCACCGCATGCACGCGCACGCCGTCCACGGAACAGGCATCGGCGATCGGGCAGGCGTCGTCCAAACGGCGGCCAAGCTGCGCGCACAACTGCATCGCGTAATCGCGCACCATGCCCGCCGAGCGGAACGGCACCGGCAGACGGCATTCCTCCATGCCATGGCCACGGTCCACCCATACGCGACCATCACCAGTCACGGTCACATCCGTCACCGCAGGATCGATCGCAAGCCCCGCCAGTGGTCCCAGCATCAACGGAGTCGCCGATCCGCCGGCGGTCACGGATCGCATGGCGCACCGCCCAGCAATCCGTCAGCCCATCGGACCATCGCATCGACCGCCCGCCGGTTCGTGGAGCCGACCGACTGGATGCCCAGCCCGGTCAGCACGTCGGTGCGCAGTTTCGGATCGTCGGCGAGCGGACCGGCAACGTCGCATCCGAGATAGTCGGCCGCCTCATCCGGCGACACCGCACCACGCCGCCGCTCCGCGCCACGCGGCCACGCACCGACCACCAGCACATCCGCGCGGCCGTCAGCCCCCGCAACCGCACCTCCACCAGCGCCAGAACCGATACCGCCGCCCGCCGCGCCCACGTCATCCCGTCGGTGCCGCAACGCGTCCAGATGCGTTCTGGCGCGGGCCAACCCAAGCACGGACAGCTCCACCACGACCAGATGCGCATTGCACGCCAACTCATCGACTTCCGCGACGATTGCGCCCCGCCCGGCATCGACGATAGCGACGTGGTTTGCGTCGGCCAACGCACGAATGGTCGCCTGCGCCTGCCACCAGTCAGGAGGCGGACCGTTCCACGAATCGAACGCCAGCAGCCGCACACCGTCCCAACTCGGCAGCTCATGGTTCAGCGCATCGCCTTCCACACGACCGAGCGGCGCGTCGATCGTCTCGAACCTCGTGCCCGGATCGTTTTCCATGCCCAGCAGCACGTCGAGCCCACCACCGACAAAATCCGCGTCGATCAGCGCGACGGATTCGTGGCGCGCATGCAGCGCACGGGCGAGCATGGCCGCGACGACGCTGAGCCCTACGCCGCCACTGGGCGAGGTGCAGGTGATGATGTTGCCGCACGTGGTCGGCATCGGCTGCTGCGGGTGTGCCGGTTGGATTGGTGCACGCTGTGGCTGGACGACCGGCAGGTATGCGGATTGCCGTTGCGATGATCGGATCGACGGGGACGACTGGGACTGCTGCCACGTCAAGGATGACTGACGCGCGGGAGACTGCGGCGGTGCCGTCTGCTGCGACGACGTGCGATCAGTGTGATAGGTGATGTTCATGCTCCGATTCAATCGCAGTGTGATCGATGGACGTTGGCGAAACGAATGATGTGGTCGAAAGGTCGCCAGGTTATCCACAGGCCGGCGTGTTATCCACATCGATTGTGGACGGATCGCACGTGGAATCATACGATCGTTGTCATTGCGCGGCTCAGCGGCGCATGCCACAACTCCCTTCAACGGACATACAGCCGATTCACCCACCCAAATCGGCTGTATGTCCGTTGAAGGGTGTCTGTCAAGGGGGAAGGGAGGAAGAAGAAATAGCTTGCGGAAACAAAGCACAAACAAGCTCTGCTTAATTCCTTAATGGACGCACCACTTCTTAACTGGTACATAACTTCTCAACGGACATACAGCCGATTCACCCACCCAAATCGGCTGTATGTCCGTTAAGGATTAAGCATGTCCGTTAAAGGTTAGGGGGAGACAGCAAAGGAAGTGACCACGCGACAGTAAAACAGGACAGCCCTTACAAACGCATACCGGTCGCAACAAACAGGTCGCAACAAACCCAACCCCGTACAAACGAAAAGGCCCGCCGAAGCGGGCCTTTTCCCCAAAAGCAGCTGGAGCAGAATCTCTGCACAACATCATCGTCGTAACGGTAAGTCTTTCCAATGCCCGTTCAACGTAACAGTCTTTCGTGACCATACACTCATTGTGGGCTCTGCTCTGTTCAGTTGTTTTGGTACTTCCATAATCTAGTCGCGGCCCGCATCACGCGCAATTCGAGCACCGGTCATGTGCGCTTTTTTGCCGAACTGGTCGATCGCACACCACGACGCAAAACAAATGTGCGACCATGCGCGCATCGAACCGGTTATCTGTTCCACATTGTGCGTTTCGCACGTCCGCGCGGCGTGTCGCGCAGCCTCTCGTGCGTGGCGGAAAACGCTCGCTGACGCCGCGCTTAGCGAGCGTTTTCCGCCACGCACGAGTCAGCCGCCAGCCCAGCCGCACCCGCGATCCGCCCGACCGCCGACAAACGTGAACGCCCGTTGAATTATGAGACGTTTTCTCGCGTTGCGCACATTCCAGCGCATAAAGTAGGGCAGTATGGCACAGATATTTGACGCACCCTCAAAGGCGATTCTCCGCAGCCAGATCGCGGAACACATCGCCGAAACGGACAAGAATGACCGCCGTGAGACGCGTCCCGACGAGCAGCCGTTGCCGCCGGACCGCTTCTTCGACCGTGAACTGAGCTGGCTCAAGTTCAACAAGCGCGTCCTCGAGCTCGCCGAGGACGAGGACCAGCCGATCCTCGAACGCGCCAACTTCGCCGCGATCTTCGCCTCCAACCTCGATGAGTTCTTCATGGTCCGAGTCGCCGGACTCAAGCGCCGCATCGACTCGGGCATCGCCGTCCCGTCGGCCAGCGGCCTGAGTCCGCGCCAGCAGCTGCGCGCGATCAGCGACCAGGCCCACCGCCTACAGGACGAGCACGCGCACTACGTGATCAACCACATCCTGCCGGAGCTCGCCAAAGAGCGCATCGTGCTGCTGAGCTGGGACAAGCTCACCGCCACCGAGCAGGAGCGCCTGTCCCGCTACTACCGTCAGCAGGTCTTCCCCGTCCTCACGCCGCTCGCCGTCGACCCGGCCCACCCGTTCCCGTACATCTCGGGCAACTCGATCAACCTCGCAGTGCTCGTCGAGAACCCGACCTCCGGCAAGTCGCACTTCGCCCGCGTGAAGATCCCGGGCAACCTCAACCGTCTCGTCCCGGTCGACGACATGACCGAGGACGATTCCGCCGAGGTGCGCTACGGCTTCATCACGATGGAGAACCTCATCATCGCCCATCTGGAATCCCTGTTCCCGGGCATGATCATCAAGGAGGCGCGCTCGTTCCGCGTCACCCGCAACGAGGACATCGACGTCGAGGAAGATGACGCCGAGAATCTGCTCAACGCGATGGAGAAGGAGCTGCTGCGCCGCCGCTTCGGACCGCCGATCCGCCTCGAGATCTCCGACGCGACCAGCCCGTTCCTCTCCCAGCTGCTCGCCGACCAGCTCGGCGTGAGCGCGGACGAGGTGTACCGCCTGCCGTCGCCGCTCGACATGACCGTCCTGTTCGAGCTGCAGGGCATCGATCGCCCGGATCTCAAGTACCCGCCGTTCATCCCGACCACGAACCGCCAGATCGCCGAGGTCGAGTCGAGCCGCGCGCAGGACATCTTCGCCGCCATCCGCGAGCGCGACATCCTGCTGCACCACCCGTACGACTCGTTTTCGACGTCTGTGCAGGCCTTTCTGGCACAGGCTGCTGCGGATCCTAAGGTTCTAGCCATCAAGCAGACGCTGTACCGCACCAGCTCGAACTCGCCGATCATCGACGCGCTGGTCGACGCCGCGCACGCCGGCAAGCAGGTCCTCGCGCTGGTCGAGATCAAGGCCCGCTTCGATGAGGACGCGAACATCATGTGGGCGCGCAAGCTCGAACGCGCGGGCGTGCACGTGGTGTACGGCATCGTCGGCCTGAAGACGCACTGCAAGCTGAGCCTCGTCGTGCGCCAGGAGCAGGACGGCCTCAAGCGCTACTGCCACGTGGGCACGGGCAACTACAACCCGAAGACCGCGCGCATCTACACCGATCTGGGTCTGCTGACCTGCGATCCGGTCGTCGGCCAGGATCTGACCCGCCTGTTCAACCAGCTGTCCGGCTACGCGCCGAAGTCCAGCTTCCACCGTCTGCTCGTCGCGCCGCGCACGATCCGCTCCGGCCTCATCCAGCGCATCCGCCGCGAGGAGGACGCCGCCCGCGCCGGTAAGGAAGCGTGGATCAAGATCAAGGTCAACTCAATCGTCGACGAGAAGACCATCGACGCGCTGTACCGCGCCAGCCAGGCCGGCGTGAAGATCGACATCGTCGAGCGCGGCATCTGCGCGCTCAAGCCGGGCGTTCCGGGACTGAGCGACAACATCCGCGTGCGTTCGATCCTCGGCCGTTTCCTCGAGCACAGCCGCATCTACGCGTTCTGCAACTCGGACGGCCCGCAGATCGGCGAAGGCCCGATGTCCGGCCCGGAGGTGTGGATCGGCTCGGCCGATCTGATGCACCGCAACCTCGACCGCCGCGTCGAGGCGCTCGTGCGCATCACCGCCCCGGAGCAGGTGGACGAGCTCATCAAGTACGTCGACCTGCAGATGTCCGACACGATCGCGTCGTGGCACATGCAGCCGGACGGCACGTACGTGCACGTCAGCCACGCCGACGATGGCAGCCTGCTGACCGACAGCCAGGAGCTGCTCATCAAGCGGCACACGCGTCGCCCGCGCACGAACAACTGACGGCGGTGCGTTTTCGACACGGCGTGTGTGACGTGACGAAGACGAAGTGCGTATCGCGGCGACGTGACGTCGTCGCGACCGACACCGTCACGTCGCGCACGTGATAGGATTGTTCACGCTAACAATTCGATATTCGATGGCCGATCCCATTGTGGGGTCGGCCATCGTCGTTTCGGGGACGACTACGTAGCAGTTGCAACTGCAATACAATGGGAGGATGGGCAAAGTGAGACGCATCGTGGAAGCGGCCGGAGGCATTCTCTATCGCATGATGTCCGACGCCGACCAGCCGTCCGATATTCCTGACATTCCCAGCGGTTCCGGTAACGCCGGTCCGATTGACGGTTCGATCAACACGACCGCGGACGCGACGGCCGACGCAACGGCGAATGCAGCCGCACTCGACCACACCCCAACCCCAACCGACATCACCGACCGTATCGAGGTCTGCATCGTCCACCGGCCGAAATACGACGATTGGAGCTGGCCGAAAGGCAAACTCGAGCTCAACGAATCTCACCGCCACGCCGCCGTGCGCGAAATCAGCGAGGAGACCGGCATCTCCGTCGAACTCGGACCGTATCTCGGCGAGATCGAATACCCGCTGGCCGAGGAAGGCAGCAAGAACCGCCATTCCAAGGATCGCACGGTCGACACGAAGCACATCCTGTACTGGATGGCCCGCCCGATCGACGCCGTCGAGGCCGAGCAGCTCATCGACGCGTTCGGACCGGTGCACCGCGCCGATATCGGCGAGATCGACGACATCCTGTGGGTGTCGATCACCGAAGCACGCAAGATCCTGTCGCATTCGACCGACAAGGACGTGCTCGCGCTGTTCGTCGACCGGCTGCAGGAAGGCGCGGCGGACGCACAGAATGTGATCATCGTGCGACACGCCAAGGCCGAGGCGCGCAAGACATGGAACGGCACCGACGAGAACCGGCCGATCACGCCGCGCGGGGCCGCCGCCGCATACGCGCTCAACCGCGAAATCGCCTGCTACAATCCGACGCGGCTCAGCACGTCGCCGTGGATGCGCTGCCAGGAGACGCTGCACGTGTTCTCATGGCAAACGAACCGGCCGATGAACCATCTGGACGCGCTCACCGAGGACGCTTTCGCGGAGAACAACGAACGCGCATGGGACTGCTTCCGCGAGGAGATCAGCTACGCGCTGGAGCATCGCGAAGGCGTGGCGATCTGCATGCATCGGCCGGTGATCGGCGGCATCTTCGACCATCTGCGCGAACTGTGCGCGTCGAAGTCCCTGACGAAGCGGCTCATCGCGAAATCGCCGTACATGCCCACCGCCACCGCGGTAACCTTGTGCGTTGCAGGTTCGCCTGAACATCCGCGCATCATCGATATTCAGAAGGTTTCGCCACTTGTCTACTAGCTTGCATCATGGATCCGGCTCGGTCGTCGCGAGCCGCACCGCGTTCACGCCGACCGGCTCACCGCGCCCGAATCGTCCGGGACAGCTCGATCCCGCCATCGTCGCCGGGATCGCGGGCGGCGCCGATCCGAGCGTGATCAGCGAGATCAGCCACACGTCGGCGGCCGCACTGCTTGACCGGGTGCATCATACGGCCGATCCCGAGGTCGTCGCGCGCGTGCTGACATTGGTCGATCACGAAGGCATCGATCTGATCGCGGAACTGTGGAGCCATGCGGAACCGGATTCGCTGCCGGGGATTCTGTGGCGGCTGTATGTGTTGCGCACGTGGATGCGGCGGCATGACGCATCGATCGCGCGGCTGTGGCGGGTCGGCGAGCCAGTGGCGACGGCGGCGTCGGCGATCGCGGGCGTGGATGATGCGCCGACCGAGGCGGACATCGCACGGACGGCGGATTCGATTCTGGCTGGCGCGTTCGTGGGCGATTTCGCCGTGGCGCTGGAGCGGGCGGCCGCGTTCACCGATGTGGTGGCGCTGGGACTGCGCGTCGAGGCGAAACATCTGAGCGGCGGCGGGCAGCGGGACAAGGCCGCGCGGCTGCTGCACACGTCGGGGAACCTGATGGTCACGTCGCGTGATTTCCGGCACGGCGCGAATCTGTGGCGCCGTGGCAAGCTGGAATAGCAACCTAGTCATGTGCCTTTCTTGAAACTGAGAGGCAGATTCCGTGATGCGCATGGGTCTTTCCGCAAACTGAGAGGCAGCCGCCATCACGTCAGACGCGACTCACAGTACTTTTCGGGGGTATATCATGTGATATGACTCCTGTGTCTGCCTCTCAGTTTGGAGAAAGACCCCGGCAATCTCGGAAATTTGCCTCTCAGTTTGAAGAAAGCTGATCCTGGTTGATTCCGATCGGAGGGAACAACACGCGGATGCTCATCGCCCTGGCACCCGCTATACTGAGTATTCGCGTCGGGCCGTGCATAGCCCCGGGCTCCATTTTTTGCCGCTGCGAGCGGCCTTTGCGCCGACAGGCGCTTTCACGGTTCGACGCTTCATCGCTTGCTTATGTATCTTCTGACCACTTGTGTCATACTGTGCGCCCCTATGCACACTCCCCTTCAACGGACATACAGCCGATTTCACCGTCGGAATCGACTGTATGTCCGTTGAAGGGGAGTGACATTCCTAAGAGGAACGTAAAAACACAACAACATCCTCGCCGTCCCCTTCCAGTCCTGTCCCTCAACGGACATACAGTCGATTGACCCTACGGAATCGACTGTATGTCCGCTAAGGGGGAGGCCGGACGCCCCGCGTCTGAGGAACTCGCACAAGCACACTCCACCCAGCCCCTAACAACTCCGCCCAGCAAAAAACGGAATACAGCCGATTCCGGTGGCGAAATCGGCTGTATGTCCGTTAGAGAAAGACGACGCTACGCGACGGCGGGACGCAACGCCACGGCGAACGTGAACTCGGCCTCGTCGAGGCGGTACTCCTCCGCCAGCGCCGGTCCGCAGCTGTTCGAACCGATGCCGGACTGCATGTAGTCCACGCACACCACGGTCGAATCCGCACGCTCCAGCTCGCTGTTATGCGCCTTGCGCGTCAGCTCCTCGGCCGTGTACGGCAGCGTCTGGAAGTCGAACGTCCGCTCGCCGAACACCGTCAGCTCCACGCCGTCACCGGACACGGACGCCCAGTCGCAGTCGTGGTGGTTGCCGTTCTCCTGCGGCTTGATGTACGGCTCGAACAGCGATTCCGGCGTGCCGGAGAACACGCCGTGCCAGCTGGCGCGATGCTTGTCGACGTAGCTTTCGACCGGACCGAGACCGCAGTAGGCCACGTCGCGCATCGACTTGGGCACGAACAGGCGCAGGCCGAAGCGCGGCAGGAACGGAAACGCCGTGTCGCGCGTCACATCCATCGACAGTTCGACGGTGCCGTTCGGGTGGATCGTCCATGTCGCGTCGATGTCGGCGATGCGCTGCACGATCGGTGCGACCAGTCCGATGCGCGCCTGCACCGTCACGTCGCCGGCCACCGCGACCACGTCGACGTCCGCATCCGCACCGTCGCCGAACGACGCCACGAACGTCGGCTCGCCCTCGGTCTGCGCGGCGGTATCCGCGTCAACCAAGTCCACCGCGGACACCTCGCCGGTCTCCGGCGCGACCACGTCGTCCTCGTCCACAAGCACACTGACATCGTATGCACGGGCGTACGCGCGGTCGTACTGCGCACGCTGCCACTTTTCGCGGATGTACTGGTCGTTGTCGGTCGGTGCACGCCAGACGTTGAGTTCCATCGGACGGTCGAGTAGCGACCGGTTCGCGAACGTCATCGTCGAGAACAGACCGGTGCGCTTGTCGATGACGTAGCGGAAGTCCGGCGATTCGATGGTGACGCTGGCGTCGTCGTCTTCGACCGTGAGCAGCGGCGGAATGACGGAACCGGCCGCGCAGGCGTTGCCGGATGCGTCCTCGGCGGGCACGTCGTCGGAGGGCGCAGCGCATGCACAGTCGTCGCCGCAACCATCACCGCATCCGCACCCGCAGCCAGCGGCAGCGACCTCACCGGCACCGCCAGCCTCCTCATCGTCGCGCGCGGCGGCGAGCAACGCCACGACCGTCCGGTTGCGCGGGTCGGCGGTCGGCACCGCGACCTCGTCGAAGCCGAGCGGGAATCCGGCGAGCAGCACGCCGTCGTCGGTCAGACGATATGTGCGCACGAGCAGCGTCACCTTGCCGGCGGCCGCGCCCAGTTCGTCGATCGCCGCACGGATCGCGGTCGGCAGTTCCACCGTCGTCTCGCCGTGCGGTTCGATCGCCGGCATGCCCGGCGTGTAGTTGCCGGGGTGCTCCGCGCGGTACGCGTCGCCCGCGGCCGCGTCCTCCTCCCAGGCCGCGTTGACGACCGGCCGGCCGTCGACCACGAGCGTGAAGTCGAGGAACAGACCCGCGTCGGCGGTGTTGAGGAAGTCGTAGTAATTGTGCAGCGTGACCGTGCCGGTGGCCGCATCGAATCCGGCGACGCGCACCGGCCGGTACACGTTCTTGAATTCGAGCAGGCCGGTGTGCGGCGTGCGGTCGGGGTACACGAGGCCGTCCATGCAGAAGTTACCGTCGTTCGGGTATTCGCCCGAATCGCCGCCGTACGCGTATTCGCGCCGGCCGGCCGGGCTCGTGCCGCGGTCGATCGCGTGGTCGCACCATTCCCAGATGCAACCGCCGACGAGTCCGTCGTACCGCTGGATGCGGTCGAAGTAGTCCTCGAGGTCGCCCGGGCCGTTGCCCATCGCGTGGCAGAATTCGCACAGGAAGTACGGTTTGACGCCGTTGTCGCCATCGTCACCGCCGAACATGCCGTCGCGCTTGCCGTCCGGCGTGCGCGGGCCTTCCTCGCTGAAGTACTGGTCGATGTCCTTGATCGACGGGTACATGCGCGAGTGCACGTCGAGATGACTGAAATCGTATTCACGGTCGGCGGTCACATAGCGGGCGGACTCGTAGTGCGTGAGTCGGCTCGGGTCGAACGCCTGCGTCCATGCGAGCGCGGCCTCGAACGTGCAACCGTATGCACACTCGTTGCCCATCGACCAGAAGATGATGCTCGGACGGTTCTTGTCGCGTTCGACGCAGCGCTGCACGCGGTCAACGGTGGGCGCGGTGAAGGCCGGGTTGTCGGCGATCATACGCGGCCAGCGCGCGGCGGACGCGTCCCAGCTCGTGTCCTCGGCGATCTCCTGATCGGTGCCGTGGCTTTCGTCGTCGGCCTCGCCGATCACGTAGAAGCCGAGCCGGTCGTACAGGTCGTAGAAGTGCGGCGCGTTCGGGTAGTGGCTGGTGCGGATCGCGTTGACGTTGTGCTCTTTCATGAGCGTCAGGTCACGCATGATCTGCGCCTCGCTGATGACCGGCCCGGTGACGGGGTCGGAGTCGTGGCGGTTGACGCCGTGAATCTTGATCGGCTTGCCGTTGACCTTGACGACGTTGCCGTCGACGCTGACCTCGCGGATGCCGACGTGGTCGGTGATCGTCTCGTTCGCGGTGGTGTAGACGATGGTGTACAGGTACGGGGTTTCGGCGGTCCACAGCTTCGGATCGTCGACGACGAGCCGCGCGTGGGCGGTCGGCAGGAACGCGCTGTCGCCGGCGGCGGAGTCCGTATCGACGATGGTGGGCGACGCGGTGCCGGTGGCGATCGCGAGGTGCAGTGCGGCTTCCGCGTCGGTCGGTTCGGTATCGTCGGCGATCTCGTCGATGGATTCGATCGTGCCTTCCTCGAGGTCGTCGGCGGCGGATTCGTCGGCGGCCTCGGCGGCGTCGAGCAGCGCGTCCTCGGCCTCGCCGTCCGCATCGTCCGCGGGATCGGCAACGTTGTCATCCGACTCGGCATCGCCATCGTTCGCAGCCGTGCCATCGTTCGCAACATCGGCATCCGCAACGCCGTCGATCGGCTCGGCCTGCGTCTCGGCGACCAACTCGCCGTCCGCATCGAACAGCTGCACGGTCACCGGCACGTCCACGTCGTCGAAGAACGCGAAGTCGACGTCCACGGTCGCATGGTCGACCGGCGACGCGTCGTATTCGGCGTCGGTCAGATCGTCCAGCAGACGCGGGTCGACATTGCGCCAGATCGCGGTGTGCGCGAAATAGTCGCGGATCGCGTCCTCCGGGCGATCCAGCAGGTACACGTCGCGGAAGATGCCGGACATGCGGAACTTGTCCTGATCCTCCTGATAGCTGCCGTCGCACCACTTGAGCACGAGCACGGCGAGCATGTTCATGCCGTCGACGAGTGCGTCGGTCACGTCGAACTCGCTGGTGGAGTGCGAGACCTGCGAATAGCCGATGAACGTGCCGTTGAGCCACACGTAGAAGCACGAGTCCACGCCCTCGAAATCAAGGAAGGTGCGCGGCGCGTCCGGGTTCGGCGTGTGCTCGAACTCGTGGATGTAGACGCCGCACGGGTTGTCGTGCGGCACGAACGGCGGGTCGAGCGGGAACGGGTAGTTGACGTTCGTGTACTGGTGGCCGTCGAAGCCGTGGTTCTGCCAGACGCTCGGCACCGGGATCGCGGTGAAGCCGGCGGCCTCGCGGCCGTGGCTGACCGCCGCGCGATGCTCCCAGACCTCGGCGTCGGCGTCCGTGCCGACTCCGTCGAAACCGTCGTCGCAGAACGCGGGCAGCCCGGCCTTGCGGGCACGGCGCACATCCGCGTCGAGATCGTAGATGCTGGCGTAGTACTTGAAATCCCAGTCGCCGTTGAGCAGCGTGAACCGGTCGGAGTTCACACGTCGCTCGCCGACCGTGTCCATGCGGCGCGAGGCGGGGATGTAGTAGGCGCGGTTCGGCTCGGTGCCGACGTGCAGGGTGTCGAGATCTTCGTAATACCGTGGGATGAACATGGGTTCGGCGCTCCTTCGGGCTGGTTGGACGGTATCGATGATAACGCTACCATCATGCGTTGTCCGGCGCACTCGCGACGCGCGCACCGGCCATCGCGCTCTCGTGACACACGCCGGCCGCCGCACTCTCGCGATGCACGGCACCCCGACCGGCCACCCCGATTGTTCCCGGAATCAACCCGGAGAACGATGCCCCGCGCGGCCCGCCCGGCCGATAATGAAGGTACCGATACGAACGGTTCGGCAGGGAGGTGCAGATGACGAATCATCACGACTGGAAGCAGTACGCGCTGCAGGCCGTCGTACTGGCGGCCGTGACCGCGCTGGCGTTCGGCATGATCGTCGCGGCGATGCCGCACCGGATGCCCGCCGACCCGCACACGTGGGTCGTGCGACCGCTCGCCATCGCCCATCGCGGCGACGACACCGCCCCGGAGAACTCATTGCGATCCATCGCCAACGCGGCCCGCAATGGCGCCGACTACGCCGAGATCGACGTGCGGCTCACCGCCGACGGCACGCCGGTCGTCTTCCACGACCGCCGCACCGGCCGCCTGTCCCTGCGCGGGCGCGATGTGCCGGTGTCGTCGCTCACCGTACGGCAACTGCAGCGCATGGTGATGAGCCAGCACGGCGAACGGTACCGCGTGCCGACGCTGGCGCAGGTTATCGACGTGGCGCAGCGGACGTCGAGCGACATGGATCTGCTGCTTGATCTCAAAACGAACGTCCGACATGCGCGACGGCTGACCGATGCGGTCGCCGCACAGATCGAACGATACGGTTTCGCCGACCGGGTGATGATGATGTCCACGAACGACGAAATCGTGACGATGATCCGACGGCGGCACCCGGATTGGATCGTGGGTAAATGCGTGAGTCCTGCCGGGCGGACAGCCGTCGAATGGACGCGCGACGCGGATTTCGTGGTGATGCGCGGCGATCGGGTGACGCGTGAGATCGTGGACCACGCGCATCGCGACAACCTGTCGGTCTATGCCGGCGTCGGTGGCGACGCGCGGCAGGCGAACCGGTGCCTGGGACTCGGCGTCGACGGCGTGCTCAGCGACAGCGCAGGCATCGCGCTGCGTGCCGCCGAACGCCACGAAACCCGGCTGGCGCGCGGCTGAATCACGCGACTGTCCCGCGGCTGGTCCGCGGCTAACCGGACATCGATCGTCCGACCGAATCACGAAACTGACATCGTGCAACTGGATCACGCGATTAGCCGGACGTCGATCGGCTGACTTGCAGCTGATCGGACTTGGTCATCCAACCTCGACTGACCGGACGTCAGTCGTCCAACCGACCACGCGACCGACCATCCATCTGCTTTTCAGCACACCCAGCCATCCCCATCTCATCCGCTTCTCCCCCTTAACGGACATACAGCCGATTCGGGTGGGCAAATCGGCTGTATGTCCGTTAGGAGGGGGGGGGAAGAAGCCTCACTAACGGAACAAGAATCATCCCCATGCATAACCGACGTAAGTCCACACACGCCAACGTCAGCCCCCCCACACACAACAACGGACATACAGTCGATCCCACGGGAGAAAACGGCTGTATGTCCGTTGAAGATAGCGCCTTCATTGACTGAAGATAGAGCCTTCACTGACTGAAGCAAGAATCACCGCATACAAAACACATGCAAAAACGGACATACAGCCGATTCCGTACGGGAAATCGGCTGTATGTCCGTTAAGGATGGATGACCGGCGGCGACTTACTCGCCGCCACGACGATCACCGCACAGACTCACTGTGCAGACCCACCGCACAGACTCACTGCACCTGGGCGCGGGCGATCTTGCCGGTGAAGGAGTTGGCCTCGTCGGCGTCCTTCACGCCGTCCTTGTTCCAGGAGAACATGGCACGCAGCTTCGGGCCGACGGTCTCGATGCGCTCGTTGGAGTACTTCTCCTGCAGCTCCTTGAAGTGCGGGGCGCCGGCATCCTGGTCGTCGATGAACTCCTTGGCGAAGGAGCCGTCCTGAATGCGCTTGAGGTGGTATTCCATGCGCTTGCGGCAGTCCTCGTTGATGACGGTGTTGGTGTAGTCGCCGTACTGGGCGGTGTCGGAGCAGGACCAACGCGCCTTGTTCAGACCGCCCTCGTTCATCAGGTCGACGAGCATCTTGAGCTCGTGGCAGACCTCGAAGTAGGCGATTTCCGGCTGGTAGCCGGCGTCGGTGAGGACCTCGAAGCCCATCTCGACGAGCTTGTTCACGCCGCCCATGAGGACGTTCTGCTCGCCGAAGAGATCGGTCTCGGTCTCCTCCTTGAAGGTGGTCTTGATGGCGCCGGCGCGCAGCGCACCGAGGGCCTTCGCGTAGGCCAGGGTCAGCGCCCAGCCGTCGCCGCGCGGGTCCTGCTCGACGGCCACGACGACCGGAACGCCACGGCCGGCGGCGTACTCACGACGCACGATGTGGCCCGGGCCCTTCGGCGCGACCATGAACACCGGGTGGTCCTCGGTCGGCTTGATGTAGCCGTAGTGAATGTTGAAGCCGTGGGCGAACGCGACGGCGGCGCCCGGCTTGATGTTGGGCTCGATGTCGTTGGCCCAGATGGTGCGCTGGTACTGGTCCGGCGCGAGGATCATGATGACGTCGGCCTCGGCGGCGGCTTCCGGAACGGACTTCACTTCGAGGCCCTGCTCCTTGGCGAACTCGACCGACTTGGAGGTCGGGCGCAGGCCGACGACCACGTCGACGCCGGAATCGCGCAGGTTCAGCGCGTGGGCGTGGCCCTGCGAGCCGTAGCCGATGATGGCGACCTTCTTGCCGTCGAGCACGGAGAGATCGGCGTCGTTGTCATACCAGATTTGTGCAGCCATGTAAGCACTCCTTGTACTTGCGTGCCGTCGTCCACAAGGATGCGGCGCGGCACACGGTGTTGTGTGGTTGCGCATGATGTGATGCGCGTTTGGGGGTTCGGGCGCGGTTCACCCGAGCGGTCTCAAGCGTGAGGATTTTGTCCTCGAAACTGCTCCCCATCCTACCGGCAACCCCGCCGCCATCCGGTCATCGTCCACAACGTGAGCCACGTCACGTTCCAAACGTGGACATCGCACGCGCGTCCCGGTCCGATCATACGGTCGTGCAGCCGCACACCGTCACTCAGTGCGCGCAATCGACTCACCTGCGCGTACTGAGTGATGATTCCGCACCCCGAACCATCACTCAGTGCGCGCCGACCATACGATTGCGCGCACATAGTGACGATTCGCTGACGGTTCGTTGACGATTCTGACGATTCGTTGACGATTCGCACCGCAAACGCAAAACAGCCGCCGCCCCCAACAACACGGGAGCGGCGGCTGTTGCAAAAGCCGTCTGCTATCGGCTACCTGCGCCTAGCGACGCAGCGGAGCGGCAGAAGTCACTGCACCTGGGTACGCGCGATCTTGCCGTTGAAGGACTCGGCCTCGTCCTGATCCTTGGCCGGGCCGTTGTTCCAGGAGAACATGGCGCGCAGCTTCGGGCCGACGGTCTCGAGGTGCGGGTGCGAGTACTCCTCCTGCAGCTTCTTGAACTTCGGGGCGCCGGCGGCCTGATCGTCCATGAACTCCTTGGCGAAGGAGCCGTCCTGAATGCGCTTGAGCTGGTACTCCATGCGCTTCTTGGTCTCCTCGGTGATGACCGTGGAGGTGTAGTCGCCGTACTGGGCGGTGTCGGAGCAGGACCAACGGGCCTTGTTCAGACCACCCTCGTTGGCGAGGTCGACCAGCATCTTCAGCTCGTGGAACACCTCGAAGTAGGCGATCTCCGGCTGGTAGCCGGCCTCGGTCAGCACGTCGAAGCCCATGTCGCACAGGTGGTTGATGCCGCCCATCAGCACGTCCTGCTCGCCGAACAGATCGGTTTCGGTCTCCTCGGTGAAGGTCGTCTTGATGGCGCCGGCGCGCAGCGCACCCAGAGCCTTGGCGTAGGCGAGGCACAGCGGCCAGGTCTTGCCATCCGGGTCCTGCTCGACGGCCACGACGACCGGGACGCCACGGCCGGCGGCGTACTCACGACGCACGATGTGGCCCGGGCCCTTCGGCGCGACCATGAACACCGGGTGATCGGCCGACGGCTTGATGTAGCCGTAGTGGATGTTGAAGCCGTGGGCGAAGGCCAGCGCGGCACCCGGCTTCAGGTTCGGCTCGACGTCCTCCTTGTAGACCTTGGCCTGGTACTGGTCAGGCAGCAGGATCATCACGACGTCGGCCTCGGCGACCGCTTCCGGCACCGGCTTGACCTCAAGGCCCTGCTCCTTGGCGAACTCCACGGACTTGGAGGTAGGACGCAGGCCGACGACCACGTCGACACCCGAGTCACGCAGGTTCAGCGCGTGAGCGTGGCCCTGCGAGCCGTAACCGAGGATGGCGACCTTCTTGCCATCGAACACGGAGAGATCGGCGTCCTTTTCGTACCAGATAGTTGCTGCCATGATAGGCACTCCTTTATGTTGCTTGTGGGCGTTGGTAAGTCGCCCGACAATCGGTGAGATTGGTAGGGCTTTCGACGTTGGGATTGTGTCCCGTAGAGGAAAGTCATCGTCTCCTGCCGCACTGTTCTAGTCCGGTAGGGGTTGGCGTGGATGATCACGTCCAAATATTGAATGATTGGTTTGATTGGTAATGTTTGGATGATGTGACGACGTGATTACTTCGTGAAATCAACGTCCGTGCTGAGCCGTCAAGCGGACGACGAACTTCGTTCGTCCTTCGCCGCAAGCGGCTCACTTCGCCTAGTGACAGTCCACAGGACTGTCACTTTAACGGCTCAGCAGTGGGCTTCCGCAGGCGAAGTGAGCGATCGCAAGACAGGCGATCGCGAAGCCGACAATCAGTCGTTGATTTCACTTCGTGAAATCAACGTCCTTAGTCTCCTTGCAAGTGAGCACCGCGACGAGGCAGCAGACGGCCATCACGCCGAGGTAGAGGCCCACGGAGTGCACGCCCCAGTGGGAGCTGAGCCACGTGGCGATGGTCGGCACGAACGCCGCGCCGACGATCGCGGCGAGGTTGTAGCCGATGCCGGAGCCGGAGTAACGCACATTCGCGTCGAACAGCTCAGGCAGGAACGCGCCGATCGGTCCGAACGCGGTGCCCATGAGCGCGAAGCCGACGCACAGGAACACCATGTTCGCAAAGAAGTTGCGCTGGCCGACGACCTGGCCGTTGAGCAGGAACGGGAACAGCAGCGCGAACACGACGAGCAGCACCGACGAGGTCACGATCACGCGACGACGGCCGAACTTGTCGGCGTTCACGCAGGAGATCACGATGAACACGGCGAACACGCAGATCGCGATCATCAGCATGAGCAGGTACTCCTGATTGGTGAATCCGAGATCGCCGCCGCCCTCGGCACCGGTCTTCGTACCCCATGCGAGCGACCATGTGGCGAGCGTGTAGAACAGCGTGTACGTGACGGCCACGAGGAACGTCGCCTGCAGCACCTGCTTCCACGACTTCCTGAACACCTCCACGACCGGGGCCTTGACGACCTGCTGCTGCTCCTGGGCCATGCGGAAGATCGGCGTCTCCTCCATCTGGACGCGCACGACGAGACCGACGACCACGAGCACCGCGCTCAGCAGGAACGGCACACGCCAGCCCCACGCGAGCATCGCATCGGCATCGTTGAACGACTCGAGCACGAAGTACGTGCCGTTCGACAGGAAGAAGCCGATCGGCGCGCCCAGCTCCGGGAACGAGCCGTACAGCGCGCGCTTGTCTTCCGGCGCGTTCTCGGTGGCGACCAGCGCTGCACCCGACCATTCGCCGCCGAGGCCGACACCCTGCACGAATCGCAGCAGGCACAGCATCGCGACCGCGCCCACGCCGGCCGTCTTGTAGGTCGGCAGGCAGCCGATCAGGAACGTGCCGACGCCCATCGTCATCAGTGAGACGACCAGCGTGGCCTTGCGCCCGAGACGGTCACCAAAGTGGCCGAAGACGAGCGAGCCGAGCGGTCGGGCGATGAACGCGATCGCGAACGTGAGGAAGCTCGCCAGCATGGCGACGGTCGGGTTGGTCTTGTCGGAGAAGAAGATGTGCGGGAAGTAGTTCGCCGCGGCGGTGCCGTAGGCGTAGAAGTCGTAGAATTCGATAGCCGTGCCGACCATCGAGGCGGCGATGACGGTCTTGACCGAGTCGCGGGCGACGGATTTCAGCTTGCTCGCCACGGCGGTGCGCGTCGTGGATTCCACTGCTGACATGTGATGCTCCTGTAGGTCTGTGTTGTGTTGTTTGTCGGGGTTCGTTACATCCTGTGCGATTGCGTTCGTGTGCTGCTTGTGATTCTGACCGGTGACCTTGTGGGGCGTATCAAAAAAGCCCCGCCGTTCAGGCAGGGCTTCTTGCGAAGATCGCGACTTCTCGCTTGCGCCCTGCCTTCGTTGGCGGGGCTTCAAGCTGTATGCCGAATCAGTCCGCCAACGAAGACGGAATAATAATTCGTGCGGACAGCAGAGCGTTGTTCACGGACAGAACGTTGGACTCAACGGTTGCAGTGTATCCAGTCATCGCGGCGAACCTCCTTTCGGTATCGAACGTTACCACCGAGCTGTGTGCTCGACTGGCTCCATACGATAGGAGCGGCCGCCGTGGCGAACCAGCGCATGTTCACTATGTGACCCTCGCGCGGTGATCCTTGGCACGATCACCGCGCATCACGCAACCGATCACACGGATGCGCCGGATGCCGTCAAGGACGACGTCACGCGGCCTTCGGCGCGAGCGCGGCGGCGATCAGCACGACGACGATCGCGACCACGAGCAGCGCGACGTAACCGAACGTCATCACCGCGACCACGCCAAGGCAGGCCGCGAGCACGACGCCCCACGTATTCGCCGCGTTGAACACCGCGAGATACCGCGCGTTGTCACGCGGATCCGGAATCGTCGCGGCGACGACGTCCTGGTTGAACACGTCATACAGACCGAACGCGACCCCGGCGACCGCGCCGTACACAAACAGTCCGACGTTCGCGACCGCGGGAGCGATCAGCAGTCCCAGTACCAGCGGCAACAGGATCGCCGCGGCGTATACCGCGCACGCCACGATCACGACGGTGCGCGTGGCGACGTCCTTCGCCTCGCACCATTCGCCAAGCCGGCCGGACCAGCCGGCGGCGACAGCCGCACCGACCAGCGTGCCGAGTGCGATCATGAGCATCGCCACGCACACCGGCCAGATCAGCGGCGCGGACGACACGGCCGACCGCGCGTCCATGTACCACGCGGCGAGCACATAATGCCGCACGATCAGCCACTGGAACACGGTCATCAGACTCACGCCGGTCATCATGCAGATGCGCGCGATATACGCGCGACGGAAGGCGGCGTTCTCGTCGCCGGCCGGCAGCGTCAACACCGTCTTCACCGCAGCCTCCGACGAGTACTTCTCGGCCGCGATCGACTCGCTCGTTCCTTCCTTCGGCCATACGAGCACCGGCACGACGCCGGCCAGCACGAACACGAGCGCGGTCAGGCCGAACGGCAGGGCGCCGTCGATCGCAATGCCGCCCACGCCGAGCGCCACGCCGAGCATCTGGCCGACCATGAGGCCGATGCCGCGCCAACGCATCGCCCGTTCGCGGAACTTGTCGGGCAGGCGTTCGCCGAACGCGGCGGCGAGCGGCGCGGCGAGCATCGCGTACGTGATCTGCAGCAGCAGCCAGAAGAACAGCAGACCGCCCACGTTGGCAAGCGCGCCGAGCGGCAAGACGAACACCGCGCTGAGCAGACCGCCGGCCAGAATCCACGGGGTGCGGCGGCCGTACTTCGTGCGCGTGTGATCGGAGTGGACGCCGACGACGATGTTCGCAAACAGGCCGACGATCGAACCGACCGCGACGACGATCGCGAGCCACGGCAGCGGCGCGATACCGGCCATGCGCGAGGCTTCCTCGGTGGCCGACAGCGATGCGCCGGCATGGGCGGTTCCGGCGAACGGGTTGCCGTACATGCGGTCGACGAGCGCGGGCAGCGCGACCATGTTGAGCATGGCCCACGGCAGGGTGCGCAGCAGTGCGGCGAGCGTGAAGCTCACGGTGAGACGGTGGACCGCCGGCTTGGCGGGCCGGCTGCCGTCGGCGGCGACCATCGGGTCGCGCATGTCGAGGAAGGCGGAGGATGCGTCGGCGATCGGCGTGGGCGGGATCGCGGTGGCGACGGCGGGCGATCCGGCGGTGGACATGCGCACGGCCTGCGTTTCGGTGTGCGCGGCGGAGTCGTCGGGCTGTTCGCGTTCGATGTGGACGGCGAGGCGCGCGATGGCCTTCTTGTCTTCGGGGGTGAGCGCCTTATCGAGGTCCGGGCGGTCGTCGATGCCGGGGCGGATGTAGATCTGGCCGGGCAGCGGCTTGGGCTGCGGCGGCTGTTGCGGTTCCTGCGGTTGCTGCGCGGACTGTTGTGACTGTGCGGATTGCGATTGCTGCGATTGCGCAGACTGCGATGATTGGCTTGCGGATTGCTGGTTGTACTGACTGTCGGTCATAGTTCGGCCACCTCTCCCGTTCTGCATATGATTCTTCTCTACGCAGCTATGGTAACGGCCGCCCTCAACGATTCCTGCTCCCGTTCAACGGACATACAGCCGAAAACGGTACCTAAATCGGCTGGTTGTCCGTTAGAGGGCGGGGCATATTGCACAAAGGAACGTCCTCAAAGATCGTCCACTCGTCTGCGTCCCCATTGTTATCGGACACGCAAAACCACTAACGGACAACCAGCCGATTCGGACCCGCTTTTCGGCTGGATGTCCGTTGGGGAAAGAGATCACCGCGTGGAGTCGCCGATCCGCAACGTCAGCGGCAGCAGATCAGCGGTACCCGCACCCGCCGCACCGGACGAACCGTCCGCACTGCCCGCAGACGCACCGGCGCCCGTCGATCCGGCCGCATCACGATCGGCATCGCCGGCACCGACGGCACCAGCCGCACCGCCAGCACCGCCTGCGATCAGCCCGGTCATACGTGCCGCCACGGCCGCCGCCAACCCCTCGAAATCCTGCCGTACCGCGGTCAGCCGCACGCCCGCGGTCCCCGCCAGATACGTACCGTCGTACGCGACGATCTGCACGTCGTCGGGAATCCGCACACCGCAGCGGATCGCCTCCTGCACCGCATACGACGCACCGAGATCCGAGCTCACGATCGCGTCCACGGCATCCTCGCCGCGACCGTCGCCCGCGCCGCCGAACCAGTCGAACACATGATGCGCGGCAACCGCATACCCTTCGAAATCACCGACTTCGCCGGCCTCGACGTAATCGTAGCGCACGCCGGCCGCCTTCAGCTCGCGTTCGAGCGTGAGGTAATACCGCACGGTCGGGAAGGTCGTGTCGCGCACGCCCGCGCCCACGGTGTCCGCGCCGCCGACGGCCAGGTCGTGGAACTGCGAACGCGGCCCGCCGATCATCACCACATGCCGCGCGCCGGTGCGGATGAGCAGTTCGGCGAGCATCCGCCCGCCCTGCTCGTGGTCCGAACCGACCGACGGAATCCCCGTGCCGAGGTACCGGTCGAACGCGACAACCGGCCGCCCGATCGATGTCCAGTAGTCGGTCGGGTGCGCCGTGTGCGCGGCCATGACGATGCCGTCCATCATGTGTCGCTGCAGCATGTCGATGTACTCGGATTCGCCGGTGTCGGAGTCGGCCGTGGAGCACAGCATGGTGCGCAGGCCACGCGCGGAGAACTCGCGTTGCAGCGCGGCGGTGAACGTCGCGAAGAACGGATGGCGGATGGTCGGCACGATCACGCCGATCGTGTTCGTGCGGTCGCGGTACAGGTTGCGCGCGAGTTCGTTGGGGATATAGTTGAGTGATTGCATCGCCTCGGTGACACGCGCCCGCATGTCGTCGGACACGTATCCCGTGCCGTTCACCACCAGCGACACCGTACTCAATGACACTCCGGCCTTCTTGGCCACATCACGCATGCCGACCATGGCACACCGCCTTTCCACATCGAATTGCGAGTCAACCACCACTCAATTACCGACTGGTATGTATTCTACTCGAACCGGTTCGGCGGGGATGCCGTGTCGTGCATCGTGTCGTTCGCCATGTCGTGACGACTGCGGACAGCTGCGGACGATTACGGACGATTACGGACGTCCGCTGCGGACCGACCGCAACTGACGTCTCAGCTCACGACTGCGTCACCGCGATGCAGAACCACCCGGCGGCGACGCATAGCAGCGGCACGACGATCGTCAGCGCGCAGTACAGCGCGGCCATGCCGAACCGTTCCTTGCGCGTGAGCGATACCATTTCGTTGATCGCGGTCGAGAACGTCGAGAAGCCGCCGAGGAACCCGGTGACGAACAGCAGGTACGTGTGCTGGTCGACGGTCTGGTATGCGTAGGCCGCCGCCGCGATGCCCGCGCAGAACGTGGCGATGACGTTGATCACGAACGTCGACAGCGGGAACGCGTTGTTCCACAGCCGTTGGATCGACGTGTTGAGCACGAAGCGCGTCACCGCGCCCAGGCCGCCGCATGCGGCCACCAAAAGGAACGTCGTCATTGCTCGTGAGCCTCCCCTCGTATCGGATCGGCGACCATCGGGATCTCGTCGGTCACGGGATCGGGCTCGAACGACGGCACCAGCGTCGTGGCCGGCTGCCCGTAATCCCCCTCCGGTGCCGTGGATCGCACGACGTTCGCGCCGTCGCCGCGACGCATCTGCTCGTGCAGCGCCCGCACCGACCGTTTGGCGGCGAGCGACAGCGCCAGTTTCGTGCCGATCCACGCGACGATCAGGCCGCACGCGAAACTGACCAGCGTATAGAACAGGAACCCCGCGATCTGCCCCTTGTGCGCCGACGTGAGATCCTCGATCGCCATCGCCGACAGCGTCGAGAACCCACCGCACATACCCATGCCGACGCCGCGGCTGGTGAGCTCGCGGACGCGCTTGCGGATCCACGACGCCTGCGACATGTACGCGCTGAGCGCCGCGAAAATGAAGCACGCGCACATGTTCGCGATGAACGTGGACGGGTGGAACGCGTGGAAGAACCCGCTCGGCGCGGCCGGATTCGGCAGCAGCAGGTTCAGGCCGTAGCGCAGGCCGGTGCCGACGAAGCCGCCGACGAATACGACGAGATACAGCATGCCGTCCGCGAGCGGATTGAACCGCGCCTGCATGCGTTTCATCGGGGCCAGTGGGATCTGCGGAGGAGCGGGCTGTCCCTTGCCGAGGAAGGCCGCAATGGGGCGGCCGGACGACGCGTTGATGCGGGTGGACGCAAACTCGGTGGTGACCGGTGACGGATCGGCGGTCGCGTCGCTGGACGCGGACGGGGCGGCGTTGTTGGTGGTGACGACATCGGTACCGTCATGCGGCATAGTGTCGTCGGTACTGTCAGTACTGACGACATGATCGGCACCATCAGCACTGTCATGTGGCACGTCATCATGCGTCGCACCGTCAGACGACGACGCAGCATCGGCGATCGTCAGATCATCGTCCGCCGGCGTTGCTCCGGGCATGACCGGCTTGAGTATCGGCATCTCCAGAGACGGCAGTTCTTCCTCGGTCATGACGAATCCCTTCTCTATAACGAACGCGGCGGAACGGTCCCACAACGGCGATCGGCCGGTCGACCAAACGGCGACCGGCCGATCACATCAGCCAACCAGCAGGTCAGTCGATCAGCGAGTGGACGGAGATGATGTGGTCACGCTGCGGGCCGGTGCCGATCGCGGAGATGCGGCAGTTCGACAGCTCCTCGAGACGCTTGACGTACGCCTGGCAGGTGGCCGGTAGGTCCTCGAACGCGTGCACGGCGGAGATGTCCTCATCCCAGCCCGGCATCGTCTCATAGATCGGCTTAGCGACGGCGAACGCAGCCTGATCGGTCGGCATGTCGTCGTACCGCTCGCCGTCCACGTCATACGCGACGCAGATCGGGATCTCCTTGAGCCCGGTGAGCACGTCGAGCTTGGTGAGGACGATGTCGGTCAGGCCGTTGACCTGGCTCGCGTAACGGTTGACGACCGCGTCGAACCAGCCGCAGCGACGCGGACGGCCGGTGGTCACGCCGTACTCGTGACCCTGCGCACGCAGCCAGTCGCCGGATTCGTCGAACAGTTCGGTCGGGAACGGGCCTTCGCCCACGCGGGTCACGTACGCCTTGGAAACGCCGATCACGCGGGTGATCTTGGTCGGACCGACGCCGGTGCCGGTGCACGCGCCGCCCGCGGTCGGGTTGGAGGACGTGACGAACGGGTACGTGCCGTGATCCACGTCGAGCATGGTGGCCTGCGCGCCCTCGAACAGGACGGTCTTGCCCTCGTCGAGCGCCTTGTTGAGGATCAGGCCGGTGTTGGCGACGTACGGCTTCAGGCGTTCGCCAAGCTTGAGCAGTTCGTCGGTGGTCTGGTCGACGTCGATGGCGCGGCGGTTGTACAGCTTGACCAGGATCTGGTTCTTCTGGTGCAGGCTGGCCTCGACCTTGTCGTGCAGGTGGTCGGCGTTGAACAGGTCGTGCACGCGAATACCGACGCGGTTGATCTTGTCGGCGTAGGCCGGGCCGATGCCGCGGCCGGTGGTGCCGATCTTGTGCTTGCCGAGGAAGCGTTCGGTGACCTTGTCGAGCACGCGATGATACGGCGCGATGACGTGCGCCGCCTCGGAGACGAGCAGACGCGAGCAGTCGACGCCGCGCGACTGCAGGCCGTCGATCTCCTCGAACAGGACCTCCGGATCGACGACGACGCCGTTGCCGATCACCGGGGTGACGTTCGGGCTGATGATGCCGGACGGCAGCAGATGCAGCGCATACGATTCGTTGCCGACGACCACGCTGTGTCCCGCGTTGTTGCCGCCGTTGAAACGCGCGACGTAATCGACCTTCGTCCCGATCAGATCAGTCGCCTTGCCCTTGCCTTCGTCGCCCCACTGAGCGCCGATCAACACGATTCCAGGCATTTCACACCTCCGCCACATCGCCAATTTCCGCCGTCGAATAGGTTACCTTACGGCCTCTACTGCCGCCATCCCCCGTCTCATCTCGGCGGCGCTCCGTGTGCCCGCCGCCGTCGGCACTCCCCGTCTCGGCTCGCCCCGTCTCGGCTCGACCTCCTACTTCCTAACGGACATACAGCCGATTTACCCGCCCTTTTCGGCTGTATGTCCGTTAGGAGAGAGGTCTCGGCCTTGTAACGGACATACAGCCGATTACGTTGCCCGAATCGGCTGCATGTCCGTTGGAGTCGAAAACGCGTCCCGGATGGCCGCACCGCGACATCCTCCCCGCTTCTCCGGCGCAAGAAATTCGGGAAAACAACCCTTTCGTCCCGAAATCCTTGCACTGACCGGATCTCAGTGCACGATATTCGGGGAATTATCCCCAATCTCCCGAATTTCTTGCACTGACGCTCGCTCAGTGCAAGAAATTCGGGACGATCGGCTTCATATCCCGAATTTCTTGCGCATCAGCTATACACAGTACAAAAAACACAAAAGGCGGCAACCGCCGCCCATCGGAGCGAATGACGGGAGTCGAACCCGCCTCTACAGCTTGGGAAGCTGTCGTTCTACCGATGAACTACATTCGCGATGTCTCACCGACGCGAGACACAAGCAGACAGTATAGCAGACCGTCGGCCCACGCGTCGCCGTCCCGCACTGGCAAGCAAGCAGTCGCCCGTCGGTGCCGACCGTGTCGTCCTGCACATCCCACCCTGTCGCGATTCTCGATTCGCCGATTCGTCAATCCATCAATCCCCCATCAACGGACATACAGCCGAAATCACGCCCGTAATCGGCTGTATGTCCGTTGGAGTGACGGAAAGTTACAGCAAGAGACAGTAAGCAATGATGGGAAAGTTACAACAAGCGACAGCAAGCGACGGAAAGTGACGGAAAACAGAAAGCGACACAAAAAAACAACAAAAAGCCGTTAGTACCGCACCTGCGCCGGACCATAACCGGCACCGCCCACGCCGGCGTCCGCGGCGCGCATCTCCTGGGCCATCTGCATCAGCCGCGCAATCCGCTGCTCGGTCGGCGGGTGCGTCGAGAACAGCTTCGAAAAACCGGCCGCGGAGAACGGATTCGCGATCATCATCGCCGCTACCGACTGCGTGCCCGCGGTCTTCGGCATCGGCGTCGTCTGCGCGCCGTACGAGATCTTGTTCAACGCCGACGCCAGCGCCTCCGGATCACCCGTCAGCAGCGACCCGTCCTCGTCCGCATCGTATTCGCGCGTCCGCGAAATCGCCATCTGAATCAGCGACGCACCGATCGGCGCAAGAATCGAACTCAACAGCACGCCGATCAGACCGAACGCACCCGAATCACCGTCACGGTCGTCGCGCGAACCACCACCGAAATACATCAGCGAATAGCCGAGATACGTGATCACCGTCGCCATCGCCGACGCGATCGCCGACGTCAGAATGTCGTGATTGTACACATGCATCAGCTCGTGGCCGAGCACACCGCGGATCTCACGTTCGTTGAGCAGCTGCAGGATGCCCTGCGTGCAGCACACCGCCGCATGCCGTTCGTTGCGGCCGGTCGCGAACGCGTTCGGGCTCATGGTCGGGGCGATATAGATGCGCGGCATCGGCTTGCCGGCCTTTGCGCTCAGCTCACGTACGATGCGGTACAGCGCAGGGGCTTCGGCCTCGGACACCTCCCGCGCGCGCATCGACGCGATGGCGAGCTTGTCGGAGAACCAGTACGACCCGAACGTGGTGATCAGACCGATGACGATATACATGCTCAGCGTGCTGCGGCGGCCGCCCGTGGCCCACCAGATGAGCATGATCACTGCCCACATCAACGCGAAAAGCAGCGTTGTCTTCAGGCCGTTGAAGTGGCCGTGCACCCGCAGTTTGCCGTTCATAATGCACACAGTAAATTCACTGTCTGAGTGTTGGCTGGATGGATGCGGCATGTCCGCCGCCAGCGGAACCGGAGCGAAGCGCCGCGACGAACGACGGCGTATTGCAATACGCATACGACGGCACATATACGACGGGCGGCCGGTCGCGATTCCATCGCAACCGGCCGCCCGTCAACGTCAGACGTTAGATGTCAGACATCAGCAAACATCAGGAATCAGCCGCCCGCCGCAACCATCAACGTCAAACGCAACCCGCATCACGCATGCGCCAGCGCGCGCATCTGATCCGGATCAATGACCTTCTTGTGCTCGCGGCCTTCCTTCGCGCCTTCCGCACGCTCGAACGCGTCGACCTTCTTCCAGCCGGCGAAATCGATCGGCTTGACGCCGCGGCTCTCCAGCAGTCGGTCGATCGACTCCGGGTCGCGGTCTGCCGCCACGCGGCCGCCTTCCGCGGCCTTGGCGAGATCCTCGAGCATGTTGGTCACGATCATGAGCGCGTCGGACTTGGTCGAACCGATCAGGCCGACCGGGCCGCGCTTGGCCCAACCGGTCGCGTACAGGCGTTCGCGCACTTCGCCGCCGTCCGCGGCGGTGGTGATGCGGCCGTCGCCGTTCGCATTGGCCAGATGCGCGCCCTTGTGGTCGTACACGATGCCGGGCGCTTCGGCCGGCTGGTAGCCGATCGCGTGGTACACTGCCTCGACCGGGTAGTCGGTGAACTCACCGGTGCGGTGCATCTTGCCGTCGGCGCCGGTTTCGGTGCGCTCGACGCGGATCGCGGTCACCTTGCCGTCCTCGCCGAGGATCTCGGTCGGGGCGGAGTTGAAGTGGACGTAGTACTTGCGGTCGGCCGGGTTGCCTTCGAAGTCAACGTCGCCGTCGTCCTCCATGTCCTCGGCCATCTCGCGGATCGTGAACAGCTCCTCGACCATCTGACGGGTGAGCTTGTCCTGACCGGCGACCTCGATGGTGTCATCGTCCAGTTCGAAATCGTCCTCGTTGATGATGAGCTGCACGCCGGGCAGCTTCTCCATCTCACGCAGCTCCTGCACGCTGAACTTCGCCTGCGCGACGCCGCGACGGATGAACAGATGGAGCACCTTCGCCTTGTTGCTCTGAATGCCCTCGTAGACGTTGTCCGGGATGTCGGTCTTGGCCTTGAGGTCGTCCGCGTTGCGCATGAGCTCGCGGGCCACGTCCATCGCGACGTTACCGCCGCCGATCACGGCCACGTTCTCGGCCGTCAGCGGCCATTCGCGAGCGCCGGTCGGATAGCCGTCGTACCACTCGACGAACTTGGCCGCGCCGTACACGCCGTCGAGGTCCGCGCCAGGCAGGCCGAGCGGCTTGTCCTTGACCGCGCCGGTGGCGAACAGCACGGCGTCGTAACGGGCAAGCAGCTCGTCGAGCGTCACGTCCTTGCCGAACTCCACGTCGCAATACAGGTGGATGTTCGGGTTGTCGAGCGTTTTTTCGAGCGCGGACGCGATGAACTTGATGGACGGATGATCGGGCGCCACGCCATAACGGACCAAGCCGAACGGCACAGGCAGCTTCTCGAACAGGTCGATGCGAGCCTCGGTGCCGAGACCGAGCTCCTCGCCGAGCTTCTTGAGCTGACGCAGGAAGATGTCGGAGGAGTAGACGCCGGCCGGACCGGCGCCGATCACTGCGATGCGCAGTTCATTATTGTCAGTATTCACAGTTTCAGTCACGCGTTACAGCCTATCGCAAGCCGCCGAATCGCGGAAGGGGTGATTTGGACGGCTGCATATCGGCACAACTGCCAGCGGGAATCAGCCGACTTGCCGCTTGAGACGCGTGGTATGTTCCTTTCTGCAAACTGAGAGGCAGATTCGCGGCCTCACAGTGGTCTTTCTCCAAACCGAGAGGCAGCTTTCCCCTCCACGCACGGCTGATCTACCCTCGAAATGGGTCATCACAACGGGAATATGGCACCGTCCCCACGAAGAGCTGCCTCTCAGTTTGGAGAAAGATCCTTGCGCATCATGCAATCTGCCTCTCAGTTTGCGGAAAGCCTCTCATTCACGTCGATCACTCCCGATCCAGGAGGGCAGTGAGAGCCCAAAGGATGGAGACGACGTCGATGGCTTCCTGCAGGAAGGCGCCGACGACGACCGGGATGAGGTTGAAGGCGGCGGCGAGCATGCCGATGAGGGCGAGGCCGAGACCGAGGAGCACGGCCTGCAGCATGACGCGCCTAGTGCGGCGGGCAATGGCGATGGCCTGCGGCACGGCGGCGATGTCGTCGTTCATGATGACGACCTGCGCGGATTCCGAGGCGGCGGTGGAGGTGCCGTCGGTCATGGCCACGCCGATGTCCGCGACGGCGAGGACGGGCGCGTCGTTCACGCCGTCGCCCACCATCATCGTGACGGGATGCCCGGCCCTGTTATGCTGAGGCCAAACGGAACCATCACACTCAGACTTTCTGCGACCGCCACGAGACGGGATCACGTCGTCCGCATCATGCCGCACACTTTGGGCATGGTCTCCGACCTCGCCCGCATCCCGCACCGCCGCAACCTTGTCCTCCGGGAACAGTTCGGCGTGCACCTCATCGATGCCGACTTCGCGGGCGATGATCTCGGCGGACGCCCGCTTGTCGCCGGTCAGCATGGTGAGCCGCCCCACACCCAGCGAATGCAGTCGCGCCAATGCCTCGCGGGCGTTCGCACGTGGTACGTCGCGCAGCACGATACGCGCGACCAACTGCCCGTCGACCGACACATAGGACGCCATCTCATCCGGGGCTAGCATGCCAAACCGAGTACGAATCGTCACGTCCGACGGGTTCGCGGCATCACCGGCAACCGGCTGGAACCCGTCATCACGGGCGTTCGCGAAGGACAGTCGTCCCACACGCACCGCGTGTCCGTTCACCGATCCGGATACGCCCCGACCGGCGTCCTCCCGAACCTTCTTCACGACCGGCAAATCCTGCCCATGCCCGAATGCGTCCGCTCCGGGGTCCGGACAGTCCCGCTGCCCGCCCGCAAACCGCGCCCGCAACCGCTTCATCGCCGCCTCGCCGGCCGCCGCGATGCCCCGCGAGAGGATATGCACCGAATATCCCTCGACCACGCCAGCCATCATCAGCACGTGATCCTCGTCCAGCCGGGTCTCCACCCCCGGCAGCATGTCCACGCGCACGACCTGCGGCTGCTTGACGGTCAGCGTACCGGTTTTATCGAAGAACACCTGCGTGACCTGCCCGAGTCGCTCGAGTACGTCCTGCGTCTTGATGAGCACCCCGGCCTCCGCAAGCCGCCCGGTTCCGGCGATGTACGCGACCGGCGCGGCGATGAGCAGCGGGCACGGCGTGGCCAGCACGAGCACCTGCGCGAACCGGGTCGGCACACCGGACACCGCCCACGCAACGCCCGCGATCACCAGCGACAGCACCGTGAACGGGACGGCCAGCCGGTCGGCCGTCCTCACAACGGCCGGACGAGACTCCTGTGCGGAGGACACGAGCGTCATGATGCGCTGGTACTGCGAGTCGACGGCCAACGCGGTGACGCGCATGGTGAGCGTGGTCGATCCGTTGACCGCGCCCGACATGACACGAGCGCCCGCGAAGACTTCGCGCGGCACCGGTTCGCCGTTGATGTTGCTCAGGTCGAGCGTGGCGAAGACGGACATGAGCTCGCCGTCGACCGGCACGGTTTCGCCGGGCAGCACGACGAGCACATCACCAACGCGCACCTGATCGACCGGTACGGTGCGCAGATGACGCGCGTCCGTGGAACCATCACCACCGGCCGCTGCTGACCGATGGATGCGCTCATCGCTGCGGCGCACGATGGAACCGCACTCTTCCGGATCCCGACCGGTGATGGCGCAGACCGCACCGGGGTCGTCAGCGTGCATATCGTGACGTCGAATCACACCGGCCGTTTCAGCAGCATGTTTCCGCACACCGGTCGCCGCAATAACGTCAGACTCTCCCGACGTCCCATTCACTCGCCGAAATCCGGCATCGGATACGACCGTCCGCGTTCCGGACTCATCATCAGCCGCCGTTCGCGACATCCCACCGCCGCGGCCCACGCCCGGCAACGCGACCACGTGCGCGGTCTGCGGCGCAGCCTGCATCAATGCGGTCAGGCTGTGTTCGGCCTTCGCCTGCGCGTATTCCTCGATCGCCTCGCCGGACGCGATCATCAGCATGACCGCCCAACTCGCCCAATACTCACGCACCGCCACGGTCGACAGGATCGCCACGACCGCGAGCAGATCCACGCCGACCTGCCCATGCCGAATGTCGTCGATCATCCCGCGCACAGTATCGAATACGACGATCAAGACCAGCGCGATGATCAGCCACTGCCCCACGCCGGGACCACCCAGCACAGGCAGTCGGACAGACGACAGCCCGACCGGTCGCCACTCGCCCAGTAACGTCAACGGGATCGCCGCCACGATCACGATCGGCAGCATCGGCACCAACCGGCAGATACGAAGTACAGCTTGGAAGAATCTGACGATGAACGTGTTCATCATTACTCCTTACGCTCGCATACGGAGTCGATCGCGGCGGCGACGCGGGTATGCAGACGCGTGACCGGCCTCGATCGGCAGTTCGGTCACGCCTTGTTAACCCACCGGCGACGTTGCCGAACGTCACACGCACCTCGTGCGACGCCCCACGCGATCATCCGATACACGGCGTAAAAATGACATCTTCAGTTATGACGTTTCCCATGATGCCGGGGCCCCGCGACTTCGTGAATCATCGAGGAACCAACCTGCGTCCAACCGGCATCCGGCCAACGCCCAACCGACGCCCGGTCATCCGCAGAAGACCGTAACTCAACAACAATGCATCCCTCCCATTGAGTTACGGTCGTCCACGGCCCCAACAACGACCGTAACTCAACATCATCGTCGTGATCGTATTGAGTTACGGTCGTCTGCGCATACAAAAACGACCGTAAGTCAACATGATCATCACGATACTGTTGACTTACGGTCGTTTGAGTTGCAGTCGTCTGATCTACGCCCGCTTGCTTTACGGTCGTTTGACTTACGCCCGTTCAGGGACGTTCACGACTGGCGCCCCGCGGTTTACCACAGGCCGAACGGATCGGAGAACCCGCCGTCATCCCCGGTGCCGCCGTCGCTGTTGCCGTTACCGTTGGATCCGTTGCCATAGCCGTTCGAACCGTTACCGGACCCGTTGCCGTTGTTCGACCCGTTGCCGTCGGAGTTGCCGTTCGACGAGCCGTTCGAGCCGGAGCTGGACGAGCCGTTCACCGACGACTCCTCCTGGTCGAGTGTCACCTCGACGTCCATGGTCTTGCCGTCGCGCACGATGGTGAGCGTGGCCTTGTCGCCGAGGGCCGCGGCGCGCACGAAGCCGAGCAGCGCGTAGTGGCTGTTGACCGCGTTGCCGTTGAACGCGACGATCGTGTCGCCGGCCTTGAGCCCGGCCTTGTCCGCCGGGCCGCCGGAGACGACTGCGGAGCCGCCGGTGGACGGGGTGGTGATCTTCGCGCCGGAGCGGGTCACGCCGTCGGCGGTCACGGTGTCGGTGGAGACGACCACGCCAAGCGCGACGTGCTTGACGGAGCCGTTCTTGATGATTTCGCTAGCGACGCGCTTGACGAGGTTCGCCGGGATGGCGAAGCCGATGCCGATCGAGCCGGCCGACTCGGACGAGCTGGCGGTGGACGCGATGGACGAGTTGATGCCGATCACCTGGCCGGCGCCGTTGAACGTCGGGCCGCCCGAGTTGCCGGGGTTGATGGCCGCGTCGATCTGTACGGCGTTGGTGACGATCTGGTTGTTGTTGTCGTCGGTCACGGTCACCGGGCGGTTGAGCGCGGAGACGATGCCGGTGGTGGCGGTGTCGTCGTAGCCGAGCGGGTTGCCGATGGCCATCACGGCCTCGCCGACCGCGAGGCTGTCGGAGTCGGCGAATTCGACGGCCTTGAGGTCGCTCGGCGCGTTGTCGAGCTTGAGTACGGCGAGGTCGGTGGTGGTGTCGGTGCCGACGACCTGCGCGCTGTACATGTTGCCGTTCGCGAGGGTGACGGCGATGGACTGGGCGCCGGAGATCACGTGGTTGTTGGTCACGATGTGGCCTTCGGTGTCGATGATCGCGCCGGAGCCCTTCGCTTCGCCGTTGCTCAGCGTGGTGGTGATGGACACGACGGAGTCGGACACGCTGGATGCGACGGACGCCCAGTCGACGGCTTCGCCGCTCTTGGTGGTGGCCGAGCCGGAGCCGGACTTGTTCGAGTTGACGCTGGTCAGCGAGCTGGAGTTCGGGACGGTGACCCAGCCGCTGGTCAGGCCGTAGTAGCCGACGCCGAGGCACAGCGCGGCGGACACGAGCGCCGCGACGACGCCGATCACGATGCCGTTGGCGGTCTTGTTGCCGTTCTTGGCGGACGGCTGACCCGGCTGTCCGGGCTGACCGTTGTTGGCCGGGCCGAACGGGTTGCCGTACGGCGGGAACGGCGGCTGCTGGCCGCCTTGCGGCGCGGCGTTGGGGGTCTGCTGGTTCTGCTGCGGCTGGCCCTGACCGGACTGACCGGCGAGGAACGGGTTGCCGAACGGGTTGCGGTTCGTGTTCTGGCCGTTCGCGTTCTGCGCACCGTTCTGGCCGTTCGCGTTCTGGTTCGCGCCGCCGAACGGGTTGCCGAACAGTCCGCCGAACGGCTGGTTCTGCTGTGCGGACTGGCCGTTGGCCGCGGGCTGACCGGCGGGCTGGGTCTGGGTCGGCGTCGGACCGTACGCGCCGTATTCGGGCGCCGGACGGTACTGCTGCGTCGGCTGATCCGATCCAGACGCCGCGGAACCCGCGGAACCCGCGGAAGTCGACGACGACGTGGGCGATTCGGACGACACGTACGGCGATGCGGTCGGTGCGGACGACACGACCGTGCTTTCGCCGGCCGCGGCCGCATAGTTCGGCACGTCGGTATGCACGGCGTCGCCGGTGGTCGGGGCGGCCGGCATCGTCGGCATCGTCACGGTCGGCTGTTCGCCTTCGTTGGTGGGGATAACGGTTGTTGCGGCCGGGTCGCTGCTGTTCTGCCCTGCGGCCGTCTGCGCAGGCGAGGCCTGCTGCGCGTCGCCCTGCGACTGCGCGGACTGGGTGCCGTTCGCGGCGTTCCAGTCGTTGTTGTTCTCTTCAGCCATTGCTGCTCCTTAGGTTGTTGCCGGGCCTCGCATCGCGTCGCGCGCGGCGCCCGCGTATGGGATCCGGTGAACTGCTACCTAAGAGTAAAGATACTTGCTCTGGAAGTTTCCTGAATGTTCGTTGGAAGAAACAATCAAGTTTGCTGCCGACCTTCGCAATGCGTCGCGCAAGCGTTGCAAACCCGGGGTTGCCGCGTCTTCGCGCGTCCGTTACGGGGCTTCGCCTAGAGTGAATCACATGACGAATCCTGAGCACACGAATCCGACGAATCTGGTGGAGCATCCGCGCGGCGCGGCGCCCGGCAAGCCCGGTGACCGCAGCGCGTTCGGCTTCGAGACGATCACCCGTCTGCCCGACGCGGCGGACGGCAAGGGCCGCGGCGGCGCGCGCTACGGCCGTACCGGCATCCTGCACACGCCGCATGGCGACATCCATACGCCCGCGTTCGTGCCGGTCGCCACGCAGGCCGCGATGAAGGCCGTACTGCCGGAGACGATGCGGGCGGAGGGCGCGCAGTGCATGCTGTCGAACGCCTTCCACCTGTACGAGCGGCCGGGCGAGGACGTGCTCGATGCTGCGGGCGGCCTTGCGAAGTTCATGAACTGGGACGGCCCAACGTTCACCGATTCGGGCGGGTTCCAGGTGCTCTCGCTGGGCGCGGGGTTCAAGAAGACGCTCGCGATGGACGTGACCGGCATGAAGTCGGACGACGTGATCGCGGACGGCAAGGAACGGCTTGCGTTCGTGGACGAGGACGGCGTGACGTTCAAGTCGCCGCTCAACGGCTCGCTGCACCGGTTCAGTGCGGAGATTTCGATGGGCATTCAGCACAAGATCGGCGCGGACATCATGTTTGCGTTCGACGAGCTGACCACGCTGATGAACACGCGGCGGTATCAGGAACAGTCGGTCGAGCGCACGTACCGTTGGGCGCAGCGGTGCGTCGCGGAACACCAGCGATTGACTGCGGAACGTTTGGGCAAGCCGTATCAGGCGTTGTACGGCGTGGTGCAGGGCGCGAACTACGAGGATCTACGCCGGCACGCGGCCGAGCAGATCGCGTCGCTGGACTTCGACGGCGTGGGCATCGGCGGTGCAATCGAGAAGCGGATCATCGGCGACACCTGCGCGTGGATCTGCGATGCGATGCCGGAGAGCCGTCCGCGCCACGTGCTCGGCATCGCCGCGGTGGACGACATCTTCGCGTGCGTGGAGAACGGCGGCGACACGTTCGACTGCGTGGCGCCGGCGCGATGCGGCCGCAACGGCGCGATCTTCACGCGCGACGGGCGCTACAACGTCAAGCGCGCCGAGTTCAAGACCGATTTCGGCCCGCTCGAGGAGGGCTGCGACTGCTACACGTGCACGCATTACTCGAAGGCGTACGTCGATCATCTGCTGCGCGCCCGCGAGTTCAACGGATTCACGCTGGCGACGATCCACAACGAGCACTTCTTCATCAAGCTGCTCGACGACATCCGCGAGTCGATCGACGGCGGCTACTTCGACGAGTTCCGCGACGCGACGCTCGCGCGCTTCTACGCGCACGGTTCTCGCGGCTGATCATCGTCCGCACACGGGCAACCCTTGTCTACACACAACCGGCCGGCGTCCAAATGTCACTCAGTGCGCGCAATCTCGACACCGGCGCGCACTGAGTGATGTTCGGCGCCCCGTATTCATCACTCGGTGCGCGCACCCGAGCCGATCGCGCGCACTGAGTGATGAAACCGATCAATCATAGCGACGCGATCCACATACGCCGACCAGACAGGGCACGTCGGCGCGATAATGGACACATGACATCCGCAACATTCGATCCGCTCACACAGCGGTATCCGTCCCAGCGTTACCCGATCTACGCGAACCGCGCGATGGTCAACTGTTCCGAGCCGCAGGCCTCCGCGGCCGGCCTGCAGGTCATCCTCAAGGGCGGCAACGCGTTCGACGCAGCCGTCGCCGCCGCGGCCGCACTCACCGTGGTCGAGCCGACGTCGAACGGCATCGGATCGGACGCGTTCTGCATCGCATGGAGCGCCCGCGAACAGCGGCTCGTCGGCCTCAACTCGAGCGGCCCTGCTCCGCGAGGCATCTCCATCGAGCGCGTCGTCGCGGACGGTCATGCCACGGCGAACGGTCGCATGCCGTATCTCGGATGGACGCCGGTCACCGTGCCTGGCGCGCCCGCCGCATGGGCCGCGCTCAACGAACGCTACGGTCGACTATCGCTCTCCGACGATCTCGCGCCGGCCATCGACTACGCCCGTAACGGCTACGCGGTTAATCCGAATCTCGCGTACTGGTGGCGGCGCGGCGCCGACAGTTACCGACGGCACAACGACGACGGCCGGTTCGACGAATGGTTCCGCACGTTCACACGCGGCGCCGACCAGCGCACGCCGGCCGCCGGCGAGATCGTCACGCTGCCCGATCACGCGGACTCGCTGACCGACATCGGCGCGACCAACGCGCGCTCGTTCTACGGGGGAGACCTCGCGCATGCGATCGATCAGGCGAGCCGCAAAGCCGGCGGCTACCTGCGGTACGACGATCTGGCCTCGTACGCGCCGCGCTGGGTAGACCCGATGCGGCTCAACTATCGCGACGGTTGGCAGGTGTGCGAGATTCCGCCGAACGGGCAGGGCATCGTCGCGCTCATGGCGCTGAACATCATGCGTAACTTCGACGTCACGCATGATGATCGCACGCTCACGTACCACCGGCAGATCGAGGCGATCAAACTCGCGTTCGCGGACGCGTTCGACACGGTCAGCGATCCGGACGACACCGGGTTCGACTACGCGCGGTATCTTACGCCCGAGTACGGCGAGGAGAAGGCGCGGCTGATCGGCGAGACGGCCGAAGTGCGTACGACGCGCACGCCGTCGAGTTCGGGCACGGTGTACCTGTGCTGTGCGGACGGCGAGGGCAACATGGTGTCGTACATCCAGTCGAATTACATGGGATTCGGGTCGGGGATCGTCGTGCCGGGGACGGGCATTTCGTTGCAGAATCGCGGGGCCGATTTTGCGCTCGATCCGGCGCGGGCGAACGCGCTCAAGCCGGGCAAGCGTACATATCACACGATTATTCCGGGATTCCTGATGCGTGATGGGCGGCCGGTCGGGCCGTTCGGCGTGATGGGCGCGTACATGCAGCCGCAGGGACATGTGCAGGTGGCGATGAACGCGATCGATTTCGGGATGGACCCGCAGCAGGCGCTCGACGCACCGCGCTGGCGGTGGGATCACGGCAATGCGATGCGCGTGGAGACGCGGTTCGACGATGCGATTGCGCGGGAGCTGGCGCGGCGCGGACATGAGGTCACGGTCGGATTGGAAACGGCTGATTTCGGTCGCGGCCAGATGATTATGCGAGTGGACGGCGACGGTTGGATGCCGGACGGCGGCGTATCGCTGGTCGGAGGAACCGAGTCGCGTACCGACAGCAACATCGCGTGCTGGTAGCTCCGCACCGTCAGGCGCTGCTCCTTTCCGTGAGAGAAGACCTCTTGCCACCCCGGCACGGACCAGCTCGCAGGCATGGCTCCCCTCTATGAGGACATTGCCGTAACGCAAACCGCAGAGCGGTTTGTAGGCAATGTACGAGCCGGCAGGCGAGTCCACAAACAGACAGCCAAAGGCCGTCCGCAGTTGCAGGACGAGCCGTCTTGCCGCTCCAGACGCGGACCGGCTCAGGCATGGCTCCCCTCTATGAGGGGAGCTGGCAGCGCAGCTGACTGAGGGGAGCCTCAGGGATACGCGGCCTCCCCGCCACAGACTTCAGCCGATCCGCCGCTCCAACAACTCCTGCTGACGTCCTTCGAGAATCATCCGCTGGCAGGTCGGGCAGATCGGACCGTACGCATCGGTCCGAATTAACGTATCGAATCGATGGCAGATGCGGCACTCGCGCAACGAGCACAGGCCGACGACGCTTGCGGCGACGGCGACCAGCATGGCCGTCGCAACCCACGCGCAGAGCAGTAATATGGCTGCGCATACCACCATGACGATCATCAGCGTCATGCACCGTGACCGAGACTGCAGCCGATTCATTGCGTCTTTCCACCCCATAAAACTTGGACGATACGGTTTCACCATACAGACAGGCACCCCCACACGACGCGCCGAAAACGGCGGAAACACTGGAGTCATGGCCGTACACACGCAACCCATGCCGCTCATCGCGCACGACGCTCACACCGCGACACGCCGAAGTGGCGCAAATCGCAGGTCGGGTGTAAGTTAGTCGATTGTCTGCGAGTGTGGCGGAATGGTAGACGCGCTGTCTTCAGGTGGCAGTGAGTGTATGCTCGTGGGGGTTCAACTCCCCCCACTCGCACCAGCAAGAAAGGGCTGGAACCGAATGGTTCCAGCCCTTTTGCTTTCTCGAACGGGCAGACCACGAGTGTCGCGCTAGACCTCGCCGCAGTCTGTTCCTCGCCCCCCCCGGTCTCACCCCCTCAACGGACATACAGCCGATTCCGACCGGCAAATCGGCTGTATGTCCGTTGAGAAGCCAGGAGATTGAGAGGTTTAAGGAGGCGAGAGGCTACAGGCACGTGCATCCGCAAAGTATGTCCGTCAGGAAAGGAAGGATGAAGGGGAAGGATGAACGTGACGCATCACCGCGCCATCCACAGGGCAGCCCATGAGACAACCTGTGAAAAACGTCCCACGGACAGTCCATAAATCAAGGAGGACCGAATGGCATCGCTCAACGGCAGCCGCATACTTGTCATCGGCGGCACGTCTGGTTTCGGGTTGGAAATCGCACGGCAGGCGCTGCAGTACGGCGCGCAGGTCGCGGTGATCGGCCGGTCGACTGAACATGCCGCGGCCGCCAAGTCGACGCTCGGCTCGTTCAGTTCGGCCGATTCGGTTACTGCGGACTCACTGGACGCGACGGACGCGACGCAACTGAAACGGTTCATCGAAGCGCATGATCCGTTCGATCACGTGGTGTCGATGATGGGCGGCGCGATGGGCGGCGGATTTCTGGATAACAGCGAGGATGCCGTGCGTACGGCGGTGGATGGCAAGTATCTCGTCGCGCTGCGCATCGCGCGGACGGTGCTGCCGCATATTGCCGACGGCGGATCGCTGACGCTGACCGCCGGCTCCGGCGGCCGCCCGTATAACGCGTCAGGTGCGGTGCTCGGCAATCAGGCGATCGAAACACTGACGCAGGGACTTGCGATCGAGGTGGCGCCGCGCGTGCGAGTGAACGCTGTGGCACCGTGGTGGACGCCGACCGGACTGTGGCGTGATCTGACGCCGGACCAGCTTGCGGCGCAAACCGCGCAGATGACCAACGTCAACCCCCTCAAGCGTCTCGGCACCGTCGGCGAAGTCGCGGACGCCTACCTGTTCCTGATGCGCAACGGCTTCATGAACGCCGAAACCATCCACGTCGACGGCGGCGTCAGCGCGCTGTAACGCGGCCCACGCAGCGTTGGCAAGTGCGCGTCGGCGGCACCCCGTACCACCATCGGAACCACAAAAAATGCGGCGGACCCTGCAGGAGGTGTCGCAAGGTCCGCCGCACGCTTATTTGACTGTCGCCATTGTGCGTCACGCGTACGAAACACGCAGCGGGGCACACGGTGGGCACATCATTCGCTCGTCTCCCGATAATCGAAATAATCGAATGCCGCGGTGGCGCCGTATCCGGAATAGTCAACGGCCGCCAGACCGACGAACGCACCGGTGAAGAAGCCGCAATGCCCCGCCGGCGCGGCCTCGTCGGACAGCACGGCCGCATCCAACGTCACCGACAATGCGAACCACGTCTGTCCATCGAAGGAATACTCGTACCCGTATGACCGTGTACACACCGCCGTCCTTAACCAAACCCATTCCACATCATCGGGTATGGCGACGGCTTGATCACGCAGATAGGTACGGTATTCGCCCCGTACGCATTCGGCGACGTCGATCACCCGGCATCCGCGCGATTTGTCATAGGTCACGAACACCCACGACCAGCACAGATCGTTGTAATAATTGGTCAGTCCCGCCATCGCCTGATACGTGTCAGGATCGAACCGCATCTTTGTCTCCGCCCGGAATGCGAACGCCTGCCATCGCCGCGCCACCAGCGACAGTTCGAACGCATCGCGCAAGGATCCTTGTCCGCGCAATTCGAGACGACCGCGGCCGGTCCGCCCCATCCGCTCATCGAACGGCATTCGCAACGTGTTCCAGTCCAGACCGAGTCGCGGTTCATCGAACTCGTCATGGTGATGCCGGGCCGGGGAAACCGAATCCCCCGCCGCAGGGGACTCGACATCCGGCACATCGACGACGTCGCGTCCCGCCCGGCCGCCGACGATTCGAGGCCATCCCTCGTCATCCCATACGACCTCCTGCAACGAGGTCTCGCGTCCGAGCGTGCACCATCCGCGCGGGGCCACGGATGATTCGTCGTCGTGGTGCCAGGGTCTGCCGCACAGCGACGCGTAATACCAGCGCCCATCGGGAGTATCGACCAACGATCCGTGACCCTGTTTCTGCAATCGCTTCCGCGGGGTCTCGTAGTTGCTGATAAGCGGATTGCCGGGCATCGCTTCGAACGACAGCGCCGCCAACGTCGCCGACCGCGCGACCGCCTCCTGATGCGTATAGGTCGTACCGCCCTGCGCGACGAACAAATAATACAGTCCGTTTCGTTTGTACAGATGCGGCCCTTCGATGAATCCGGTATCGTCACCGCGCCAGATGGTCCGCGCGGTTTCCGGCTTCAACCGCATGGTGGTCGGGTCGAACTCGGTGACGGTGATGCCGTCGAACGGATGATGCCATTCTCGATGGTCCCATGTCTGCTGCACGAGATATTTGCGACCGTCGTCATCGTGGAACAGGCTCGGGTCGAAGCCGACGCCGTTCAGCCGAACCGGCTTGCTCCACGGGCCTTCGATGGATGGCGCGGTCGTCACGAAATTCGTCACGTCCTTGAATGGGTTCGCCGGCTGGCGTACCACCGTATATATCAGCCAGAACAGACCATCCGCATATGACAGATCCGGCGCCCAGACGCCGCCGGACGAAGGGATGCCACGCATGTCGAGCATCGACGAATCGCGCAAGGGGCTGGGGATCGTCTCCCAATGCTTGAGATCGCGCGAATGGTGCAGGCGCACGCCCGGATACCATTCGAACGTGGAGTTGGCGATATAGTAGTCGCCGCCCACGCGAATGATCGACGGATCGGCATGAAAGCCGCGCAGAATCGGGTTTTCAACTAGCATGACACTCCTTTGGGCGATAATAAAATGTCACGATGAACGAGATATCGAGATGAATATAGAGAGCGTCACGCACCGCCGCCTGATGCGGGGTGCGTGACGCCATGCGCGCCGTTCCCGGCTATTGCACTATTGCGCCATGTGCGACATCGCGAAATCGCGATACCAGAACGCAGAATCCTTCCAGATACGCTGTTGCGTCGTGTAATCCGTATACAGCAGTCCGAAACGCTTCGAGCAGCCGAGCGCCCATTCGAAGTTGTCGAGCAGGCTCCACACGAAGTATCCGAGCACCGGCACACCGGCGTCCATGGCCTTGCCGACGGCTTCCAGATGCACGCTCAGGTAGTCGATGCGCTCCTGATCGTGCACACGCTCCACGCCGTTCTCGACAACGACCTGGTCGCGCAGTGCCATGCCGTTTTCCGTGATCATCAATGGCAGTCCCGGGAACCGATGTCCGAGTTCGATCAGCAGATCGGTCAGCCCCTGCGGGGTGACCGGCCATCCCATGTCGCTCACCGGCAGATGCTTGTCCACGTCCATCGTGTCGCCGGTACCGGGCACGCAGCCACGGTCCGCGGCGTCATCACGCCCATCCGGCCGCTGGGCGACGGCGACCGACGAATAATAGTTAATGCCGAGCGCGTCGATCGGCTGGCAGATCGTCTCCAGATCGCCCTCGTGCACGAACGACCAGTCGGAGTACGCCGAAGTCAGTTCCTTCAGCTCGTCCGGGTATTCGCCTTCCAGCATCGGTGACAGGAACACGTCGTTCGCCACAACCTTGCGCCGATGCACAGCGGCCGCGTCTTCCGGCGCATCCGACGACGGGTACGGCGTGGCCAAGTTCAGCACGACGGAGATCTGCGCGGAGTCCGGCAGCGCCGATCGCAGCGCCTGCACACCGAGACCATGCGCAAGGCTCAGATGATGTGCCGCCTGCAATGCCGCGCCCGGATCCTGAATGCCCGGCGCGTGTTCGCCGGTGCCGTATCCGAGGAACGAGGCGCACCACGGCTCATTCAGCGTCGTCCAATATTTGACGCGATCGCCGAGCCGTTCTGCCATGACATGCGCATATTCGGCGAAATACTGCGCGACGTCACGGTTCAGCCAGCCTCCACGGTCGGCGAGGACCGCCGGCAGGTCCCAGTGATACAGCGTCAGCACGGGCTTGATGTCGTGCGCGAGCAGACCGTCGACCAGCCTATCGTAGAAGTCGAGGCCGGCTTCGTTGACGTCGCCGACGCCGTTTGGTATGACGCGGCTCCATGCGGTGGAGAATCGGTATGCGTCGAGTCCGAGATCGGCCATGATGCGGATGTCGTCGTCAAGGCGATGGTAGTGGTCGCAGGCCACGCGTCCGTCGGTGCCGTCCGCGATCGCGCCGCGTCGTTTGACGAACCGATCCCAGATCGACGGTGATTTGCCGTCCTCGTTCCACGCGCCTTCGATCTGGTAGGCAGCGGTCGCCGCACCCACGAGGAAATCGTCAGAGAACTGTCTGGTCATCGAGATCATCCCTTCACTGCACCGGCCATGATGCCGGAGACCAGCTGCTTGCCCGCGACGAAGAACAGGAGCAGCAACGGCAGGGTGGTCAATACCACGCCCGACATCACGAGCGTGTAGTCGGTGAAGTGCGCGCCCTTGAGCGTCGCGGCGGCGAGGGTCAGCGTGGCGTTCTTGTTCGACCCGAGGATCAGCATCGGCCAGAAATAGTTCGTCCACTGGCCGATGAACGTGAACAGGAACAGCATGGCGGCGGCGGGACGCGCGGCCGGGACGCCGACCGACAGGAACGTGCGGAACATCGAGGCGCCGTCGACGCGGGCCGCTTCGATGAGCTCGTAGGGCAGGGCGTCCTGCAGGTACTGCGTCATCCAAAACACGCCGAACGCGTTGACGAGCGCGGGGATGATGACCGCCCACAGCGAGCCGAACAGGCCGGCCTTGTTGGCGAGGATGTACAACGGCACGACGCTCAACTGCTGCGGGATCGTCATCGTGCCGACGACGATGGTGAGCAGCACGTTCTTGCCGCGGAAGCGCAGCTTGGCGAACGAGTAGCCGGCGAGTGTGCTGAAGAACACGGTGGAGATGGAGACGATCAGCGACACAAAGAGCGTGCCGCCCAGCGCGTTCCAGAAGTCCATCGCCTGGAATGCCGCCGCCATGTTGCGCAGCAGTCCGCCGCCCGGCTTTAGTGCTTCGACGCCGTACTGCGTCGCGGTGCTGTCCTGCGACGCGATGGAAACCGCATAGTACAGCGGCAGCATGAAAATGAGGATGACGATGGCGAGCGCCGTGTACGTGCCGGCGCCGGCGCGGCGGCCTTCCGAGGTCACGCCGAGATGGTTGCGTTTGCGCGCCGCGGCACGGGCGACGCCCTTGCCGTACGCCTGTTCCAGCGTCTGCACGCCGAGATCGTCACGTTTGGTGTCTTGCTTACCCATGATCGATGTTCCTTCCTACCCTGCTACTGTGCAGAAGATTGCGCGGTCTGCTGTTCGGCCAGACGGCGACGGCCTTCGACGCCGGAGCGGATGGCGAACTGACGGTCGCGTTCGGCCTGCGCCGCGCGCTCGGCGGCCACTTCCTTGCTGACCTTGGCCATGCCGCCCGATGCCATGCGGTTGGTGATGAAGAAGTTGAGGATGGCGATGAGCACGATGATGATGAACAGCAGCCAAGCGACGGCGGCCGCGCGGCCCATGTTCGGCTGGCCGATGGTCACGTTGTTGAAGCCGAGCGTCCACAGGTACATGGAGAGCGTGAGGTACTGATGGTTCGGACCACCGTAGCCGGACGTGCCGTTGTGGAACATCTGGGCTTCGTCGAAGATCTGCAGGCCGCCGATCGTGGAGGTGATGATGACGAAGATCAGCGTCGGACGCAGCATCGGCAGGATGATCGAGCGGAAGATGCGCCACTGCTTGGCGCCGTCGACCACGGCGGCTTCAATCACGTCGGCCGGGATGGCCTGCATGGCGGCGAGGATGATCAGCGTGTTGTAGCCGATCCAGCGGAAGTTGACGATGGTCGCGATGGCGATGTGCGACCAGATCGTGCTGGCGTGCCACATGATCGGGCTAAGTCCGACGGCCTGCAGCAGGACGTTCACCGCGCCCATCTTGTCGGAGAACATCTGCGAGAAGATGATGCCGGCCGCGGACGGGGCGATGATGTACGGCAGCAGCACGCCCATGCGCCAGAAGGTCTTCGCCTTGAGGTTCGCGTTGAGCATCCAGGCCAGCCACAGCGCGATGATGATCTGCGGCACGGAGCTGAGCAGGAAGATGGAGAACGAGTTGCGCAATGCGATCCAGAACGAATCCTGATGCAGGACCCACTGGAAGTTGCCCAGCCAGGAGGCGGTGGTGCCGCTGTCGCCGCAGACCTGACCGCAGACGGCCCAGCCGGAGTCGCCGGTCAGCGTGTTGTACTGGCGGGTGGCGATCCACACCGTGTAAAACAGCGGGAACAGGCCGACAAGCGCGAACAGGATGAAGAACGGCGCGATGTACAGGTACGGAGAGGCTTTCCACTCAAGCTGCCCGAGTCTGGTTCTCAGCGAGGGGCCGGGCGTTCCCTGCTGCTTGGTGTTGCGTGACGACATGTGCTTCCTCCTATCACGCTGCGGGTCAATGGGTGATGCGATGGATCGGACGGGCAGAGTGAGACTGCTGCGCTGATTTTGGATATAAAAAAGGTGGGATCAGCGTTGATTTCAGGACTGACCCCACCTATATGGGAGAGGATGAGGAGCGGTGGTTACGACAGGGACTTCACGTCTTCGACGTACTGCTTCCACGCCTGGTCAGCGGTCTGCTCGCGGGTCACGTCGACTCGGCTGAGCGCGTCGGTGAACTTGGTGTCGAGATCGTAGTAGCGGGTGCCGCGGTACGGGGCGACCTTGATGGCGTTGGCACGATCGGAGAAGATCTTGCCGATCGGCGCGTTGTTGAAGTAGGAGTCGGTCACGTCGACGATTTCCGGATCCTCGGCGGCGGTCTTGGAGCTCGGGAAGCTGCCGGTGGCCTTGAACGCCTTGACCTGCTGCTCGGGGGCGGTCAGCCACGCGGCGAGCTTGGCGGCCTCGTCCTTGTTCGGGGAGCTTTCCGGAACGACCAGGAAGGAACCGCCCTGATTGGCGCCGCCGCCCGGGGCGACGTCGGCGACATCCCAGCCCTTGAAGTCCTCACCGGTGTTGCCCTTGATGGTGTTGCCCAGCCAGGACGGGCACAGCGTGGTAGCGAAGCCGTCATCGGTCTTGAACGCGGCGTTCCAGTCGTCGGTCCAGTTGGTCAGGTGGGAGGACATGTCGGTGGTGGCGGTCAGCTGATCGTACAGCTTCTTGACTGTGTCGTCGGTGGCGACGATCGTGCCGTCCTTCTTCTCGTAGACTTCCTCGACCTGGGTCTTCATCACGCCCCAGACGGCGGCCATCGAGTCGTACCACGGCAGACCGGTCTTCTCGTGGTACTGCTCGCCGACCTTGAAATAGGTGTCCCAGTCGGCGTTGTCGCCACCGAGCAGCTTGGCGACTTCGTCGCGGTCGGTCGGCAGGCCGGCCTTGGCGAACAGGTCGGAGCGGTAGCACACGGCGGTCGGACCGATGTCGATGCCGGCACCGACGAGCTTGCCGTCAGCGGACTTGGCGTCGGCTTCCTTCCAGCTCAGCCAGTCGTTGTCCTTGGTGTAGGAGGTCAGATCGACGAACTTGTCGGGCATGGCGGTGATCGACGGCATCCATGCAGCATCGGCGGAGTAGATGTCGTAGGCGTTGGTGCCGGAGGAGATGGCGGTGTTGAACGCGGAACGGGCGTCGTCGGACGAGGCGACCGCGGTCTCTTCGATCTTGACGTTCGGGTGCGCCTTCTCGTATTCGGCGTACAGGTTGGCGCCCTTCTCATCGAAATTCAGGCCACCGGAGAAGCTCTGGATCTTGATGACGACCTTGCCGTCCTTGGTGGTGGACGAGGAATTCGAGTTGCTGCCGCAGGCCGCGACGCCCATGAGGATCGCCATCGAAGCGGTCAGGGCCATGATCTTCTTCGCCTTCATTTCCCTTGTTCCTTTCTTATCACCCGGCACTGCCATGTGCCCAGCTTGTGTTGCTGCGCAGGTGTTGCGCCCTCTCCGGTATCCGTTTCGGAAAGTACTTACACTATAGATTCGAACCGGTTCGAATTCAAATCGGCAAAGTCTGCAAACGCTTGCAACCATTGAATTCAAACCAGTTCGACGGCGTGTCGCAAGGACCTCAATGTCCAAACCGGTTCGACATTTTCGCCCTATCAGCGCGACGGCATCCGGCAAAAACCGCGTCCGTCGCATCCGCACGACTCACAAACCCCTGAGTGGCGGTTTTCTCTCGCTGGGGCATGCCCCAGCGAGAGAAAACCGCCACTCAGGACACGGCCAGTGCAACCCACGCATCCGACCGATCCGCGAAACGGTCAGGGAGCATCAACGCCGCCGGACGCACGGTCAGACACGTCCGGCGCCCCCAGCCGACAAACATCCCAGCCACCGCCAGGCACACAGCCGAACGACCGCACAGCCACGCCACGGAACACGCAACGACATCACCGGAGCGCGGAACGTCAACGCGTCGTCGAGCCAATCCGCAACGTCATCGGTACACGATCCGCACCGGCGTCATCGACTTCCCCCGCACTCGGCCCTTCGACCAACTGCATCAGCCTACGGGTCAAGAGTCGCGCGATCGCATCAAAATCCTGACATATGCTGGTCAGACCGCCGCCGGACAGCCGCGTCACATACGTACCGTCGTACGCCACGATCTGCACATCCTCCGGCACGCGCAACCCGCGGGAACGAGCCTCCTCGACGCACAACGCGGCCGTGATATCGGCGCACACGATCGCATCCGCATCCGGGTAACGATCGAACACGTCATGCGCGGCACGGGCGTAGGAATCGAAATCATCGACCTCGCCGGATTCCATGAAGCTCCAACGAACGCCCGCCTGCGGCAGCATCGACCGAAAGACCAGATATGAGGACAGCGAATGATACGACGTACTCAGATACTCCGCGTCGGCACCGGATGCCAGCAGATCAGCCAGATCATGAAACTGCGATCGCGGCCCGCCCAGATTGACGACATGCCTCGCCCCGGTTCGAATCAGCAGATCGCACACCAGCCGGCTCCCCTGCTCATGATCGGAACCGACCGTCGGCACGCCCATGCCGAGATACCTGTCGAACGCCACGACCGGATGACCGATACTCGTCCAGTAATCCGCGGAATGCGAGGTGTGCGCGCCCATGATGATGCCGTCCATCATGCGCCGGCGCAGCATGTCGACGTACTCCTCCTCGCCGCGCTTCATATCACTGGTCGAGCATGGCAACGCCAGCATGCCGCGCTCCTCCAATGCGGTCTGCAGCGAGGCGAACAATGTCGCGAAGAACGGGTGACGCAGCGTCGGCAGAATGACACCCACCGTGTTGGTGCGGTTTTTTGACAGGTTGCGCGCCAGCTCGTTCGGCACGTAATGCAGGGCGTCCATCGCCCATTCCACACGCGAGCGCACGTCGTCCGAAACATGCTCGCCGTTGTTGATCACCAGCGATACCGTGCTCAGCGAAACCCCGGCCTTCTTGGCAACATCGCGCATGCCGACCACCGTTCACCACCTCGTTTCATCAGGCTGCGACGCACCCCCCCCGGAACATTCGCGATCGACAGTTGCGTTCCGCAGGCGCGCAGGCATTTTCTTTCCGACATCAACTTATTATGCCAACATTATGCCAAAGTCGGCGACGCGCTCAGCCGATGTGGATTCGGAGCGCTTCTGCGCAATCCACGGCGCCGGTTCCTCTTCCTCACAACGGACATACAGCCGATTTCGGCCGGGTAATCGGCTGTATGTCCGTTGAGGAGGAAAGAGCGGAGAAGAGCGTACTGCGAGTCGCGAGCCAGCCCGTCAGCATGCCACGAGTCATCTATCTGGGGCCAACGTGCCGTTCATCGCACCAACTCACCGCCTACCGCGCCTCGCCTACCGCACTGCGCCGCACTGCATCCCGTCGCTTACCGCACCGCACTGTGCCGCACTGCATCCCGCCGCCTACCGCACCCGGCCACATCGCGCCTCGTCGCCAACCACGTCCCACCGCATCCGCCCCCGCCCACTCCCCGCAAAAATCGGACACGATACACGGCGGATACGGCGAACGGCCTACAATAGCGGCCATTGCATACGGTTGCATTGCCGACGATACGCGACGCCACGCCAGCAGCACGGCACGCCATCGTTGCACATGCACACCACGCATACGGACCACGTATACGAACTGCGCATACGGACCACGAGAGAAAGAAGCATCAGGCATGGCAGAGCAGCATGCACCGACCGGCCCCGGCACCGGCCTGTTCTACGGCTCGAGCGAATCGATCAGCCTCGCCGGCCCGAGCATCCTGCTCGCCTATCTTGTCGGCGGCCTCGCGATCTTCATGATCGTGCGCGCGCTGTCCGAGATGTCGGTCGAGGATCCGAAGGCCGGCGCGTTCAGCTACTACGCGAGCCGCTACTGGTCGAAGCGCGCGGGCTTCGTCTCCGGCTGGAACTACTGGTTCAACTACATCCTCGTCTCGATGGTCGAGCTGTCGGTCGTCGGCAGTTTCGTCAACTACTGGTTCCCGAACATCCCGCAATGGGTGTCCGCGGCCGTGTTCCTCGTCGTGATCGCCGCCGCGAACCTGCTCGGCGTAAGCAAGTTCGGCGAATTCGAGTTCTGGTTCGCGATCATCAAGATCGTGGCCGTCGTCGCGATGATCCTCGGCGGCCTCGCCGTGCTCGTCGCCGGCCTGCCGACCGACTCGGGCATCAAGGCGAGCTTCGCGAACTGGTTCGCGATCGACGGCGGCTTCTTCCCGCACGGCCTCATGCAACGCACGGCCGACGGCCAGTGGACCGGCCTGCTCATGGCCCTGTGCGTCGTCATGTTCAGCTTCGGCGGCACCGAACTCATCGGCATCACCGCAGGCGAGACCGAAAGCCCGCGCACCACGATCCCGCGCGCGACGAACGGCATCATCTGGCGCATCCTCGTGTTCTACATCGGCGCGATCGGCGTGATCATGGCCGTGGTGCCGTGGAACACGATCGACGGCAAGTCCAGCCCGTTCGTGCAGATCTTCGACTCGGTAGGCGTGCACGCGGCCGCCGGCATCCTCAACTTCGTGTGCCTGACCGCCGTGATGAGCGTCTACAATTCCGGCCTCTACGCGAACTCGCGCATGCTGTACTCGCTCGCCAAGCAGGGCAACGCGCCGGCGTATCTGGGTCGCCTGAACTCGCGCGGCGTGCCGGTCGCGGGCGTGATCACCTCCGCGATCATCACCGCACTCGCCGTGGTCGTCGTGTTCCTGTGGCCGGAGTTCGCGTTCAACTATCTCATGTCGATCGCGACGATCGCCGGCGTGATCAACTGGTCGATGATCATGATCACGGAAGTGCATTTCCGTCGCGTGGTCGCGGCGGGCGACGGTCCGGCTGAGTTGGCGGGATTGCACGGTTCCGAAGCGTTGGATGCGATCCATTTCAAGCTGCCGTTCGCGCGCGTGATGCCGTACGTCGTACTCGCGTTCCTCGCGCTCGTCGTGGTGCTCATGTGCTTCTCGCCGAGCTACCGCGTGGCCGTGATCGCCGGCGTGATCTGGCTGGCGATCCTGCTCGCCGCGTACCAGCTCACGCAGGTGCGCAAGTAGCGCACGTCATTCGTCACTCCCCAACGGACATACAGCCGATTGTGGTGGGCAAAACGGCTGTATGTCCGTCAACCCTGACGGACATACCCAACAAAAAACGGACATACAGCCGATTCCATAGCCGGTTTCGACTGTATGTCCGTTGAGAAAAACGACAGCGTCCAAGAGACGTCCAGTGGTGGCTCGCGACACCGATCCGCCCCTTACGTCAGCACTCCTCTCCTCAACGGACATACAGCCGATCGAGGTGGGCGAATCGGCTGTATGTCCGTTAGACAGAATGCGAATCAACGCTCAGCTCAGCCGCGCCCTTAGCGCGATATCGCGCCTACTCACTCCTCAATGCACCCACCCCTCAACGGACATACAGCCGATTCCGCAGTCAGTATCGGCTGTATGTCCGTTGTCGTTATGTGTCAGTCACGCACGCGTCAGTCAGTCGCGCGCTCGCGCTTACCGCTGCAACTCACGCGCGGTGGCGACGGCGATCGACAGCGACGGATCGGCCAGCGGAATCATCATCGACTGCGTCGCGTGATACAGATCCGACTTGCCCGGCCACACGGTGCCGATCACGTGGTTCTCACGATCCAACTGGTGGAACCACGAACCGTGCACGTGATCGATCACATACTCATCGGCGTACTGCAGGAACGTCGCGTACCAGTCGGCGTACTCCGCCTTGCCGGTCACGTGCGCCAGCGTCGACGACGTGTTGATCGCCTCGGCGAGCGTCCAGTGCATGCGGTCGTGCACCACCGGCTTGCCGTCCCAGTCGGTCGTGTACACGATGCCGGGCGCACCGTCCGCGTCCCAGCCGTCCGCGACGGCGCGACGGAACAGATGCTCGGCCGCGTCGATCAGCTCCGCCTTGCGCGTCTCGTCAAGACCACGCGCGCTCAGCGCGTACTGCGTGATCAGTCGCGCCCACTCGATGCCGTGGCCGGGCGTTGCGCCGTACGGCTTGAACTGGTCGTCCTTCTTGTCGGCGTTGCATTCGAGGTCGAGCGACCAGTCGGAGTGGAAATGCTCGGGGATGCGCCAGTGGTTGTCGGACGCCCAGCCGAGCACGTGGTCGATGATGCGGCCGGCGCGCGTGCGCCACGATTCGTCGCCGGTCACGTCGGCCACGGCGAGGAACGCCTCGACCGAGTGCATGTTGGCGTTGAGGCCGCGGTACGGATCGAGTTCGGTGAAGTCCTCGTTCCACGTGTCCACGGACAGGCCGATCTCGTCGTCCCAGAACCGCTTCAGGAAGACCTGCTGTGCGTCGGCGAGCAGTTCGGCGGCGCCCGGCCGGCCGAGCAGCGTGGCGGACGACGCGGCGAGCAGCACGAACGCGTGCGCGTAGCACTGCTTGGTGCCGATATGGCCGCCGTCCGGGGTGACGGCCGCGTACCAGCCGCCGTTCGCGTCGTCGTGCAGCTCGCCGGTGAGGCCCTTGAGGCCGGCGTCGACCAACGCCTCGGCCCCCGGATGGCCGACGAACGCGGCCAGCGAGTAGACGTGCGTCATGCGGCAGGTGATCCACGTCTCGCGGTTGCGGTCCTTCCACGGCGTGCCGTCGTCGCCGAGCCAGTAGGAGCCGCCGCCGGGCGACGGGAACGCGTGGCCGAAGTTCATGAGGCTGTCGCGTTGCGCATTCAGCCAGGTCTTGTTGTCGGGATTGTCGAGTGTGTACTGAGTCATATGATCTCCTTGCGTCGGTCGTCGCTGAACCGGTTAAGTATTACTGATCATACGACTGACGGACGATGCGACACGCCGTCCGGACCGTCCGGCGGACGACGATACGCGCGACACGCCGCTCACCTGATCACGACACGCTTGATACGACCCGAACATCGGCGACGATCCGCCGATCCGGAAAACGCATCAAGCGCGTCGTGATCACCCGGCCGGCGTGTCGTCACTCCAGATGCGCGTTCACGATGTTCTTCACCTTCCGCGTCACCGCGATCGTCCCCGCGTTGGTCAGCTGAATCATGAACAGGAACGTCGTTCCCGTCGCCGGATCGTTGCTGAAGTACGTGCCGAGCCACCCGTCCCAGCCGTATTCGCCGACGCGCGAGATCATCGTCGACTTCCCCGGTTCCTCCACGATGCGCATGAACGTGTTGTAGTTGCACCCTGGCTGCCAACCCTCGAAATCCGGGTAATGCCGCGCGAACAGCGCCCCGGACGTCATCATGCGCACGGTCGCCGGCTGCAGCACGCGCACGCCGTCCAGTTCGCCGCCGCCGAGTAGCATCTGCCCGAACCGCGCGAAGTCGTCGACGGTGGAGCGCAGCCCCGCGCCGCCAGCCTGATATGCCGGGTCCTCGGTCGCCGCGTATGGCACGCCGAGATGATCGGTGACGATCTCACGCAGAGGGCCGCCCGCGTTTGCCGGGTCGATCGGATTGTCGGGATTGTCGTACACCGCCGCCAGACGATCGATCCGATCGGCCGGCACGTAGAACGCGGTGTCGCGCATGCCGAGCGGCTCGAACAGTTCGTCGCGCAGGAAGTCGCCGAACCGCCGTCCGCTCACGACCTCGACGATCGCGCCGATCACGTCCGCGCTCGTGCCGTACATCCAGCGCGAGCCCGGCTGGAACCGCAGCGGGCAGCCGCCGAGCCGGTTCGCCAGTTCGACCGTGCCCATCGGATGCGGCCCGTGCAGCCGCGCGTCGAGTTCGTCGAAGACCTTGCCGACGAGGCGCCCGGCCTCGAAGTTCGCGTCGCCGTACGGCAGGCCCGAGGTCATGGTGAGCAGATCCTTGACGGTGACCTCGCGCTCGGCCGGCACGGTGCGTTCACCGTCGCCGATAACTGAACCGGTTGAGCCAGCCTGATCGGTCGGGATGTCGTTGGTCAGCCAGTCGCCCGCCGAACGATCGTCCGCGAACTCCGTGGTGACGCGCTGCCCCTTGAATCCCGGCAGATACTCGCTCACCGGCGCCGCGAGATCGAGCAGTCCGCGTTCGACGAGCATCATCGCGGCCGTGCCGGTCACCGGTTTGCTCTGCGAATACAGGCGGAAGATCGTGTCGCGGGTCATCGCCTCGCCGCGCTCGATATTGCGCATGCCGGCGCTGGCCTGCCATCGTTCCTCGCCATGCCGCACGGCCAGCATCGTCGCGCCGGCGATCTCGCCGCGATCGACCGCCCGGTCCATCGCGTCCTGAATGAGTTCATTGGTCATGGTCATATCCCCCTTCTACGCTCGACGACACGCCGATCAAGTGATCACGACACGCTCGATACGTTCCGCACATCGGCCGTATCAAGCCGATCCCGAAAACACATCAAGCGTGTCGTGATCACCCCACCGGCGTGTCGCACAACCACACAACATCACACATACATATCCGGCAGCGTATCCGCCAACCGCATGAAATCATCGCGCACGAACCTGCGGAAATCCTCGGCGTACGGCGAGTCCACGGTCGGCGTGCCATACGCGCCGGTGTCCTCCGCCCCGTCGAAATTGCACCACGGCAGGTACCACAGCGCGCGGCGTGTGTACTCGTTCGCCTTCGCGGCGCTCAGCAGGAACGTCGTCCACGGCGTGTTCGGATCGTCGCCGTACGCAGCCGCGAACTCACGCGGCGACCCAACCTCCGTAACCGCCGCCAGCCGCCCGCGTTCCTTGCCGAGCCGCCCGATCAACGTGAGAATGCGCACGAACTTGTCGTGGCGTTCGCGCGGATCGGCCGCTTCCGGACCGGAAAGCGGGCGGTCGATGTCCCAGTAGTCGTCGAGTCCGAGCACGTCGACGTATTCGTCGCCCGGATAGCCGCGCAGATAGCCGGCCTCGAGCGTCTCGTCGTCGGTCATGTCGATGCGGCTGCGATCGGGCGAATAGGCGTACAGCACATGATGCACGCCACGCACATCGCGCAGGTACTCGATGGTCATGCGCCACAGCGCGGCGAACTGTTCCGGCGTGGTGTCGGTCGGCTGCGCGGGCGAGCCGGGACACCACCAGAACCAGTCGCCGGTATGCTCATGGAACGGGCGGAAGACGATCGGGATCGGCTCGCCGGCGGCGTCGCGCACGCTCAGCAGGAAGTCGGCGAGATGGTCGAGCCAGCCGATGTACTTGTCGTGATGCGCGCCGCCGGGCAGCACCGCCGCGACCGATTCGGGGGCAAGGTTGTCGCCGTAGCCGCCTCCGGTGATCGGATTGACCGAATGCCAGCTGAATGTGACGATCGCGCCGAGTTCGACTGCGCGGCGGGCTTCGCTGCGGATGTCGGCGAACGGCACGTGGTCGATGTTCTCGTCCCAGCCGAGTTCGATGCGGCCGAGGTCGGCGCCCCACACGGCGGGGTATGAGCCGGTGACGGCGAGCGTGTCGGAGTCGGCGTCCGTGGTGTGGTGGGCGGAGGTGTCGCCTTGATGGCCGAACATGGCGAATTCGCCGGCGTGGGCGTGCAGGGCGTCGAACAGCGCACGGGTGCGCGGGGTGAGTTGCGGGTCCACGGGGGTGGTCATGTGATGCTCCTTTGCTGTTGATGACGGCGGCGTGGCGGCGGATTGGCTGCGACACGCCGGCCATGTGATCACGACACGCTTGATGCGTTCCGCACATCGGCCATATGCAGCCGATTCCGAAATCGCATCGTGCGTGTCGTGATCACTCCGCCGGCGTGTCGCTGCGCGCGCCGCCCGCCCGACCGCCGCTCAGATCGCCTCGAACTCAAGTACGATCGCCTGCATCGGCCACAGGTTCGGCAGTTGCAGCCCGACGCTGCCGAGCAGCAGTCCAGGCGCAATGAATCCGCCGTCCTCCTGCGCGGCGGTGAGCCATTGCGGCGTCACCCATCCCCAGTGCGATTCGCCGATCTCGCGCCGCATCCGCACGCGATAGGTGCGTGCCGGGTCAAGTCCGGTCACGGGCAGCCGCTCGGCCAGCCAGTCGCGGATGTTGTCGGTGGTGGCGACGACCCATACGGCGTGCGTGCGGTCGTCGTTCACCACACCGCGCGCCCGCAACGACGGGTCCTTCAGGTCGGCGTGCATCACGCGGCCGGTGTGCAGCAGTCTGCGCAGCTCCTTGTACAGTGCGACGAACGATTTCAGCACGTCGATCTCGGCGTCCGTGCATTCGAGGATGTTCCACTCGAATCCGGAGCAACCGGTTAAGGAGATCGCCGCACGGTAGCTCAGGTCGGTGGCACGGGCCGTGGAATGCGCAGGCGACGGGCCGACGTGCGCGCCGATCATTTCGGGCGGCACAATGAGTTCGGTCCAGCGCTGAATGTCGACGCGGTCGCGCGGATCGTTGGAATCGGACGCCCAGATGCGGTCGGCGTGCTGCAGGATGCCCGCGTCGGTGCGTGCACCGCCGGACGAGCAGCTTTCGATCTCGAGCCCAGGGAACCGTGATTTCAGTTCGTCGAACAGGCGATAGCAGGCTTCGGTCTGCTCGTGCAAGCCGAAGTGTCCGTCGTGCATCGGCTCGGTGACCTCGCGGTTGTGATCCCACTTGATATAGTCCACGCCGAGCCGTTCGACCAGCGCGGCCATCTGATCGCGCACGTGTGCATACGCGTCCGGATTGGCGAGATCGAGTACGTACTGCGTGCGATATGACAGGTCCTCCCTACACGGAACCGCTTCAGGTGCGGCAAGTATCCAATCCGGGTGCTCACGTGCCAGATCGGAGTCGAGGTTGACCATCTCCGGCTCGAACCACAGGCCGAACTCCATGCCGAGGCCGTGCACGTGCGCGGCCAGACCGTCAAGCCCGGCCGGCCACACCTCCGGATCGACCACCCAGTCGCCGAGCCCGCGCGTGTCGTCGCGGCGCTCGTGGAACCAGCCGTCGTCGAGCACGAACCGTTCCACGCCGACCTCGGCCGCGCGATCGGCGAGTCGTTTGAGCGTCGCCTCGTCGTGGTTGAAATACACGGCCTCCCACGTGTTGAGCGTGAACGGACGCGGCTTGGCCGTGACGTCCACATGCCCCGGCAGCGAGCGCAGCCAGTCGTGGAAGCGGTCCGCGATGCCGTCCAATCCGCGCGACGAGTAGGAGAAGCACACTTCCGGCGCGGTGTAGCTTTCGCCGGGCGCGAGCCGCACCTCGCCCGGTCCGAGCAGTTCGCCCGCACCGAGCATCGGTTCATGCGCGGGCAGATTGTCGACACGGTACGTCTGGTTGCCACTCCACGCGAGATGACAGGCCCAGATCTCGCCCGACTGCGAGCGCGGCGTGCCGACTGAAGCGATGAACATCCATGGGCTGTCGTGCCCGGTCTTGCCGCGGCGGCAGTCGCGCGTGACCGAGCCGACCGGCAGCGCGGCGGTGGCGGGTTGCTTTTCGAGCGGCCAGCGACCGGTGAACTGGGTGAGCGTATCGACGCGTTTCGGCATGGGCAGGGTGGCGTCGAGCCAGTTGACGGACAGTGGTTCGGCCGCGTTCGCAACGGTCTGCGCGACTGACTGGTCGGCGACTGGATCGGCCGTATTGGTGATCGTATGCCGTGCGATGACCAGCCCAGATGCGGTGATGCGCAATGCTGCGATCAGACGCAGTCCGTTGACGTCGTCCGTTGCGGTGACGGTGATCGATGACTGATCAGCGATGGTCTCGACGTGCGTCCAGCGCGCGTAGACCGGTCGGTCGCCGCGACTCGCCTCGAGTCCGGCGCGTCCGGCCCAGCCTTCCGCTCCCTGCGGGATGAGCGACGGGCGCCATGCGGCGTCCGGCTTATTCGGCGGCGTGTCCTTGAGGGTCATCGCGTCGAGCGCGGCAAGCGCGGACTCGCTGAGCGGGCAGCCGTCCGCCGAACCGGCGACGTCACGTCCCCAGTACTCCACCTGCGGCATGTCGTCCGCCGGGGTCTTGAGTATCACGCATACGCCGCCACCACGCAGCACCGCGTGAGGTCCTTGGTCAAACATCATTGGTCTCCTTATGTCATGGCTTCTGTCACGTCGGTCACGTCCGTCATATCGCGGGCGACACGCCGATCATGTGATCACGACACACCCGATACGTTCCGCACATCGGCCATCTACAGCCGATCCCGAAAACACATCGTGCGTGTCGTGATCACTCCTCCGGCGTGTCGCCTCACGCGCCGCCCCTCAGAACTGCGCGTCCCCGCGCACCCACAGCGGCACATAGTCGAACCCGACGCCCGTCTCACGCCGCCACGCGCCGGCCGCAAGCTCCACGACCTCGCCGGTGAACCAGTTCGTCCAGCGCCCCGCCGGCAGGTAGTACTCGACGTCGCCGGCCCGCGAGAACACGGGCGCGACGAGCAGGTCGGGCCCGAACATGTACTGCCGGTCGAGCTGCCACGCAGCCGGATCGTCGGGAAACTCCATGAACATCGGGCGCATGATCGGCGTGCCATGTTCGTGCGCCTCCTCGCCGCACCGCACCAGATACGGCAGGAGCCTCTGCTTGAGCTTGGTGAACTCACGCAGCACCTCGACCGCGCTCTGCCCGGCCGGAATCTCACGCCCGTGCTCGCGATCCCAGTCGTCGAACAGCCACGGCACGCGGTACAGGCGCGAGCCGTGCAGACGCGAGTGCGAGCTGAGCAGGCCGAACGCCACCCAGCGCTTGTACACGTCGGAGTCGGGCACGGTGTCCTCGAAGCCGCCGATGTCATGGCTCCAGTAGCCGAAGCCGGAGCTCAGCAGCGACAGGCCGCCGCGCAGGCTCTGCGCCATCGCCTCGAACGTGGACTCGCAGTCGCCGCCCCAGTGCACGGGTTCCATCTGGCCGCCGACCGTGGCCGAGCGCGCGTACAGCACCGCTTCGCCTTCGCCGCGCTCCTCGGTGATCGCCTCGAACACGATCTGGTTGTACAGCTGCGTGAACCAGTTGTGCATGAGCGCCGGGTCGGTGCCGTCGTGCCAGACGACGCCGCGCGACGGGATGCGTTCGCCGAAGTCGGTCTTGATCGCGTCGACGCCCTGCCGCAGCAGCCCCTTGATCTTGCCCTTGTACCATGCGCGCGCGTCCGGGTTGGTCACGTCGATGATGCCCATGCCGGACTCCCACATGTCGGTGCGCCAGACCTTGCCGTCATCTCTCCTGAGCAGGTAGCCGGCGGCTGCGGCCTCGTCGTAGACGGCGGATTCCTGGCCGATGTACGGGTTCGTCCACACGCAGATGTGCAGGCCGAATTCGTCGTGGAACCGCTTGAGCATGGCGGTCGGGTTCGGGAACTGATCCTCGTCCCACGTGAAGTCGCACAGCTGGAACGGCTTCATCCAGAAGCAGTCGTAGTGGAAGGCGCTGAGCGGGATGTCGAGGTCGCGCATGCGCATGACCATTTCGGAGACGGTCTGCTCGTCGTAGTCCGTGGTGAACGAGGTGGACAGCCACAGGCCGTAGCTCCATTCCGGCACGATCGGCGGACGGCCGGTGAGCGCGGTGTAGCGGTTCAGTATTTGCTTGGGATTGTCGCCGCGAATGACGAAGAACTCAATCGATTCACCCGGGACGGAGAACTGGACGGCCGCCGCGTTTTCGGTGCCGACTTCGAACGACACGTGACCGCGGTGGTTGACGAGGACACCGTAGCCGCGGTTGGTGAAGTAGAACGGGACGTTCTTGTACGCCTGCTCGCTTTGCGTGCCGCCGTCCGAGTTCCATACGTCGATGGACTGGCCGTTCTTGACGAACGGGCCGAAGTGTTCGCCGAAGCCGTACACGTTTTCGCCGACGCCGAGGTGCAGTTGAACGCGCATGTAGCGGTCGGACTCGTCGGCGGCGCGGCCGGTTTCGCTCGCACCGAACTCGCCGACCGGGTCGCTGGCGACGGGTGCGTCGGGGTCGAGCGTGAAGTGGGCGATGGCACGGCCGTTGGCGGCGGTGAGCGGGGTTTCGGCTGCGGTGGCGTCCGCGGCAGCCGCAGCGCCCGGCGCACCCGCGGCCGTGTGCAACCCAAGGAAATCCATGGAGAACGGCGTGCCCTTGGCGATGGCAACCTTGAGGTCGCCGGTGGTCAGCGTGCCGTCGCCGGTCGTTTCGTCGATGGCGGCGACACCGACCGATGCATCGTCGCCGGGGACGATCGGGAAGCCCTGGCCGACGGATTCGCCGCGCCAGCGTTCGATGTTCACGCGCGCGACGCCCTCCATCGGCGACGACACGGTAATGGTGAACGTGGCGAGGTTCATGGTATGGCCGACCGACAGGATCCTCGTGCTCGGCACCAGCGCGCGCAGTGCGGACGCGTCATCGCCGCCGCCGTATGCCGTGGTCGTGATCCGGTAGGTCTCCTCGCTCGCCGCGCGCTGCACATGCGGGCGGACGCACCAGTAGCCGTCAGTGAACTTCATCGTCGCTCCTTTGCTTGATCCTGTGCTGTTGATCAGGTCCGCGTCAACCGTGTCCGCGAATCGTAAGTTTTTCGATAAAACTATATCGCGACCACCAGCATATCTTAATCGGTTAAGCAACACGCGGTTTGTTTTGTTATACTGAATGCGTCCACATACACGACAGCAACGCGGCAAGGGTGTGATCATGACTGAGAATCGGCGGAATACCAACGATACGCAGGATCAAGCCGCGCAGAACATCACGGGCCACGCAGCACGGGCCACTTCCGATTCCGACGCACAGACCGCCGCATCACAGGCCGCCGGTGGCGAACCGCCGCGGAACACCGCGCCGCAGCAGGGCAACACGTCGGCGTCACGGCGTCACCACCCACACGACGCAGCCGGTATCATCACCGACGATCAGGCCGCGGCGATCAACACACTGTCCGGCGGCATCGCCTACCGCGGCAAGTCGCGCGTTGCGACGCTGATCGCATTGCCGAACGACCGCAAATGGCCGTATTTCCGCGATCAACTGCTCGCCCGTACGCTCGCTGTCGCGGCGGCCGTCGCCATCATCGTCTATCTGGCCGTGCAGATCCTCACGCCGGTGGCCGCACCGCAACTCACCGTCGCCGTCGTACGCGGCGCACTGAGCGATCAGGACGCGACGACATTACAAACGCAGGTAGCTCAATCGCTTAAGTTGCCGGAGGGGCGCGAGGGCGGCGTCACCATCGACGCCGGCTACGATCTGACCGACAACAACAGCCTGACAAAACTGCAGACGCGACTGTCCGCCAACGAAATCGACATGATCGTCGCCTCGGCCGACGATTTCGCCAAACTCGCCGGGTACGGCTACTTCCAGCCAATCACAAAGACACTCACCGCCAGCCAGAAGTCCGCGCTCAAGGACGCGTTCGCCTCGTTCCGCGGCTACGACGACTCCCGCGACACCGACATCGACTACGACGGATCAGGCAAAGGCGCAAGTGAGCAGTACGGGCTGCGTCTCGCCGACGCCAAGGACTGGGACGCGCTCGGCTCGGCCGATAAAAGAGCGCTGACCGGGGTCATCGTCGGCGCGAAGAACAGCGGCAACGTACAGCGGTTCATCGACTATCTGTTCCAGTGACCGTGACGACAGCCGCAGTCTCGATCACGGCAACGCAACGACAGCAGCAGTACCAGCAGGGGGGCATCACATGAGAATCGCACAGCAGGACAATCCGTTCAACGCGTTCATGTCGCGCGTCGGCGACCTCGCGCTCGTCAACATCGCATGGGCGGTGTGCTGCCTGCCGGTCGTGACGATCGGCGCGTCGACGGCGGCGATGTACGAGGTCGTGCGCAACCTGCACGAGGACAACGATGCGCACGTGATCCGGCAGTTCGGGCGGGCGTTCACGCGACGGTTCGGCGCATCGCTCGCGTTGGAGCTGATCGCGGCCGCGTTCGTCGGACTCGGCACGTTCGACCTGTGGTATCTGACCAAGGTGGAGGCGAACGCGCAGTTTGCGTCCGTTGCATACGGTGTCATCATGGCGATCGGTGTCATTGTGATGGCCGGCGCCGGATTCGTGTTTCCGGTCACGTCGCGGTCGAAGCTGGGCGTGGGCGCGCAGATCGCGCAGTCGTTCCGTGTGGCGTTGGCGCACCCAGTGGTCACGTTGGAGGTGCTCGTGCTGAACCTGCTGCCGATCGCGATCGCGACGTTCGTGCCGGGTGGATTGTTCCCGGTCGTGTTCTTCTGGGGACTGCTGCTCACCGCCGCCAGCGCCTGGCTCATCATCCGGCTCATGCTCGAGGCCGGCATCATCGCCCTCCCCGCCAAGTCCGCCGCCCCCGAAGACTGATCCCCGGACGCGGACCCCGTCCCTCACACTCTTTCCCCTCAACGGACATACAGCCGATTTCACCCCCAGTTTCAGCTGTGTGTCCGTTGAGATGTAAAAACGGGAATACAAAGCCATTATACTTATGTAAAAACGGGAATGAAAAAGCATAAATTATTATGTTTTTCCGTAATCTCCCATATTTTTCAACACCTGAAGGACGCGCTCATGATCACACGCAAAGCATACGCGGAACTCGCGGAATGGAAGCGTCGGAAAACCCGTCAGGGGCTCCTCGTCACCGGCGCGCGACAGGTAGGAAAGACAACGCTCATCAGGCAATTCGGCGCCGACAACTACCGCCGCGTCGCGGAGATCAACTTCATCGAAACACCGCAGGCCGTGGAAACCGTCAGCAAAGCCACCGACACGAACGACCTGCTGCTACGTCTGTCGGTGCTGTCCGGCGTGCAGATCACGCCAGGCGAAACGCTGTTGTTCCTTGACGAGATTCAGGCATGCGAGGACATGCTCACGTGGCTGAAATTCCTGTCCGGAGCCAAAGGGCTGGATGTCATCGTCTCCGGATCACTGCTCGGCATCGACGTGTTCAATGTGCGCTCGATTCCCGTCGGTTTTCTGCAGACCATACGCATGTATCCGCTGGATTTCCGAGAGTTCTGCGCCGCATGTTCCCTGCCGGAGTCGGCAATGGGCACCGTCGCCGACTGCCTGCAGGATCATCGTCCCATCCCTGGTTTTCTGCATGCCAAGCTGACCGACCTGTGGTACAAATACCTGCTGATCGGCGGCATGCCTGACGCCGTGCAGTCCTTCATCGATTCGTCCGACATCACCACGGTGCGCAACACGCAGCAGGCCATCTTCGACACCTACGAATACGACATCACCAAATACGTCAACAATCCGGTCGAACGGCGGCACATCAAGACCATCTACGAGATGATTCCCAGCCAACTCAACGCCGAAAACAAACGCTTCAAGTTCTCCAAACTCGGAGAAAACGTACGGTTCGCGCACATGCAAACCGCGTTCGACTGGCTCGCGAACGCAGGAATCGCGCTGCCGACACCACGAGTACAGGATCCGGAATACCCTCTCGTCGCACACGACGACCTCAGCTCGTTCAAACTGTATCTCAACGACGTCGGACTACTCACAGCGCGACTGATGCGCAGCGTTGATCTGGATATTATCAATCACCGTTCGACCATGAATTACGGTTCGATTTTCGAGAATGCCGCTGCGCAGGAACTGTTCGCACAGGGATTCGGCCTGCATTACTACAATCGCAGCAGGATCGGCGAAGTGGATTTCGTCATCCAGCACGGCTTGGATTCCGTCTCGCTTGTCGAGATCAAGTCCGGCAAGGATTACACGCGTCATCGTGCGATGAACAACCTGCTTGCCACCGGCAACTACGATTTCGCACACGCCTACGTGTTCCATGATGGCAATGTCGAGGTAACTGATGCCAGCGACGGTCACATCGGCATCGAATATCTGCCGATCTATGCGATCGGATGGCTAGATCCGACGCACTGATTCCGACTTGCTTGACGGACAACCAGCCGATTGGGGGCACGAAATCGGCTGGTTGTCCGTTAGGAGGGAGGGAACGCCGTCACCCGACGAGCGGACCGCTGGAGTCGCGGAAGACGAGCTCGCTGGGGGCGTCGGTCGTGGATTTGACGTCCTGACCGTCGATCATGCCGAGCAGCATGCGCGCGCACGCGCGACCACGGGCCACGACATCGCGGCTCAGCGCGGTGATGGACGGCATGTTGACCTGGCACAGGAACGAGTCGTCCCACGCGATGATCGACAGCTGGTCCGGCACGCTGATGCCGAGCTTCTTGGCGGTGCGCACGGCCGAGACGGCCATGACATCGTTGTCATAGATGATGGCGGTCGGCGGCTTGGGCAGCGACAGCAGCCGTTCCGTGCACTTGCGCCCGGATTCGGGCGAATAGTCGGTGTGGAAGCAGCTGTACTGCAGGTCGAGTTCGGCGGTCTCCTCCATGAACGCGTTGTCGCGGATGAAGGTGTGGCTCAGTTCCTCGGGTCCGGCGATGCGGGCGATGCGCTGGTGTCCGAGCTCGTGGCAGTAGTCGACGAGCAGGTGCGCGGTGCTCTGTTCGTCGTCGGACAGTGCGGTCAGGCCGCCGGCGACCGACGAGTCGCACAGCAGCAGCACCGGCATTTCGGGATGTTCGGAGAACAGTTCGACGCGCGGATCGCCGAGTTCGATGTTGGTCAGCAGCACGCCGTCGACGCCGCCGGTCGCGATCCAGTCGCGCAGCACGTCCATTTCCGCCTGCTGGTTGCTGGCGTAGCGGATGGTCAGCGAGTAGCCTTCCTTCTCCAGTTCGGAGGTCAGGCCGGCGATGAGCTCCATCGTGTACGTTTCGACAGACAGCACCTGCGTATCGTAGGTCATGACCATGCCGATGGACTGCACGCTCGCGTTGGACAGCGATTTGGCGGCCATGTTCGGACGCCAGCCCATTTTGTCGGCGACCTTGAGTACTTTGTCGCGCGTTGCGGCGGATACGCCCGGCTTGTCGTTCAGGGCGTAGGAGACGGCACTGCTGGATACGCCGGCGGCTTTGGCCACGTCGGAGATGGTCACCTTTGACTTGAGCATGGTTCCGTTCTCCTTTCTTACTGTAGCGGTTGAGTACGGTTATGACTGCTACTTATTGTACCGACGATGTGGCGTGGAATGACTGTGTGTTATGGGATATGACGGTCTTGGCTCCCCGACTGTCAGCGGAGCTGGCCGAGGGACGAGAGGGCGATCTCGCCCTGCTCCCCTCAGTCAGCTACGCTGACAGCTCCCCTCGGAGAGGGGAGCCGAAAAGGGTCAGCGCTTGAGATCGTTGGCAGTGCGCAGCACGTTCGACGCGGCGAACGCGGCCGGGTCGAGTCCGGCGGCGGCCGTGATGTGCCACGTCACCGATTCGCCCGGCAGCAGTGTGACCATGCCGCCGTCGATCGACGCGTCCTGGTCGACCTTGTCGACCATGCAGAACACGTCGCGAACGTACGCATGCGCGGTGACGGTCAGATCGTAGCCACCGTTCTCATTGACGACAACGTTTGCGTCGATCGGCGTACGGTCGAGCTGCTGGTCGATCACGTCGGCCGGGTTGTAGATCACGCGCGCGAACTCGGCCGCACCGTCGGCACCGTCAGTCACAGCACCGTCAGCGGAGCCCGCGACCGGCGTCGCCACGAGAATCTCCCGCGACGGATCACCGAACGTCACCACCGACTCGTCCAACGTCAGCGTCACATGCCCCGGCTTGCCGGCCTCGAACGTCACGTCGAACGACTGCGACGCAAGCACCGCATCGTCGGCGATGTCACGGCGTTCCACCGTCCACGTGCCGCTCCACGCCGCACGCGTATCGTTCGCCACGACGAGCGCGAGCTGATCGGTCGCGGTCGGCACGCCCTCCCAGCTGTGGTCCTCGCGGTACTGCTCGCTCGTGCGCGGCTGGATCGTCGCGAAGCACGGCGCGAAGAAGTCGCGCGACGCGTACCACAGAGGCTTGCGGTGGCCGTAGTAGTCGACGGCCGCCCACGAGACGACCGGCCAGTCGTCGTTGAGCTGCCAGATCAGCGCGCCCGCGTTGACCGGTTCGAGCGAACGCATATGTTCCACGCCGAAGCGGATCGCCTGCGCCTGCTGCAACTGGCACGCCCAGTGCCAGTCCTCGATCGACGCCCACTCGTCGGTCGGGATGAGCCAGCTGTGCTCGCCGTCGGACGGCTTACCGTTCACCACGCCGCCGTAGCTCACGTCGTTGATGTTGCCCGGCGTCAGGTGCGAGCGCATGCCGCGGGCGAGCTTGATATTACCGCCCATGGCCTTCTGGTGCACGAGCATCTGCTTGCCGAACGGCTCGAGCGTCTCGTCGTGCACGACGCGGGTGAGCGTGCTGAACGCCGGCGGCGCCTGGTAGCCGAACTCGTCGGCGAAGCGCGGCGTGTAGTCGGCGTACTTGCGGTAGTCGACGCGATTCCACACGTCCCAGATGTGCATGGTGCCGTCCACATCCTTGTTCGCGTCGACGAACTTGGTGAAGCTCATCGGCGAGCTCGGCAGGTAGACGTGCGTCGGGTCGAGTTCGGCGAGCAGCTTCGGGAACAGATCGGCGTAATAATAATCGCCCCAGCCCTTTTCGCCGTAGCCGTACTCGTTGGCCGGCTTATCGTCGTCGCGCAGCGCCTGCTTGAAGCCGCCCCACTCGGAGTAGGCCACGTAGTTCTCGTTCGAGCCGTTCCACACGGTCAGGCTCGGGTGCGAGGAAAGTCGGCTGATATGCTCACGTGCCTCGGCCTCGATCTCGGCCTTGGTGTCGGCATCCTCCGGATAGGCGGCGCAGGCGAGCATGAAGTCCTGCCAGACCATCACGCCGAGTTCGTCGGCGAGGTCGTAGAATTCGTCGGATTCGTAGATGCTGCCGCCCCAGGCGCGCACCATGTTCGAATTCGACTCGACGAGATCGGCAAACCGCGCCGCGTAGAACGCACGGTCGCCGCGCGACAGGAACGCGTCGATCGGCACCCAGTTGTAGCCGCGCGCGTGCACCGGCACGTCGTTGACGTAGATCTGGAACGGGCGGCCGATCTCGTCGGCGCGGGTGTCGACGTGGACGGTGCGGAAGCCGACGCGGCCGGTCCACTTGGCGTCGGCGGACACGTCCGCGGGCGCGGCAGAAGCGCCGGCGGTCACGGTCACGTCGTACAGCGGCTGCTCGCCGTAGCCGAGCGGCCACCAGCGGCGCACGTCCGGCACGACGGCGGTCAGCGTCGCGGTGTCGCGTCCGTACTCAACCTCGCCGGAAACGGTAACGTTCGCACCGAACCCGGCCACGGTCACGCTCACCGGCACCGGCTTCTGCTGCACGTGCGCGTCGGCCGAGGTCATGACGCGGCCTTCGCCCTCGCGTTCGATCTCGACGGTGGTGGTGAGCACGCCGGAACCGTCGGGGCGCACATCGACGAGCGGGCGCACGGCGGCAAGGCGCACGCCGGACCACGAGTCGATGCCGATCTCGCGCCACATGCCGGCGTTCGCGACGTCGATGCCCCAGTCCCAGCCGAACTGGTAGCTCGGCTTGCGCAGCTGGTTGAACGCGTGGTGTTCGGTGTGCGGGTAGTAGCCGAGCACGCGTTCGCGACGGTCGGATTCACGTACGGACGACGCGAACGTGACGGTGAGTGTGTTCTCGCCGTCGCGCAGCTGGCCGAGCGCGTCCCAACGGTAGGAGCGGTGGTAGTTCTGCGCGTAGCCGACGAACTGGCCGTTGATCGCGACGGTAGCGACGGTGTCGAGCCCGTACGCGACGAGATCGTGGCGGGTGCGACCGTTCGCATGCCATACGAACGTTGTCTCGAACTGCCAGTCGATGTCGCCGATCCACTGCTGGTAGTTCTCGTTGTCGCCGTCGAACGGCTCGTCGATAAGACCGGCGGCGAGCAGGTCGAGGGTGACTTCGCCGGGGACGGTGGCGGGGATGCCGGCGGCGATGGCCTCGCGGACCTCGGCCGGGGCGACCTGCGGGTTGAGCGCGCGAACCGTCCAGCCTTCGGTGAGCGAGCGGAAGGTTTCGGGAGTGTGGGTCATGATGAACGTCCTTGTTGTGATGACGGGTTGGAATGGATTGTATACGTTACGTGATGATGCGACTTGAGGGGAGCGGGAGCGTCGACTCCTTACTCCCCTCAGTCAGCTGCGCTGACAGCTCCCCTCAGAGAGGGGAGCCAAGGCGATACACGGCGGATTATTCCTTGACGGCGCCGGCGGCGACGCCGTTGTAGATCTGCTTCTGGAAGATGAGGAACAGGATCAGCATCGGCAGCAGCGTGATGACCACGCCGGCGCAGATCAGGTTGTACTGGCTGCCCATCGGGCCGGTGAAGGAGTACAGCGCGATGGCGACGGTCTTCAGGCTTTCCTTCTGCAGGTAGAGGTTCGAGGCATAGTACTCGTTGTACACACCCACGCCCTTCAAAATCATGCAGGTGACGATGGCCGGCTTGAGCAGCGGCAGCAGGATGCGCGAGTAGATCGTCCAGTAGGACGCGCCGTCCATGATGGCCGCCTCGTCGAGCGAGGTGGAGATGTTTTCGAAGTACTGGATGAACACGTAGATCGAGATGACGTCGGTGCCGCACATCATGAGGATGTAGCCCCACATCGTGTTGACGGCGTGCATCTGGACCATCATCTTGTACATCGGGACCTGCATCGCGATGCCCGGGAGCAGCGCGGCGACGGTGAACAGGCCGCGGATGACGGCGTTGCCGGGGAAGGTGAAGCGGGAAAGCACGTAGGCGAGCATGGTGCCGATGAGCGTGGTGATGACGAGCACGACCACGAGCACGGTGAGCGAGTTGCGGAACGCGATCGCCATATTCGACGCCTTGAACGCCTGTACGTAGTTCGCGAAGTTGAACCAGTTGCTCGGCATGGTCATCACCGAGGTGCTCTGGTATTCCTTGGTGGTCTTGGCCGCGGTCACGAAGCAGCTGACCAGCGGGACGATCATCCAGAACGCCACGAAGATGAGCGAGAAGTACTTGATGAAGACCAGCAGGCCGTTCTTCGCCTTGTACCAGAACGAGTTGCTGCGGGCCGCGCTGCGCGCCTTGGCCTGTGCGACGACGTCAGTCATCATGCCACCGCCTTTTCCTTGTTGTTACGGGAGCCGTTGCGAACGATCGGAGCGTTCTTGAGCGCCATCTTGCGGCGCTGCTTCTCGATCTTCGCGGCCTTCTTCTTTGCCTTGGCGACACCGTCGTCGGCATCGCGGAACACGTACTTGAAGAACATCTGCTGCAGGACCGCGCAGATCAGGATGATCATGAGCAGGACCACGGCCATGGCGGACGCGAGGCCGACCTTCTGGCTGCCGTGGGCGAGCTGGTCCATGAGGACGAAGTACGTCGCGGTGCCGTTCGCGCCGGTGGTGATGACGTACGGGCCCTCGAAGGCGGAGAGCGAACCGGTGATCGACAGGATGATGTTGAGCACGAGGATCGTCTGGATGCCCGGCAGGATGATGTGCTTGAACTGCTGCCACTTGTTCGCGCCGTCGATTTCGGCCGCCTCGTACAGCGTCTTGTCGACCGACATGATCGCGCCGATGAACAGGATGACGTTCTGGCCGAGGTAACGCCAGATGGACGCGCCCACCAGCGACCAGTTGTTGATGCGCTGATCCTTAAGCCAGTAGGGCAGGGAGTCGAGCTGGAAGCCGCACCACTGCAGTACGGTGTCGAACACGTAGCCGCGGGTGTAGAAGAACTTGAAGATGAAGCCGACCGCGATGCCGTTGATGAGGTACGGGAAGAAGTAGACGGCCTTGAAGAAGCCGCCGCCGCGCACCTTGAATGCGAGCATGGTGGACAAGTAGAGCGCGATGGCGACCTGGATGAGCGCGCCGGCCATGTAGTAGAGGCTCAGCTTGAGGGACGACAGCGTATCCGGGCGGGTGAAGACCTCGATGTAGTTCTGCAGGCCGACCCACTTCGGGGTGCCGATGTACTTCATCTTGTAGAAGCTGTAGCCCACCATGTTGAAGAACGGCAGGTAGGTGAAGAAGACGAGCAGGGCGAGCGGAATCGCGGAGAACGCAACGATAATCCCTGTCTTACGCCAATCCTTTGGCTGAATGTTGTCGGGAATTTCGGTGACTGCCGTTCCCGCTGTTGACGAGGCCATGGGTCCCTCTCTTCGTGTGGTTTCCGCGTTCGGTCCGCGCTGTGTTGACGTGCGATGTCGTGCGCTGATGTACGTTGACGTGTGCCGGACGGGGTTGGTGATGTGCGATGGTTGGGAAAGTGTGGAGATGGGAACGGGCAGCCCCCGGCGTTGCCGCTGACGACTGCCCGATCGGGTTTGGAGGAAGGTTGGAGATGAAGTTGGGTTATGGGTTGGGTAAGCGGAGGCTTACTTGACGACCGTGGTGTACTTGACGTCCACGTTCTCGGTCTTCAGCGCGGCGTTCCACTTCTCGTTCCACTCCTTGACCAGGTCGTCGTAGGACTTGGTCTTGTTGGCCGCGTTCTCGACGATGGACTGGACGCGGGCGTCGCCCGCGGCGTTGATGTTGAGCTCGGAGTCGGAGTTGAGGTCGTTGAAGAGGTCCTCTTCGCCTTCGACGGCCGGCTCGTCCTCGACGAAGGTCACGTCCTTGAACTCGGAGTAGACGTCCGGCAGTTCGCCATCGAGGCTCTTGGCGACCGGCAGGCCGCCCTCGTTGGTGGAGAAGTTGGACTTCTCGGTCATCCACTTGACGAAGATCATCGAGGCTTCCTGGTTCTCCTTGGAGGAGTCCTTGTTGATGCCGTAGGCGTAGTCGCCGGTGGAGGAGGTGTACTGCTTGCCGTCGACGGTGATCGGGAACGGCATGTAGGCGATGTCATCGGCGTTCGCGCCGACCGACTTGATCTGGGAGACGGCCCAAGAGCCGAGCACCATGGTGGCGATCTTGCCGGAGTTCATCTGGGACTTGGAGCCTTCCCAGTCGGTGGTGGAGAAGTCGTCCTCGATCAGGCCGTCGGCCACGGCGTCGTAGAGGATCTTGTAGACGTTGTAGGCGTGGGTGCCGTCGCCCGGATCGGAGAACGGATCCTGGGTGTGCAGCAGCTCCTGGCTCATGTACTTCGGGTCGCCGGTGGCGGTGCCGCCAATGTAGGCGTCCCAGGCGCCCATGGTCCAGCCGGCCGCGTAGTTGGTGTACAGCGGGATGGCGTCGGTCTTCTCCTTGATGAGCTTGAGGTCGTTGATGAACTCCTCCGGGGTCTTCGGGTTCTCGGTGATGCCGGCGTCCTTGAAGACCTTCTTGTTGTAGACGATACCGACCGCGTTGCCGGTGGAGGAGATGCCATAGACCTTGCCGTCGTACTGCTGGCCGTACACGTAGTGCACCTGATCCTTCAGGGTGTCGACGGTGCCGTAGGGCAGGAAGTAGTTCTGCAGTTCGGAGGCGTCGACGGTCGGGATCATCATCATGTCGCCCCAGTCGCCGCCCTGCAGGCGGGTCAGCGCGGCGTCGCCGTAGTTGGTACCGCCTTCGACCTTGACGGTGATGCCCGGATACAGCTTGTTGAACTCCTTGAGGTACTGCTTCCACGTGGTGCCGTTGTAGGAGTCCTGCAGCATGTCGGTGCGCTGGGTGAACAGGTTGATGGTGGTCTTGATGTCCTTGCCGGTGGTGCCGAGCTCGATCTTGTCGTAGGTCAGGTCGGTGGCGCCGTCGGAACCGTTGCTGCTGCCGCAGGCCGCCATGCTGATGGCGCAGACGGCGGCGGTGGCCGCGGTCACGATCTTCTTGAGTGCTTTCATTCCTGTCTCCTTTGCCATTTCAGTAACTGAATAGGTGAAAGCCTTCAGTCCCTTTTCCTGGTTTCCGCCGTCGCTCAGCAATGAACTTTAGCGGCGAATACTTCGCAAATCCTTGCGTTTACTGGGTTTGCGTTGTTGGTATCAATATAACACCGCACTTTTGGTTTTGTCAACCGGTTAAGTAACTCCGTTAAACATACCGACGACCAGCGATCGCAACAGTATCGGTTCAGACTGATGTCGATGCTTCACAATCGTTGCAATCATTGATCTTGTGCGTACGTTCATAGCCGATAGGTACGTTCGTACTTAACTGAATCCATAAGTTTATCCGGTCGTTTTCCCGGCGTGTCGCGCGGCTTGCGCCCGCAAAGCGCGTCGCCATTACCTTAACTTTCTTCAGTAATGTATGCCATTTACTGAACCGGTTACGTTATCCCTTGTATTTACTAGTCTGTTACCGCAAACACCGCAACGAAGCACGCGAGGAGAGTCAATGTCCGCACCGACTGACGAACCCACCCCCGACGATCTGCAGTCCCCCGCACAGACCGCAACCACACCATCCACAACGATTGCGGATACTGCCGCATCGCCCACCGATACTGCCACATCATCGGCCGCGGCAACCGTAGGAAACACACGCAGCGACGGCGACGACCGCTGGACCGCCGACGTCCCGCCGGACACACCGTGGTCGTTCACCGAATACATCAACGCCTACCGACGCAACGCCGGCCACCCCGTCCACATCCTCCTGAGCTTCTTCCGCGGCTCCGGCGGCCGGCTCGCCATCGCCACGCTCGCGCTCGTCGCCAAACAGTCGCCGTGCTGGGTGCTGCCGATCGTCACCAGCAACATCATCAACATCATCACCTACCGTGACCAGCACGACCTCAGCGAACTATGGGTCAACCTCACCGTCGCGCTCGTCTTCGTCCTGCAGAACGTACTGAGTACCTGGACCGTCGCCCTGCAGTTCGGCCGCGTCAACCGCAACATCGAACGCAAGCTGCGCGGCAGCCTCGTCGTCAAACTGCAGCAGCTGTCCATCCGCTTCCACAACGAAACGCAGTCCGGTCGCCTGCTGTCGAAGGTCATGCGCGACGTCGAAAACGTCGAGGTCCTCATCGACCAGACCTACCGCAGCCTGCCGATCATCGCGCTCGACATCACCATCGCCATCGTGGTCACCGCCATGCACAGCCCCACCGTGCTGCTGTTCTTCGCGCTCACCGTGCCGGCCGCCGTCATCGCGATCTACTGCTTCCGCAAGCCGATCCGCCAGTCAAACCACGACTTCCGCTCCCAGATGGAACAGACGCAGGCCGCCGTCGCCGAAATGATCGAGATGATCCCCGTCACGCGCGCGCACGGCCTGCAGCACGTCGAGATCGACCACATGAGCAAGCGACTCAACCACATCCACGACACCGGCCTGCGGCTCGACGTCGTCAACGGGCTGTTCGGCGCGACGAGCTGGGTCGTGTTCCAGGTGTTCCAGCTCGGGTGCCTCGCGTTCACGTCGTACCTCGCGCTCAACGGACGCATCCAGATCGGCGACGTGGTGCTGTTCCAGACGTACTTCGCGCAGATCGTCAACTCGATCTCATCGCTGATCAACCTGTACCCGGTGCTCACCAAGGGCATGGAGTCGGTGTCGTCGATCGGCGAGATCCTGCAGGAGACGGACGTGGAGCGCAACGCGCGCGACGTGGAGCCGGCGCGGTTGCGCGGCGACGTGGAGTTCCGGCATGTGGACTTCCGCTACAGCCCTGACTATCCGATGGTGTTGCGCGACTTCTCGCTCACGGTGCCGGCCGGGCAGTCGCTCGCGTTCGTGGGCGATTCGGGGTCGGGCAAGTCGACGCTGCTCAAGCTGCTCATCGGGTTCGGCGTGCCGCAGGCCGGATCGGTGCTTGTGGACGGGATCGATTTGAAGGAGATGGATCTCGACGCGTACCGTCGGCAGATCGCCGTGGTGCCGCAGAACACGATCCTGTTCTCGGGCACGCTGCGCGACAACATCATCTACGGGCTCGGCGACGTGAACGACGCCGAGGTGGAACGCGTGGTGCGCGAGGTCGGGCTGGACGACGTGGTGGCCGAGCTGCCGGAGGGATTGGATACGCAGCTCGGCGAGCACGGTGGGACGCTCTCGGGCGGGCAGCGGCAGCGGATCGCGATCGCACGGGCGCTGATCCGGCATCCGCGCATCATCATCTTCGACGAGGCGACGAGCGCGCTCGACTCGGCGTCGGAGCGCAAGGTGCAGGCCGCGATCGACCACATGATGGGCCAGTGCACGACGTTCATGGTGGCGCACCGCCTGTCCACGATCCGCAACGCCGATCGGATCGTGGTGATGGAGCACGGGCGCGCCGTCGAGTCCGGCTCCTACGACGACCTCATGGCCGCCCGCGGCAAGTTCTACCGCCTCAAAACCCTGCAGGAGTAGGGGCTTGCGGCGCGTGGCGGAAATGTCTCGCTGAGCCGGCGCTCAGCGAGACATTTCCGCCACCCGCCTTAACGGACATACAGCCGATTCGGGCGGGGAAATCGGCTGTATGTCCGTTGAAGGGGAAACGAATAAGGACTTGGGAACGTCCCAACACCGGGCAAGAACCTCTTCATCGGCCCAGCGTCCTCTCACCGCCAATCCTCTCTCTAACGGACATACAGCCGATTTCACCCCGCTAATCGGCTGTATGTCCGTTGAAAGGTTGAGGCATCGCCACCACGAAACGCGCTCACGCAGAGCAACCTTGCGCAGAGCAAAGTCGCGCAGAGCAACCTCGCCTTCCGTGGCCCGACTCCTCTCCCTGATCGCCCCTCCCCTCAACGGACATACAGCCGATTCGGGTGGGGAAATCGGCTGTATGTCCGTTGGCAAACCCTCCCCTTATCTTTTGATATTTTTGATATTTTTGATATTTTTGATTTGGCTACATTCAACGCTAAGGAGGCCTTATGCGGGCGACGGCGAATCCGTTCAAACCCACGGCAGGAGGGGAACCGCCGCTGCTCATCGGCCGTTCCAAAATCATCCGAGATTTCGAAAAAGGACTCGACAACGGCGTAGGAGCACCAGGACGAATCATGCTGATCACCGGTCCACAAGGAACTGGCAAGACAGTACTGCTGACGGTCTTCGGCGACAAGGCGCGTGACAGAAAATGGGACGTCATCGAAGAAACGGCATCCGAAGGCCTCTGCGAACGTCTGGTCAACGAACTTCGCAACAAAGACCGCCTACTCGACCGACTCAGCATACGGCCATCAATCAGTCTCAGCGGAGCAAGCATAAGTCTTGGCGAAGCCGAGCTGTCGCCGAAACGCATGCCCGAGACACTACGCAACGCCATGTCCGAACGACTCGACCTACTCGGCAAGCATCATGCCGGACTGTTGATCTCCATCGATGAAACGCAGGCTGCGCAACGTTCCGACCTCATCGCCCTAGCTACAGCGATTCAGCATCAGATACGAGAACGACGAGACATCGCCATCGTATTCGCAGGGCTGCCGCAGATGGTCTCGGACTTGTTCAATGACGATGTCATCACGTTCCTGCGTCGCGCGAAAACCAACGTACTCACCGATATTCCGATCGCTGACGTACAGGATGCGCTCGGACGCACCTTCCGGACCTCCGGTATGACCATCAGCGAGGATCAACTTCATACGGCCGCGCAGGCGACGGAGGGGTACCCTTACATGATCCAGCTCGTGGGATACCACATCTGGGATGTTGCCGACATGCGAGACTCGGACATCGTGTCGGATCGGGACGTTCACGATGGCCTCGCCGAGGCGCGAATCGATCTCGACAATGCCGTATGCATTCCGGAACTGCACGGATTGTCCCGCAACGACAGGGCCTATCTGGAGGCGATGGCCCAATCCGATACGCCATCAGCCACCAGCGACGTCGCAAGGAGAATGGGTAAGACGGATAATTACGCCGCTACGTATCGGAAGCGGCTGCTCGACGCCTATGTCATCAAGGAAACCGAGCGTGGAGAGGTTGACTTTGCGGTACCGTTCCTGCGCGAATACCTGCAACGGCAACGATAAAACGATAAGACAGCGAAGACACGTTCCGTTGCGTTTCTCGTCTCTTCCTCTTTGCTGACGGACATACAGCCGATTTCACCCCGCTAATCGGCTGTATGTCCGTTGAAAGGTTGAGGCATCGCCACCACGAAACGCGCTCGCGCAGAGCCACCTTGCGCAGGGCAAAGTCGCCTTCCTCGACCCGACTCCTCTCTCTGATCGCTTCTCCCCTCAACGGACATACAGCCGATTCGGGTGGGGAAATCGGCTGTGTGTCCGTTGAAAGGGAAACGAATAAGGACTTGGGAACGTCCCAATGCGCAATCTCGCTTCTCTCTAACGGACATACAGCCGATTTACGTGCCCGAATCGACTGTATGTCCGTTAGAGGGCCTAGGCCCTGGTTTCGATCAGGCGGACGCCGTAAGGGGCGAGCGTGATCTCCGTTCCGATCGAGACCTCGGCCGGAGTGTCCGCCGCGCCGCCGTCCCCCAGCAGATCAACGCCGTCACAAGGAACGACGACAGCCTGCGACTGCGCGGTGTGGTTGAGCAGGAACGTATACCGCGTGCCGTCGGCAGCGATGCGCACCGTGATCTCGGTGCCGGCGGGGCTGGGCATCTCGCTGATGCCGGTGCCGTCCAGCAGGTCGTCGACGATCGTACGAGCGGCCATCTCGTCCGGCATCGTGCCGACGTACCAGCAACGTCCATCGCCGAAGTCATGCGCGGTGATCGCCGGCGTACCGGCGTAGAACGCGTCTCCGCCGTACCGCGCGAGCACGCGCGTATCGTCGTCGGGATGCATGATGTCGCACAGCAGTCCGCATGCACCGAACACATCGTCTCCATCCGCCGGCGCCGGCGCATCCCCGCACACCAGCGGCACGGCCATGTCCGGCGGCAGCGCGTCGGTCTCCTCCGCCCATACGCCGGCCACGTCACGCAGCGGCACCGGGCACTCGCCCTGGAACAGGTTGTCATGCTCGTCCACGAGTGCGCTCATGGTCGTCAGCAACAGTCGGCCGCCGCCGCGAACGTATGCACGCAGCCGATCGGCCATATCGCCCCGCAGCATGTACAGGCACGGCGCGAGCACGATAGCGTACGCATCGATGTCAACGTTCGCAGACACCACATCCACGGCGATGTTGCGCCGCGCGAACTCGGCGAAGTACCGTTCGCATTCGTCCACATAGTCGAGGCCGCGGGTCGGCCCGACGCACGCCTCGAGCCCCCACCAGTTCTGGAAATCGAACAGTACGGCCACGCGCGCCGCACTGCGCGATCCGAGCAGCCGCGAACCGAACCGCTTCAGTTCACCACCGAGCTGCGCGACCTCGCGGAACACACGCGTCCGGTTCGACCCGTCGATGTCGATCACCGCACCATGGAATTTCTCGCAACCGCCGCGCGAACGCCGCAACTGGAAGAACTGCACCGAGTCGGCGCCGTGCGCCACCGCATGCCAGCTCATCTCACGCATCTGGCCCGGAGCCTTGAGATAGCAGTATTCCTGCCAGTTCTGCCGGCTCGGCGTTTGTTCCATGAGCAGGAACGGCTGGCCGTGCTTGAGGCCGCGGATCACCTCGTGCCAGAACGCGGTGCTCGACGGCTTGGTGTCGCGCTGCGGGTAGCAGTCCCACGAGGCGATGTCGAGGTCGTCGCCCCACGCCTGATAGTCGTAGTTGTCGAAGCGCCACATGAAGTTCGTGGTGACGGGCGTCGCCGCGTCGTGCTCGCGGACGGCGAGTTTCTCGAGGTGGTACGCCTCGCGGATCGAGTCGCTGAAGAAGCGGCGGTAGTCGATCGTGTAGCCGGGCAGTACGGCGCGGTTGCCGTCGATGCCGTCGCCGGCGAAGTCCGGCAGTCCGATCTGGTCGAACGACTGGAATGTGCCGCTCCAGAACGCCGTGTTCCAGGCCGCGTTGAGATCATCGATCGTCGCGTAGTGCTTGCGCAGCCACTGCTGAAACGCTTGAGTACACCGTTCGCAGTAGCAGTATCCGCCGTACTCGTTGCTAATGTGCCAGCCGACAACGTTGGCAAGATGGCCGTATCGTTCAGCAAGTTTGCCGGCAAGCGCGGCCGACAGCCGCCGGTAGACGGGACTGTTCGGGCAGGCGTCGTGGCGTTCGCCCTGCCGATGCTTGCGACCGAAGAAGTCGACGCGTTCGACCTCGGGATATTCGAGCGACAGCCATGACGGCAGCGCGCCGGTGGACGTGGCCATGATGATGCTCATGCCGGCCTTGGTGACCGTGTCGACGATGCGGTCGAGGCGGCTGAAATCGTATTCATGTTCACTGGGCTGCAGGCTGGCCCACGAGAACACGTTGAGCGTGACCTCGTTGATGCCGGCCTCGTGGAACAGTTCCATGTCCTTGGCCCAGATCTCCTCGGGCCACTGTTCCGGGTTGTAGTCACCGCCGTAGAGCATGCGCCCGTCGGCTGCTGACACCGTTGTCATCGTCATGATTATCGGCTCCTTTACCTTGCGTTATCGCCGGCAGCCGCCGGCTGTCATCATCGTTCCCGGCAAGTCCATCGTGTCCGTGATGTCATCGTCATGATGTCATCGTCGTGGCAGAAAACGCTCGTCTACAGGGCACTCAGCGAGCGAAAACCGCCACGACACAACGGAGTGGCGGAAAACGCTCGCTCAGAACCGGCTGAGCGAGCGTTTTCCGCCACGCGCACTCGAATCAGCGCCCCGTCACAGCACCGGCAGCTCGCGTCCGGCAATGAGCTTCCGGTACCACTTGAAGCTGTCCTTCGGCGTGCGCTCCTGCGTCTCGTAATCCACGTAGGTGATGCCGAAGCGCTTGGTGTAGCCGAACGCCCACTCGAAGTTGTCGAGCATCGACCACACGAAGTAGCCGCGCAGGTCCACGCCGGCCTCCATCGCGCGGCGGGCCGCGTCGAAGTGCTTGGTGAGGTAGGCGATGCGCTTATCGTCGTGCACGGCCTTGACGGTGTCGCCGGTCGCGGGATCGGTCTCAGTGACGAGCTCGTCGGCGCACGCGATGCCGTTTTCGGTGATGAACATCGGCATCTCCGGGTAGTTGTTGTGCACGCGCACGAGCATGTCGTACAGGCCGTTCGGGTCGATGTTCCAGCCCATTTCGGTGTGCTCGCCCGGTGTCGGCAGCCAGTCGATGTCGCTGCAGCCGGGGAACGTGCTCGCTTCGGTGGACTGCGGGAACTGCGGTCGGTCGCTCATCGCGACCAAACCGGTTGAGTAGTAGTTGATGCCGAGCAGGTCGATCGGCTGGTGGATCTGCTCGAGGTCGCCGTCCTTGACGAACGACCAGTCGCAGATGCCCTTGGTGACGGCGAACAGTTCGGCCGGATAGTAGCCGCGCAGCATCGGGTCGAGGAAGACGCGGTTGCCGATCAGGTCGGTGCGGTGCACGGCGTCCGCGTCGCCGCGGTTGAACTGGAGGTTGAGGGTGACGGCGACCTTGGCCGCGTCGCCGAGTTCGTCGCGCAGCTCCTGCACCATGAGGCCGTGGGCGAGGTTGAGGTGGTGAACCGCTTCAAACGCGGCCGGGCCGCCGCCCAGGCCCGGCGCGTGCTCGGTACCGCCGTAGCTCAGGTAGGAGGAGCACCACGGCTCGTTGAGGGTGATCCACGTGTCGACGCGGTCGCCGAGGCGCTCGGCCACGCGGCGCGTGTAGTCGGCGACGCGGTAGGCGGTGTCGCGGTTCAGCCAGCCGCCCTTGTCGCCGAGGTACTGCGGCAGATCCCAGTGGTACAGCGTGGCGCACGGCTTGATGCCGTTGGCGAGCAGCTCGTCGACGACGCGCTCGTAGAAGTCGAGACCGGCTTCGTTGGTCGGACCGCCTTCGGTGGGCACGATACGCGGCATGGCGATGGAGAAGCGGTAGGCATCGACGCCGAGCTCCTTGAGCAGTGCGATGTCTTCCTTGTAGCGGTGGTACGAGTCGGTGGCGACGTCGCCGGTGTCGCCGTTGACGGTATGTCCGGCGGCGTGCGAGAAGGTGTCCCAGATGGACGGGCAGCGGCCGTCTTCATTGACCGCGCCTTCGATCTGGTACGACGCGGTGGCGGTGCCGAACATGAAGTTGTCGGGGACGGTGGGAAGGCTCATCGGTGATTCCTTTCTGCTTGTGTGATGCTGTTGCGTTGTTCCCGGAGGATTCCGGGAACGGTCCGATTGGACGCCATCGTTAGCGACCGATCGGTAACTGTATTTCGTCCTCAGACAGTGTATCATAATTTTTATTAACCGGTTAAGGTGTTGCGCGACACGGGATTACGTCACTCGACCATCGCCCCTCGCGGCGCATCGCCACCCCGGCTGAACCGGCATCATTCCACATCAATGAGGAGCAACGAAGATCGCCATGAACCAGACCGCAGACACCAGCGCCACGCAACACGCCGACCACAACGACAGCCGCACCGTCATCACGCTGAACCATCCGGCCCTGCGCACGATGGGCCGCATAGACGACGCTGATCCCACCCGACCGGTCTGGGTCTATCCGTACACGCAGACCGCGTTCCGTTTCACCGGCACGTCGCTCACCGCCACCGTCGTCAACCACTGGACGTACGGCGACACGCAACTTGGCGTCATCATCGACGGCGTGCAGACCAAGGTCCGCATCCCGTCCGGCGCCACGGACCCCGACCACGCGCCCACATACGGCCCGGTCACGGTCACACTGGCCGACAACCTGCCCGACATCGAGCACGAGGCGATCGTGTTCAAACGGCAGGACGGCCAGCATTATCTTGACATGCTCGGCTTCGGCCTCGACCCCGGCGCGCAGGTGATGCCGCCGCTCGACCCCGCGCCGACCCGCCGCATCGAAGTCTTCGGCGACTCGGTGTCTTGCGGCGAGCGCAACGAGGCGTCGCTGTACGTCGGCAAGGCCGACCCGGACGTCGACTTGAGCGGTTACAGCAACGCGTGGTACTCGTATGACGCGATCGTCGCGCGCAATCTCGGCGCGGCGTTGCACGACACGTCGCAGGGCGGCGCGTCGCTGATCGACGGCATCGGCTGGTTCTGCGGGCCGAATTACGTCGGCCAGGAAAGCATCTGGGATCGCATCGAGTACAACCCGGCGCTCGGCGAGACGAAACCGTGGGATTTCTCGCGGTACACACCGCACGTCGTGGTAGTCGCGATCGGACAGAACGACGCGCATCCGAACGACTTCATGGCGAACGACTACGACGGGTTCGAGGCGGCGCACTGGCGTACGCGGTACGTGGATTTCCTGCGGTCGATCCATGCGCAGTATCCGCACGCGACGATCGTATGCATCACCACGCTGTTGATGCACGATCCTGCGTGGGACCGCGCGATCGACGAGGCCGTGCGGTCGTTCAACGCGACGATCGACGAGCCGCCGACGGCACCGTTCGGCACGACTCCGTTTGCGAACGCTGGCACTGCGGATGCCACGGATACATACGCACGCACTGATGCCAGCGTTGTCAGCCATGACAACGCTGCTGCACACGACGTCAACGGCAACGATTCCGCCGTCTCCCGCGGCCGCGGTCCCGTCGCGCACCACTTCATGTTCGCGCGCAACGGCGCGGCGACCCCGGGTCATCCACGCATCGCGGAGCACGAGGAGATGGCCCGCGAGCTCACCGCGTTCATCGAGTCGCTCGGCGACGACATCTGGAAGGACTGAGATCATGAGTGAAACATCACGTGAAACTGCCTCCGCCGCAGCCACGGCCACATCGCCCGACACCACGCCGGAACCGTCCGCCATCGCCACCGGCCCGGCCCCCGGCGCGAACATGTCCGGACTGGCCGCCGGAGCCGAGTCCGATGCCGTCGACAAGCCGATCGGCGCGCCGGAACTGCGCCCGGCCGCGATCTTCTCGCACGACATGGTGCTGCAACGGCACCGGCCGATCCCCGTGTTCGGCACCGGCACCCCCGGCCGACCGGTCATCGTCACCCTGTCAGAAGACGGCGCGACCATGCCGCTGACGCTCCATGTCAGCCAATCGTCCACCGCACAAACCGATCGCGTCAGCGCGTTCGGCACCATCGACGCGTACGGCGACTGGCTCGTCACGCTGCCCGCGCTCGAGGCCGGCGGCCCATACGAGCTGACCGTCAGCGACCGATCCGGCATCACGCTCAAATACCTGCGCGTGTACGTGGGCGAGGTGTGGCTGGCCGGCGGGCAAAGCAACATGGAGCTCGAGCTGCGCAACAGCGCGGGGGCGGATGCGGCCGTCGCGGCGAGCACCGACCCGCTGCTGCGGTTTTACAACACGCCGAAAACCGGCGTCGTCGACACGGACGCCGAGGATCACGCGGTCTGGCAACCGAGCGGGCCGGACACCAGCGGCTACATGTCCGCAGTCGCGTACTATTTCGCGCGGAAACTGCGCGCCGAACTGGGGCCGGACATGCCGGTCGGCATCGTGGACTGCTATATCGGCGGCACGTCGATCACGTCGTGGATGAGCCGGGCCACGCTGGAGACGTGCGAGGCCGGACGCGGCTATCTCGCGCGGTTCGACGCGGCGATCGCCGGCAAGACGGACGAACAGTTCGAAACTGAAACGGTTGCGTGGAAGATGCGGTTCGACGCATGGAACGATGCGATCGGCAAGGCGCGTGCGGCTGAACCGGACATCACGTGGGACACGCTGAACGCACGGTACGGCGAATGCCCGTGGCCGCCGCCGGTCACGCCGACCTCGCAGTACCGGCCGACCGGACCGTTCGGCACGATGGTCGAACGCGTCGCGCCGTACGGCATCGCCGGGTTCCTGTGGTATCAGGGCGAGGAAGACGAGGCGTACTGTGACTCGTACCGTGAGCTGCTGCCGCTGCTGATCGGCGAGTGGCGCGGGTTGTGGGAACGTTCGAACGACGGCGAGGGGAAGACCGACGCGCTGCCGTTCCTGATCGTGCAGCTGCCGCAGTGGATCGACAAGACCACGGCCGCGGCACACGCCGACCCGCTGCATTGGCCGGTGATCCGCGAGGCGCAGTGGGATGCGGCACGCACGATTGCGAACGTATACACGATCACGACGATCGACTGCGGCGAATTCGACAACATCCATCCGACCGACAAGCGTACGCCCGGCGAACGGCTGGCCGACTGCGCGTTACGGCACGTCTACGGGCGTACGGACATCGCCGTGGACGGACCGGAACTGATCGGTGCGACCGTTGGCAGTGCGGCCGTTACCGGTACCGTTATCAGTACCGTTACCAGTGCGCGGGACGATCATGATGCCGCACGGACTGCGGATAGTGCATACGTTACGGACGATGCCAACGATAGCAATGTCCGTGTGGATGACAGTGCCGACGCTGACGGCGATGAATCACAGTGCGACCATACCATTACAGTCGCGCTGCGGTTCGATCATGCGGATGGACTGCATTTCGACGGCACCACTCCGGGAACGTACGGCGATGCTGGCGCCGATAACGACAACGGCGGCGACCATAACGACGGCAATGACAGCGGCAGTAACGCCGGCAACGGTGGCGCGGACAGCGGCGCCGACGGCACGCACGGCACCGGGATCATCAACGGCGCCGGTATCGCAAACGGTACTGACGATAATGGCAAGAGTGCAGCATCCCGCCGCTATCGCGAGGCCGGACAGTCGGGATTCGAGCTGGCCGGCGCGGACGGCATCTACCATCCCGCCGACGCCACGATCCACGGAGATACGGTCGTGCTGCACGCGAAGGGCGGCACGGTCGATACGCACAGCCGCGACGGCGCCGATGGCACGGCCGACGCAGATGACACGCTCGGCACGGTTGGCACGCTCGGCACGAATGATGAGGGAGATGCCGAGCATGCGGTCAACGGCAACGGATCACACCGCGATGCGACTGCGGTGATGCGACCCGTTGCCGTGCGGTATGCGTGGCGCAGCTGGGGACCCGCCTCGCTGTTCAACGGCGACGGTCTCCCCGCACCGCCGTTCCGTCGCACGCTCTAGCTATCTCCCCAACGGACATACAGAGCAGCCCGCATCCTCTCTTACGGACATACAGCCGATTTTGGCGGCCGAATCGGCTGTATGTCCGTAAGGGGATGGCGGGAATCAACACCCGGGCCACATCCTTAGCGCCATCACCCTCACCCATCAACGGACATACAGCCGTTTCACCTACCCAAATCGGCTGTATGTCCGCAGACAGGACAGGAATCAACGCTCAGTCATATCCGTAGCGTCATCGTCCTCACTCCTCAACGGACATACGGCCGATTCGGCCATCCAAATCGGCCGTATGTCCGTTGAGAGAACGGCGATATCCAGACGATACGCGACTCACCCTCAACTTACAACCCCCATCCCTGACGGACATACAGCCGATTTCGACCACGCAATCGGCTGTATGTCCGTTGAGGAGTGCAAACGGAGGCATCCATCAAAACTTGAGCCACATAGACTCAAGTTTTTTCACCGTGGGTAAAATCCGCTACCGTCCCACGCCAACCCGCCTATATTGAGAATCGCAAGGCAATGAAGGAGCCCCGGTGAGGGGTTCCGGAAGCGGCCACGATACCGGGCCGCCGATCGAAACGAGGGTTTTAGTCGGCGGCCGCGGAAGCCAAACCGCTCCTCCTCGCAATGCAAGGAGTATTGATTATGGCGATGTTTCCGGCTTTGATGAATGACACGATGTTCTCGGATCTGTTCGATGATCCGTTCTTCGAGGGTTGGCGCAACACCGACAACACGGCCACCGCCGCGATGCCGGCCAACATGATGTCGACCGATGTTCGTGAGAAGGATAACTGCTACGACGTTGATATCGACATGCCGGGCTTCGATAAGAACGACATCTCGGTCGAGCTGAACAACGGTTACCTGACCGTGTCGGCTCATAAGGACGAGGATCACGACGACAAGGCGCAGGACGGCAAGTGGCTGCGTCGCGAACGCTACATGGGCAGTTGCTCGCGTAGCTTCTACGTTGGCGAGGACGTGAAGGAATCCGATATTCACGCCAGCTACAAGAACGGCACGCTGTGCCTTGAAGTCCCGAAGATGCAGGCTCAGCCGCAGGTTGAAGCCAAGCACACCATCGCAATCGAGGGCTGATTTCTAGCTTTTCGATGTCACGAAAGTCGATGACATAAGCCTTAAGGGGAACGAAGACGCGAGTCTCCGTTCCCCTTTTCGTCGTTCTACGTCCCTTGGACTCATCTCCTCACTCCCTAACGGACATACAGCCGTTTCCAACGATGCAATCGGCTGTATGTCCGTTAGGAAGGAGACAACAGATACACAGAGAACCACGCAGGACGACAGCGGCAGTACACGTGCACATCACCCATCACCGGCCAACGCACACATCACCCCTCCTCTCAACGGGCATACAGCCGATTTCGCAGGGCAGATCGGCTGTATGTCCGTTAGGGGAAGAAGGCAGACGTCTTACAGACGCACGACCACGCCCTCCCACGCGGCCAACTCACGCTTGGCCAGCGACGCGACGGCATGCGCCGCGTCGTACGTCGCGATCACCACGTCATCTTCCGCAACAGTCGTCGAACCTGCATCGCTCGTCATCGCACCAACCCAGTTCGCCGCCGCTCCAGCATCGCTCACCGACCCACCGTCGCCGTCAGTCACGTCACCATCACCAGCCGCACCCTCGAGCAGCGCAACCGACTCGGCCGGCAGATCGACCGTCCGCCCGGACAGATTGATCATCGTCAGCAACCGTTCACCATCCAACTCACGCACAAACGCGTACACGTGCGGATCATCCGCATCGATCAGCGTCCACGAGCCGGCCGCGACAGTCGCGTTCTCATGCCGCAACGCGATCAGCCGCTTGTAGAACGCATACACGGAATCCGGATCGTCGAACTCGGCGGCCGCATTGATCTCCGCATGGTTCGGATTGACGGCGATCCACGGTTCGGTCGCGGCGTCCGGCGCGGTGAATCCGGCGTATGTCGAACCGTCCCATTGCATCGGCGTGCGCGAATTGTCGCGGCTGCGCGCGGCGAAACCGGCCATGATCGACTCGGCCGACTGCACCCTCGCCTCCTCGACGCGCTGACAGTACGCGTTGAGCGTCTCCAGATCGCGGTACTGGTCGAGGCGCGTGAAGTGCGCGTTGGTCATGCCGAGTTCCTCGCCCTGATACACATACGGCGTGCCGCGGTGCATGTGCAGCATAAGGCCGAGCGCCTTCGCGGAACGCACGCGGTTGTCCTCGGAGGAGTCATCGCCCCACCGCGAGACGACACGCGGCTGGTCGTGGTTGCCGGTGAACAGGCTGGCCCAGCCAACGTTCGCAACGGCGGACTGGTAGCCGGCCATGATCCGCTTAAGCTTCGGCAGTTCGAGCGGCAGCGGCTTCCACTTGACGCCCTCGCAGTCGAAGTCGACATGTTCGAACAGGAAGAGCATGTCGAGTTCGCCGTTGGCCGGATCGGTGATGTGCTCGTTGCGCGCGGGCGTGATGCCGGGCGCCTCGCCGACGGTGAGGAAGCCGTCGCGACCGTCGAACACCTCACGGCGCATTTCGGCGAGGAACTCGTCCTGCCGCGGGCCGTCCGCGCAGAACGGGCTCGGGTTCGAGTAGCCCTCCTCGCCCACCGGGCCGTCCGCAATCTCGCTGCCGGGCTCGCCGGGCAGGTGACCGGCGGAGTCGACGCGCTTCGAGATGAGCGTGATCACGTCCATGCGGAAGCCGTCGACGCCACGATCAAGCCACCAGTTCATCATGTCGTACACGGCGCGGCGCACGGCCGGATTCTCCCAGTTGAGATCGGGCTGCTTCTTCGAGAACTGGTGGAAGTAATATTCGCCGCGCGTCTCGTCATACTCCCACGCGGAGCCGCCGAAGTACGATCCCCACTGGTTCGGTTCGGCGCCGGGCGTGCCGGGCGTCTTGCCGGGGCGGGCCGGACGCCACCAATACCAGTCGGCGTGCGGATCGTTCTTGTCGCGCGACGCTTGGAACCACGCGTGTTCGTCGGACGTGTGGTTGACGACGAGGTCCATCACGATCTTGATGCCGCGCCGGTGCGCTTCGGCGAGCAGCTCGTCCATGTCGGCGAGGGTGCCGAACAGCGGGTCGATGTCCTGATAGTCGGAGATGTCGTAGCCGTTGTCGTCCTGCGGGGACTTGTAGACCGGGGACAGCCAGAGTACGTCGACGCCGAGGTCGGCGAGGTAGTCAAGACGGCTGGTGATGCCTTTGAGATCGCCGAATCCGTCGCCGTTGGTGTCCTGGAACGACCGCGGGTAGATCTGGTAGACGACGGCGTTCGACCACCACGGGTTCGGGGTGGCGCCGTTCGTGCGAACGTTGTCGGGTAGGGTTTGGCGGGTGAAGGTGGTCATCGTCGGCTCCTTTGCTGCATACGTGGGATGGGGTGCGATCGTTGGCATGCGATGCGCATGTTACGTTGGGCAACAGGATAAGCGGCGACGGTTTTCATTCCCATCCGGCGCGATCACCGGCGCGCCGGAAAGTAATTCGGTCGACGCACCTCTCGGGAGCGCACATACCACCCTGACGGACATACAGCCGTTTTTCACCCACCCAAATCGGCTGTATGTCCGTCAGAGAGCGAAGCAAATAGCATCCAGGCCGCCGTCCGTACGCATCATCCTTGCACACCACTCACTCCTCCCCTCTTACGGACATACAGCCGATTACACCGTTGGAATCGGCTGTATGTCCGTAAGAGGGGAGGTGGAGATGCCCATGGACGACAGTTCGTGACGCTGATTGCTTTATTCTTCAACGGACATACAGCCGATTTCATCGATATAAACGGCTGTATGTCCGTCAACAGTAAACGCCGCGCGGAGTACGTCCAGCACGTCCCGTAGTAGTTTGGTGACCTAGGAACGGATAGCCGACCAATAAGACCGTTCGACCAGCCGACCGGCACGTCGCCGGCAACCGACAGCCGGCAACAGTCGCCAACGAGGAGGTTCACCGATGCCGCAGGAGTTTCCGCACTGGTTCGACGGATCGGAGTACATGCATCGCGTGGCGCAGGCGATCGCGCAGTACGGGCCGATCGCACGCACCACGCTCGCGCAACTGCTCGGCCTATCGCAGGGCGCACTGTCGCGCATCACCGGCGACTTGATCTACGCCGGCGTCATCGAGGAACTGCCAGGCGATGCGGTGCCGCGAGGCCCGCTGCCGCAGGGGTTCACCGCGAAGGAACCGTCGGATCGGCGCGGCCGACCGCAGACCGCATTGTCGCTGTGTGCGAACGCTCGCACGTTCATCGGCGTCAAGGTGCACGGCACGTCGGCCATCGCGGCCGTGGTCAACGCGCATGGCGCGGTCGTATCCGGACGGCACGAGATCGCGTTCACCAACCAGTCGCCCGAGTCGGTCGTTGCGGTGATCGCACGGCTGGCGGACGAGTGTCGGCAGGAACTAACGGCGGATCCATTGACAACGTTGCCAGAGCCGACGGCGATCGGCGTGGCGATCGGCGGTCATGTACAGGACGATGCGGTGGTTACGTTTGCACCGTTTTTGCATTGGGATGGCGACATCGCGTTGGGTGCGATGGTCGAGGCTGCGACCGGGCTGCCGTGCGGCGTGTACAACGATATCGACGCGCTGCTGGTCGATGCGAGTTGGTTCGGGCCGGGCGTCGGATTGGAAGCGTTCGCCGTGCTCACGATCGGCGTGGGCGTGGGCTATTCGTTGGCGATGCGCGGCGAACCGGTCACGTATCCCGACAAGAGTTACGGACTACTCGGACACGTGTTGGTCGATCCGGAGGGGCCGCGTTGCGTGGCCGGTCATATCGGATGCGCGCAGTGTCTGACGGATGATTCGATCGCGGATCAGTATTCGCATATGATCGGTCGGGCGTGCGCGTTCGCCGATTTCGCGCGCGACGCGCGGGCCGGGGTGCCGCAGGCGACGCGACTGGTTGATCTGACGTGCTTCCGACTGGGTTCGCTGATCGCGACGGTGGCGAACATCGCGATGCCGTCGTCGGTGATGATCGCGGGCGAGTCGGCGTTCATCGCGAAGATGGGCATGGGTTCGATCCGTGACGGCATCAACCGGTATCGGCACAGTCAGGCCGCGCCGGTCAAATTCACCGTCGTCGACCATGACTGGCAGCTCTGGGCGAAGGCCGCCGCGTCGCGCGTCATCGCGCGATACATCGGGTGACCGGGAAGCGGGGGCTCCCCTTCTGCTCCCCTCAGTCGCCTTTGGCGACAGCTCCCCTCGGAGAGGGGAGCCACAGCGCGACCCGCCCCACACAGTCCGATCCCAGAAGGCCCCACTCCTCCACCTTTCAACGGACATACAGCCGATTTCACCACCCGAATCGGCTGTATGTCCGTTGAGGAATGGAACGCATAAGCATCTGGAATCATCATCAACGCCACAGACCCCTGCCCTCCTTAACGGACATAGAGCCGAAAAGGGCGGGCAAATCGGCTGTATGTCCGTTGAGGAGAGAGAGGCGTCAGCACCAAGGAACGCCGCAATCGCCCACTCCCCTCACCCGCTCTCTCCAACGGACATACAGCCGATTTGACTGTCGTTTTCGGCTGTATGTCCGTTAAGAGCAAGAGCGATCACTGCTGGATGGCAGTAAACAGCACGCTCTGTGCAGGATGCAGCGCCGGCGGCCGCAAACCGTAGGTCTCCAACGCGCGACCGGTCATCAGCACGCCGTCCGACGTCCACCATCCCAGCGGCGACTGCCCGTTGCCGATCCTCAACCCAGCCAGATCCAAGTCCAACCACAACGGCTGAATCCGATACGTCGCAGCAGGATCCAACCCCGGCACACGAATCGGCGCAGCCGGATACGTGGCCGACGTCGTCAGCTGCGTGAACCGGTAGAACGCGGCCGAACGATCCGGCTTCACCATACCGTCCACACGCACCGCCGGATCGGCGCAGTCCGCATGCACGCACGTATCCACCGCAAACCACTCGCGGTGCTTCTTGAACTCGGCCACCCACTCGCCCAGCTTCGCCACGTCGGCGTCCGACTCCTTGAGCAGGTTCCACTCGATGCCCATATGCCCGAAGAACGCCATCGCCATGCGCATCTCCTGACTGGTCGCGCGCTGCGTGGAATGCGCCGGGCTCGCGCCCACATGCTCGCCCATCATGAACGGCGGCACAAGCAGCGACGTGTAGCACTGGATGTCCGCACGCTCCACCGGATCCACGCAGTCGGACACCCAAATGCGGTCCGCCAGCTCGAGAATCCCCAGATCCACGCGCCCGCCGCCCGACGAACAGCTTTCGATCTCCAGTCCCGGATGCGCGGCCTTGAGATCACGGAAGATCCGATACACCGCCAACGTTTGCGCATGCACGGCGGGACGGCCGGTGCGCGGCGACACGGCCTCCGTTACGAGCTTGTTGTGGTCCCACTTGATGTAGTCGATTCCAAGCTCACCGACCAGCGCATCCATCGCGTTGTATACGTATGCATACGCATCCGGGTTCGTCAGATCGACGACCTGCTGCGATCGTCCCTGCATCGGCAGCCGGTTCGCGGTCGGCCGCAGCACCCAGTCGGGATGCGCGCGGTACAGATCGGAATCCAGGTTCGCCATCTCCGGCTCAAACCACAGGCCGAACTCCATGCCGAGCCCATGCACATACTCTGCCAACGATCGCAGACTCTTCGGCCCGTCCGGCCATACATCCTGCGCGATCCGCCAGTCGCCCAGACCGGACGTGTCGTCGCGACGCGAGCCGAACCATCCGTCGTCCACCACGAACCGTTCCACGCCGGTCGCCGCGGCCTTGTTTGCCAACGCTGTCAACGTCTCGTAATCGTGGTTGAAATACACGGCCTCCCACGTGTTGAGGATCACCGGCCGCGGCTTGTCGGCGACGCCGAGCGCACGTCGCGCGTCGTGATGCACGTTGCGAAGGTATGCATGAAAGCGCGCGGCAACCTCATTGAGCCCGTCACCGTACGACCCGTACACCCACGGGGTCGTGTACGTCGCGGCGTTGGCGAGCACGATCTCGCCGCCGAGCAGGATCTCGCCGCCGCCGATCAGACCGGTCGTGTACGGCAGCCGTTCCGCGGACAGGACGCTGTTGCCGCTCCAGCCGACGTGCACGGCGTACACGTCGCCGTGTTCGAAACCGAAGCCCGGCGCACCGGCGGATAGCAGCAGGCTCGCGTCGAAGTCGGGTCGGCCGGCCATCGAGAGTTTTTCGAAACGGCCGACGGTGAGCGGCTGACGCTGCGGATGGCGTTCGCGCAGGTGATGGCCGGTGGTGGTGAGGATTTCGGACGCAACGGCGGGCAGCGGGAAACCCAGTTCGATGCGGCCGACGTCGAGGCTGCCGGCGCCGAGGTTCGTGACGTCGAGTTTCTGACGGACGAGTCCGGATTCGTCGAGTTCGCAGGTCCAGATGATGCCGACGCCCTGTTCGTGGTCGACTGCTTCGACGGTGATGGTCGGGGTCGGCTGGGGGTTCTCGTCGCGGACGACGACGAGCTGGTCGCCGACGGTGACGTGCGCGGTTGCGGCCGACGCGGACGACTCGGCTGATTCAACCGACTCGGCTGATTCAACCGACTCGGCTGACTCAACCGACTCGACCGCCCCAACCGCGGGCAGACTGGCCGTGACTGCCTCGACCGCGAATTTGCAGTGCAGTTCGACGCCATCGCGACGGACCTCGAACCGCGGCGCACCGATCCACGATTCAGATTGCGTCGGCAGGACGGACGGCCACGGGGTGTCGTCGAGCGCACCGGAGACACGCTGCGGGTGCAAGGCGTCGTACAGGTTGATGACGGTGGACGGTTCGGCGAGCGGGCGGCCCCAGTGGACGAAGCGCGGCAGGTCGTCGCCGGGGAAGATCAGGGCGACGGCGACGTTCGCGACGGATTGTTCGGCGTAGACGGCGGTGAGGTCGGTGCCGTCGGCGGCGGTGCCTTGGAATTGTTCGATGCGCAGCATTGCATACCCCTTTGCGGTGATGGTTGGAGTTCGTTCCGTTACCGATGGTACGGCAGCGCGTTTTCCTTGCCATCCCGCGGAGTGTTCGCCGTAGCTGGAAAGTAATTCATCGGCGCGATGGCCGGCCGTCCCGGCCTAGCCATCCGGCTGCCCAGTCAGTCAGGCAGTCAGATGGCCATCCCGGCACCGCTTTGCGTGTGCAACCCGGGATTACCGACGCGCGGCGAAGAAGTCGGCGAGCACGCGCGCGCACTCCCCCTCGCGCACCCCGCCAATCACCTCAGGCACATGGCCAACATGCGGATCGCGAGGAATATCCCATATCGATCCGCACGCGCCCAGCTTCGCATCCCACGCACCGAACACGATCCGCCCGACATGCGTCTGCACACACGCCCCGGCGCACATCGGGCACGGCTCCAACGTCACCACGAGCGTACAATCCGCCAGATTCCAACCGCCGAGCCGTCGTGCGGCATCACGCATCGCCAGCACTTCGGCGTGCGCCAACGGATCGCCGTGCGTCTCCCGCGTATTGCGCCCCTCGCCGATCACCCGCCCGTCGGCATCCAGCACGACCGCACCGACCGGCACTTCGCCGTCGCCCGCCGCCTCGTCCGCCAACCGTAGCGCGCACACCATCGCCTCGTCATTCGTCATGCACCCCAGTGTACGGCCCCGGATTGCACACACTCGCGCCCGTCTGCGCGTGGGCAACCCGGGGTTACCCCGGATCAAACCGTCATATATACACGCTCAGGGGATCGTCAGCGTGGATAACCCGCGGTTACCCACACATGCACGCCCTCGCCCATCCCCGCACCC